>JADJRW010000018.1 GCA_016712025.1 Flavobacteriales bacterium
CGTGGCCAGTTCCACACAGGTGGAGAGCAGCTGGTGCTGCGGTACAACGCGGTTCACGAGCCCCCATTGCAGGGCATCGTTCGCATCGATGGCGATGGCGGTGAGGATCATCTCCATCGCCTTACCCGTGCCCACCAGTCGCGCCAGGCGCTGCGTGCCTCCGTAGCCGGGGATCACGCCGAGCGATACTTCCGGTAGGCCCATACGGGCGTTGTCGCTGGCGATGCGGATATGGCAGCTCATCGCGAGTTCGAGTCCGCCGCCTAGGGCGAAGCCGTTCACGGCCGCGATCACAGGTTTGCGCATGCGCTCCACATGGTCGAAGAGCTTGCGCTGGCCATCGGCGCTCAAGGCCTTGCCCTCTTCCACTGCGAAGTGCGCGAACTCCTTGATGTCCGCACCAGCGACGAAGGCCTTGGCCCCGCTGCCGGTGATGATCATCACGCGCACGCCTTTGTCCGCATCCGCCTCGCTCAAGGCGCGATCGAGCTCATCGATCGTGTCGCGGTTCAGCGCATTGAGCTGCTGCGGCCGGTTGATGGTGATGGTGCGGATGCCTTCCGCATCGTTGATCAGGAGGTTCGTGTAGGACATCGGTCAAATGTATCTCGCACAGTCCATGCATGCCCTCTCACGGAGGTGCGGAGACATGAAGAGACAGGACGAGAATTTCTCCTTGGCTCGGGGGCTTCGAGGGAACACCTCCTCAGATCGCTCCTTCGGTTTGGAGTGGCAGCGTGAGGAAGAAGGTACTCCCTTCCCCCACGCGTGTCTCGAACCGGACCGTTCCTCCGGCTTGTTCCACCATGCGCTTCACCATGGCCAGGCCCAGGCCCATGCCGCTGGTCTTGGTAGTGAAGCTGGGAGTGAAGATGCGGTCGCGCACATCTTCTGCGATGCCGGTCCCGTTGTCGCGTACTTCGGCGACGGCCTGTCCGTCCTCGCGGCGAATCACCACGCGGACCGATCCGTCGCGGTCGTTCGGGATCGCCTGTAGCGCGTTCTGGAGCAGATTATTGAAGACACGCAACAGATGCTCGCGATCGGCAAGCACCGGGATGGGGCCGCTCGCATCGAGCGTTAAATGCACGTTCGGGTGACCGTGGAACAGACCGATCGCTGCGGAGACCACGTCGCGCAGGTCCAGGGGCTCGGGTCGGGCGGGCGGCATCTGGGCGAAATGGGAGAACTCACCGGCGATACGTCCCAGCACATCGATCTGCTGGACCAGCGCGGTGGTGAAACGGTCCAGGCGTTCGCGTGCGTCGCTCGCACCGGGGTCCCAGGTGCGTTGGAAGTGCTGCACGTTCAATTTCATCGGGGTGAGCGGATTCTTGATCTCGTGCGCCACCTGCCGCGCCATTTCGCGCCAGGCGCTCTCGCGCTCGCTGCGCGCGAGCTTCTCCGCGCTTTCGCGCAGTTCCTCCACTTTGCTGTTGTAGACCTCCACGAGCCGTCCTACTTCATCCTGTCCGCGATAGCGCAATGGGACGTTCGCTCCCGTGAGCGCAACGCGACGCAAGCTTTCCTTCAGCACATCCAATGGCCGCGTGGTCCAGTTGCTGATGAACACCGCCACCAGCACGCTGAGGGCGAAGAGCAGCACGAAGAGGTTGGCGACAGCCACATACACGGCGGCGCGATCGCGGTCCTGTTGGGCTTGGTCGGCGAAGGAGGGAAGCCCAAGGTAGCCGAGCAAAACACCGCGATCGTCGCGCAGGGGCATATACGCTGCGCGATGTACCGCCTTGCCGAGGGCTTCTTCATGCACGAACATGTTCGAACCACGGATCGCCAATTCGAGATATGCGGCGGGGTCCATTCGGCGTCCGAGCAACCCGGCGGAGAACAACTGGGGACGTGAGGAGGAGAGCACTTGGCCATCGCGGCGGTACACATGGATATCGGTGAAGAAGATGTTGCTGAGCCGCCCGAGCACATGGTCCAGATAGGCGTTACGGTCACCAGTGAACGGCGCCGTGCCATCCAATCTGCGCTGCAGTTCGACATGAACGGAGCGGGTTTTTTCCACCAGCGCCGCAGTGCTTCGTTCGGCGTAGGAACCGCTGAGGAGCCGCTGCGTGCCAAGACCGAAGAAAACCAGCCCGATCACCGTGAACGAAACCAAGGCGAGGCGGACCTTTCCGGCGATGCTCACGGATGGAAGCCCACGGTTCCGGACCAACGAAACGCCGCCGAAGACCAGCACGAACAACAAGCTGAAGAAGGCGAAGAGGTAGCTGAACCCTGTGGCTTTATCCACCCAGGTGACCTCTGGCACGCTTAGTACCAAGAGCGCCCCAGTGGGGTCTCCATATGGGAAGAGCGTATGGTCGGCGACCGGCATGGGTGCCGTGCGGTCCGGGTCCCAGCGCAGGGGGAACACCGTCGCCCCAGACCCTTCCACCAGTTGTCCGCTCTCGTAGCGCGCACGATCGTAGCGGTCGATGCGTTGGTCCAGCGGGTCGCTACCGGCCAGCAACAACTCCGGGAACCCGAGCCCTTCTGGCACCAGGCGCGGATGGAGTTCGACGATGAGCTGTGCAGGTCCCAGAGTGTCCGCCGGCATGATCGCTACGCGCGCATGGTAGAAGGGACGCTTGTCAGTACCATGTTCCACATGAAGATCAGGCATGTCGGTGATGGCCACCGAGCGGCCCGGAATGGACAAGGCGCCGGACCCGATGAAAGGTGGTGTGGCATCCGTGGCGCATCGCGGAATTCCATCGGTGCCGAAAGCATAGAGCCGAACGTCGTAGCGCTCCCAATAGCCGGAGAAGCGTTCTTGTCGCACCAAGCGGTCCAGGTCAGCGGCGGTGCAAGGCATCGAGTCCGTCAGCGAAGCATACAGGACCGGATCCGTGCGCAGTTGGGGAGCGAGTTCCCGGAACATCTGTTCCACCACCGGATCCTCCTGGCTCAGCAGGCGTTCGGCCACGGCCGTGCGTTGCAGTTCCTCCCGTTCCCGCACCGACCGCGTGAGCAGGTGGGCGGTGAACGCCGAGAGCACCGCCAGGGCCAGTACCGCCTCAGCGAATCCCAGCCGGTGTACCCGTCCGAAGTACGCCACGGCGAGCAAGGGCCATGGCCAGAGCACATGCACCGTATCCAACACGCCCGCCCAATGGTGCAGCGCGATCGAGAACAGGAGCATGGGTAGTGCAACACCCACCACATATTTCATCGGTACCGTATTGGCCAATGAACGGACCCAGGTATCCGCCAACAAACACCATCCCCCAAAGAAGATGGCCGCGCCGCAAAGGGCAAGCGCGCTGTAGGGATCGAAGCCTTCGACATGTTGGAGATCGAGTTCGAGCCGGCTGTCGGTGACAAGGCCTTGTACCAGTCCAGTAAGCCACGCTGCGATCACGACCAAGAGGGCGAGCCACGCGATGTTCCAGAAATGCCCGATGCGCGGGGCCGCAAACAGGGTCCCGCGCAATGCGCTTCGGACGAAGAGCACGACACACAGGAAAAGCCCTGCGTTCAAGAGGTAGTCACCGAGCGAGGGGAAAAGGAAGGACGTTGCGTACAGGACCGGGTCGAAAAGGGGGAAGGTGTCTTGGTCGGGGAATGTGCGGTAGACCAGACCAGGCCATCGGGCAAGGAGCAATAGACCGGCGAACAGGAGCATGCCGGTGGCGGCGTTCGTCCTATGAGCCAGGCTCAGGGAAGCCCGCCAGAAGGCCACAATGATCAGGCATGCGCCAAGGATCAGCAAAAGGGAACGAACGATGGGCCAGCCCCCACCAGAGCCAGTTTTGTCCGGCAACGCGGTTCGGAACATCACTTGGCCTTCGCCGTCACGCACCACGGGGCCGATACCGGGTCCGGGCTCGGCGGAGAGCCCATGCAGCATTCCCAAACTGGGAGCGAACCCCTTCATTAGATAGCGGTTCTCTATCGGGGGTGCGTACCACACCAGGCGCAGCGCATGTATGCGGTGCGGACCGGTGCTCGCCTCCGCATGCAGATAGATCCCGTCAGGCAATCGTACATGGCCGACAGCATCTCTGTAAAGGGGGCCACCCTCTGCCGGGGCACGGCTGGTCCAGAAAACCAAGGAGTCGTGACGGAACACGAAAAGCTCCATGGCTGTGCGGGGTTCCATCAACCAGGCACCGCGCTTTTGGATCAGTGTATCCAGCCCGGCCGCGTCGATCTCGGCAGAAACCGATCGGACCTGGGCGCGTAGGTCGCTGGCCGCCCGGTTCACAACTAATTGGAGGCGTTCCGTGCGTGCGGTAAGGACCGTGTCGTCATCGGGTCCGGTCAACCACCACGACAGCCCGCAAAGCGACAAGCCGAGGAGGAAAGGGAGAAGGATGCGACGCACGTGGCCTGGCGGCCTCAAGGCCCGCGCCAAAATACGCACCCGGCAGTGCGAGGAGGTCTTGCCGGCTACTCCTTGATGAAGTTGCTGGCGAAGGGAACGGAACTTCCGGAGCAGATCAACACATACGCACCCGGCGCTAGGTCCACAGTGGTTATTTCCACGCCCGAATTGGTCCGTATCGTGGGTACGATCATACGTTGGCCCAGCGCATCATACACTTCTATTGATGTGTTGGTGGCGATACCCGACAGCACAAGTCGTTCGGTGGCCGGGTTCGGCGATAGCGTTGGGCGGGTATGCGGATCAAGGACCACCTGCACAACATGGGACAGTTGGTGATCGCCGTCCAGATCCGTTTGTTCTAGGCGGTAGAAGCTCGTTCCAAAGAAGGGATGGAGGTCGGTCGCGGTGTAGTGAAGGGTGTTTTGGCTATTTCCGGCACCGAACACATACGCCACATCGCTCCAGCTTTCGAGGTCCTTGGAACGCTGCACGGTGAACCCGGCATTGTCGTGTTCGCTCGCGGTGGTCCAAGCGGTGCGCACTGCGCCTGCGCCATCGGGTTCGGCTGTAAAGGCTATGAGTTCCACCGGCAGCGGGGTCGCGCTGAGGTTGATGGTGGACAAGGTGAACCGGACCCCATTGGTGAGCGCGGCGACCGCGGAGAATCGATAATTGTTCCCGCTGGGGTTGGTGGCTCCGCTGATCGGTGTTTCATCCGCGAAGACACCGTCGTTGTCCGTGTCCACGAGCAGGCGCAGGTCACTGGACATTACGGAACCAAGGCCGCTGAGGTCGAAGGTGATGTCCACGTTGCCTACATCAATGGCGGTACCGCTGGTGTTCACTTCGCTCACGCGCCATACACGTTGCCATCGCCCTTGGATTCCGGTGGGCAGGTCGCCCACTCCCCAGGTGCCCAGTGCCCCGCCGTCGTGCCCCCACAACAGGAATTCCGTGTTGTTGAGCCCGGTGGCGTTCGCCATCCGAACGATACCTGATCCGTAGGAATCGGTTTGCTGGTTGCTCGAGTTGATCCTTCCGATGCCCGCCACAGCGTGATCATAGTTCCCATTGGCGGCGTCATCTTGGATATACAGATCGTTCGCGCCCAAGCTGCGATCGTATTTGGCCGCCAGGTAGTTGTTAACTACGATGCGCTCTGCCGAATTGAGCGGTGCGTTATACAGGATCACCTCGGCGATGTCGCCGTTCACCTCGCGGCCTGTGGTGCTTCGTTCGTTGGCGATGTAAAGAGGAAGGTTGTTCGTTGCGGGGGTCTTGTTCTCGTTGTCGGTTATGATCGTACTGCTCCCACTGTTCTTCCACACGTCCCGTCCCACCGAGCTGGAATAGGAGTACTCGAAGATGTTGAAGTCCGTGGTGGTTACCTGTCCACCGGACGAGGAGGGGAAAGTGCGTGTGCCATCGGTGTAGCGGGTGGGGGTGTGGATATTGCCATCGCTGTAGCTCAACATCTCGTAGTTCTCGGAATTGTCGTCCCCCTTCACCACCCAGGCGTTGTAATTTTTCTGGAGATCCGCGATCACCACGATGAAAGCATGCCACTGGGTTAGGTCCAACGTACTATGATCGCTCACCCATAACTGGTCGTCCACCCCGTCGAAGTCCAGAGAGGGATAGCCGTTGACGGAGTTGGTCACTCGGGTTGGCAGCGAGGTGGGGATAGCCGGAGGGTATGCGGCGTTGTTGGCGTTACCAGAACGATCGCTCCAGGCGCTTACCGAGCCACTGCTTTGGGTTACGCCGTAGTTGGCATCGAGCCAGAGGATATTGTTCGCACTGGTGCCAACCCCTCCCGGACCGGTTTGTGCGAACGCGACCAGCGGTACGAACGACCAAGAAAGGTGAATGGATCGGGACATGACCGCTAAGGGTTGAGCGGCCCGTTCTACGCCCGTTCCTCATCTCGGGTTCGCAAGGATCCAGAGCCCCGGAAAGTGGATCGATCCAGATCACGGCGGATCGAAACCAGGACCGCGAGCCTTGGCTCAATGTTCGATGACCACGCGCTCGGATTGGCGCGCCCGCTCGTTCGACATGACCGCAGTATAGGTGCCGGCAGGAAGATATCCCAGGTCCATTGCCACCGAGCCCGTCAAGGGACCCGGACTTGACCATACCACACGGCCAGTGGCGTCCAGCACATACACCAAACTTGCCCGCTCCGGGTCTAGGCGCAGCAGGAAGGAACCGTTGCTTGGGTTCGGTGCCACGCGCGGGCCGGAACCGTATGACCACGTCACCCCGCGAACGAACGAGGCCTCCTGCTCGCCGTTCATGTCCACCTGTAGCAGGCGGTAGTAGGAAACGCCGCCTATGGGCTCGTGGTCCCAGAACTTATAATCGGTGCGCTCCAAGGTGGTGCCCTGGCCATCCACCTGGCCGATCGGCGACCATTCCAGGAGGTCGCTCGAGCGTTGCACCAAGAAGTGATCGTTGTCCATTTCAGTGGCGGTGGACCAAGTGATCTCCACACCCGTTGGTGGCATTGCGTTCGCGTCGAAGCGGACCAGCTCTACTGGCAATGGGGTCTGGAAGGTGTTGATCGTGCCAAGTGTGAACCGCCGCGCGTTCGCCAACTGTGAGATACCTGTGAACCGATAGATGTTACCGCCTACCGCGGTAGGTGGTCCGATCGGTGTTTCATCGGCGAATACCCCATCATTGTCCGTGTCGACCAGTAGCCGGATATCGGTAGAGGTGATCGGAGTGATGCCCGTGAGGTCGAACTCCATGGTCACAGAGCCAACATCCACAGCGCTGCTCGCCGTAGCGTTCAGTTCGCTTACGCGCCATGTGCGGAACCAGCGCCCTTGTATCCCTACCGGAAGATCCACGGATCCCCAAGTGCCCATGATGTCGTTGTCATGCCCCCACATCATGAACTCGTTGTTGCCGAGGCTGCTGGCATTGTAGATGCGCACAATACCGGTGCCACGCGAATCGAGTTGCAGGTTACCGCCATCCACCCGCCCTATGCCAGCGACATCGTGGTCGTAGTTGCCATTGGCCACATCGTCCATTTGGTAGATCTCATTGGCACCGAGCGCGATCCCGTATTTGGCGGCGAGGTAGTTGCCGATCAAATAGCGCTGGGCTGTGTTCACACGGCTGTTGAACATGATCACTTCGGCGATATCGCCGTCCAGGTTCCAGCCTGCGGCGCCCGTGGCGTTTCCGATGCGTAAGGGTTGGTTGTTCGCTTGGGGTAGTTGCAGAAGGTTCACATCGGAATAGATGCTCACCGCGTTGCGGTAGACGGTGCGGGATGGGAAGAGCCCGAAGAGCACGTTGTTGGTGTACTGCTCCAGGGTAAACGCGGGGCCGGTCACGTTCGCCATCGTGGTGGGGGTGCTGAACAACGAGAAGATGTCATAGATGGGTAGCTGTAGCGCATTGGTGGCGGTGCTCCACAGCCCATAGTTGCATGCGGTGCTGCTGCCCTTGCTGAACCATACGTTGTTGCTCTTGGCGGCATCCACTGCGTTCACGATGAAGAAGTCCCAACCAGTGAGGTCCAAGTTGTTCTGGTCCGGTATCACGAGTTGGTCGTCCACCCCGTCGAAGTCGATCGTGGGATAGCCGTTTTGAGAGGCCGCGACCAGCGTAGGCCTTTGCGCGGGTTGGCCCACGGGGAACGCCGCGTGGTTGTTATTGCCGGAACGATCGCTCCAAACGTCCACGGAGGCACCTGTCTGGGTTACACCATTATCCGCCCTGAGCCAGAGCACGTTGTTCGCAGCATTTCCCACACCCGCAGGTCCATTCTGTGCGGCAAGGCCAAGGCTTAAGGATCCGCAGAAGAGGGTGAGGTGGTGCCGCATCGGTCCGATCGGACGGGGGTAGGCCCGTCGCTGAGGAGATGCAAATCTTCGCGCATCGCAGGCCCTTTGTCAATGGTCGTCGGACAAAAAGACAAATTCGTCGAAGATAAAGAGCTGTTGAGCGGCTTGCGAGTCCTTCCGAGAGCAAGGCACAATCGGTCAGAAACGCTGAGCTTCTTCCCCTGCGGCAGCGCCGTTGGGGTTTGAAGTACACTGGCTAAACCCAAGCGTTCGCGGTGAGCACTGGCGCTGCTTGGACGAGCTACAAGCGCTCAGCCCTTCAACGCTTCGGCCCCACCGACGATCTCTAGTATCTCGTTGGTGATGCTCGCCTGCCGGGCCTTGTTGTAGGTGAGCTTCAGCTCCTTCAGCAGGCTGTCGGCATTGTCGGTGGCCTTGTGCATGGCGGTCATGCGGGCGCCGTGTTCGGCGGCGTGGCTGTCGAGCAGCGCTTTGTAGAGCTGGATCTTCAGGCTTTTGGGAATGATCTCCTGCACGATGGTGGCCCGGTCGGGCTCCATGATGTAGTCCACCTTCGAGGTAGAGATCTTCGCCGCGGCGGGATCCGCTGGTAGTACGGGGAGGTATTGCTCTTCGGTGGTGATCTGCGTGGCAGCGTTCTTGAACTTGTTGTAGAAGAGCACTACGCGGTCGTACTTGCCTTCGGCGAACTTCGCCATGACGAGTTCTGCCACGGGAGCCACCTTGTCGAAGGCCAACCCATCGAACAAACGGGCCAGGTCGCTCGGGAATTCGGCGTTGAAGTAAGGGGTGCGACGGTACGCGTCCATCGCCTTCTTGCCGATGGGAAGCACCGTGACCTCGGCACCCTGTGCCTTCGCATCGGCGGCCGCTTTGCGGATCAGGCGGAACACTTGCGTGTTGAAAGCACCGGCCAAACCACGATTGCTGACGATGGCTACGAACAGCGCTTTCTTCACCTCGCGCTGCTGGCTGTAAACACCCTCGTTACTATCCAGTGAGGCGCTCACATTGCTTAGGATCCGCTGCAACTTCTCGGCGTACGGACGCATGCGCACGATGGCGTCCTGGGCACGACGCAACTTGGCGGCGCTCACCATTTTCATGGCGGCCGTGATCTGCTTGGTGCTGTTGACCGAGACGATCCGGTTGCGTACCTCCTTCAGACTAGCCATTTGCTGCGCGCTTCCTGGATCCTAGTTGTCGAGGCTCTTCACCAGGTCCGCAGCGACCTTCTCCAACGTGCCTGTGAGCTGGTCGTTGTAGTCGCCTTTTTTCAACGCGGCGAGCACATCGCTGTGCTTGTTGCGAAGGATGGTGAGGAACTCGGCCTCGAACTGTTTGATGTTCTTCACAGGCACCCTGCTCAACAAACCTTTGGTGCCGCAGTAGATGATGGCGATCTGCTCCTCCACGCGCATGGGACTGTTCTGACCTTGCTTGAGGATCTCCACGTTGCGCGCGCCTTTGTCCAGTACGGCCTTGGTGGCAGCGTCGAGGTCGGAGCCGAACTTGGAGAAGGCCTCGAGTTCGCGGTACTGCGCCTGGTCCAGCTTCAGGGTGCCGGCCACCTTCTTCATGCTCTTGATCTGGGCGTTCCCACCCACGCGGCTCACGCTGATCCCGACGTTGATGGCAGGTCGGACACCGCTCAGGAACAAGTTGCTCTCGAGGAAGATCTGCCCGTCCGTGATGGAGATCACGTTGGTAGGGATGTAGGCGGACACGTCGCCCGCTTGTGTTTCGATGATCGGCAGCGCGGTCAATGAACCACCGCCTTTCACTTTGCCCTTGAGCGAAGCGGGCAGATCGTTCATCTGCTCGGCCACGGTCTGGTCGGCGGTCACCTTCGCGGCGCGCTCCAACAAGCGGCTGTGGAGGTAGAACACGTCACCGGGATAGGCTTCGCGGCCCGGTGGACGGCGTAACAGCAGCGACACTTCGCGGTAGGCCACAGCTTGTTTGGAGAGATCATCGTACACGATCAGTGCAGGACGACCGGTATCGCGGAAGTATTCGCCGATGGCGGCACCGGTGAACGGCGCGTAGAACTGCATCGGTGCGGGATCGCTCGCGTTGGCGGCCACCACCGTGGTGTAGGCCATGGCGCCGTTCTCTTCCAAGGTCTTTACCGTGCCGGCCACGGTGGATCCCTTCTGGCCGATGGCCACGTAGATGCAGTACACTGGTTTTCCAGCGTCGAAGAACTCACGCTGATTGATGATCGTGTCAATGGCCACCGTGCTCTTGCCGGTTTGGCGATCACCGATGATCAACTCGCGCTGACCACGGCCGATGGGGATCATCGCGTCCACGGCTTTAACGCCGGTCTGCAGCGGCTCCTTTACGGGTTCGCGATAGATGACGCCGGGTGCTTTGCGCTCCAAGGGCATTTCGAAAAGCTCACCGCTGATCGGGCCTTTGCCATCGATCGGTTCGCCGAGCGTGTTCACTACACGGCCCACGATGCCTTCGCCGGTGCGGATGCTGGCGATGCGCTTGGTGCGCTTCACGGTATCGCCTTCCTTGATCCCCACGCTGGGGCCGAGCAACACCGCTCCCACGTTGTCCTCCTCGAGGTTCAGCACGATGCCGCGCAGACCGCTGGGGAACTCGATGAGCTCACCGCTCTGCACACCGCGCAGTCCGTAGATGCGGGCGATGCCATCACCGACCTGCAGCACGGTACCCACCTCTTCCAGTTCCGCTTCGCTGCGGAAACCGGCGAGTTCTTGTTTGAGGATCGCCGATACTTCGGCGGGTTTCACTTCGGCCATGGCCTTGGTCTATTAGATCGCTGGGATGTACGGGTTCTTGGAGAATTCACGACGCAGGTCGTGGAGGCGGCGGCTCACACTGGCGTCCAGTTGTTCGTCGCCGATGCGCACCACAATGCCACCGATCAGCTCGGGGTCCACTGTCTCGGAGAGCGTGATGGATTTGCCGGGGAATTTGCCGGCGGCCATTTCCTGCACCCGCTTTCGGGCTTCGGCGCTCAGTGGCACAGCGCTGCGCACCTCGCAGGTGATGAGCCCTTGTTGTTGGCGGTAGAGTTCGGTGAACGCTGCCGCCACATCGGGCAACAATGCCTCGCGGCCCTTGCGCACCAGAATGCTGATGAACTTCGCGGTCACCTCACCGATCCTACCGGCGAAGACCAGTTCCAGGATGCGGTCCTTTTTGTCCGGTTTCACCACCGGGCTTTTCAGTAGCAATATCAGTTCGCGTTCCTGAGCGCAGGTAGTGGCCACCAAACGCATATCCGCCTGCGTGCCTTCCAACGTGCCATGCTCGGTGGCGAGCAACAGCAAACTGTTGGCGTAGCGGTAGGCGACCGGGGCGATGATCATGACTTGCGGAGGTCGGCGTCCTTCATCACTTTGTCCACCAGTGCGTGCTGGGCGGCCTCACTCCCAAGCTTCTCGCGCAGAATGGTCTCGGCCACGATCACGCTCAACTCGGCCACTTGGTTCTTCATTTCGGTGATCGCAGCGTTCTTCTCGTTGCGGATGTCCTCACGCGCACGGCCTAGCAGCGCTTCCGCCTCGGTTTTCGCTTTGGCCTTCGCTCCGGCGATCTCCTGGTCGCGGATGTCGCGCGCTTCCTTCAGCATCACTTCGCGCTCTTCGCGTGCCTGGCGCATCAACTCCTCATTCCCAGCGCTCATCCGGGCCATGTCCTCGCGCATCTTCTTCGCTTCGTTCAACGCGTCCTCAATGGAGCGCTCCCGCTGGGACACGCTGCCGAGTATCGGCTTCCACGCGTATTTGGCCAGCAGCCAAACCACGATACCGAACGAAAGGCACATCCAGAAGAGGAGGCCGATGGGGGGGGTTACGAGTTCCATGGACGGATGAGGTTATGGACGATCACGCCTGATGCGATGAGGCACCTCGCTTCGATGAGCGATGGCAATGCATGCACTATAAGCGGACCTTCTAGAGACCCACGATGAAGCCCAGTGCTACGGCACCGAGAGCAACACCCTCCACCAGTGCGGCGGCCAAGATCATGTTGCTCACGATGTCGCCTTTTGCTTCGGGCTGGCGTGCGATGCTCTCCAGTGCGCTACCGCCGATGCGGCCGATGCCGATACCGGCACCCATCGCAGCGAGGCCGGCACCGATCACGGCACCTGCTTTCGCAACGGCCATACCAGCTTCAGGAGCGGCTTGGAGAAGAATGTTCAAAGTGGTCATCGAAAGTGAAGGTTGGATGTTCGGGTTGTTCCTAGTGGTGATGATCGTCATGCCCACCGGCCACGGCCGTGCCGATGTAGATACTGGTGAGCAATGTGAACACGTAGGCCTGAAGGGCGCCCACGAGCAATTCGAGACAGTTGATGAAGATGGTGAAGGCCAGCGCGAAGGGGCTGGTGGCGTATCCGCCGATGAGCGACTCACCGTTCTTGCTGAAGATGAAGATGAGGCAGAAGAACACCAGCAGCACGATGTGGCCGGCCATGATGTTCGCGAACAACCGGACCATAAGCACGATCGGGCGGATGAAGTGCCCCATGATCTCGATCGGCGTGAGAATGACGAGCACAGCGGCAGGAATTCCAGGCATGGCGAAAATGTGCCGCCAGTAATGCCGGTTCGCGGCGAAGGTGACGATGAGGAATGTGATCGCGGCCAGTACCAGAGGCGTTACGATGTTCCCTGTCACATTCGCGCCGAACGGGAAGATCGGGATGAGGCCGATGAGATTGAGCGACCAGATAAAGAAGAACAAGGTGAGCAGGTAGGGCAGGAAGCGCTTGTAGTGCTTCTCCCCGATCGCGCTCTTGGCGATGTCGTCCCGCACGAACAGGACGATGGGCTCAAGGAACTTCGCGAGCCCCTTCGGTGCGCTCACGCCACGTTGCGCATAACCACGCGCCATGCCTATGAACACCACGAGCAATAGCACGCAAGCCGCGATCAAGGTTGCCGCGTTCTTGGTAAGGCTGAAGTCGATGAGCTTGGCGGTCTCGTTCACCGATCCATCGGTGTGTACCGCTTGGATCTTCTCGTGCTCCAACAAATAGGTGTAATGCGCGCCTTGGCAGGGCACCGCGTGGTGGTGCTCATCCATCAGCTTGCCGCTGCTGAAGCACTCCATGCCCTTGTCCGTCCAAAGGATCACGGGCAGAGGCAGGCTCGTGTGGCCCCACAAGTGCCAGCTATGCGCATCGCCGATATGCTCCATGATGAGCTTGCCGGCGTTGAATTTCTCCGGGGCGTGGGCGGAGCCATGCGCCTCTTCTTCGTGAGCCGTGGCCGTGGAATGCGCGGTCGCTTCCGTGCTATCGGGTATGCCGTGGGCCGCCCCTTCCTGCGCCATCGCGAAGGGAGCCACGCAAAGAGCGCCCAGGAACAGAAAAGTGTTGTACAGCAGGCGCTTCAGCGACATGGGTGCGAGGGTACCCCCGTTTGCGGCCGCAAATGTAGCCATCGACCGCATACAAAAAATGCAAGCGCCGCAACGGCGCTTTGGATCACTTCCTCTTGGCCTCCTTGAACAGGAACCAGATCGATCCGAGCAGGCCAAAGGCCACGCCGAGCAGGGTGAAGAGCGGGAACTTCCACGCCAACTTTCCATCGAGCCAACGGCCCCCTATCACCCCGACGGCCAGAAAGGCCACCATCTGTATCCCGAGCGCGCCGAAGCGTGCGTAGCTCTTGGCTGGACCAGTGATCTCCTCCAGCTCCTCCTTGTCGATGCCGTCTTCCAACTTCATGGGCGTGCCTGGTTGCGCATACGGCCCACCAGCCGTGCTGTGCCGAAGCCGAGGTAGGCTAAATAGAGCAAGGCGAAGGAGACGGCCATGGGTTTGGTGCTCTCCGCCGGTGCGATCCAGAGCAGGAGAAAGAGCAGTACCAGCGAACCCAGAAGTTTGATCACCAAGCCCGCCATGAACCGGCGCATGAACGGACGAAGGTCGGGCCCCAAAGCGCGCTCCTGCCAGAGGAGAAGTACCAACGTAACCGCCGCGAACCAACCGAGCATGAGCCCAAAGGGCCAGACGAAGGCGACGCCAAGGACATGCAGGGCATACACCGTAACTCCCGTGCAAAGAAGACTGAAGAGAAGTACCGGAAGCACGGCGCTGCGCCGACCTTGCTTCATCGGGGTGGCCAACGCCTAGCGGGCGGCCTGTGCGGGTTCTACGCGCGTGGCGTTCCCCGCTGTGCTCAGCCGCATGGGATCCATCTCCTTCACCACGCCGCCAGCCATACTACAGTTGCCGGTGAAGACCGCGCCTGGCTCGATCGCCAGTTTCTTGGTGTTGATGTCGCCTTGCAGTTTGGCGGTCGCCTTCAGGCTCAGCAGGTCCTGACAGTTCACTTTGCCGATCACGGTGCCTTCGATATCCGAGCTCTGGCAAATCACCTCGCCTTCGATCACGCCGCTTTGACCGACGATCACGCGGCCTTTCGCGTTCACGGTGCCCTTTACACGACCATCGATACGGATGTTGCTGTCCGATCGGATCTCCCCCTCGATGGAGGTGCCCTCCATGATACTGTTGATCTTTCCGGTGTTCACCGGCTCCGCCGCCTTGTTCATGGGTTCGGTCTTTTTATCGGGTTGGAAGAGCGACATGGCCTCCTAGGTTCCAGTGGGAATGGGTCAAAGATAACAGCCTCAGGTACTTATCCGATGCCTGTCGAAGCTCATTCGCCCGGGAGGTAGTTCTTGGTGAAGAACGACGCATACGCATCGACGTCCTTGTTCCGGAAGAGTTGGGCGTAGTTGTCCGGACTGATGGCGAAGAGCGGATGTCCTTGATCGTTCACGCCAGCTAGAATACCTACGTCGCCAAGGAACTGCTGGTAGTAGGCCATCGCTGAAGGCAGGTCGTCGAACAGGCGCAAAAGCACCACTTGCTCATCGCTGTTCAAGATGGTGCTTTCCACCAGAATGTTGCGATCGGGAAAATAGCGCTCATCGAAGTCACTGATCTTGGTCTTCACCACTTCCACATCGCCGGCAGCGTTCGGGTGGATCAAGGCGATGTAGTGCGGACCCTGGTCCACGCGGAAGGTACTCGCCGGGGCCGGGCCCTTGCCATCGTTCGCCGGGGTTGTACCCGCTTGTTTGTCCAGGGCGGCGAGCAGTTCCATAGCGGCTTTGGCCTCGTCCGTATCGGGGAACTTGTCTTTCACTTCGTTGAGGGCGATGCGGAACGCGCCCAGTTCATGCGTGCCACCCACAGCCATGGCCTTCAGCAGATGGTACTTGGGTAAGAGGTGGTTGCGTGGCTCGTTCGCTATCACTTGATTGGCTGTGCTGATGACCAAGAGATAATTCCGCTGCCTGAATTCGCGGTACAACTGGTCGTACTCGGCGGACTCCACCTGGCGACGTGCTTCGCCCGCCTCCAGGAAAGATGGGTCGCGCACCAATCGTGCGAATTCACTGTCCGGCCAGCGTTCCAGGATAATGTTGGCGTAGGCCTGTGAGGAACTGCCCCCGAAGTCCATGAAGCCGCCGGTCTTTTCGCGGGCCAGGTAGATGCGGTAAAGCTGGTAGTGGCTTTCCGGGGTGTAGCGGCATTCGTCAAAACGATTGTTCAGCACCTCGAAGCTCTCGATCGCGTTGTCCACATCCTTGAGCTTCTCCTTGTAGATCATGCCGGAGCGGTACATGGCTTCACAGATACGGCCGTTCGAGGCTTCGATGGCGGCGGTGTCGCTCGGAATGTCCTTGGAATAGAAGGCTGGGTCCTTCCATGCGGGTTCGCCTTCCTTCCCTTTCTCCGAGGTAGGGTCCTCTTCTGTCTCCTCCTCTTGTTCCTCGGTGCCGGCCAATGCACTGCCGCTGCGGTCTTTGCGGCGCCAGTCGTCCTCCAGGGTGCGGTTGCCCCATTTCTTCTTGAACTCCGCCAAGCCGCGGCTCAGTTGCTGGGGATTGTAGAAGTACCAGGCTCCCCGATCCCCGGTAGCGACCGGGGTGGCGGGCTTGGCGGGGGCGGTGGTGCCGTTCTCCAAGGCCTCACGCGCGGCCGCTTCAGCTTCGGCCTTGTCCTCCTCTTCCCGTTCCCGCTTACGAATGATCCGCTGGATGGCCTTCTCCCGCTCGCCGGGGTCCATACCCGCGAGCACTTGCAGGCTATCCTCGCGGGAAATGATGTTCAATTGCTCCACGAGGTCGCCAAGCACCTCCGCACGCGTTTTCACCTCTTCATAGCGCACATGCGCTTCGGCCAGCAGGGTCGTGGTGCTGTCGTAGTAGAGTTGTTCATCGGGGTAGACGCGGTCATCGAAGTAGAGATCCGCCAGGCGTAGCCAGCTTTTGGCTTTCTGGCGCGTGTCGGTGGTGCTCACCAAGGCGCTCTTCTTAAGGTGCGCCACCGCGCTGCTGTCCTTGTTCTCTTTCAGATCGATCCCTGCCAAGGCATAGTGGATCATGTCATAGTGGTCCACATGCTTATCGTCGTGCAGCATGCGCACGAGCATCTTGCGCAGCTTCTTGCTATCGCCCTGATCGAACGCCATGGCTTGGAACACTTGCGCATGGAAGGCCAGTTCGTACGGCGGGTTCATACGCGTAACGGCTCGGTAGGCCGCGATGGACTTGTCCTCCTGTCCCTTCACCTGGTAGAGTTGCGCCAGGATGAAGGTCCAGCGCACGCGTTGGAAACGGTCTTTGGTGATCTCCACGGCGCGCTCCAGGTTGATGATCGCATCATCCACCTTGCCGCGCTTCAGGTCCAGGTCCGCTTGGATGACGGCCAACTCATCGTGGGGAAAGCGCTTGGGCAATTTCTTGATCTCGCGCACCTCGTCCAGCACGCTCTGCGCCCGCGCGTACTGCTCGGTTTGGATCAGTGTGCGTGCCAGCCAAAGCTTGCATTCCAGCTGCCGGTTCTGCCCTTTGAAGCGCCTGCCCGCGTAGTCGAACGTGCGCTGCGCATCGAAGTAGGCCCGCTTGTAGAAGTAGGAGCGGCCGATAACGAAGTAGGCGTCGTCGATCCACTTGTTGCGCTCCTCTCCCTTGATGTCCATGGAGTGCCGCTCGATCACCAGCGAACACTTCTCGATGCACTTCTCCAGGTCGGCCCCGGCGCCTTTGGCCTGCTCCTCGGTGCCATACACGAAAATGGGGAGGACCTCGTCGAAGTCGTCCACAAAGGCCTTTTCGATGCCTTTCACGGTCTCCTTCAGCTTCTCGTTCCCATTGAACCAACCATTGTCACGCGCGGTGAGGCGGTGATATGCGCGGCTCGTAAAGCGGTCCTTGTTCTTGGAACACCCGGTCGCCATGAGGGCCAAGAGGAGCCAAACGGCCAAGCGAAGGGGTACGACGCGGATCACGGGAGCTTCAACTTCGAACGCGCGAAGTTATTTCATCCCCCCGGAAGCAGGGTAGGATCGGTACAGTACCAAAGTGCGCAATGGGATCCCGCTATCCGTGTAACGGGCTGGTGGTGGGGCGCCTTTCGGGCCGATGGACCAAATATGCGGGTTCCCCGCAACCTCCAGCGAGATGGCGTGGTACCGCATCAGATACCCCTGTAGGTTCCACTCGTTCCAAAGGTCCGGATGCAGGTCCACCAAGCTGCCAGCAGGAACCGTTGAGCCAATGGCGGCTACGTCGGCCAGCAGATCCTCGTCACGCGCGGGTTTTGCGAAGAGCAGCACCGAAAGGACCATGGCCACCCCACAGGCTACCATGCCGGTGTAGCGGACAAGATCCGCCAGCGTGTTCCGTTGCTCCAACCGATCCAATACATGGCGCAGCGCATAGGCGCCCCAAAGCCCTAGCCCGAGGGCGATCATCGGGAACGCGGGCACGCTATAGAACGACTTCTGCACCAGGGTCAACATCATGGGAGCCACGCCGCTGAGCCCGATCAGGAGCATGCCCAATGCGGTTCCCCGCAGCGCCGTCGGCGGGCGGTCCGCTCCCGATCGTCGGCCCAACAGGAACGCTGCTCCTACCATGACCAAGGGCCCGATCTGCGAAGCGAGCAGGTCGGCAAGTATCCGCCAGCGATGCACTACGGTGTGCTGCGCATCGATGCGATGCAACAAGCGCCCGTTCACGTAGGGCTCCAAATTGGCCCGGGCCTCCGGCCATTGCCAGAGCAGGAAGTAGATGGTGGCCACTACGCTGCCCATCACCAGTGAGAACAACGTCGCCCGGCGAAAAGAAAGAACGTTGCGCGAAGCGGCCCACAAAAGGACCGGGGCGGCCACGGGGAAAAGCCCAGGAACCCCTTTGGTGAAACTCGCGAGGAAGACGAACACTCCAGCGGTGATAGCCCGGACCAGCCAGCCCCCTCGCATACCGATGACCACTTGCAGCACCGCTGCGGTGACGAACACGGCTACTGTGTTCTCCAGCATGTTGTTGTGGGAACTCCAGAACACTTGGGGGACGATGATCCACAAGAGCACCGGCCAAGCCCACAGAGGACGCAGCGAAGGATGATCATGCGTACAGACCTTCCACAGCCTGAATATCAGCGCTATGGTGAGCAACGCCGCCGCCAGACAATACAGCCGTTCCACCCAGAACCCGTCCCCTAGCAACCGGAACCACCAGGCCTGCATCCCGAACGCGAGCGGTGGATGTTCATGGAAGATGGCCATGCCGGCCACGCCGACATGGCTGAAGCGCGGCGCCCAGAACGTGCCGAACCCGTGCGCCTGATTGTGCGCCACCGCGGTGTACAGCAGGCCGTCCATGAACATGCCCTCGCGCACGAGGCCAGGTAATAACAGCGCCGCGCAGGCGCCGATCACCAACCAATTGAACGCGCGCAAGCCCTGTTCCATGGAAGCCCGGAAATTACAAGACCCACCGGTGTGCCCTATGAGCCGCGATATTTGTCCGCTATGGCCGCAGCCCCCGACCCCCCCAAGCGCAAGCGGGTACTGCGCAAGTTGAAAAGCAAGTACCGCTTGCTCCTGATCAACGACCGCACCTTCGAAGAGCGCTTCAGCATCCGGCTCTCCCGGCTCAACGTGCTCCTGCTCGCCATCGCCGCCTTCACATTGCACGGGGCGTTGGTCACCGCCGTCATCGTGTTCACTCCGCTGAAGCGATACATCCCCGGATATGCCGACCAGGAAACCAAGAGGAACGCCTACCGCAGCACCTTGCTCGCGGATTCCATCGCTCTGCGCCTTACCGACCAGGAACTCTATCTGGCCAATCTCCGGCGCGTTCTCAGCGGAGAGATAACGTCCGACAGTACCCCTAGCACCTCGCGCGTGGACCAGATGCCTACTGCCGCCGATCTCGCCCCGAGCCTCCGGGACAGTTTGCTTCGTGCCAAAGTGCAGCAACAGGAGGCTTACGCGCTTTCCGAAGGCCAGGTGGATGCCCCCGCCGGGCGCGAGCTCGCCGGTATGTTCTTTTTCCCCCCGCTACGCGGCATTGTTACCACCGCGTTCGAACGACGCTCGGGACATTTCGGGATCGATGTGGTGGCCAAGGCCAATGAGGCCGTGAAGGCTTGCTTGGATGGCACCGTCACGCTCGCCTCTTGGACCACGGACGGCGGTCACGTGCTCCAGATCCAACACCGCGGCGACCTGGTGAGCGTGTACAAACACAATAGCGTTCTGCTTAAGAAGGTAGGCGAGAAGGTGAAGGCCGGCGAGGCCATCGCGATCGTGGGCGACAGCGGCGAACTGAGTACCGGGCCCCATCTGCATTTCGAACTTTGGCTGAACGGGGAGAGCATCGATCCGCAGGCATATATGGTCTTCCAATGACGAACGCAAAGGCGCAGGGGCAAGAGCAAGCGCTCGTGGTTGCGCTTGCCCCCGTTTCTGTGCTTGCCCTTGGCCGATGAGCCTCAAGTCGATCCTCGCCAAACCTTACGCTCGACTGGTTACCGGTGCGGTGATGCGCCGTGCGATGGATCCTGCGGCCACGCAACTCGGTGTGCTGCGCTCGCTGCTGGAGTTCGGCGGCGCTACGACCTTCGGAAGAGAGCACCGGATCCATCAAGTGCATGATCATACCGGGCTTGTGCAGTCGATCCCGCTGCGCGACTATGAAGGGTTCAAACCGTACATCGAGCGGATCATCGGAGGCGAGAATGATGTGTTGTGGCCGGGGCTGCCGCTCTACCTGTGCAAGACCAGTGGCACCACGAGCGGAGCCAAGTACATCCCCATCACGCAGAACTCACTGTCCAACCATATCGGCAGCGCACGCCGCGCCCTCCTTGCCTACATCGCACATAGCGGGCGCACGGACTTCGTGGATGGCAGGATGATCTTCCTGCAGGGCAGTCCGGTATTGGACAAGAAAGGCCTGATCCCCACCGGAAGACTAAGTGGCATCGTGGCCAATCATGTACCTGCCTACTTGTTGAAGAACCGCATGCCGAGCTATGCTACCAATAGTCTTTCTGATTGGGAGACGAAGGTGGAGGCGATCGTGGGCGAGACGATGCGCGAGGACATGCGACTTATCAGCGGCATTCCCGCCTGGGTGCAGATGTACTTCGAGCGCTTGCTTGCGAAGACCGGCATGGCCACTGTGAAGGACGTGTTCCCTCATTTCTCCCTCTTCGTCTATGGGGGCGTGAACTACGCACCTTATCGCCATCGCATGGAAGCGCTGATCGGTGGTAGCGTGCCCAGCGTGGAGTTGTTCCCAGCGAGCGAAGGCTTCATTGCGTACCAGGACAAGAGTAATGAAGAGGGTTTGCTGCTCGTGCTGGACAATGGGATCTATTTCGGTTTCCTACCCGTGTCAGCTAGTGGTACAGGCGCCAGACCCTTGTCCATCGCCGAGGTGCAGGTCGGCGTGCAGTATGCGCTCATACTCTACACCAATGCGGGACTCTGGGGCTACGAGCTCGGGGACACGATCAAGTTCGTTTCACTCGCACCGCCGCGCATTGTGGTCACGGGCCGAACGAAACACTTCACGAGCGCTTTTGGTGAGCATGTGATCGCGGAAGAAGTGGAAGGCGCACTGAAGGATGCCATGAGCGAGCAGCCGTGCGAGGTGGCGGAGTTCACCGTGGCACCTCAACCCGCGCCGACGGAAGGGCTGCCCTACCACGAGTGGTTCATCGAGTTCGCAATGGAACCGGAAGATCCCGCACGTTTCGCGGCACGCATGGACGAAGCCCTGCAGAGGCGCAATCCCTACTACAAGGACCTGATCATCGGTAAGGTGCTTCGGCCACTGAAGATCACGCTTGTGCCGCGCGGAGGTTTCGCCACATGGATGAAAGCACGCGGCATGAACGATGCCCAAAGCAAGGTGCCACGCCTGGCCAACGACCGGCGGTTCGTGGAAGGGTTTGGCATTAAGTGACGTCGGTCGTCCGCCTAGAGCGGTCTGCTGTCAGAACGCGTACTTGATCGAGGTCCCGTTGAACTGGAGCTGGTCCCACATCCCAGCGCGCTTCTTCTTCCAGTGCCGTGCATGGACCATGTAGTTGGCTAGATCGTACACCAACAAGAAGCCGCCTTGGAGGATCAATGAAGTGCCATAGCCCTGGAACATCTCACTGTTCTTATCCAAGGCGTTGCTGCGGCCGTGCTCCCACATCCATAACCCGCTGCCCGCATAGAGGAAGTCCAATCCGAAATTGATAAGGTAGATGGCCCCGACCTTCCGCTGTGCTTCGAAGGTGTTCGGAATGTCCAGCGTGGAGGGGGCACGCATCCGTTTGCGCGCACCGAAATACGCCGGTACCGCGATGCCCAGATTCACCACGTTCCAGGCGAGGTTCATCTGGTGGAAGTAGTTCGCTTCAGTTTTGCCGGGCGTGGTCGCCATGCCGATACCTCCGGCCACCATGTTCGCGATGCTCCAGCCGCCCAGCACCAGCATGCTGTTCTTGCTGATGCGGTCCCGTTCCATGTTGAAATCGTTGAACGGGGTCATGTTCTGCGCGAGCGAGGAACCAGCGAGCGCGTATGCGCAGAGTAGGGTGACCGATGATCTCATGGACATGGAACCAAGGTAAGGGCCACCTTGTTCGTTACCGTAGCAACGTGACATGGCCTACCCGGCGGACCGGCGCACCGCCCAATTCAACATAGTCCACCTGCCATTCGTAGACGCCATCCGGCGATGGACGACCACCATAACTACCATCCCAAGGGATCAGTGTGGTGTTCGCTTCATGGATCACTTCGCCCCAGCGGTTGAAGATGCGGAAGGTGCGGAATCGTTGCGAAGGGGTTATCACCGGTGCGAAGGTTTCGTTGTTGCCATCACCGTTCGGGGTGAAGGCGCTCGGCACGAAGACGCAGGGAGGCAACTCCACCGTGCTCGTCACCGGGTCCACACAGCTATCAACGCTCGTGACCGTGAGTGTGATGGTGATAGTGGTGGTGACGTTCGCATCGTACAAGTACACCGTCTCCGTCTCTTCGGAATAAGGAACACCATCCACCGTCCATAGATAGCTCGCCAGAGGGACCGGTGTCGCTCGCAAAGTGATGGTCTGGCAATCCGCTTCAACACGCACGGCCATTCGTGCTTCAGGGGTTGGGTGAACGGTCACCACCACCCAGGCGCTGTCACGACAACCTTCCGCGCTGCTCACAGTAAGTGCCACGGTGTCCGTTCCCAATGCGGTGGGGATCAACGACACGGTGGTCTGGGCCGTGCTCACCTGTACACCATTGAAGTACCACCACCAGCTCACCGCGTTTACGCTGAGGTCCGTTACCGCTAAAGGTTGATCGAGGCAGGCGGGGCCAAGGGTGAAGTCGGCTTCCGGCAGCACGTTCAACACGAACGCGGTGGTGGCGGTATCGGCGCATCCGGGAAGTTCCGCCACGACGGAGATCGTGTGTTGGCCGGGTGTGGTCCAACTCTGTTGCCAGGAAGGGCCACTGCCCACGTAAGTGCCATTGATCAGCCAGTGCGTCAATGCGCCTGTAGGGGTACTCGTGCTCGTCGCGTTGATGAACGCGGGATCACCGCAGGGATCCACCGGATCGAGGGTGAAGCTGGCCTCCGGCATTTCGTTCACCACGATCTGCATGGCGATGCTGTCCCGGCAACCGGTGAGTTGATCGTTGATCACCAAGGCCACGGTGTAGGTGCCCGGCGTATTGAAGCTCTGTGGTGGCGGGTCGCTTTGGAAGGAGAAGGTCGTGCCGTCCAGCATCCAGTCATAGATCAGGTTGTTGCCGGTGGTGCCGTTGCTGTTGAAGTCGATGCTCTCGCCCGCGCACACCACACTGTCCGTAGCGAGCATGGCCACGATCGGCGCGGTGACCACCGTTACGTTGATCGTATCGGCCGAAGGACAAAGTGTGATGTTGCTGATCACACTCAGGATCACTTCATAGGTGCCCGCGGCGGTGTAGGTATGCGTGGGCGAAGGGATCGAATCGAACGTGTTGTCCCCGAAGTCCCAGATCAAGCCCACGATGCCCGCACCGCTCGCACTGAAAGTGATCGGATCGCCGAGGCAGATCGTGGTATCGTTCTGTGTGGTCACCACGGGCAACGCGAGCACGTCGATCTGTTGGTACGCGGTGTCGATCCCGCAGCCATAGCTCACCAGCATCACCGTGTAGCTGCCTGGATCGGTATAGGTGAAGCCCGTGTTCGTGGAGGTGCTGGTGCTGTTGTTCGCGTCTCCGAAATACCAGATGCTCGCCGTATCACCATCGCTGAAATTGGTGAAGGTGGCCGTGAGCGGTGCGCACCCGATCACCGTGTCGGTGTTGAAGAACGCGGTCACTTCGTTCGGTAGCACGGTGATGGTGAACGTGGCCGTGTCCGCGCCGCATTCGTTGTACACCTCCTGCGTGATCGTCCATGTGGAGTCCAGCGTGTATTGGTGGTACCAGATGATGGCATCCGTGGTGCTTGTGGTGCCGTCACCCAAAGTCCATTGTGTGCTGTCCACCAGACCGTAGCTATCGTTGCCGATGAAGACCGTATCGGCCAGGCAATAGATCAATTGATCGGTGCCGAAGCTGGCCACCGGGAAAGGATGTAGCGTGATGTCGAAGCTCTC
This sequence comes from Flavobacteriales bacterium, assembly GCA_016712025.1. Taxonomy (GTDB): domain Bacteria; phylum Bacteroidota; class Bacteroidia; order Flavobacteriales_F; family PHOS-HE28; genus PHOS-HE28. The sequence continues at coordinate 24,122 of JADJRW010000018.1, forward strand.
CGAAGTCCCGCCGCAGTGGTTGCTCTGCGTGTACGTGATGGTATAGACCGTATCATTCAGGATCGGGCCGGTCAAGGCAAAGCTGCCCGGTTGATCCAGTAGGCTGATCGTTGCACCGTTCGCCGTCCACAGATGATCGGTGCCGGGCATGATCGCCGTGTTCAGCACTTGGATCGTTCCATCACCGCAAGTGTCCAGCGGGGTCCAATCCACTTGCGCGATCGGGATGGTGTCGATGGTGACCGTCGCTTGCGCACTATCTAAACAGCCCGCGCCGCTCGTTACCACGAGGCTCACCGTGTACACGCCCGCAGCGTTGTACGTGTAGGTGGGGAACTGCGCAGCGGACGTGCCGATCTGATCGCCGAAGTTCCACGCGTAGATAGCAGGTGCGGTGCTCCAATTGTTGAAGGTGATCGCCACGCCTGCGCATCCCAGCGTGTCCTGGATAAGCACTGTGGGCAGATCGTTCACCAGTACGTTGCGGCAAATGCTGTTGCTGCATTCCGTGTTCGGGTCGGTGTAGTCGTAACAGCAGGGCGACGGCACACCCACCGTTGCGAGCGCTGGATCGAACGTGCCGTTGGTTTGCAAGTAAACGGTTGGTTGCCAGCTACCACCGGCAGGTGAGGCCCACAGCAAGAAAGGAGGATCGCTCACGCACACGGCGGTGTCGAGCCCCACGGTCAACACCGGCAATGGATCCACGGTGATGTCCACTTGATCCGTTGTGGTGCAACTGGCCGTACCGACCGAGTAGGTGAGGGTGAAGGTGCCCACCACTTGCGGATCGAAGGAGTAACCAGGGATCACATACGAACCGCTCCAATCCCCTCCGAGCCCATCGCCGATGAGCGGAAAGGGTGGATCTCCTACGCATGCCGCGGTGTCATTTCCAGCCCACGCGATGAAGGGGGGAAGGATCACCGTTACCAACGTGGTGTCGCTGTTGGTGCAACCGTTCGCGTCGGTATAGGTGTAGATCAGCGTGTCCGGATCGTTGATCGGCGTAACACCGTTCGGCGTGTAAACGCCCAGGTTGTCCACGTTCGGGCCGACCCAGTTGCCGCCGGTGGGTGAATAGAAGATCTGTTGCGGGAAGGGTTGGTCGCAGAACGTGGTGTCGCCGGTTTGCGTGATCGTGGGGATCGGGTTCACGAGCACGTCCACGTTATCCAGGATCACACAACCGTTCGGGTCGTTGTAGGTATAGGTGATCACATGCGGGCCAGGTAGCACCAAGGATGGATCGAATTCGTCGTTCGGTGTGAGTCCTGCGCTGCCGCTCCAGACGCCGGGCGTTGGGTTGGGTGTCAGGAGGTAGACAGGATCGTTCGCACAGAGCTCGAAGTCCGGCCCCGCGTTCACCGCTACGCCGTTCACTACTTGCACTATCACATCATCATCCGTGGCGCAACTGCCTGTTCCGATCTGGTAGTTCACCGTGAAGTTCCCTACCGCTCCCGGCGTGAAGAGCCCATTCGCATCCACCCACACCGGTCCGGTCCATGCACCGAACGGTTGCGTTGCGGTGAGTTGGAGCCCGCCGCTGTTCAGGCAGATGGTGGTGTCGGGCGCTGCTGTTACAGGCAGTGGTGGCGGATCCACGGTGATGACGATCGAATCTGTGTTGGCGCAGTTGTTCCCGTCTACGAAGTCGTAGTAAAGCGTGAATGTGCCTTGCCCGCTCGGCGTGAACTGACCGCCCACTACAGGCAGGTCCCAAGTACCACCGGCGGTGATCGGCTGTAGGGTGATCGCGGTCGGTTGATCGCACAAGGTGAGGTCGGGTCCCGCGTCCACGATAGGAAGTGGGAAGACGGTCACGGTCACATTGTCCGTGCCTGCGCAGCCGCCCACATCACCTTCCACGGTGTAGGTCATCGTGGTGGTGGGTGCTACGCTGATCGGGCTGCCCACGCCCACCTGCACATTGTTCTGGTCCGTCCACACATAGTTGCCCGCGCCATTGGCTGTGAGCGTGCTACTTCCGCCGATGCAATACGACGTGGGCGCGGCGTTCGCCACAACTGGCGGCGCTTGGGTCACGATCACTTGCACCGTGTTCGGCGGGCCCGCGCAGGGGCCGTCGCTGGGCACAACGGTCCAGATGCCTCCATCGCCGGGCCAAGTAGCAGCTGCCAAGGCCACCGTGTCGTTTACGTATACGGTGCCGGTCGGCGAGGTCCATGTGAAGGTTGTGCCCGGATCGTTGGTGGCAACGAGCAGTAGTGGATCCCCTTCGCACACTTGGATCGGCCCAGGAGGCACGCCAGAGATCGGCGGCTCGTTGAACACGGTTACGTTCCCATTCGCGCTGGCTGGCCCACAAAGGCTCTGCACCGTAATGCTGATCGGCCCCGGACCGCTGAAGACAGTGCTACCTGCCGGATTGGTAGTGGACGAGTTGGGTGTTCCGGTGGGCATGGTCCATCACCCTCGCATACGGTGGGCACGCCGAAGAAGCTCACCTGGGGCTCGTCCGCCACGGTGAACACGTAGGGCGCGCTGCTTGCGGTCCCGCACGAATTCGTGGCCTGCAACACGACGCTATAGGTGCCCGGCTGCGTCACCGATAATGTGGGTGAGAAGGAGCTAGCGTTGCCGACGGACCAGCTTGTAGTGCCGGTGCTTCCACAGGTCAGTGCGCTGGAGGTCACCACCCAATTCCATGTCACTGTGCAGTTGTCCGTGAGGTCGGTGGTGTTGGTAAGCGACACGGTTTGTGGCACGCACAGGCCCGGATTGCTGTGGTTGAAGGTTGGCAGTAACTGGGGTTCGACGCATACGGTCACGTCCTCTTGTGTGATGGGGCAATCCTCGTTACCACCTGCGGTGATCTGCACCGTGTAGGTGCCGGGCTGGTTGAATACCACGGGCAGCGGATCGGCACCGCTCGTCCATTGGTCCGGGATCGCCGGGAAACCATTGTTGCTCCCCAGGTTTGCCGGGGTCGCAGTCCATTCCACGCCATTGGTGCCCGGGCTGACGCTCCATAAGAAGTTCGGTCCTCCGCAGGAGTTGGTCCCATCGATCCACTCTCCGGTGCTTTGGTTGTAGAAAGAGGCGGTCTCCCCAACGCAATACTCATCGTCGTTCGAGTACATACCCGCGACCGGAGGCTCCGATACTTGGATGTTCGCGGTGAAATTGACCGGGTTGTTGTTCGTGGCGCAGCCATAGGCCCCTTCGACCTGGACGGCGAACGTGTTCTGAAAACCGAGGAAACTGAACCCACAGGACGAGATCGGGAACGTGTGGTTGAAGACGTACGGGAAGGTGTTCGGAATGATCGTGTCCGTAGTGATAAGACCGAGATAATTGTAGGCCACATAGAATACCATGCCCGGGTAGTACCCGGAAATGGCATCGAGTTCGAAGGATACTTGAGCTGGAGCGCAGGTACCCTGGGTAGCGGCCACGGTGCCCAACGAAAAATCGAAAATGATGTCCCTCTCCGATCAGCACCCCGTAGGTCACTGTGTCGTTGCATCCGCTTTGTGGATCTTCCACCACGTACTGCACCGTGTCCAGGCCCGGTGTGAAATTCTGCGTGGTGGGTGGCGGGTTCGTGTTACCCGTATTGCCCCAGAGGGCGGAAACGAAAACAGCACCTCCGGGTGAAGAGTTGTCATTGAAAGTGATCCCAGCGTTCGCTGGTGGTGGGTCTTCGCAGATGACGAACGTGGGCAAGGCACTCCCGTAATCGAACACTTGCAACAGCGGGGAGCCGTTGTATGTGGCGGTGAGCCCCGCATTCGTGATCTCGTTGATCGTGACGGTGAACTGCTCACTTCCGCAGGGCACACCATTGTCGAAGAGCGCGACCGTAAGTGTGTAGATGACGGTGTTGGTCGATGACGGTCCAGTGATCGTGGGGTCGAAGTTGGATGCGTTGTTGAAGGTCAATGGCGGGCACCGATGTCCAGTGGACCGAGTCCGTACCACCGCCATAGTTCGTGTTCAGGAAGATCGATCCTGGGCAATAGTCGTTGCCATCCCATGGCGCTGTCGCCGAACACTGCCCCATCACCTCTCCACCCCACGCGAGCAGAGAACAGATCAGAAGGAGGTGGGTGCGCATAGCTGTTCCAATGCGGCATTTCGCCGATAAGCCGTCAAATATCCCTGTTGTGCAGCACCGCGCGAAGTTTCCTTACCCGGTAGTTTTCACGGGGTACTGTGCGTGGATCCTGGTATTGCGGCCAAGGAACTTCCTCCGGATCGCATGCTTTCTACGGAAGCGGGCGAGCCCCTCACCGCATCTTTGCGCCCGTTCCGCCATGACCGCCTTGATCGGTACCGACCTTCTGGAAGCCGCGCGCCTGCTGCGTGCCGGGCAGCTTGTGGCCATTCCCACCGAAACGGTCTACGGCCTCGCGGCGAACGCATTTGACGAAGTGGCGGTCGTGCGTGTGTTCGAGACCAAACAACGCCCCGCCTTCGATCCCCTGATCGTGCATGTGCGCGACCGCGACCAATTGGAACGGGTGGCGGTGGTGCCGCCGGACGCCGAACCGCTCATCGCGCGCTTTTGGCCCGGGCCGCTCACCCTGGTGCTGCCGAAGCGGCCCGAAGTGCCCGATCTTGTTACCAGTGGCCTGGATACGATCGCTGTGCGCATGCCCGCCCATCCGCTCACGCGGCAGTTGCTCGCCCTGCTGGACTTTCCCCTGGCCGCGCCCAGCGCGAACCCCTTCGGCTATGTGAGCCCCACCACCGCGCAGCATGTCGCCGATCAACTGGGCGATTGCATCCCGTACATCCTGAACGGAGGTCCCTGCGATGTAGGCGTGGAGAGCACCATCATCGCCTGGAACGCCTCGGGATCTTGGAGTTTATTGCGGCAAGGCGGCGTGAAGCAAGAAGACCTGGAGCCCTTCACAGGGCCGCTGCACGAACCGGTTTCCATGGAGTATCCCGCAGCACCGGGCATGCTGGAGAGCCACTACGCCCCGCGCACCCCCGTGCATGTGGGCGAGGTACCCGCGTTGCTGCAACGGTTCGCAAGCCGCTCGGTCGGGGTGATCAGCTTCCGCACCACGTATCCGGCCACCCGCTGCGAGGTACTTTCCCCCTCCGGCGATCTGTCCGAAGCCGCCCGCCATCTTTTCGCTGCTCTTCGTGCGCTGGATGCCAGCGGCTGCGACGTGATCGTGGCCGAGGTGTTTCCGGAGGAAGGCTTGGGCCGCGCGATCAACGACCGCCTTCGTCGCGCAGCGGCCAACCGCGCATAGAGCGTGTGTCAAACTGCTCTTTGGGCTGTGCGAGGGTCTTTCGCGCCCATGCTTCGTTGCCGAAACCTCACAGAGCACCCGACTATGCTCGGTTCCGGCGCCTCGCCTGAACGCGAAACCCCGCTCGCTCGCTTCCAAACGCACCTTTGACAAGTGCTCTAACCCCGATCTTTGCGCCCCGGTTCGCAAGGACCCACGTGCCCAATGCCTAAACGCATCGCCATCCTCGGTTCCACCGGTTCCATCGGAACGCAGGCCTTGGACGTGGTGCGCGAGCAACCCGAGCACTTCGCCGTGGAACTGCTCACAGCGGGCCGTAACGCCGACCTGCTGATCGCGCAGGCGCTCGCCTTCAAGCCGAACACGGTGGTGATCGGCGACGTGAAGCAGCTCGATCGGGTGAAGGATGCGCTCTTTCCGCAGGGCATCAAAGTGTACGGTGGCGAAGAGGCCATCGCACAATGTGTCGCCATGGACGGCATCGATATCGTGCTTACCGCCATGGTGGGCTATGCGGGTCTGCGTCCCACGTTGGCGGCCATTGAAGCGGGCAAGTGCATCGCCTTGGCCAACAAGGAAACGCTCGTAGTGGCCGGTGAATTGGTCACCACAGCCGCACGCGCCAAGGAGGTGGACATCTACCCGGTGGACAGCGAGCACAGCGCCATCTTCCAATGCCTGGCCGGGGAATGGCACAACCCGATCGAGAAGATCGTGCTCACCGCCAGCGGTGGTCCGTTCCGCGGCCGCAGCCGCGCGGAACTGCAGCTGGTGACCAAGGCGCAAGCCCTGAAGCATCCCAACTGGGACATGGGCGCCAAGGTCACCATAGACAGTGCGAGCCTGATGAACAAAGGCTTGAGGCCATTGAGGCGAAGTGGCTCTTCGCGCTGAAGTCCGAGCAGGTGGAGATCATCGTACATCCGCAGAGCATCATCCACAGCCTGGTGCAGTTCCGCGATGGCAGCATGAAAGCCCAGATGGGCCTGCCCGACATGAAGCTGCCGATCCTCTACGCCTTGGCGTATCCGCACCGGATCCAGACAAATTGGCCGCGCTTCGACTTCGCCCAATATGCCGCCTTCACCTTCGAAAAACCGGACCTCGAAGCCTTCCAAAACCTGGCGCTGGCGCTGGATGCGATGAAGCGCGGAGGCAATGCCCCTTGCGTTCTGAACGCTGCCAATGAGGTGGCCGTGGAACTGTTCTTGCAGGACCGCATCAGCTTCCTCGGCATGAGCGACCTTATCGAGCACTGTCTGGCGAAGGCGACCTTTGTTCCTCATCCCACGCTGGAGGACTTGATGTCCTCTGACACCGAAACCCGCCGACTCGCCCACGAACGGGCGCCCGTATGGAATTCCTGATCAAGGCCGCACAGCTCATCCTCAGCCTAAGCATCCTGGTGGTGCTGCACGAGCTAGGCCACTTCATTCCCGCCCGTTGGTTCAAAACGCGCGTCGAGAAGTTCTACCTCTTCTTCGATCCCTGGTTCTCGCTTTTCAAAAAGAAGATCGGCGATACCGAATACGGCATCGGCTGGCTTCCGCTGGGCGGCTATGTGAAGATCAGCGGGATGGTGGACGAGAGCATGGACAAGACCCAGATGGCTCTGCCGCCGCAGCCCTGGGAGTTCCGCAGCAAGCCCGCCTGGCAACGCCTCATCATCATGGTAGGTGGCGTTACGGTGAACTTGATCCTCGGCTTCCTCATCTATATCGGCGTGCTCTATACCTGGGGCCGCGACTACCTGCCGTTGGAGGGTGCCACCTACGGCCTCCACCCCAGCGCGTTGCTGAAGGAGGAAGGCTTGCGCGATGGCGATCGCATCGTGGCTGTGGAAGGGAGAAGCCCACCACTTTGGAGGATGTGGCCAAAGCCATTCTTATCCACGACGCGCGCATCCTCACCGTGGAGCGCGATGGCCGTGAGGAGAAGATCGTGCTCGGCACCGATATCGCCGACCGCATCCTGGACCGCAACGAGAAGACGTTGTTCACACCCTGCGTGCCCTTCTTCGTGGACACGCTGTTGCCCGAGGGCACCGCGAAGGACAGCGACCTGCGCAAAGGGGATCGCTTGATCGGTGTGAACGGAACATCGACACCCTACTTCGCGCAGTTCCGCGAAGCGGTGGCGGAGCACAAGGATGAAATGGCCCAACTCACCGTGCTGCGTGGGAGCGATACCCTGGTGGTGCCCGTCCAGATCAACGATGCCGGGTTGATCGGTGTGGGCAATCGTTCCCCCGAGACGTACTTCACTTTCGCCAAGGAACGCTTTACGCTGGCGCAGTCCATTCCCGCAGGTATCGCTTATGGATGGGGCACATTGAGCGGATATGTCTCCTCCCTTAAGTTGCTCTTCAGTTCCACCGGCGTGAAGCAGATGGGTGGCTTCGGCGCCATCGGTAGCCTCTTCGCACCCTCTTGGGATTGGCAGCGCTTCTGGGAAATGACCGCCTTCCTCAGTATCGTGCTCGCGTTCATGAACATCCTGCCCATCCCCGCGCTGGACGGTGGCCATGTGGTGTTCCTGCTCTACGAGATGATCTTCCGCCGTGCGCCGAACCAGAAAGTGCTGGAGTACGCGCAACTCGCCGGCATGGTGTTGCTCTTTGGCCTGCTGCTCTTCGCCAACGGGAACGACGTGGTGAAGTGGCTGAGCGGGAAGATGTAAGCGCGTTCGCGAGGATCCCCGACGCGTCGGGGTCCGAAGCGATCCCCCCTACCCGCGTTCGCGAGGATCCGGCTCTGCGGTCCGAAGCGATCCATTGGATCCGTGTAGGCTCATCCCCGTCCCCGCACATCCCCCCGCACCAATTATAGATCGCTTCGCGCCGAAGACGGACGTTCGCGAACGCGTTAGAGATGCGAGATCGCATCAGCTAAGTCCTTCCACTCCGGGTTGAAGGCTTCCACCAATGCGATCTTCTTCTTCCGTGAGCCCGCCTTCAATTGGTGCTCCCGCTCCATCGCAGCGTCAATGTTGTCGAAGCCTTCGTAGTAGACCAACTTGTCCAGGTTGTACCGAGCAGTGAAAGCCGCTGGAAAGGACTTCGTCTTGTGTTGATGGACACGTAGAACCAGGTCCGAGGTAACGCCGATGTAGAGCACCCCGTTGGGCCTATTGGTCATGATATAGATCCAGCCTCCGCGTTGCATCACCACAAAATAACCTCACCCGCGTTCGCATCGATCCCGAGTCCTCGAAGGTCCGAAGCGATCTGCCCCTACCCGAGTTCGCGAGGATCCGGCTTTGCGGTCCGAAGCGATCCCGGGAGGCCCCCGCACCCCCAGTCGCTTCGCGCCCCGCCTTTCCCCCGACGCGAGGCCCATCCACCGACCGGCCTCTCACGATTAACAGGTCTTCTCCCTCCCTCGGCGCTGCGCCCGAGCGGACGCTCGCGAACCCGTCAGGTTTGGATCCCGTAGGAACGGAACAACCCCCGCTCCCATGCCTCATGTGATCCTGCTCGAAGACGATGCCCTGGTGCGGGCCGTGCTCGCCCACCGCATGCGCGGCGCCGGTTGGCAGGTCACGGCCCTACCCGATGGCCGCGATCTGGAAAGCATATTGCGCACGAGCCCTGCACAGCTCATCGTGGTGGACATCGGCCTGCCGCATGTGGATGGCCTGGCGCTGGTTGAAGACCTCCGCGCGCGCGGCATTCAAGTGCCCGTAATGGTGCTCACCGCCTACGACCAACCTCACTTGCTCGCTGCCGTGCGCAGCGCCGGGGCCAACGACCTGATGCAGAAGCCCTGCGACCAGGAGGAGCTGATCGATCGCATGGAGCGGCTGCTCGCGGCCTGATCCGCCGCATCTTTGCCCCTTGTCCACGTCCGCTTTCACACACGATGTACTGATCATTGGCCAGGGCCTCGCCGGGTCGGTGCTGGCCGATACCTGCCTCGCGCGCGGCCTGCGCACAGCCATTCTGGATGTGCCGAAGGTGGGCCGCGCCAGCCATGTGGCCGCCGGTCTGGTGAATCCCGTGTCGATGCGCCGCACCGTGCTCAGCTGGCGCGCGCCCGAACTGCTGCCTATCGCGGGCGCTTTCTACCGCGAGGCGGGACTGCGCTTCGGCAAGGAGTACTGGCATCCCATCCCGCTCATCAAGATCTACCCCAGCGCCAAGGAGGCCGGGGAGTGGCGCGTGCGCATGCACGATCCGGAGGTGGGCCACTACCTCAGCGATGAACAGAGCCAGGATCCCGGCCTCAAACGCGTGGACCAACCCTATGGCCACGGCCAGGTGAAGCGCGCGGCGTGGTTGGATGTGGTGGGCCTGCTGGATGCCTATCGCCGAGATTGGAAGGAGCAAGGTGTATTGTATGAACGCATGGCAGAACCTGCCGATGTGCGTACCGTGGCGAACGGTGTCGAGGTACACGGCCTCAGCGCTCCGCTCCTGGTCTGGTGCGCGGGTCCCTTCAAACCGATGAACGGCCTGGTGCCCGTGCGCGGCGAACGCATCACCGTGCGCCTGCCCGGCCTCGATCTTGGCGTGCTCGTGCATCGCGGTGGTTTCATCCTGCCGCTCGGCGGCGATGATTACCGTGTGGGCAGCACCTACGATTGGACGCATGTATGGAGCGGCCCCACCACCGAAGCGCGCGAGGATCTGCTCGCCCGCCTGCGCAAATTGCTCCTGCGCACGCCCCTCGAACCCGATGAGGACACGCCCTTCAACGTAGTGGATCATTGGGCGGGTGTACGCCCCACCGCCATAGATCGGCGCCCGCTGCTCGGCCGCATCGCGCCGCACCAGGCGGTCTTTAACGGTCTGGGTTCGCGCGGTGTGTTGCTTGCGCCCTGGTGCGCGCAGCATCTGCTGGAGCATCTGCTCGATGGCCAGCCGCTGGATCCGGAGGTGGATCTGGGGAGGTTCAACTAGGAACACGTTCATTTCCAACCCGGGTTCGCGAGCGTTCTCCCGGAGCGATGGCGGCGCGTGCGCCGGGGACCATCGCATTCGGGATCGGCGCGAAGCGATCCCATCGTATCCGGGTAGGCTCCATCGCACTCCACGCCCATCCCCTTCGCACGGATCAAAGATCGCTTCGGACATCGCCACGGGCGCTGCCCTTAGCGGTGACGCTCGCGAACACGCTACTCCACCACCATTTTACACCCGCTCACCCACTGCCCATCCACCACCAAGTGCAAGTGGTAGAAGCCGGGAGCGTAGCCCGATACATTCAGCGTGTAGCTCCTATTTTCCCCTACATCACCTTCCACCATGTGTTGCTCCATGATCCTACCGCTCACATGACTCACTACCAGTTCCGCATTCGCAGTGCTGGCCGGTAACGCATAGTTGATCGTAACCCAACTATTCGCAGGGTTAGGATATACCTGAATTAGCGGTACGGCGATCCACGCCGGCTGTGCCACCGTGGTGGTTAGGTCCCCATACAAGCGGCTCACGAACCGCTGTTGCGTATCGTTCACCATACCATCATCATAGCCCACGTAGGCGCCGCACACATAGATGTGGTTGTTCGCGGTGTCTACTGTCAGGAAGTCGATAGAAGCATACGTAAGCGAGCCAAAGGTGAAGGTCCCTGTCCCGCAGGCATTGAACGCGGGCAATAACTGCCCTGTGCTGTCAAGCATGCAAATCCCATTTCGCGGCTCTCCGTTGACGAACCGGAACTGCCCGACCGCGATGAAGCGATCCGCACCCCATGCGTACAAAGCGGACACAGACGGACCAATAAATGGTCCGTTCAAACCGCCATCCGAAAACGTGGGGATGCTGAAGGATGGGTCTAACGAACCGTTCATGAGGAAGCGAACCAAGTTGAGTGTGTCGTTCGGCGCAGCAGCGCGGACTACGCTCCCCCCCACATAGACACGACCATCAGCCAAACCGTGAAACGCGTAGGCTCCGCCGACATACACCCCGCTCCTGAACGTCGTATCCGGTGTGCCATCCGCGTTCACACGGAACACCCAATCCACTTGCTTGCCCTCCCATTCAGTCATGTTGCCGCTGCAGATGAACTGCCCATTTGGTAGTTCTTTGAACTGAACAGCGCCCCGTTCCCCGCCGGGGATCTTCGTAGTGTCCAAGTAACCGGTATTGCTGAACCAGATAAGCATCGTAGTTGCCGGTAAAGCCACGCACTGTGTCATACAAGGTGTGCGTGCCGCTCATCAATATCCGGCCATCGGGGTATACGTGGTAGTCTCCTCCTTGGAGCGAGTTGAACAACGGGTCGCTGTTCATCTGGATAAAGCTCGGGTCGATCAAGCCATCGGGCAGCAAGCGCCGGACCGTGGTGTTGCTCACGTAGTATTGCCCGTTCCATGGTGTGATCCTAGCACCACCGTAAAGAAATGGGAACGATGCCACTTGGTTCCCATCAGTATCCACTTTGGCCAGGTACCGTGTGCTCATATCACCAGGGAAACGCATTTGGCCTGAAAGGAGGAGATCACCATTGGCGAGCACTGCCATGGAATTCACGTTCTGCTGGGTAAGCATCGTTCTGAAGGAAGTGTCCAGGGAGAAGGGCACCTGCGCCAACGCAGGTATCACCCCGGCTGCTGCTGCCCACATGGGCAGCAGCAGCCGCAGAGTGCGGCCCATCATCGTTGGATCACCAAGCGTTCTACAGTGACCACGGCACCGCCACTGCGCAATTCAATAGTATAGACCCCAGGCCCCAGATCTGGCGCAAGTCTTCCGCGCGTGTGGGTTTGTGCGGGGCAAGCGGGCGACTTGTGCCTCTTCCATGGATCGTTGGTCATAGCTCAAAGCTCGTGGAAGTCTCCCGACTTCCAAACGCAACTTCCTTTGTTGATGATGATGCGCCAGCGCTAGGCTTGGAACGATGTGCTTCCCCGCACCCGACCTTTACCCCTCGGCGTTCCATTTCCAAACGCCATGAACGGATGCGCTTTGTGATAACGATGGCTTGGGCGATGCTGGTGATCGCCTTGTTACCCGGTTGCGGAACGAACAAGCAAGTGGTGGACGATCGCCTACGCAGCACCGACCCGCGCTGGGCCGGTGTGGATAGCTTGATGAGCATCGGCCAGTACGCCACGGCGCTGGAAGGCACGGAGCGTATTCTGCAAGAGGCCACCACGCCCGAGGATTGGCGCACGCGCTTCAAAGCCTACCTGCTGCGCGGGCAGTTGAAGCAAATGACCGGTGCCGATGCCTATGCGGTGCTCGCGGAACTGGAGCGCACCACGGACAGTTTGCAAGCCGCCGGGAATGAAGTGCCGCTGGTGCCCTTGCTGCACAGTGTGCTGGCGGAGGGTTGGTGGAACACCTACCAGCAGGACCGCTGGCGGATCCTGGAGCGCACCAATTTGGAGGACAATGCCGCCGACCCGGCCACCTGGTCGCAACGCGCCTTCATGGCGCGGGTGCTGTTGCACGCGCAGGCCTCTTTGGAGCCGCGCGACAGTTTGCAACGCATACCCACCGGTGATCTGGGTGAATTGCTGCGCTTCGATCCGAACCTGCCCTCCACGCAGCAACGCACAGGCGTGGCATTGCGGCCCACGGTGTTCGATGTGGTGGGCCATCGTGCGGCAGCGCTCTTCGCCAATTCCGAGACCCGCCTCGCCGAACCCGCCTGGCGTTTCCGGCTGGACGATCCGCGGCAGTTCGCCCTGTTCGAGGAGTTCGTGTACAAGCCGCTGCGGCATCGCGACAGCACCGCCTGGGAGTTCCAGGCCTTGCGCTTGCAACAGCAATTGGAACTGGCGCACATGAGCGACGATCGCCCCGATGCGCTGGTGGATGCGATCCTATCGCGCCTCGCTCATGTACATGCGCACAGCGTGCTACCGGACAAGGACTCGCTCTACCTCGCGGCCTTGGAGAAGTTGCGCACGCGCGTGCCGGAAGACAGTTGCTGGAGCGAGGTGTCCACGGTGATCGCCCAATGGCACCACGAGCAAAGTGTGAAGTACGATCGCCTGGCGGGCGATACCTGGAAGAACGAGAAGCGCACCGCGCGCGATCTCTGCAAAGAGGCGATCGCGAAGTTCCCCGGCGCGTTCGGTGCGCAACAGGCCGCTGCGCTGAAGTTCGCCCTGGAGCAGCCCGCCGTGAACGTGCAGTGCGAGACCGCCACACCGCCGGACCAGGCGTTCAAAGTCGCGGTGCGCTACACGAATACTTCGCGCATTTGGTTGCGCGTGGTGAAGGATCCGGAAGAGCTGGGACGTGAGCGGCGCTGGGACCATGACCACGGCCTCTGGCTCACGCAGCAGAAGCCGGTGCGCGAATGGAGCGTTGATCTTCCCGACGACGGCGATCTGAACGAACACCTCGCGGAACTTCCCATCGACGCGTTGCCGCTGGGCCGCTATTCCATCCTGATCAGCAATGCGGCGGAGTTCACCGCGAAGCGCGATGTGATCGCCCACGCACCCGTGCAGGTCACACGCCTCAGTTTGGTGGAACGGCGCGTGCGCAACGAGTTGGATCTATTGGTCCTGGATCGCTGGACCGGTGTGCCGCAACCCGGCGTGAAGGTGATCCTCTTCGCGGACAACCAGCGTGCGCAGGAATTGGTGCGCATGGGCGAGTCGATCACCGATGCGGAGGGAAGGCCGTCCTTAAAACTCTTCGGCGCGAACGGCCGCTACTCGATCCGATTGGAACAAGGAGAGGATCAATGGGCCACGAGCTACGGCTATGCGTGGTGGGGTGGTGAACAAGGTGTCATCGATTCGTTGCGCACTTTCCTGTTCACCGATCGCGCGATCTACCGGCCCGGGCAGGAGGTCTTCTTCAAGGGCATCGTTTCGGTGAAACGTGGCAAGACCACGGAGGTGAAAGCTGGCGTATGCGACGCGTGTCAACTTCTATGATGTCAATGGCGAGCTGATCGATTCACTGAAGGTGAAGACCGATGCCTTCGGCTCGTTCAAGGGTTCGTTCAAAGCGCCGGTGGGTGCGCTCACCGGATCCATGCGGATCGAAGAACAGCATGGCAGTCGCGCCGTGCAGGTGGAAGAGTACAAGCGGCCCACTTTCGAAGTGGTCTTCGATCCCATCGCGGGACAACCGAAGTTGGAGCAGCCCGTGCTGGTGAGCGGTGTGGCGAAGAGCTATGCCGGCGTTCCGCTCGATGGCGCACAGGTGCAGTGGACGGTGAAGCGCGGCGCGCGCATGCCGTGGTGGTGCGGTTTCGGTTGGCGCGGACTGCCGTGGGGACAGGAAACGGAGATCGCCAGCGGCACCAGCGCGTGCGATGCGCAAGGGAAATTCTCGATCACCTTCACCGCGCTGGCGGATGTGCTGTTCCCGCGCGGCGCGGATCCCACTTTCTATTACACGGTGGAAGCGAACGCCACCGACATCACCGGAGAAACGCAGCAGGGCACCACAAGCCTCAACCTCGCGTATCGCAGCATCGATATCGCTCTGAACGTCGGCGAAGCGATGGATCGCGAACGCACCGACAGCCTCGATGTGCGCATCCGCAACCTGAACGGCGAAGAGGTGGATGTGCCGATGGACATTACCATCGCACAACTTCAAGCACCCGCGCTCCCCTTGCGTGATCGCCTGTGGGACCGCCCCGATCGCTTCGTGCTCACCCAGGAGGAACATGCGCAGCGTTTCCCGCAGGACGTCTACGCCAACGAGGATGATCCACTTTCCTGGCCCGCAGCGAACACCGTGTTCCAACGTGCGCAGCACCGCGCGAACGGCAAAGCACTGTCGCTCGCTGGTGTGGATGCATGGCCGGTGGGCAGCTACGCGATCGAAGTGACCGTGAAGGATGCCGATGGCCGCGACGTGAAGGCGCGGAAAGTGATCAGCGTCTACGATACCGCGATCCAGAACACGGGCTTCGTTTCTGCCTTCCATGCGGAGCCGGTGATCACCACATGCGAGCCCGGCGAGAAAGCCGTGCTCTTGCTCAGTTCCGCATTGCCAGATGCACGCGTGCTGATGGAAGTGGAACGCGATGGTGTGATCGCGGTGAGCCGACGTTTCATTCTGAACAAGGGTCAACAGCGTGTGGAACTGCCGGTGCTGGAAAGCGATCGTGGCGGTTTCGCCGTGCATCTGCTCTGTGTGGAGCGTGGCCGCGTACATCGCGAGACGATCTGGATCGACGTACCGTGGACCAACAAGCAACTGCAGGTGGAGTGGATGAGCTTCCGCGACAAGTTGCAACCCGGTGATAAGGAGGAGTGGCGCCTGAAGTTGAAAGGCCCGAAAGGGGAACAGGTCACTGCGCAATTGCTCGCGGGCATGTACGATGCATCGCTCGATCACTTCGTGCCGCACGACTGGAGCATGAGCCTCTGGGGCCGCAACGATGCACGATTCGGATGGTCGCGCGCGGAACCCTTCGGTGCGGCGTACGGCCAGATGCTCTACCGCGAAGTGGCGGGCCCACCGGGCGCATCACGCAGTTATCCTTCTTTGGATACGTACGGCTTCGCGGAGCCCTATGGCTGGATGTACCGTGGTGGGCGAGCGGAGTCCATGATGTTGATGGAGGCGGACGGCGCAGGGACGAGGACGCGCGAAGGGGACGTGGCACAGGCGGCACCAGCCATGGTGCCCCCCACAGATGGTGATAAGGCGGGCGAGGAAGAGCCGAGCAAGAAAGGAGAAGCCAAACCCGAGGATCCTGCACCACCGCCACCGGGCAACCAACAACCGACAACCATCCGCTCCGACTTCCGCGAAACCGCTTTCTTCTTCCCCGACCTGCTCACCGAACGCGATGGCAGTTTCGTACTCCGCTTCACCACGCCCGATGCGCTCACGCGGTGGCGCGTGTTCGGTGTGGGGCATACGAAGGACCTGATGTTGGCCCAGTTCACCAAGGAGACCATCACACAAAAACCGTTGATGGTGGTGCCGAACCTGCCGCGCTTCCTGCGCGCCGGGGATCGCATCGCGCTCACAGCCAAGATCAACCTGGTGGAAGCAGGAAGGGCGGAAGGCACCGCGACTCTGGAGCTTTTCGATCCGTTCACCAACGCGGCGCTGAACAAGTCGTTCGGCGTGCAGGTGGGCGATCAGGTTTTCATCGCGTCGCAGGGCGAAAGCGCAGTGGTGCAATGGCCCATCACCGTACCGGAAGGCGTGGATGCCGTGGGCGTGCGGATCACCGCGCGTAGCAAAGCCGGACCCATGAGCACGATCGTAGCCGCCGATGGCGAAGAGCGCATGCTCCCGGTGTTGACCGATAAGTTGCTCGTCACCGAAAGCCTGCCGTTGTGGATCAACAAAGTGGGCACGAAGACCTTCACACTGGAAAAGCTGAAGGCGAACGCGAGCACCACATTGCGTCACCAAAGTCTGAAGCTGGAGTACACGCCGAACCCCGCGTGGTATGCCGTGCAGGCGCTGCCCTACTTGATGGAGTTCCCGCACGAATGCGCGGAGCAGGTCTTCAGCCGCTACTATGCGAACCGGCTTGCCACGCATATCGTGGAGGAGCGTCCTGCGATCAAGAAGGTCTTCGCCAAGTGGAAGGCCGCCGGACCCGAAGCCTTCGCCAGCGCCCTGGAGAAGAACCAGGACCTGAAGAGCATCCTGCTTGCCGAAACACCGTGGGTGGTGAACGCACGCAACGATCGTGAACGAAAGGAACGCATCGCCTTGCTCTTCGACCTGAAGCGCATGGCCGCTGAAGAAGCGACCGCATTGAAGAAGTTGCGCGACATGCAGTCGCCGAGCGGCGCATGGCCTTGGTGGACCGGCATGCAGGAGAGCCGCTGGATCACGCAGCACATCGTCGCCGGCCTCGGTCACCTGGAGCAATTGAAAGCGGCGGACCTGCGCGAGGATGGCGAAACCCAGCGCATGTTGCGCAGTGCCGTGCAGTGGTTGGATGCGGATGTGGACCGCGAGTTCAAGCGCTTGCAGCGCGACCTGAAGAAGGACGACCTGGACAAGTACATGCCGGGCTACGGCGAGATCCAATACCTCTACGCGCGCACCTTCTTCCGCCGCTGGCCGATCGCCGGTGGCACGAACACCGCGGTGGAGTTCTACAAGCAGCGTCTCGCGAAGGAATGGTTGAAGTACGGCTTGCAGGAGCAGGCGATGATCGCGCTCACGCTGCATCGCATGGACGATCACACCACGGCGATGCTGATCTTCGAGAGTCTGCGTCAACGTGCGGTGCAGAGCGAAGAGCTCGGCATGTACTGGAAAGACTTCCGCAGCGGCATGGATTGGTGGAGCTACCCGACCGAAACGCATGCATTGATGATCGAAGCCTTCCACGAAGTGGCGAAGGACGAAGTCAGTGTGAATGCGCTGCGCACGCATTTGCTCAAGCTGAAGCAGACCACCGATTGGAAGACCACGAAGGCCACGGCTGAAGCCTGCTACGCGCTGCTGCTCACCGGAAGCGAATGGCTCACCGAGGATCAAGCCCCGGTGATCAAGGTGGGTGGATCAGCTATCTCTGCCGCCAATGCGGAAGCAGGAACCGGCGCCTTTGAAAAAAGCTGGACCGCGGACGAGATCAAACCCGCGCTTGGGGAAGTTTCTATCACAAGCACCGCGAACAAACCCAGCTGGGGCGCGCTGCACTGGCAGTACTTCGAGCGGATGGACAAGATCACGCCGCATGAAAGTCCGTTCAGCATCAAGAAGCAAGTGTTGCTCACCGAGCAGACGGATGCGGGTCCGCAACTCGTGGAATTGGGCGGCACACGAAAACTGAAAGCGGGCGACAAGCTCACCATCCGCATCGAGCTGCGCACGGATCGTCCGGTGGACTATGTGCATCTGAAGGATCTGCGCGCGTCCGGCCTGGAACCCACCGAAGCCTTGAGCGGCTACCAATGGAGGGGAGGGCTCGGCTTCTACCAGAGCATCCGCGATGCGAGCATGAACTTCTTCTTCGACCGCATTCCGGTCGGCACGCACGTGTTCGAGTACACGCTCCGCGTCACGCACTCGGGCGACTTCAGCAATGGGATCACCACGGCGATGTGCATGTACGCGCCGGAGTTCTCATCGCACAGCGAGGGAGTGCGGATCGCGGTAGGGGAGTAAGATCTAGCGACCTTAGGCCGTATGGTTCCAAGCCATGGGGTATTTCTGGTCGGCGATTCGTCGCCCGGATACGGACCCTCGTCCTTGTGGACCTGGGCTTGGTCGTTCGCGACCGATAACATCGCCGGACCTGGCCCCAACGTGACAGATCGCCTTGCGCGCAGCCCCTTTACCCCTTCATCTTTGCCGTCTTTAACCAGAACCGCTCCGTCCATGTTCCGTTCGCGCCTCGCTCTTCTTTCGCTGTTGTTCGCTGTTGGCTCCGCACAAGCCCAGGAGTATGTCCAACTCCACAATGCCGAAGTACTACCGCTGGACTTCCTGGGAGAAACGCAGGCTTACCGCGACTGGGACAGCACCCGCGTATTCGCCGATGAGGTGGTGCGCAACGAGCGTGGCTGGCTGGTGAAGCCCGAGCCGCCGGGCACCAAGGAGAGCCGTATGCACCCGCATGTGAACCCCAAGGCGCTGCCGCTCGGCGAGGACCTCGCCTGGCAAAAGAGCCACGGCACACGCAGCACAGGCCGTGCGCTGGACCTCACCACCAACGGCATTCCCAACACCGGCGTGAATCCCTCCGATCCCTGTCTTTCCGTGGGCCCCAACCATGTGATCCAGATGATCAACGGCAACTCCGGCGCGTACTTCCGGATCTTCGACAAGAACGGTGCGGCCCTGGGCGCGCAGACCTACCTGGACAACTTCATCAACGCGATCGGCGGCATCACCTCTTACAGTGGTGCTGGTGATCCGATCGTGCTTTACGATGCGCTCGCGGACCGCTGGCTGATGAGCGAGTTCAGCGCCAGCGGCAATCGTTTGGTGATGTGCGTGAGCACCACGGCCGATCCCCTGGGCACCTGGTACGCCTACAGTTTCACCGCCCCCAGTTTCCCCGACTATCCGAAGTACGCGGTGTGGAGCACCGCCTACCTCATCACCAGCAACGAAGGCGCCGGTTGCCCGATCTACGCGCTGGACCGTACCCGTATGCTGGCCGGCCTGAGCGCGACCTCGCAGCGCTTCACCACGCCTGATTTTCCCAGTATCGGTTTCCAAGCCACCACCCCGATCAACTTCAGCGGTGGCACCCCGCCGCCCGCCGGTGCGCCCGCCATGGTGATGCGCATGGCCGACGATGGCTGGAGCGGCTCGATCCCGAACGATCGCCTGGAGATCTGGACCGTGACCTTGGATTTCGTTACGCCTGGGAACAGCGTGCTTGCCGGGCCTTCCTTCATGGCCACTGCGCCCTTCGTAACGGACCTGTGCGGCTACACTTCGTTCGCTTGTGTGGATCAACCGGGTAGCAACACCAATTTGGATCCGCTGCGCGAGGTGATCATGAACCGGGCGCAGTACCGCAACTTCGGTACGCACGAGGCGATCGTCTGCAACCATGTGACGGATGTGGGCGGTGATCAAGCCGCGATCCGCTGGTACGAGTTGCGCCGCATTGGCATTGCCAACCCTTGGGCCATTCACCAGGAGGGCACCTACGCACCGGACGCCACCAGCCGTTGGATGGGGCACATCGCGATCAATGCCAACGGGGATATCGGACTGGCCTACAACGTGAGCAGCAGCAGTGTGTTCCCCGGCATCCGCTACACCGGCCGCAGCGCCAGCGATGCATTGGGTCAAATGACCTTCGCGGAGACCACCATCGTGGCGGGCACCACCTTCAATAGCAGCAACCGCTATGGCGATTACAACTCGCTCGATGTGGATCCTTCCACCGGCAGCTTCTGGGGCACGGCGCAATACAATCCGGCGAACAATTGGGCCACGCGGATCTACGAATTCTCGTTCACGCCACCGCTATGCACCCAGCCTTCGGCCCAGGTGAGCGCGACTTGTGCGAACGCGACCCAGTTCAACGTGAACGTGGATGTATCATCGATGGGAAGTGCCACCAGCCTCACTATCCAGATCGATCCGGACGGTGCTGGTGCCAACCCGCCTGTGACCGTGGGCACCGCCAACGCCACGGGCAGCTATGGCCCGTACGGTCCCTACCCGAGCGGGACGGCTGTGACCGTGTCCTTGTTGCACAACCTGTTCTCTTCCTGCGATGTGAGCTTCACCGGCATCGTGGCCAACTGCAATGTGCCCGGCATCGGCTGCACGAGCTTCAGCAGCACGGCCACATCCAACATTCTGGACAACACCACGGCGAGTAACACCATCGTGGTGCCTTCGCAAGGCGGTGCCACGCTCACCGACCTCAATGTCTACGTGAACATCACCCACACCTACACCGCCGATCTGCGCGTTTCGTTGGAGAGCCCCACCGGCACGGTGATCAACTTGATCAATGCCGCGAAGTGTACCAACAACGACAACATCATCGTGGAGTTCGACCAGACCGGCGCGAATGGAGCGGTGGGCGTTACCTGCCCGATGAACAACCTCTTCGTGATCCCGGATGTCTCGCTCGCCGGCTTCAACGGGCAGGTGTTCCAGGGCTCGTGGATACTGCGTGTGCAGGACGTGGCGACCACTGATGAAGGGACCTTGAACAGTTGGTGCTTGATCCCAACGCTCACTCAGCCCAATGTGCAAGTCGCTGCGAAGGTCTTCCTGGAAGGTCCGTACAACACGGGCACGTCGCTGATGAACGATGACCTGCGCAGCGCGGGATTGATCCCTTTGAACGAGCCGTACACCGCGCTGGGCTACACCTTCGTCGGCGCGGCCAGCGGATCCACCACCGCACCGGTGCTCGCGGTTACCGGCAACAATGCCATCGTGGATTGGGTGATCGTGGAGCTGCGCAGTTCCATTTCCAACACCACGATCCTGGCCAGCAAAGCGGCTTTGCTGCAACGCGACGGCGATGTGGTCGCGGTGGATGGTACCTCGCCGGTCTCGTTCGCAGTGGCCGGAGGTAGCTACTTCGTCGCGGTGCGCCACCGGAACCACTTGGGCGCGATGGCCACCCCCGCCGTTACCCTCAGCGCGCTCCCCACCACGGTTGACCTCACCCTTGCAGGCACCGGTACTTTTGGCACCAACGCGCGAAAAGCTGTCGGAGCGATCCAAGCCCTTTGGGCAGGGGATGTCACATTCAACAAGCAGATCAAGTACGCGGGGGGCACCAACGATCGTGACCCGATCCTCGTGCGCATCGGGGGCGCGGTTCCCACGGCGACGGTGAACGGCTACTTCAGCGAGGATGTGAACATGACCGGCCAGGTGAAGTATGCCGGCAGCGCTAACGACCGCGATCCCATCCTGGTCAACATTGGGGGCACGGTGCCCACGGCTACGCGGAGCGAGCAGCTGCCGTAGCAGTGCATAACGCTACGTCATCGCGAGCCGGTTTTCGGCGAAGCGATCTATTCCACGTTGCCATGGATCACATCACCGGGAAGTGAGGTTCTCGATGACGGACAAAAGGTGGGTGGACCTTGCAGTGAGTACGAGGCCGATCACTCCTTCACCCACCGTTGTGCCATGACTCCATCGCCTCCGTGGATCTTCAGCGTATACAGGCCCGTGGGTAGCGCGGTGACGTCCAGGTGCATTTGCATCTCGTGTGACAAATTTTGGCGCGTCTCCCCCGTGCTGTCGCACGCGGCCAGCAAGAGATCCATCGAATGGTTGCGTATAGCGACCACCCAAAAGCGTCGGGTCGGGGGGGCGGCGCGGAACATCTGAAGTTTTTTTTTTTTTTTTTTTTTTTTTTTTTTTTTTTTGGTTGGTCCATCGCCGGGGGTTCGGGAGCAGCTGAAACAACGCCTTGGCCTGGCCGCCCCTTGATACCGACGTCACCGCCCAACTTTTAACTATCCAGAAGCCATTTTTTTGGCATTGCTGGACGAATAGCAGGCGGTGGTATCCGGGCGACATCGCCACCCTCGCTGGAGGGGTCGATCCCGCCGGCCGATACGGACTCCCATCGCTCGCCAGTGCAATGCTACGGCTCCGATCCCGCATGCTACCGCCCATGTTCTTGTCCCATTTGATATTCCCATTGGCGTCGAGCATGACGAGCCAGAAGTCGTCTTGGGCGTCCGCACCGTTGCTTACCCGTCGATCCCTCGTCGGAGGACCAGGCAAGTCCGAGCACAGCGGGTACCGGCCGTCAGCAAGCTGTGTCGCACTGCCGATTTTTTTTTTTTTTTTTTTTTTTTTTTTTTTTTTTTTTTTTTTTTTTGTAGTTCTCCAGCCCCGGGGAAAGCGCCCCCCCCCCCCGGCGCTACCTCCCAAGGCCCTTTGCCATTCCAGCCCCCCGAGGCGTCCAGCTCCGGGTCGACCACCCACAGGTCCATATCACCATGTGGCCAGTGCGGTTTTTTTTGGGTGACCACGTTTCCGTCGACGGACTCGGTGGTACCTGCTACAATGAAACCGCCATCGAGCGTAGCGCGTACCGTTCGGACGAAGTCGATATCGCTGCCTCCATAGCATTGCTGCCACATTATGGTTCCGGCGGCGTCGGTGCGTACCACCCAGAAGTCCGAAAAGGCGGTATCGCACGTGGCCGTCACATCCCCATCGTCCGACGCTCCTTTCCCAGCCATGACCAAGCCGCCATCGGGCATCAACTGGAGGTCGTAAAGCTCCTCCGAGCTCGTGCCCCCGTAACAGCGCTGCCAGAATAAGGAACCGTCAAAAGCGAGCTTGTACACCCACATATCGAAGGTCCAGCTGTGGTTCCCGACGACATCGCCGTTAACGGAATTGCTGCGACCCCCGATGATATAGCCATCTGCAGTTTCAGCGCATACCTGTGGTTCGTCATGACCGTTCCCGCCACGCACGGTCTGCCATTCAAGGTCCCCCGCTGCATCGAGCTTCAATATCCAATTGTCCCAGTCACCATTGTTCATCGGCACATCACCGTCCTCCGAGTTGGAGCGCGCCGCCACGAGGTAACCACCATCGGAGGTCTGGATCACATCGTTCGCCACGTCGATCGCGGAACCGCCATAGTTTTTCTCCCATTGGATCTGGCCAAGCGCGTCCAGTTTCACGAGCCACACATCATAGAAACCGTTGTTACCTCCCACATCCCCGTCATTCGAAAAAGTGGTTCCCGCCACGATGGAGCCTCCATCCGAAGTGGCGGCGATCGCCAGACCTTCGTCCGTGTCCGTGCCACCCAAGGCCTTCTGCCAGGCGATCGGCGGCGCTGTTTGCGCGAGCGCCTGGAGCGTGGCGAGAACCATCAACGATGTTGTTGTGCGATGCATGGTGTGAGGTTTCAACACGAAGATGCGCAATGGATCAATGCCGTCCTTTGTCCTAAGGTGGTCTAGCAAGACTGGACACGAGGTCGGTGCACCCACTATTGTCATATCAGCTAAACCCGCAATGCACACCCGATCGGTGGAAGTCCGCCATTCGGATCCGTTCTAGCCGTTCATGGAGAGGATAGTTTGGCGGCATGGAACGCTACGCCTTACTTCTCTCGATCGCGCTTATCGCCGGCTGTGGCGATGGTAAACAGGATGCCGTGGACCGGATGGCCGAAGAAGCCGCTGCGGCGGACAGTGCCACTGCCACCGTTCTCGACCTGAGCACCTACGACACCCCCTTGCTGGTCACCCCGCCCGATGCACAATTGCTCGGGGGCGCCAAGGCCACGGCCGTGTGGAACGAAGAGTTCGGCCGCGTGGAGGTGCGAGCTGGGGACCATTTCGCCTTGAACATCGCCGAAGGCCCGGGCGACCTCGCTCGCCTGAAGGCCGACTTGGAGCGCGACATGCTGCGCAAGCATACCGTGATCGAGGAGACCCCCGATCGCATTGTCTATCGCTCCCAATTCCCGGACGAAGCATTGGTGTCGGTACACTTCCTGCGGGTGGTGCAAGTAGCAGGAAGGATCTTCGAAGTGACCGATCACGACGAGGGCCGCTTCACCGAGGAGGATGTGCGCCGCATGCTCGTCTCGGTGGCGGCGAAGCAGCCTGCTTGACCATGCGTACTTGGCTGCTGGCCTGGTGCCTTGTGGTCCCTTTCACGGGACGGGCACAGCCCGATGCCAGCTGGCCGGATAGTCTCGCGGCCTATTGGTCCCGCATGGAAGCGGAGTTCGCGGATAGCGCCCAGTCGCCATTGCTGGCAGAGGACCGGGCCGTGTTCGAGCACCTGGCCCGCTTTGCGCCAGATCCCGCTTTCGTAGTCGTGGCCCGGTTCAAGCCCGCTCCGAAGGGGCGCACCTTCGGCATGCGCACCTCCACGGACCGCCTGCCTACCTACCGGGATATGGGCACGCTCCACTTCACCTTGGAAGGGAAGGAAACGAACCCTGCACGCCTACCAGAACCTGGACCTGATGACCAAACCCGGGTTCGAACACTACCTCTTCGTGCCCTTCACGGACCTTACCAATGGGGCCGAGACCTATGGCGGTGGGCGCTACTTGGACCTTACCGGCCCGCTCGGACCAACGGTCATCCTCGACTTCAACCGGGCCTACAACCCCTATTGCGCTTACAACCACCGCTATTCGTGCCCCATCCCGCCGCAGGAGAACCACCTCGAACTGCCGGTGCGGGCCGGGGTGCAGCGGTTCCACGATCCCTAGGCTTCCGCAACCTGCTCCGCTCCTTACCGTAGACACGGCCCGGAACGGCTCGGAAAAGCCTTTCCGATCTTGTATCATTGTCCACTTTTCAGACCGTTCCGGACATGCGCATCGCTCCCCTACTCCTGGCCGCCCTGGTCAGCCTGCCCTCGATGGCGGGTGTGATCGTGCTGGAAGGCCGCTACCAGGGCAAGAACCTTTTCGTGCAGAACCCCTTCTCCGAAGCGGGGGTGGGCTTCTGTGTGTTCGAAGTAACGGTGAACGACCAGATCGCTACGGACGAGATCAATTCCAGCGCGTTCGAGATCGACCTGGGCAACTACAACCTGAAGCCAGGCGACGCCGTCATCGTGAAGGTGAAGCACAAGGACGGTTGCACGCCCCTCATTTTGAACCCTGAGGTGCTGAAGCCGAAGAGCACCTTCGATATCGTGGCACAATCCATCAGCCCGGAAGGCACCTATAAGTGGACCAGCACCAACGAGACCGGCGAACTGCCCTACTTCGTAGAACAGAAGCGCTGGAACAAATGGGTGAAGGTGGGCGAGGTAATGGGTGTGGGCACACCCGGCGAGCACGGCTACGAGTTCAAAGTGACTCCGCACAGCGGCGAGAACACCTTCCGTGTGAAACAGGTCGATCTGACCAAGCGCTCCCGCTACAGCGAGGCGATCAAGTACACCGATGCCTCTGTCGCCCTGGTGACCTGGAGCCCGCCCAAGCCGAAGGACGAGATCCTCTTCAGCGCGAACACGCTCTATGAGATCTATGATCAGTACGGCAACATCGTGAAGCGCGGCTACGCCAACAAGATCGACATCAGCACATTGAAAAAGGACCTCTACTATCTGAACTACGACAACAAGATGGGCGAGACCTTCTTGAAGCGCTGATCAGACAACACCGCATTTTTCGAAGCCCTCCGATCCCGGGGGGCTTCTTCTTTTCGGGCTTCCTCCGGGTTCTCAGCGCACTCTGAGGTTACTTCGCCCTATGATCCGCATCGAACACATCGGTATCGCCGTGAAGGACCTCGTCGCCGCAGAGGAGATCTATACCCGCCTATTGGGCAGCGCGAGCTACAAGCGCGAGGAAGTGGAGAGCGAGGGCGTGATCACTTCCTTCTTCAGTACCGGGCCCAACAAGATCGAACTACTCGAAAGCACTCGGCCCGATGGCCCCATCGCAAAAGCGATCGAGAAGCGGGGTGAAGGCATCCACCACATCGCCTTCGAAGTGGCGGACATCCGTGCGGAGATGTTGCGGTTGAAAGCCGAAGGCTTCATCCTCTTGAATGAAGAGCCCAAGCGCGGGGCGGACAACAAGCTCGTGTGCTTCGTGCACCCGAAGAGCGCGAACGGTGTGCTGGTGGAGTTGTGCCAGGAGATCGTGACGTGATCTCAGTTCGGCGCCATGACGCGCAGGAAGAGCGTATCGATCCGGCACCCGCTCGGAACGGCGAGGTGCAGCGCGATCGTATCACCCACGATCCGCGGGGGAACGCATAGCGCGTTGTTCCAACGGATCGTGGGTGATGTTGAACGCGGCAGATGCTCCACCTTGAAGTGGATGCCCCCCGCAGGCCAACCCGGCCCGTTGCCGGATACGGTCGCTTCCATTTTCTGCGCGGTGCCAGGTTCCAATTCGGTGCGCGTTATGCCCAGGTGCACGTACCAGAGCCCTTCGCCAGCAGGCGGCGCTGGCACCACCCAATGCATTGTGCCCGAACTGTCCGGCGTCCAGGAGCAACGTTTGTCCAGCGCGGCGAACATGCCGTTCGGGGCATAGGGTGCATGGTCCTCCTTTCCCCCGAGCGCAGCGGCCCGGGCGGGATCGGTGCGCAAAAACACGTAGCCGTACTTGGACAGGTCCAGATGTCCGGGTGCGAGGATGTTCGCGTTGTACTGCCAACTTTGGAACAGGTTCAGCGCGATGAGCGGAACGGCCGATGCCATCCATGCGATGCGCCATCGTGCACGTGGTGCATCGATCGCGAAGGCCATCGGGATGGCGACAAGCGCGAGCACATCCACGTAGGGTCGTTGTCCGAACGAATCGCCGTAGGACCAGTTCCACCATGCGCTCGTGACGTAAGCGAACACAGCAAGGAACAGCGCGAAGAAGGCAACACGATAGGGCATGCGACTAGCGATGACCCACATTCCTGGGACCACCAAGAGCAGCACTGGCCAGTAGAACAACAGTCCGTTCCGCGCGCTGAACAGATGCTGCACAATGGCGGGCCTGTCCCAGTTGAAACCCTCGTTGGCGTAGGGTCGGATGATCCACTCGCCGCACTGTACGAACCAGGTGGTGGTCTGGACGCACAGCAGGGCTCCGAAGGCGAGCGCGAAGCACGCCAGATCGCTTTGGCCGCACCCTCGGCATGGAAGGAACGACCCCCAGGGTAGCCAATGGCAGACCCGCGATGATCAGAACATCCACCGGTCGCAGAACGATCACCAGCCCCAGCAAGCCGCCTGCGAGCGCCCAGCGCGATGGCTTAGGTTGCGCGCAGGCATGTCGCACAGCGAGGAGCCAGCCAGCCACCGCCGCGAAGGAGTGGACGTGCGACATTCCCGGATGGACCACTGCCTGCACCAACAGTCCTGTTCCGAGGGTGATCGCCACCAAGGTGAAGGCCGTGGCGATTTCACCAATGCCAATGCGGAGCAACAGTTCACGGGTGAACCATAGGCCTAGCAGCAGGGAGACCAGCGCCGAAAGCACGATCGCCAATTGGTATTGCAGGGAGTAGCCGTCCTCGAGCCCCTCGGCGAACAGCAACGTGTGCAGATGTGCCACCAATACGAAGGGGGCTTGCACCACGGCGGTGCCCACAAAGAACTTGATCACCTCGCTATCGCCAGCGGGAGTGAACATCCAAGGCTCGCCGTGAATATCACCATCGAGCAGCAGCATGCGCAGATGTTCATAGTAGCCCTTGCCATCGTTGTTGATCGCGTATTTCCACGCCTGCCCATCGTCGCCGAGCAAACGGTAACGCACCGAGGCACACATGGAGATGACCATCAACAGCACGATGGCCCAACGCGATGGTGTGGCTATGCGGAACATGATCCGCAAAGTAGCGGGCGCAGCGTCCGATGGGTTGCCGGTCAAGAAAGCAGACCAATGCGACGGACCAATTCCCTACATCCTCCCGGGCGAGTTCCAAGTGCTCCGCATGGATCCTGCGGTTCGTGCGCCGATCACATGCTGCAAGCTGTCGTCGATGAAGAGTGTGCGTTCCGGCTTCGCGCCATGGCGTTCCAATACATGGTGGAACGCGGCGGGATCGGGTTTTCGCAAACCCATCTCGCAACTGTAGTAAGCCCCGTTGAATAGTCCCTTGAAGTCCGCGACGCCGTTCTCCCGTTGCAAGATCTCGGTGAACGCAGGCACATGGATCGCGTTGGTATTGCGCAACAGCAACACCTGGTAGCGTTCCTTCAGCCGGTGCACGAGATCGATCCGCTGCGGTGGAACTGATCCGAGCATCGCGTTCCAGCACGCGTCGATCTCGCGGTCGGTCAAGTCCTGCCGGAAGAGTTGTCGGATGCGGTCGCGGAACTGCGCAGGGCTCAACGCGCCGATCTCGAAGCCGTCGAAGAGATGGTCCTGCTTCGCCTGGCTGTACAGCGCATCGAACTCCTCGAATCCGAGCGCGTGGAACGCCCGTGCGCTGGCGTGGTAGTCCACATCGATGAGCACGCCGCCCAGGTCGAGCAGAATGGTATCGATGGCAACCTGTGCGTTCATTTTCCGGCGGGCGAAGATATCCGTGCGAACACTCTCATGGACAGGCGCGCACCGCGCTCAGGCGGAAGGTGGGCGCGTCAACTAGGAACGCGCCATCGCCTGATTGTTGGACCGAAAAACTGAAGTGCTCACCGGGTAGTGCGGCGGGTAGAGCGAATGCGTAGCGCCAATGCCGCCAGGCAGGAGCCGTAGGAAGATCGTTCATTGCGAAGGTGTAGCGGACGCGATCGTCGTCGTTGCCCATGGTGCAAACGATCAGCGCATCGCGGCTTGCCCCGGGAACTAGGTCACGGCGGCGTAGTGAGGCTTCCACGAACAGCGCACGGCCATCGGGAAGCTCGCCTTCGTTGATGCGTAACAGCGGACCCGTCGGATGCGCTGGATCCAGCATGAACGATCCGTTCATACCATTCCTGTTCTGCCAATGCGAGGTTCCACCTCGCGGTGATCCCGCCACAAGAACGGTGTCCATTCCGCAAGGTGCGTACGGTGGTGGCTCGAAGTCGCCGCCGAGGGACCGCCGCCATTGGGGGCCCGCCTGCAAGAAGATCGCGCTCCATTTTTCGTGGTCCATGTTGAAAGGGTGAAGGATACCCACTTGATACTGCCAGGCCTGGAAACACTGGAGCAGGCACAATGGGATGATCAAGACGAGCCCGATCCGAAAAGTGATAGGACGCATCGCAGCGAGCAAGACGGCGATGGGCACAGCCAAGATCGCGAGGTGGTCCAAGTAGGGGCGCGGCCCGTAGCTGTCGCCGTAGATCCAGTTCCACCAAGCGCTCGTCATATAGCAGAGCAAAGCGAAGTACACTGCTGCCCAAGCGCCTGCTTTCCATGATCGCCGAGCCAATGCGATTAGCCCGGGTAGCACGAACAGGAGCAGCGGCCAGAAGAAGAACAAGCCCTTCTGCGCGCCAAAGAGGCTGCGGAACAGTGCGGGATGCGTCCAATTGAAGCCTTCACCAGGATAGGGCCGTACGAACCAGCTACCGCACTGCAAGTACCATAGCAGTGGTTGGATGCTGAGGATCAACACGAGCAACACGGCAGCAAGCGATAGCCCCCGTCCATCCGCAGCGAGCAACCATGCGCGGATCGTTCGTGGATGTCCTATCGTCACCATGGGCAGTGCCAACAGCACAATGGCGTTCGTCGGGCGGATGAACACCACGAGGCCGAAAGCAAGCGCTGTGAGCAGGGTGGCGCTGCGCTCACACGTACACCAGGCCTTGCGCGCCGCAGCGAGCAGTGCGGCGATCATCGCGAAGGAATACCCATGCGACATGCTGGGAGCCATCAGCGCATAGTACCCGAGGCCCGTTCCCAAGGGCAGCAAAACCAAAGTCGCAGCGACAGCGTGATCCGGAATGCCGAGATCGCGCAACAACCAACGAACGCGTTCCAGGCCGAGCAGGAGAAAGCCGAGCCCGCATAGGGCAATGGCCACGGAATGATGCGGTGTGAGCGTATCACCCCGGACGCCCGAGCACCAACGCACCGCATGGGCGATCAACACGAAGGGTGTCTGAACGAGTGCCGTTCCTGCGGGGTATTTGATCACCTGCCCAGTGCCGGCAGGCACCAGATGATCCGGGCGTGCAACGGGTGGGCTGAACGTTCCGTGCAACAATGGCGAGGTGAGATACGCCGCATACCCTTGGCCGTCGCTGTAGATGGTGCTGCGCCAGGCGCCGCCATCGTGGCCTACGATCCGCCAACGTACCGAGGCGAAGAGCGCCAGCAGGCCGAGCAACAGCAACGTGCGGCGCGAAAGGCGGCCGGTATCGGGCATCCGGCCAAAGGTATCCGCAGCCCTACTTTAGCGGCCCTTTCCGCCAAGGCGGATACGACCGGGCCCATAGCTCAGCGGTCAGAGCAGGGGACTCATAATCCCTTGGTCGCAGGTTCAAATCCTGCTGGGCCCACTTCTTTCCCTCGGTTCATTCCGATGGTGCGGTGGTCAACACAACAACTCCGCTGCCCCGCCCCGATCGCACATGCATGGGCCACGATCCGGGCCAGGAGATGGGCACATGCGGCCGCAGGGATCGCTGTTCCAAGGATTTTCCTTGCGGGTCGAAGATGCGCAACTCAAGGGCGGTGGTGCCGGTCCAAAGCACGGTGTTCCCATGGATGAGCAGCCGCTCAGGCACAGCAGCGGATCCTTGCACGTCCACCGAAAGGCAGGGCAGGTAGGCGTGTGTGCGCACCGCCGCGAACACCTCATCCTCCACGCTGTAGAAGGCGGTATTGCCGAACGCGTAGGCATTCCCTGGCGTGTACCCGTTGGTGAGGAAGAGCAGACCATGCCCGCTGATCGGATCGAAGTACAGATCGCTGATCAGCCCGTAGGCTTCGCCCGCATGGCCGAACATGGGCACGCCGGGATGGACCACATCGTTGGCGGGTGTTGCGGTGATGCGGTGAACGCCGAGGCCCCAACTGCGGAACAGCCCGTAGTAGTTGTCACCGTTGTTGCCATTGTATAGCCACTCCTGTCCGGTCATCAAGGCCACGGTGCCCGGTTGCAGCAGTTGCACGGTGGTGATCCCATCGGTCCAAGTGCCATTGCCGAGCAGGCAGAGCAGCACCCGCGCGAGTTCCACGGCCGTAACGCGCAACCCGCCTTGCGGTGCGAAATACAGTCCATTGGTGCCGTTGAGATAGAGGCTCAGATCGGGTGGGGCGGGCATCACGCCATTGAAGTCATCCGCTTGCGGAACACTGTTGCGGTAGAGCGCGGCGAGTTGGCCGATGGCCGGAAGGTCTTGCAGGTTGTAACTCCCACTGATTCCCAGCGGAAGAAGCACTTCCTGCCGCATGTATTGGTCGAAACGCTGCCCGCTCAGGGCCTCGATCAATGTCCCAAGGATGCCGAAATTCGAATTGCTGTATGTGAAGTAGCTGCCCGGTGCCTCTGTGCGCCACATGTCCGCGGTGAACCAGTTACCGTCGGTGGTAACCAGTTCGCTTATGGCCGGTGGTGGCGCGCTGGCATAGGTGGCGCTGAGGAACGGGGAGTAGCCTGTACCATCCTGCAAACTGCTGCGGTGGCTCAACAGCATTCGGTAGGTGATGGGTGTGTTCGGGAACGCAGGGTTGCGGAAGGGGAACCCCAAAGCGGTGCTCACATCATCATCCAGCCCGAAGGCGTTCTGCTCGAAGAGCCGCATCAAGCCGATCGCGGTCACCAACTTGCTTATCGACGCGATGCGGTATGCGGTACTGTCGTTCACAGCCACGTTGCGCCCGATATCCGCGAGACCTGTATGCACCACGTCGGTGATGGCCCCTTCGCATACGGCCACCACACTCATACCCACCAGGCCGTTGGTACTGGCTACGCTCTGTAGCTGCTGTTGCAGGGTCTGGCCGGTCGTGAGCACACCGAGCAAGAGGCCGAGCGGGAGTGTAGCGGATCGAAAGAACATCATTCGCGAAATCTAGGAGGTTCGCGTTTCAATACGGCACCACCGCCCACACCTTCATGCACAGGTCGTCCAGGAGCAGACGACATCGTTCTTCCTGATCCCAGAAGTAGAAACCTACTTTCTGTCCCGCCTCCAACGGGGGCAGCGGGATGGCGTAGCACAGGCGGGTCCAAGTGCTATCGCTTTCGCCGGGCAACAGGTTCATTCGGAAGGGCTCGTAGTAGGCCATGCTGCCATCGGGCCGTTGCACGGAGGCGATGCCGATCATGTGGAAAGAATCGCCGGCCTTCTCCTCGTACCGCATCACGCTTGCTTCCAGTTGTAGCGCACGGCCCAGCGGCAACTCGCCAGCCGGGGCGATGAAGGCGGTGCCATACATCGCGCTGTCGAACACGCACACGTGAGTTTCGCTGTACGCTTCTTTCCGCACTTCCACGCGACCGCCTTGCCACAACCGACCTGGAGATCCGAAGTTGTGATACTCCTTGACGATGAGTTCCATGCCGTTCGGGTTGAAAGGCCGCGCCTGGTAGTTGCCGCCGAGGCGGTCCCACGAGGAAGGATCATAGCGGCCGAATGCCCAGGCATACTTGTGGCGGTCCATGCTCTCGTGGTGCAGGATTCGGTGGTGGAACTGCCAGAACTGGAAGAGATGCAATGCGATGCAAGACACCATGAAGATCCGCGCCGCGATCCATGTCTTCGGTTTCGCCGCGTTCAGCACTAGCGCCCACGGAAGTGCGATCACCACAAGATGTTCGATGAAGACCCGGCTGCCGAACCCGCTCCCGTAATACCAGATCCACCAGCTCGCGATCACATAGATGTTCACCGTCCAGTAGGTAAACGCCCAAATGGAACGTGTGCGGTCCTTCCTCCACAACAACGGCACGGCCAGCGCCGCCATCAGCAACACCGGCGCCCATAGGAACAGCCCGCGACGGAAACCGAACAACACACGGAAGATCTCCGGCCGGTCCCAGTGGAAGCCTTCGCCCAGGTAGCCCCACTCGATCCAGCGCCCGGTTTGTGCATGCCAGAGGATCGGTTGGACCGCTACCAATACGAGCGCGGCGGCTGCAGCCAGCACGAGTATAGCTGGGCGGTTGACGATCCGCAATAGCATCGGCCAAGTTCCGGTGCCTGCCACGATAGGGATCGCGAGCAGGACAAGCCCGTTCACAGGACGGATCAGCACGATCAGCCCGAAGACCGCGCCCAGCACAATGGCCCAACGCACGTCATCGCCACGGTCCAGCTTGCGGACGAGCAGCAGGAAAGCACTGAAGGTGACGAACGAATACACGTGCGACCATCCTGGTTGAAGCGCCGCATATTGCAGTAGCGGCGTGGCCAGGGTCAATGCAACCACGATCCAGACGATCACCGGCTCGCGTACCTCGAACCGGAGCAGCAGGGCGCGCCACATCAGCAGGCCAAAGAGCACATAGACCAAAGCACCTACGCCGATCATCACATGCTCCCAGAAGCTGTGCCCGTTCTTCGGTGCATCGGGGTCCAACAGAGCTAGCGCATGGCCGATGCCGAACCACGGCGCCATCATCACCGCCGTGCCGGCGAAATACTTGTTCAGGGTGCCATGAGGCGTTCGGTGTACATAGGTGCCGTCCGCCTTCTCGTGACCAAGGTCCTGTGCGATGAAGACCGCGACCAAATAGCCGTAGTAGCCCCGCACGTCGCTGCGCACGATCTCCTTCCACCCGGCGCCGCTCTCACCGTGCCACAGCCAGCGCACCTGCACCACGCCGAGCAGCGCGATAACAAGTGCGATAGCCACCAAGGATGGGCGATGTCGGAACGGGTTCCACATGCTTCGCGCAGGGTCGGCAAAGGTGCAATTCCCCGGCATCTATCTTGCGCGCCGCAACCACGGTCAAGCGCAAGGGACCGGGAGCAATGGGAAGAGTCATCGTTACCGGCGGGGCCGGCTACATCGGTTCGCATACCGTCGTGGAATTGGCCGCGGCCGGACGTGTGCCCGTGCTGGTCGATGATCTGCGCAACTCGCAGGATCGCGCGTTGGAAGGACTTGCCAAGTTGCTCGGCTACGCGCCCGAAATGCACCGCATCGATTGCACGGATGAGGCGGCTCTGGAACGTGTGTTCGCAAGAGGCGATATCGATGGAGTGATCCATTTCGCGGCCGACAAGGCAGTGGGCGAGAGCGTGGCCGAACCGCTGAAGTACTACACGAACAACATCGGCTCGCTCATCGCGCTGCTCGCAGTGATGGAGCGGCATGGCGTGCGCAAGCTGGTGTTCTCAAGTTCGTGTACGGTGTATGGACAGCCGAGGGAACTGCCGGTCGACGAGACCGCACCCGACCATCACCCGACCTCGCCGTACGGATTCACCAAGGTGGTGTGCGAGCAGTTGCTGCGCGACGTCAGCGCGGCCGATCCGTTGTTCCGGGCTGCGTTGCTGCGCTACTTCAACCCCATCGGTGCACATCCCAGCGCGCATATCGGCGAACTTCCGCTCGGTGTGCCCAACAACCTCGTCCCATTCGTCATGCAGACCGCCGCCGGCTTGCGCGACCAGCTCGTCGTGCACGGCGACGACTACGACACACCCGATGGATCATGCATCCGCGACTACATCCATGTGGTGGACCTCGCCCAGGCACACGTGAAGGCACTGGCGATGTTGGAGCGCGAGAACACACCGCAATGCGATGCCTTCAACCTCGGCACCGGCCAGGGGCATAGCGTACTGGAAGTGGTCCGCACTTCGGAAGAGGTGATCGGCCGAAAGCTGCCGTACACCATCGGTCCGCGCCGCGCCGGCGACGTGGCCAGTGTGTACGCCGATGCCACCAAGGCGCGCGAGGTGCTCGGGTGGACCGCCCAGCTCGGCCTGCGCGAAGCGCTGGAGGATGCGTGGCGGTGGCAGGAGCGGTTGGGCGCGTAGTCATCGCACAACGGTCCGTTCATAATGCCGGTTGTCGGGCGGACGGCCTGTTCGTGCTGGCGGATAGATTGCCCTCCAGAATCTCTTCCCAATGCCCGCTTCCCGCTCTTCCAGCAACGTGCTTCTCCTGGTGCTGCTCGGCGCCTTCTATGCCATCTTCGGTGCGGTCACCTGGCTGAACGGGGTGCTGATCCCCTACTTGAAGATCGCCTGCGAGCTCACGTTGGAGCAGGCGTTCATGGTCACCTTCGCGTTCTACATCGCCTACACGGTGATGGCGCTGCCGAGCTCCTGGGTATTGAAGCGCACCGGTTTCAAGGGCGGTATGGTGGTGGGTTTGTTGGTGATGGCGCTCGGTGCTTTGCTCTTCATCCCTGCCGCGAATTCGCGGACATACGAACTGTTCCTCACCGGTCTCTTCGTGATCGGCACCGGCCTTACGCTACTGCAAACCGCCGTGAACCCCTATGTCACGATCATCGGTCCGCTGGAGAGCGCGGCGAAGCGGATGAGCATCATGGGCATCTGCAACAAGGTGGCCGGTGTGCTGGGTCCGATCGCGTTGGCTTCCATCGTGCTGAAGGATGCGGATGCCTTCGTGCAGGGGCTTGCCGTGTTGGATCCCGCGCAACGTGCGCTGGAGCTCGATGGTCTTGCATCGCGCGTGATCATGCCCTATGGCATTATGGCCGCCGTGCTTGTCGTGCTGGCGATCGCGGTGTGGCGCTCGCCCCTGCCGGAGATCGCCGATGAAGCCGAAGCCACGCATGCGGACGCCACGGCGGATGCGCGGGGCATCCTTGGCTTCCCGCACTTGGTGCTCGGCGTGATCGCGCTCTTCCTTTACGTCGGCGTGGAGGTGATCGCGGGCGATACCATCGCCACCTATGGACAGAGCCAGGGTATTCCGCTGGACCGTTCCAAGTACTTCCCGGCGTTCACGCTCACCGCGATGGTGGTGGGCTACTTGATCGGGATCGCGACCATTCCCAAGTTGCTTTCGCAAGCGAAGGCGCTGCTGTGGTCAGCGTTCGCGGGGATCGCGATCAGCTTGCTCGTCGTCTTCACGCACGGCTATGCGAGTGTGCTGGCGATCGCGTTGCTCGGTTTGGCGAACGCGTTGATGTGGCCCGCCATCTGGCCGCTCGCCATTGAAGGATTGGGACGCCACACCAAGACGGCTTCCGCATTGTTGATCATGGCCATTGCGGGCGGTGCGCTGTTGCCCAAGATGTACGGCATGCTGGTCGGTACGCACGACGCACCCTTGCTCGGTGATCGTGCAGCGTACTGGATGCTTGTGCCGTGCTACGTGTTCATCGCGTGGTACGCGGTACAAGGACATCGACTGCGCCGATGGGGTTGACCTTTACAGCGACCAATCCGACACGACACAGCCATACGTGCACAGGAAGCCGAGCGCTGCGCCAGCGTGGACCTGCCCCGGCGTATGGTCGCTCACAAGCAAGCGTGCGGTGCCCAGTGCACCGGCGATGATGATCGCTGCGGCGAGCACGATAAATGGGAAGGGATCGTGCAATGCCACCAGGCCGGTGAAGGTGCCCACCGCGCCACCGATGCCCACCATGTGCGCGCTGATCTTCCATACCAGGGTGATGCTTAACGTGAGCACCAGGGCCAGCAGCACGCCGGTGAAGAACGCGTACGTGGCCGGATGGTGCATGGTGCGGTGCAGCAGGTAAAGGCACATGCCGCTGTAGAAGAGCGTCATCAGCAAGGGGATGACGCGCTCCTGCCGTTCGGGCATCGCCAAATCGCTGATGGCGCCGCTCTTCAACAACAGCAATGCGCTGGTGATCGGGAACAGCACCGTGAGCACGAGCACCATGCCGTAGGTGATCAGTTCAAGCGGTAGGGGAAGGAAGAAGCTGAGGTGCGGATCCAACCAGAAAGCGGTGACCAGCGTGAGCAGCGGCATGAACACCGGATGCAGCAGTACGGAAAGGAAATGAGCCGAGGTACGCACGGATGCCGGTCAGAGTTCGCGCCGCAGGCGTGCTACGGAAATACTGAGCTGCTCGCGGTACTTCGCCACGGTGCGGCGTGCGATGTTGTAGCCCTTCTCCTTCAACAACGCGGTGAGCTCATCATCCGTGAGGGGCTTGTGCTTGTCCTCGGCCTCGATGGCATCGTGCAGGATCTTCTTCACCTCGCGCGTGCTCACTTCCTCACCACTGTCGGTGCTCAGGCTTTCGCTGAAGAAGAACTTGAGCAAGTAGGTGCCGTAGTTGGTCTGCACGTACTTGCTGTTGGCCACGCGGCTCACGGTGCTGATGTCCAGATGGATCTTCTCGGCGATGTCCTTCAGGATCATCGGCTTCAACTTGGTCTCGTCGCCGGTGAGGAAGAAATCGCGCTGGTGCTCCATGATGGCCTCCATCGTGGTGAGCAAGGTGTTCTGCCGCTGCTTGATGGCATCGATGAACCACTTGGCGGAGTCCAGTTTCTGCTTGATGAACTGCAAAGCCTCCCGCTGTTCCTTGTCCTTCTTATTGCGCTGGTACTCCAGGATCATGTCGCGGTACTGCTTGCTCACGCGCAGTTCCGGGGCGTTGCGCCCGTTGAGCGTCAGTTCCAGTTGACCATCGATGGCGAGCACTTGGAAATCGGGCACGATCTCCTGTGTGGGCTTGGCGCTGTCGCGTGCGGTATTGCCCGGCTTGGGGTTCAGATGTACGATCACTTCCACCGCCGCCTTCAGGTCCTCCTCGGTGATCTCCATGCGCTCCACGATGCGGTCGTAGTGCTTCTTGCTGAAAGCCTCGAAGTACTTGTCGATCACTTCTTTCGCGGTGAGCACTTCCACTTCGCGCGGTAGTCGCTCCAGTTGCAGCAACAAGCACTCGCGCAGGTCGCGTGCGCCGATCCCGGCCGGGTCCAGCGCATGCACTTCTCGCAACACCTTTTCCAGATCCTCCTTCGTGCAATCCACGTTCTGCGTGAAGGCGAGATCGTTCACGATGGCCTCCAGGTCGCGGCGCAGGTAGCCGTCCTCGTCCAAATTGCCGATCAAGTGTTGGCCCAGCAGTTCGGTGCGCTCGTCGATGGCGCGCAGCGCGAGTTGTTGCATCAGCGCTTCTTGGAAACTGGTACCACCCGCCAACGGTACTTCGCGGTCCTCATCGTCCGCGCTGCGGTTGTTCACTTGCAGTTTGTAGTCGGGTATGTCGTCGTCCGGGAAGTAATCGCTCAGGTCGATCTCCTCGCGATCGGCATCGGGGGTCTCCGGTTCGCCATCGTTGGCGCTTTCGGCGATCGCCTGATCCTCGGTGGGCGCTTCTTCATCAGCACCTTCGTCACCCTCCTCCAAGGCGGGGTTCTCCTCGATCTCCTGCTTGATGCGCTGCTCCAATTCGGCCGTAGGCACCTGCAACAGCTTCATCAGCTGGATCTGCTGGGGGCTCAGCTTCTGCTGCAGCTTCAGAAAAAGTCCTTGTCTCAACATGTCGGGGGTAAAAGTACGGCCGTGCCCACGGAGGTTGGGAACGCGGAGCGGAACCCCAACGCATCAGGTCACCTCCTGTCCGGTGGAACGCTCCGCCGGAGGTGCAAGGAGGGGCAGAGTGGTTACCCGCTCGCAGGCACGGAAACGAATACCATCCGCAGATGACGCAGAGGTGCTCGCTACCGCTCGCGAATGCCGACAGGCGAGCCGATAGGCCGCGAGTGTATCGCTCTATTCCACGAGGAACAAGCGCTGCCGCTGCTGATCGCCTGCGGACAAAGTGAGCAGGTAGCTTCCGGCTGAGAGGCCCGCTGTGGAAAGTGTCACGATCCTATCCTGCGGCAATGCGCCTATGGAACCGGTGCGCACCGTGCGGCCATCCAAGCCGGTGATGCGCAGGTCCGTGGCGCCCAGATCAGCGGGCAGTTTTACCTGGATGGTTCCTGTGGACGAAGGGACGGGCCATACCATGAGTTGAACATCAGAAGAAGTTGCTGCGGTCAACCCTGTGCTGAACTCGTAGTTGATGCGCGCCAACCGGTTGCGCCCAATGCCATCGTATGCGGTAAAGCTGCCACCGACAAGGATGCGATCATCGGGCTGGATGGCCAGGCAGTAAGGCACTGCGGAAGTGTTGGAGTTCGGCACGGTGAAGCCCGCGCCGGGATCGAACACAGTGGAGACGTAACCGTCCGTGGTGAGCACGGCGATGCCCTCGCGCGGCTCTCCATGCACCGTGCTGAAGCGTCCGCCGAGCACGATCTCCCCACTGCTCAATTCCGCCAGGTCCCAGATCCAGTTCGATCCGGTGAACAGTACCTGCCCGTTGTTGAAGGTGGGATCGAACGCGCCAGTGGGCAATAGGCAGGCGACCTTGTTCGGCAGCGACCCTCCGTAGGCCACCAGGATCCGGCCATCCGCCCGCATCGCCACCGCCCGCACTTCAGTGTTCACCGCCGAAGTGAACGATGGGTCGAGCGTGCCGTCGGTGTTCAAACGTGCGAGACGGAAAGCGCTGGTCCCGTTGAAACTGGTGAACTGTCCACCTGCGATGATCTTACCATCGGCTTGTAGGGCCAGCGTATAAACCCGCCCGTCGAAACCGCTGCCGGTGTTGAAGGTGGGGTCGATCGCGCCGTCCGGCAGGATCCGCACGATGCTGCCGCACAGCACTCCATCGTATTCGGTCTCATCGCCACCTACGATGAATTTTCCATCGGGCTGCAACACCAGGTCCTGCATCAAGTGATCGAAACCGGTGCCTGTATCGAACGTAGGGTCCACGCTTCCGTCGGTGTTCAACCGGCTCAGGTAGGCCACAGACGGTGTACCGAACTGTTGCCCGAGTACCACCACTTTGTCGTCCGATTGGATCACCACGCGTTGGGCGCTCGTCTGGCTGAAGACACTATCCGGAACGAAACCGGGATCCAGTGTGCCATCCGCGAACAACCGCGCCACGCGTGGACGCGCCTCGTTGTTCACGGCGAGGAATATCCCCGCGATCATGATCCGGCCGTCCGAACGTACCGCGATATCGTTCACCACGCCCTCCACACCATGTTGCCGGTGGAACACGGGATCCAGGCTGCCATCATCGAGGATACGCGCGAGCTGGTTCCGGGCCACGCCCGCATAGGCGCCAAAGCCGCCGATCACGATAGTGCTGCCATCCGGCTTCAAGGCCAGATCGTAGACCGCTGCGGGCGAGATCGGGGCGAAGCCACCGCTTGTTTGGAACAAGGGGTCAAGGCTGCCATCCGCGAGGAGTTGCACAAGCCCAGCGGAGAAGGTGCCATTGAGCGTGTTGAACATTCCGCCGCACACGATCCGGCCATCGGCGCGTAGTGCGATGCGCATCACCCCTTGGTCACCACCCGTACCACAGTTGAAGCTCGGATCCAAGCTGCCATCGGTCTCCAAGCGCACCACCGTGCGTACTGCCTGTCCGTTGAAGGTTGCGAAGTTGCCCGCAGCGAGGATCTTGCCGTCCGGCTGCACCAGCAGGTCGTATACGCCGCCAGAAGCTGGACCCGTGCCCGTGGAAAAGGTGCCGTCCACCACGCCGTTCGGGTTAAGGCGGACCAGGTCAGGATAGGGAAAGAAGGAGGATCCGGCCAGCAGGATCTTCCCATCTGGCTGTAGCTCGATCGTGGTGGTGTATTCGGCGTTGAGGCCCGCCGTGAAGGTGGGGTCAACGCTGCCGTCCGCGTTCAGCCGAACTAGGCCGGGCACGAAAGTCCCATCGAACTGCGAGAAGCTGCCGGACACCAGCATTTTTCCATCCGGCTGAAGAACGATCCGGGAGACCTCGCCGTTGGGCCCGACACCCACATCGAAGCTTGGGTCCAACTGCCCGTTCGGGAGGAAGCGACTGATGAACTGCTGCCAATTCCCACCGGCGATGATCTTGCCATCGAGTTGAAGCGCCAAGGTGTTCACGTAGTTGCCGGCGATCATGGTGCCGGCGTTGAGGCTGAGGTCCACCGTACCATCGGCGTTCAGCCGTATCAGATGCTGGCGTGGCACGGTGTTGAACCGCGTGAAATTGCCGCCGATCAGGATCTTGCCGTCCGGCTGCTCCAGCACCACTTGGGGTGTGCCCGTGAACCCATCGCCCGCGCCGAAGCCTATGTCGCTGGCGTTGAAGCTCTGGTCCAACGTGCCGGATTGGGCGAAGAGCCGTGCGAACGCACAGAAGGCGGTGGCAGTGACGATCAGACGAAGCGTCTGGAAAAGGCGCATGGGCGAAGATCGCTGGGATCTGCAAGAAAGACGGGAGGAAAGGCGAAAGTTGCTTGGATCAAAGGACATCATCGCGGTTCTCGACGCACGATCGGTCGAATTCCTCGCGAGGCAGGGGAGGGTCCGCGGCAGTTACGTGTATCGGATCATCGTGCGCAACAACCAGGGCGAATTCCGCCGAGGCGAACGGATGACGGCGCGGTAAGGAGCGGATGACCTGCCGCGCGTGATCCTGAGCTAGGGAAGGGTCAGCGGACGATCTTCTTCACCGTATCACCCGCACGCACGATGTTCAAGCCAGCGTTCAACGGAGCCAAAGCGGATCCCACCACCGCGCCTTGGTAGAAGGTGAGGCGCCCTAAGGCATCATGTATCGATAGCTCAGTGGGTTTCTGCGTGGTGATCCGCACACCATCGCTCACAGCACTTATGGTGATGGCTTCTTCATGTAGTTCCAGTACCGAGGTGGTGTTGGTTGTGCAGGAGGAAGCGACTAAGCGCAATCCTTTGAACAGGAACCCTTGACCCCCGCCGTACGCGCGCACATGGATGTTCGCCCAGCCCATGCCGGCGCTCCACATGGGCGCGCAACCCAGATCGGCGAGGGTATAGGTCTGTAGCTGGCTCTGCAGCGCCCCGCGCAGCAGGGTGGTTGTTTGCGAAGGATCCGTGGTGTTGTACTGAATAGCGATGTCCAGGGAGTCCGGACCGCCGTTCGATGTTCCTGCGATCACTTCCAGGGTATCGATGTGCAGTTCCTCCAAGAAGACCACCTGGCCATAGATGTAAGATCCCGGGTCCGCCTCGAACGGCCAACCGCTTATGAGTA
Organism: Flavobacteriales bacterium; assembly: GCA_016712025.1. Taxonomy (GTDB): domain Bacteria; phylum Bacteroidota; class Bacteroidia; order Flavobacteriales_F; family PHOS-HE28; genus PHOS-HE28. Next base: position 66,082 of record JADJRW010000018.1, read on the forward strand.
CCACGTTGTTCCCGAGCGTATCGATGGGATGCGGGCAAAGGACCAGATCAGGGCTCCACGCAATGGTGGCGCCGTCCACGATGTTCGGTTCGCTATCGATCGCGGTTCCGCACGAGCTGCAGCCCCCGCAACCGGGCGCTGGGTTGATCCACTCCGAACAGGGGATCATGTTCAGCGGGTGGAAATTCCAAGTGGAGCTTTGCGCGTGTGCGTTAGTCCAACCTAGGGTGCAAAGCAGAACGAGGGGCGTGGTTTTCATGCGTGCGCGTTCGTAACCGTCAGGGCAGGGGACCCTTTCAACGGGGCGGAGCCGCGATGGTTCGCCAAGGGCGCGTACTGTTCCATGCAACGGGAACCAACGCTGCCCGACACTTGAAAGGCGTTCGTCGAAAGTGGACGGCCGGATAGGAACTACGCATGCTCCCGCCCGTATCCGCTGTGTGATCGTCGTTACCAACCCTTAACCCCTCCCATCATGGAAAAGCGGATCATCCCCGAACTGAAAGTCGGCCTCATCACGGCGCTCTTTTTCCCTTTCGGCATCGCCCAAGCGGCCACACCGCCTTCCAGCCCGCCTGCTGCCGACAGCGATGAAGCCGTGGTCCTCACCGGATGGCTCCATGTGGAAAGCCTTACCATGCGCGATGTGATCGTGGAAGTGGAAGTGAACGGCACCACACAGATAGCGCCTGTTTCCGAGGCGGGTCGTTTCACGGTGGAACTACCCGCGAACGCTGAAGTGCTCCTCCGTTTCGAAAAGCCCGGACATCTCTCCAAAGAGGTTACCGTGGACACGCGCTATGCGCAGGATGGCAAAGCCGGGCAGAAGAAGCGCCATGTGAAGTTCGGCGTGATCATGGAATTGGAGCGGTGGATGGGAGGCCTCACCTATGCAGGCCCGGTAGGTTCCCTTGGCTTCGAGCAGGGTGGTGGTTGCCTGGCCGTGGAACACGACCGGGAGCTTGTGCCAGCCGAACGACGTTCGCCGATGGTATTCTGATCCCCGAAGGCGATCCGCGTTGGGGCTGTGCCGAACGCACGGCCCTTGCGCGTTGGCATGACCGTACCTTGGACATCCCGCTCGCAACCACCTCCTCCAGAATGAAACCCATCGTACTAATCGCCGCGTTGATGTTGTGCGTTTCCGACGTTGCGTCACAGACGACAGCGCCAAACCCTTCCAGCGAGGTGCTACAGAGCTGCCTGCTGGGCACGCCTAACGAAACCTGGACCGCGCTTAAGCTTACGCGCGACCAGCTGCAACGGGTGCATAACATCCAGGAAGCGTGCAAGGAAGAGTGCAGCGCGGCAGGTGCGAGGAAGCAGGCCAACCCCATCTCCAACGCGGATGGCACCACCGTGATGGCCGAGTTGGACAACATCCTCGACGAGGAACAGTACCGCGCGTGGGTGGCCTATTGTGCGGGAAGCTCAGGCGGACAGGTGCCGAAGTGATCGCCGGTCCGCGATGCCCTTGGATCGGAGCGTGGTGCTCGTCCGATCGTGAACGAGTGTTAATTCAACACCGTGCGATCGAACCACGCATGGTGATCGGTGTCCCACCCCCACACGACCAAATAGAACGAATACATGAAGCAAGGAATGATGATCGCGGCGTTCACCCTGGTGATGGCCGCGAGCGCCCAGACGCAGGAAAGGCAGGCGCGTACGCCGCAGGAACGGGCCAAGGCGCAGACCGAGCGCATGACGCGGGAGCTGGCACTGAGTCCCGATCAAGCCGCCAAGGTGGAGGCCATCCATTTGAAATACGCGGAACAGGCCGAGGTGATGCGCAAAGAGCGCGAAGCCCAGCGCGCCGCCATGGAGAAGGAGGGTAAGGGCAAGGACATGCGCGCCGCGCGCGAGGCGGACATGAAGGCGGTGCTCACCTCCGAACAGTACGAAAAGTGGCTGGCCCAGCGCGAAGCGATGAAGGAGCAGCACATGCAGCAGCGCAAAGAGTCGCGCGACGATCAGAAGGAGAGGGAGTAGCGGGGAGAGCGGGCCGATACACCGCTACCGCGCACGATCTTGCTGGCCGCTTGCACCATCGCCGCCGTCACCTTCGGCGCGTTCCCGATGAATATCTCCTTGTCCACGATCATCACCGGGCGCTTCAGGAAAGTGTACTCTTCGAGGATGTATTTGCGGTAGTCCTTTTCCGTCAGCTTCATGGTGTTCAGTCCCATGCTGCGGTACTTCAGGGCGATCTTGCTGAAGAGCGCCTCGTAGCTGCCCGCCATCTTCTTCATCTCGTCCAGTTGGGCGGGTGTAATGGGTTCGGTCTTGATGTCCTGCAAGGTGAAGCGCTTGAGCTTCGGGATCTCTTGAAGGATCCGTTGACAGGTGCCACAGGTGGCGAGGTGGTAGATCTTGTTCATGGGTTGGTCGTTACGCTTTCGGGTGACAGGTAACGCCAAGGAGCCTCCGTTGTTCACGGGTGCTGCGTTCGAAGCTGCTCAGAACTCCGCGCTCTTCGGCGTCCGGGGAACGGTATCACATCGCGGATATTCCCCATGCCGGTAACGAACAATACGAAACGCTCCAGCCCTAATCCGAAGCCCGCGTGCGGCACCGTGCCGAACTTCCGCGTGTCGAGGTACCACCAGAGTTCTTCAGCCGGTACGTTCATGTCCTTCATCCGGGCTTCCAACACATCCAGCCGCTCTTCGCGCTGACTTCCACCGATGATCTCGCCTATGCCAGGGAAGAGCACGTCCATCGCAGCGACGGTCTTGCCTTTTCGCTGTAGCCGAAATCGCCGGGCCCGTTGGTGCGCATATAGAACGCCTTGATCTTCGCTGGGTAGCCCGTAACGATCACTGGTTTCTTGAAGTGCTTCTCCACGAGGAAGCGCTCATGCTCGCTTTGCAGATCGATGCCCCATTCCACCGGGAACTGGAACTGGCCCTTTTGGAACGGCTTGCTGCGCAAGAGGATGTTGATCGCGTCCGTGTAGGTGATGCGCTCGAACGGATTCTCCAGCACGAACTTCAGGCGGTCGATCAGGCCCATCTCCGCGCGTTGCTCTTTCGGCTTCGTTGCTTCCTCTTCTTTCAAACGCGCATCGAGGAAAACGAGGTCGTCCATGCTGTTCTTCAGCACGCGTGCGATCAGGTGCTTGCACAATCCTTCCGCGAGATCCATGTCGCCATGCAGGTCCATGAAGGCGCACTCGGGTTCGATCATCCAGAACTCAGCGAGGTGGCGCGTGGTGTTGCTGTTCTCGGCGCGGAACGTGGGACCGAACGTATAAACCTTGCCGAGTGCAAGCGCAGCGAGCTCGGCTTGCAACTGCCCGCTCACGGTGAGACGTGATTCGCGGCCGAAGAAGTCCTCTTTGAAGTCCACTGCACCTTGGTCATCCAGCGGTGGCGTCTTCGCATCCAGCACGCTCACACGGAACATTTCGCCCGCACCCTCCGCATCGCTGGCGGTGATGATCGGCGCGTGGAAGTAGTTGTAGCCGTTCAGGTCGAAGTACTCGTGTATGCCGAAGCTCACCTGGTGCCGCATGCGGAACACCGCACTGTAGGTGTTCGTGCGGAAACGCAAATGGGCTTGCTCGCGCAGGAATTCCAACGAGTGTTTCTTTGGTTGGATCGGGTAGGCCGTAGCGTCGCTGTCACCGAGCACTTCCACGGCGGTCACCTTCATCTCTACGCGCTGGCCGCTGCCTTGTGAGGCGACAAGTTCACCAGTACACTTCACCGCTGCGCTCGTTGTGAAGCGCGCGCGCGTTTCCGGTCCGACCTTCTCTTGGTCGATCACACACTGCGGGTTCCGGATCGTGCTGCCGTCGTTCAGGGCGATGAAGCGGTCGTTGCGGAAAGTGCGCACCCAGCCGGCGACGGTGATCGTGGTGCCGGTGAGTGTTTCGTTGTCCAGTGCGGACTTGATGGTCGTGATATCCATGTGATCGGGGCTCCGTCCGCCGAACCCCGGGGCTTGACCCGGGGGAAGGCGGGCAAAGATGCGGAAGAGCCTTGACGCACTGCGCACGCGCCGGTCGGCGGTTGCCCTACCTAGCGGTCGCTGTTAACGCTCCGGGACGCCGTCGCTGCTTCGAGCCGTAGAAGCCTTTCCAGCATTGCGGCGTTCGCCTGCCGGGCTTCTTCCAACTGCGCGTTCAACTCCTGCACGGCTTTCACCAGCGGCATCACGAAGGCCTCATACCCGATGGTAGGAGCGAACGGCCCAGGAGAGGGTAACCCCCCCCGGAAATCGTTCGGCAAGGGCGCCAGGCCGCCCAGCTCCCACTCGCGCGATCAGGCCCGTCTGCGTCTCGGCCGAAACTTCAGCGAGGCGCTGGTCATACCGGGCCTTTGCGGATCGGTCCGAAAGCGTGTCCATGCGCTGTGCGATGCCGAGGAAAGTATCCACCGCACGCGCATCGAGCGTGTAAGTAACGGGACGCAACTTGGTGATGAAGGCCAGTCCCGGCACGTTCTCCTGTACCTGCCGTTTGAATCGGCCGTCGCTCAGGTTCTGCCATGCACCATAGCCCCCGGTAAGATTGTTGTTCGCGACGGTGCCGATCACCGCGCGGTTGGTGATGGTGGCTGTGGCGGTGTAGCCGATCGCTATCGTACCCCCGAGGGCTCCGGTATTCGGACCAGCCCATACTCCCACTGCCGTGTTATTGCTTCCAGTTGTGTTGTACGTCAAGGCGGCCTCGCCCAATGCTGCATTGCGGTGCCCGAGGTAGTGTTGTTCCAGAGCGAAACCGATCGATGCGCGCTGTTCGAGAGGCCGTTGAGTTCGACCAGAGCGCTGTGTATCCGGAAGCGGTGTTCGAATTGCCAGTGGTGTTGCTGAACAGTGCTTGGTAACCTGCGGCTGTGTTGTGCGCTCCCTTGGTGTTGAATGAGAGTGCATGCACCCCGGACGCAGTGTTCACGACGCCAGTGGTATTGGAATTGAGTGCACGGTTACCGCTGGCGGTATTGGAATAGCCAGTCGTGTTGGAGACCAGCGCCGAATAGCCATGGCGCTATTGTAACTGCTTGGTTGTTGTACAATGCGTAGCTGCCCAGTCCCGAGTTCTCGCTCCCGGTGGTATTGAGCCGCAGGGTCTCAGCTCCGCAGGCGGTATTGGAGATCCCCGTGGTATTCGAGTAGAGTGCATAGATTCCACAGGCGGTGAGGAAGCCGGCTGTGGTGTTGGAATAGAGCGCATCACTGCCGATGGCGGTGTGGCCATTGAGGCCCGCCAACCAGTGGGTATTGCCAGACCCGGTGGTATTCGTCTCAGCGCATTGCTGCCAAGTGCGGCATTCTGGAATCCGGTGGTATTGGCATTCATGGCCATGAAGCCGTTCGCTGCATTCTGAGCCTGTGGTGATTCGCTACCGGGCACCGCAGCACCTGTTGCCGTGTTGTTGCTGCCAGTGGTGTTGTCGTGCAATGCCCCCTTCCGATGGGCGGTGTTGCTGCCGCCTGTGGTGTTGTTGTACAGGGCCTGTTGCCCCTGCGCGGTGTTGTTGCTGCCCGTCGTGTTCCCCCGAAGTGCGAAGTGCCCGGTAGCGGTATTCGATCCGCCGGTGGTCGTATTCAAAAGGGCCTCGAAGCCAACGGCGGTGTTGAAGGTTGCAGTGGTATTGTAATAGAGCGCGTTGGACCCCGCAGCTGTATTTTGGAAGCCGCTGGTGTTCGAGGCCAGCGCGCCAGTTCCAGTGGCGGTGTTGGCGGAACCGGTGGTGTTGAGGCGCAGGGCGTTCAAACCGGCGGCTGTGTTCTGGCCGCCGGTTGAGTTGGTGAAGAGCGCCTCCTGCCCAATGGCCGTGTTACCACCCCCAGTTGTATTGAGGCGCAACGCGTTGGCACCTACTCCGGTGTTGGATGGCCCGGTGGTATTGCTGAACAGCGCCCCGATCCCAACAGCGCTGTTGTAAAGGCCCGTTGTATTGAGTTGAAGAGCACCGTTGCCTAGCGGTGTTCTGTGCTCCACTTGTATTGGTGAGAAGCGCGTTCAGGCCCACCGCGGTATTGTCTGTTCCGGTGGTGTTGTTACCGAGCGCCCATGCGCCATTTGCCGTGTTGTTGATGCCTGTAGAGTTCTGGCCCAACGCGTCGCGACCGGTCGCCGTATTCAGGGAACCGGTGGTGTTCGCACGCAACGCTTGATAGCCCGTGGCGGTATTGTTGCTACCAGAGGTATTCCCCCACATTGAAGAGAAACCCATGGCGGTATTGTTGTTGCCATTCGCGTTCTGTGACAGTGCGCTGAAGCCGAGTGCAGAGTTGAAGCTTCCATTCAAGTTGACGAACATCGCGCCACTCCCCACGGCAACATTCTGCGATCCCGTGATATTCAATCTCAAGGCACCTTGACCAATGGCCGTATTCTGGCTGCCGATGGTGTTCGAGGTGAGCGTATTGCTCCCCACTGCGGTGTTCGACAACCCAGTGGTGTTGCTGTAGAGGGCTGTCTCTCCCAGGGCCGTGTTGAACGAGCCTATCGTGTTCAAGTACAGAGCCCTCCAGCCGAGCGCTGAATTGTTGGCTCCGCCGGTATTGGACATCAGGGCTTCGTAGCCCCACGAGGTGTTCGCGCCCGAAGTGAACGCTGGACCGAGAGCAATGTATCCTGAGCGGCTGTTGCCCACGCGCACTTCGAACGGCACCGCATCGGTGGTTCCGAGGAAGTTCGTTCCAGCCACGGTGCCTGCATTTTCCCGTTGTCAACTAACCCGCATTTCCACTGTTCAGAGCTGGATCCAAAGGGTGCCATTGAAGTACCAGAAGCCGTTGGTGGTGGTCCTGGCTACACCAGTAGCCGTCCGGGGCCTCCCGCGCCGGGCTGGTCATGCGCGGGATCAGCAAACCCTTCTTGGTTCCGGCGATCGCACTGGCGTCAATATCGAGCAGTGCCGATGCGTTGGGTGTAGCGCCATTCGCATTGATGCCGATGTTCTGGCCACACATCGCGTTCCCCGCAACCAGCGCGCTCCCGAGGAGCACATGGCGAAGTAGGGGAGCTGTCCGAAGCATAGCAGGACCCATTGGAAGGGACACCAAAGCAATTCCGGACAGCACCTGCCGTCAATGCTCGAATAGTAGTAGATGGGGCTCCCGCTCAGGGCAGTTGCGCGCTGCGCGTCGCGGTCGGTATGCTCCCTCCGATGTTCTGCAGCAGGATGTCGCGATCGTTCCCGGTGCCCGCATAACGCACCACGCCGTTCATGGTGATGTCCTCCTGGCGGTATACCAACGTCAACGTGTTTGTGGGTACAGTACCACCTATAGCGACCAGGATGGGATCGCGGTCGTTGCCACTGCCAGAGTACTTCACTTGATCGTTGAATGTGACATCGCCGGCCCAGAGCGCCTGCGCGGGGAAGGTACCGGCAAGGCTCTTGCGCGCGTCCGTTCCGTAGGTCTGCGTGCTCGCCAGGCTGAAGTCGACACTGGTGGGCGCGGCATTGAACGGCACGAGGTTCAGTGACATCACTCCCAAATGGTTGCGATGCCGGACCGCTACATGGTAGTTCCCTGTCGGCGCATTGAAGACAAGTCCGGATGTGCCGTTCATGCCTACGATGTCGCCATCGCGTTGGAGCAAGGCGCTCCTGGAATACAGCCTGACCTGTGGTGCGCCTGGATCACGCAACTCCACGAGCACCCAATCCACGATAGCGTTGTTGCCGGTGACCGCCAGAACAGCAGGCGGGCATGTTTCGCCACCGCCACCGCCGACATGCGCATAACCCAGCGCGGTGAAAGGTTCCGTCGTGGGGAAGGTGGGTAGTGTGCGCAGCGCATCGGTCAGCAAGCCCGTGCCGCTGTCGTACGGGCCTTCCAGGAAAACCCGCAGGCCAAGAGGGTTCGCATCGGGCACTTCGATCGCCGAGTGGAAGCTGTAGTTGTAGTTCGGGAAGGTCCCACCACCGGTCCAGCCCACGAAGTAGATGCGATCGTTCGCGCCGATAGCGAAGTCCGTTGTCTCGTTGGAACTCGTTGGGACCATGAAACCGTTCATGCTCCCATCCACTGGGGAAAGGCCATGCACCCCGAGCGCCCCGGCGATCCCGTTGCCACAATTGAACACCGCGCGGTCGTTCGCGGCGATCGCCTTTTGTGAAGCGCTGATGCTGGACGTCCAGGGTTCAAGCGCTCCGCTCACGGAATTCACAGCGGCGAGGTAGAAGTTCAGGCTCTGCCCACCGATACTGGTGAACTGGCCGGAAACGAAAACACGGCTGCCCACTTTGGCGAGGGAACTCACCTGGTCATGCGGCGCCGGGTCGAACGGTGTAAGCGCGCCCGTGGTGGTGAGCACCGCAGCCATGCGCGTGCGGGGCGTGCCGTTCACCTCCGTGAAGCTGCCCCCGATGAACAGCGTGTCGTTGCTGAGCAACATCGTCCTCACCAAGGATCCGTTCACGGAGACGACCCATGATGTTGCCAGCCCTGTACTCGTGCTGAGTTCAGCCAGACCGAGGCGTGACGAACCACCGATCTGGTTGAAGCTGCCGCCCACGTACAAGCTGTTGCCGGCGAGTAGCATCGTTTGAACCGTGCTTACCGGAGCAGGATCCCAAGCCGTGGCCGCATCGTTTGTCCGGTGTACCGCGCCCAGGTAAGTGCGTGGGGCTCCACCCAGGTGTGTGAAGTTGCCACCTACATACACGACATCTGTGCCGATCGCCAGCACAAAGACGCTCCCATCCGCGCCGGGGTTCCACGCGGTGGGCTCGCCTGTGGTGATGTCGAAGGCCGCCAGGCGTGAGCGCTTCAGTATGCCGATGTTGATGTACTGGCCACCGGCGTATACGCGGCCGTTGTGCGCAGCCAAGGCCAGAATGCTGCCCGTGCAGCCGGGATCCCATGTTGTAAGGAAAGGGACGGCGGATCCGGGCTCGCCGAGGGCTGCGATGCCGCTGTGTGTGGTGCCGTTCACCGTGGAGAAGCCCCCACCCGCGTAGATCGTGGAGTTGGCGATGACCAAGGCCCAGACCGTCAGGTCGGCGTTCGGGTTCCATGCACCCAATGTGCCTGCTGTGCTCACCTGGGCCAACCGATTCCGTGGTTGTCCACCGATCGTGGTGAACTGCCCACCAACATAAACCTGCCCATTCGAGATGGCGAGCGCCCACACGGTGCTGTTCGCCGTGGGGTTGAAGGCCGTGGGCACGCCCGTGGCCAGGTTCAGCGCGGCGAGGCGTGTACGCGCACTGCCGCCCGCCGCTGTGAACTCACCGCCGATGTACAGCGCAGCGCCATCAACAGCCATGGCGCGCACCCTGCCCACGGTGCCGGGGTTCCATGCGGCAAGCGCACCGGTCGTCAGGTTGATCGCGCATAGGTTCGCCCGCGGCTGGCCCATGGCCATTGTGAAACTTCCACCGACGTACAGGGTATTGCCCGACCGCGCCATCGCGCTCACCCAATTGCTCCCTCCCGAGGTCATCGCGTTCAAGCCCAATACCTGCCCGGTTTGCCGATGCACCAGCGCTACGCCGCTGCGCGCTACGCCACCGAACTGGTTGAAGGCACCACCCACGATCAGCGTATCGCCCTTCAACAGCAGGCAGGAGATGGTCACGCCGAAGCTGAGGTTGGCGTTAAGCGCTCGTTCCCATCACTGCCCATATGGGCCAGTACCGTTCTGGAGGAATCACCCCCCGTCACGAAGATCCCGGCGATGAACCAGCCCCCGTTCCCATCGCTCACCACGGCACTCACTTGGTCATTCGGTATCTTGAACCGGATGTCAGCCGCACCGGTCGCCATGCTCAGGTCAGCGCCACGCCCGATCTCGATAGGCGGCTTCACCGAAGTGAAATCGCCGCCGATGTACACGGTGTTGTTCGCTGCGTCCTCGGCCACCGCGCGCGGCATCCCTGTGGGTTGGTACCAGTGCGTTTCGATCTGCGCGCTGTATTGCGCATGTGCGGCAGAAACGAGCAGGGTGGCGTAGACCGCAAGCGTGCGTGTGAAAAGCATTCTCATGAACCAAAGGGAACACGGCAAGCCGGGATCCACAATGCTTGAATAGTAGTAGATGTGTGCTGCGCTCAGGGCAGTTGTGCGTTCCGCGTCGCGGTCGGTATGCTTCCTCCGATGTTCTGCAGGAGGATGTCGCGATCGTTCCCGGTGCCCGCATAACGCACCACGCCGTTCATGGAGATGTCCTCCTGGCGGTATACCAGGCTCAGCGTATTGGTGGGGACGGTGCCGCCGATGGCGATGAGGATCGGGTCGCGATCATTCGTGCTGCCGGCGTATTTCAGTTGGTTATTGAAGGTGACATCTCCGGCCCAGAGCGCCTGCGCGGGGGAATGTGCCCGGTAGGCTTTTTGCGCGTTCGTGCCGTAGGTCTGCGTGCTTGCCAAACTGAAGTCGACACTGGTAGGCGTGGCGTTCGGTGCTGGGGAGTGAACGTCATCACACCCAGGTGATTGCGATGGCGTAATGCTACATGGTAGTTAGTGCCCGGTAGGGCGAAGGTGATCGGGGAGATACCATCGGTGGCCACCACATCGCCGTCGCGTTGGATGAGCGCACATTGGCTGCCCAACACCGTGGTGGGAGTCGCGGCACTGCGGAGTTCCACCACCACCCAATCCACAATGGCATTGCCCAAGGTGGTCTCCAGTACTTGCGGTGCTACGCTCTCGCCGCCGCCACCCACATGCGCATACCCGAGTGCGGTGTAGGGCTCGCCGGTGGGTATCACTTCGAAGATGCGCAGCGCATCGCCCATGAGCCCGGTGCTGCTGTTGTAGGGTCCTTCGAGCACAGCGCGCACAGCGATCATCACGTTCAGCGAAGGAGGGATGAAGTTGACCGCTACATCGCCGCGCCCGTTGCCACCGCTGAAGATGTTGGATGCGAGCGGGGTGGGTTGATGCGATGCAGCCACATCGCCGCGCCCATCCCCACCGCTGAAGATGCTGGATGCAATAGGTGCGGGTTGATGCGAAGCGGCCACATCCCCACGGCCATTGCCGCCGCTGAAGATGCTGGATGCGGTGGGTGTCGGTTGATGCGGTGCAGCGACATCACCACGGCCATTGCCACCGCTGAAGATGTTGGATGCGAGGGGTGTGAGTTGGTACACTGCGGCCATATCCCCCCGGCCATTGCCACCGCCGTATTGGGCTTTCATCGATACAGGTGCGAGCAGCATCAACCCCAGTACTCTGACCTGCTTGGTCATTTGCTTGCTTCGATATCGGCACGACACTTCCATCATAGTGGCGTGTTTGATCCACTATGGCGCAGAGCGCACGCCGCGACCACCGCGCGGAGGCCAAGCGACCAGTGTTCGGGGTTGCGGCATCGGTGCGATCAGAAACGCGTATGTAAAGTGTGCCACCTTGAGACCATGACGAACCGCGAGAACCAACTCCAGAGGCGGTGGCCGAAGGCCAAGTGGCAACGTCCGCATTAGCTGAAGCGGTAAGTTGACCATTCCCGTGGTTCCCTGTGAAGGCGCGTCCATCGACGTTCGCTAATGTTACTGGTTGTTCAGAGACATTGCCGCTCATCTCCATGATGCCATAGTAGGTGGCACCCGACGATCCGGCCGCTGTTGCCCACATTGCCGGCGGTAGATCCCCACCTGCGGGGCCCTGAGAAAGCACCGCTCATAGTGAAGGAACAACTCCACATTGCCCATGGTGGTGCTGTAGTTGGTGGTAATCCTTGCGTTAACCCTCGGATTGATGAACTGATAGCTTGTTGACGCTACGCTGTGTTTCCCACGCGTATCCGTTCGCCAGGTACCATGGTGCCACGGCAGGCTTTCTCAAACTCAGCTCGGTCATGGGCCGCAGGCCGCTCCAGGCCAAGTACGCCGATAGGGTGCGCCCCGGCTCAGGTAGTTGCAGGCGATGTCTTTTCCGTCGTTGCTTCCCCAAAAGTAGGCTTTCTCCATCGATGTTGCACGGCTATACCGCCGGGATGACAGACACCCGGCGTTTGAATGTCGATGCCATTTCGGCCAAGTTGCCGCTGACGAGTGCACCAGTCCCAGAGATCGAAACCGGATCGTTGGTCGCCGGTCACTTGCTGGGAGAATTCAACGTGTTCAGGAAGTCCACGTAACCTTGTTGGGTCACTTCGTACTTCATGCCGCCAAAATGCGTTGAATCCATTGGGCCAAA
>JADJRW010000019.1 GCA_016712025.1 Flavobacteriales bacterium
CGCAAATGCGTCTTCCGCGCCTTCCTGATCCGCAGCTCACCACCTTGTACTCGGGGCACATGGCCAGTGAGTCGCTTACGCTGCTGGTGATCAGGTTCAGCATCATTTCCGGGAAGTGGAAGGTGCTTGAGAGGATCCCCGGCTTCACCTCGTCGGTGATCAGCGCCTTGATGTCCACTTTGCCGCGCGCGCTTTCCACGCAGACCATGTCGCCCTCGGCGATGCCGTGCTTGGTGGCGTCCTCGGGGTTGATGAGCAGCACGTCCTCGGTGAGGATGGCGCCGTTGCCGGTGCGCCGCGTCATGGCGCCGCAGTTGTAGTGCTCCAGCTCGCGGTTGGTGGTGATGATGTAGGGAATTCGGCCTGGTTGGCCTTCACCTCGGGGCTCATCTGCCACGCGTTGAAGTAGAAGTGGCCGAGCCCGCGCTTGAAGGTGTCCACGGCAGGATTTTGGTGTCGGTGCCGTCGGCGTTCACGGGCCATTGCTTGCCTTGCTCGCCGAGCTCATCCCACTTTACACCCTTGAAGAAGGGCGCGATGCGGCTGATCTCCTCGAGCACCCACTCGGGGTGGTAGGTCTTCTTCGCGTTGCCGCTCTTGCGACCGGTCTTGGCGGCATAGCGCTCCATGATGTCCACGATGATCTCGCCATCGCCCTTGGTGCCTTCCACGGGAGCCACGGCGGCGTTCACGCGCTGGATGCGGCGTTCACCATTCGTGAAGGTGCCGCTCTTCTCCAGGAAGCTGGCGCCGGGCAACACGACGTGCGCGAGCTTGGCGGTCTCCGTTAGGAAGAGCTCCTGCACCACGAAGAGATCGAGGGCGGCGAGGGCCTTGCGCACGTGGTTGGTGTTGGGGTCCGTCTGGCCCATGTCCTCGCCGCAGACCCACATCGCCTTCAGGGTGCCGGCGAGCGCGGCGTCATACATCTGCGGGATCTTCTTGCCGACGACGTTCGGCACGTGCACGCCGTAGAAATCGTCGTAGAGCTTGCTGTACTCGGGCGTGTCCACGGCGAAGTAGCCGGCGCCCTGGTGCGGCTGGCAGCCCATGTCGGCCGCGCCCTGCACGTTGTTCTGTCCGCGCAAGGGGTTCACGCCCACGCCGCGGCGGCCGATGTTGCCGGTCATCATGGCGATGTCGGCGATCTGCATCACGGTGAAGGTGCCCTGGTAGTGCTCGGTGACGCCCAGGCCGTGGAAGCTCATGGCGGCGGGTGAACTCGCGTAGGCGATCGCCGCTTGGCGCACCAGCTCGCGGTCCACGCCCGTGACCTTCTCCATCTCGGCGATGTCCGTGCCGAGCAGTTCCTTCTTGAAGTCCTCGTAGCCCTCCGTGCGCGTGTCGATGAACTCCTGCTTCACCAGCCCCTCGCTCACGATGTAGTACATGAACATGTTGAGCAGGGCCACGTTGGTGCCGGGGCGCAGCTGCAGGTGGTACTTCGCGTAGCGGGCCAGCTCGGTGCGGCGCGGGTCGATCACGATCAGGGTCTTCCCCTTACGCATCGCTGATCATCTGGCGCCGGTCAGCGGGTGCGCGTCCGTCGGGTTCGCGCCGATGATCATGATCAGCTGCGTGTCCTTCAGGTCGGCGATGCTGTTGGTCGCGGCGCCGGTGCCGAAGGTCTTCTGCATGCCGAGGGCCGTGGGGCTGTGGCACACGCGCGCGCAACTGTCGATGTTGTTGGTGCCCACCTGCACGCGGAAGAATTTCTGCATGAGGTAGTTCTCCTCGTTCGGGCAGCGCGCGCTGCTCACGCCGGCCAGCGCATCGGGGCCGTGCTTCTCAACGATCTCGGCGAAGCGGTCCACGATGTAGTCGTAGGCTTCGTCCCAGGTAGCGGGTACAAGTTCGCCGTTCTTGCGGATCAGCGGCGTACGCAGCCGCTCCGGGTGATCGTAGAAGCGGAAGGCGTAGCGGCCCTTCAAGCAGGTATGCCCCTGGTTCGATTCCGCATCGTACGGCGCGGTGATGGCGACCACCTTGTTGTCCTTCACCTTCACCTCGAGGTTGCAGCCCACGCCGCAATAGGTACACACGCTGCGCACCACCTCATCGGCCTTGGTCTCCTTGCTCTTGAACACATCGGTGATGGCGCTCGTGGGGCAGGCCTGCGCACAGGCACCGCAGCTCACGCAATCGCTCTTGAAGAAGCTCTCGTCGGTGCCCTTGGCGATGTGGCTGTCGAAGCCGCGACCGGCCATCGTGAGCACCAATTCGCCCTGCACTTCATCACAGGCCCGCACGCAGCGGTAGCAGCTGATGCACGCGCTGAGGTCCGATACCATATAAGGATGCGACGTGTCCATCGGCGTGTTCTGGTGCGTCTTGCCTTTCGGGTAGCGCACACTGTCGATGTCGAAGCCGATCTGCTGGACGACGTTGTAGAGTTCGTTCGCGCCGTGGTCCTCTTTCTTCAGCCGCTCGGTGTCGTAATCGGTGAGCACCAGCTCGATGATGTTCTTCCGCAGCCGCTCCATGCGCGGGCTGTTGGTGGTGATGTACGTGCCTTTGCCCACGGGCGAGTGGCAGCTCGCCATCACTTTGGAAGGACCATCCTCTTGCAACGCGACCTCCACGGAACAGACGCGGCAGCTACCGAAGGGCTCCAGGTTCGGTGCATCGCAAAGCGTGGGAACGGGATTCGGCCCGATGTGCCGGCGCATGAAGGCCAGCATCGTTTCGTTCTTGTTGATCGGGTACGCCTTGCCGTCGATGTAGGCGACATCGACTTCGGTGGCTACCGCGTTGGAGGTTGCGGGGAGCGGACTGGGTGCGCGCTGAAGGAGGGAGCGCTTGTACCATGCTTGGCTGACGGCGTGTTCATTCGGAAGAAGAGTAGATGCACGAAGATAGCGGGGGCTTGTGGCCAGATGCGCTAAAGGGAGGCCAATGACTTGTCAAATTTTCATCGACTCCGAAAGATCGACGGAACCACCCCCAGCTTCTTTCTAAATTTTGTTCAATGAGCTGAACAAAATGTCAGCATCCGGGCACTGGTACTGTGTTTGAAATGGTTGAGGGCCCCCGACCATGTGGCGGGGTAAAACTAACAACAATGACACTTGTGAAGTATAAGAGTGCGCCCCGACAAGTCGGGGTGGACCGCCTGGCCAGTGAGATCTTCGGCCCCAACATCGCCCACCTTTTCGGTAGCGACGGATTGATGGACCACAGCCCGCGTGTGAATATCGTTGAAGGTCCCGAGGACTTCCGCCTGGAGATGCAGGCCCCCGGCTTCGACAAGAAGGACCTGAAGTTGGAGATGGTGGATGACACCCTGACCATCCGTGGCGAGCACACGGAGGAGGAGCAGAACGACGAAACGCGTTGGACCCGTCGGGAATTCAGTCGTGCGGCCTTCGAGCGCAGCTTCGTGATGCCGCAGAGCGTGAAGGCCGACGCCATCAAGGCCGACTACGTGAACGGCGTGCTCCAAGTGACCATTCCGAAGTCGGAAGAGGCCAAGCCGAAGACGCGCACGATCAGCATCCGCTGAGCGGCCAAGAAAAGAAGAGGGAAGGCCGCCAGCACTGTGCGGCCTTCCTTGCTTCCGGTCGACAAACCCATAGTACCAACAAACATGAGAACCATTGGAACAACCCCACTGGTGCATGCGTTGGCCGTGATGACCATGACATTGTCCGCGTGCAACGGACAGGCGCAGCACCCGAAGAACCCAACACAGGCGGACACACTCGCAGCACGCATCGATACGCCGAAGACGGAAGTGCATGTGAACAAGCAGTATGATGCGAACGGCAATTTGATCGCCTACGATTCCACGTACTCCTCGTTCTACTCCAGCCACAACACGGATCCCGCGCAGATGGACAGCCTTTTCCGGGACTTCCGCCCGCGCTTCGATAGGCGGTTCCCGTTCTTGACCGATCCCGGTTTCAACGACCTGTTCTTCCGCGATACGCTGCTGTATACCGACTTTTTCCACGACGACTTCTTCCGCAAGCGGATGGAGATGAACGACCGCTGGTTACGGCAGATGATGGCGGAGATGGACTCGATGAAGAACGGCTACTTCCGCGATCGTGCGGCGAAGCCTCCGCAGCAAAGCGATAGACCACATTGACCGAACGCCGCCATGGAAGGCATTGAAGAAGCGATCATCAAGGTGTACATGCTCCAGCGCGACTCGTTGCGCGAACGCGCTGAGGCGATGCTGGAGCATGCCCCTGACCGTGACGTCCCGCCCACCTGGGTGGTGCCCATGGACGTGCCGGCGGTTGACAAGCTCGTTGGTCGGATGAAGCCCTTCCTCTTACGACCGACAGCGGAAGCGCTTCACGCACATTGTTCACGCGTTCGCTGTTGTGCCGAATGTGTCTGATCCAGCCAAGACCTTCCCGGTACAGCGCGTGATCACCATTCCCGAGGTGCTCGGTTGAACGATGGTCATCCGATACCCTCAGCTCTATCGGGCGATCAAGACGGTGGACCGGCCCTTGGTGCAACTGCTGATCCTATCCGTGCTGGGTTGGTGGGGCGTGGTGCTCGTTTCCGAAACGAGCACATCACCCCGGTGGCTGCGATCACTATGCGAGTTCACCAAGATCCTGTGCGCTGCCTACTTCGGTTCGTTCATTTTCTACTTCTTCACCATCCATGTCCGGGAGCAGCGAACCAAGGACATCATCGATGCGTATGTCCATCGTATCGGTCCGCAGATAGTGGCCAGCTGGCGCGGTTTCATCCACAAGATGTTCCTTGGTCGGAAGGATCTGCAAGACCAGCTGATGCGCAGCTCTGATGTGAAGGAGTTCGAACGTATTTTCCACGGCGTCGCCGCGATCCCTTCCGAGCATCCGGGTCCGGACCCCTTGAAGAGCATTGACTGGGCCGCGATCCTCAATGGACGCAAGGGAGCAGACGATGGAACGGATCAATACCCTCCTTGTTCACCAATTGGATCCGGAGTTGTTGGATATCCTGATCGATATCCTGACGCACGAGTTCCAGTACGACATCGCCCTAATGCAGGACGTGCATCTCTCGCAGGACCTTTCGCTCTACGCGGAAAGTATGTCGAGCTATGGAAAGGCGATCAAGCGGCTGAGCGACTATCTGGGGATCAAGGAGGGTTGAGTCGGCGTGCCTTTCTCTCCTGAGAAACAGCTGAAGCGGCGCATGAAGGCCAGCATCGTCTCGTTCTTGTTGATGGGGTGCGCCTTGCCGTCGATCGGCGACGTCGACCTCGGTGGCCACCGCGTTGGAGGTGGCGGGAGCGCTTTGGGTGCGGGCGGCCGGGGCTGGAGAATTGCCGGTCTTGGCAGAAGGCGTGTTCATGGCGGAAGCGGATAGAACGTGCTGCATGAAGATAGCGGGGGCTTGGGCGTTCCGGCGCCAAATGCGCGCCGTCGGGCTCTTCCCTACAAGTCCGCACTCGTCGCCCCGGCCTTGAGCCGGGGCTCCTCGCTTGCGGGCTTTCCGGTCCGATCCCTAACGCGAAGTGCGTGCAGGTCCTCACCGCGTAACGTCAGGAGCGCGTCCCCATGTCTGGCTACTTGGTGGCCTTTCGGCCCTTGCCCAACACCACCTCCCGGTGCTTCAGCCCCCAGGCGATCACGCTGGATCAGGTCCTTGATGGATCCGCCGTGCTTCGAAAGGTGATACTCCACCACGACGGGGTTCGTGCTGATCACCTTGCGTTCCACGATCTTGATCTGCTCCAGGTAGCGCAGTTCCTTGGTGAGCGTGGACGAGGTGATGCGCTTCAGGCCGGCCTTCAGTTCATTGAAGCGCTGCGGGTTGTCGCAGAGCCGTGCGAGGATCGGACCGCGCCAACGACCACCGATGATGTCGAGCACATCAGCCACGACTTTCATCCCTTGTTCCTTGTTCTTCACTTGCATGCGAACGCTGCGGTTGGAGGTGATCAAGTATCCTGGAAACTACCAGTCGCGAATTGCTTCCAGGTAGCGCAAAGATACCTTTGGGCCGTTCGGCGGCCTCACGGGAACGGCCAGGCCGAAAGATCAACGGAACAACGAGCAAGAACATGAAAGCGATACGCTACACCGCCTTCGGCGGACCTGAAGTGATCGAACTGGCCGATGTGGTGAAGCCCGGCATCACGGATCCGCATGAGGTGCTTGTACGGGTGAAGGCCACCGCTGTGAATCCGCTGGACATGAAGGTCCGCGGTGGCCTGATGCAACGTGTCTATCCGGTCACACCACCTTTCATTCCCGGCCTGGAAGCATCGGGCATCGTGGAAGCCGTGGGCGATGCGGTCACGCAGGTGAAGGTGGGCGATGAGGTGATGGCCTCGACGATGGGCGGCGCCTATGCCGAGTTCGCGGTCTTCAAGGAGACCGCCGTTTCACACAAGCCCAAGCAGATCACCTTCAACGAGGCAGCATCTTTGGTCGTCACGATGGGTACGGCCTGGTCGATCCTGGTGAAGGTGGGTGAGGTGAAAGCCGGACAGCGGTTGTTGATCCAAGGGGCTGCGGGCGCAGTGGGCGGCATGCTCGTGCAAATGGCCAAGGCGCTCGGGGTATACGTGATCGGCATCGCCTCGGGCGAAGGCGTCGCCGCGATCAAGTCGCTCGGTGCCGATGAGGCTATCGACTACAAGACGCAAGACTTCACAAAGCTGGTGAGCGATGTGGACCTCGTTGCCGACCTCGTCGGCGGTGATGTTCAAGTGCGCTCCTTCGGCTGCTTGAAGAAGGGCGGGAAACTGGTGAGCATCACAATGCCTCCGTCGCAGGATCTCGCACAGCAGCATGGCGTCTCAGCCAGCTTTCTCTCGTCAGACCTTTCTCGAAAAGGCTTGGAACTCGGCCTGGACCTGTTGGCCCAAGGGAAACTGAAGCCGATCATCTCGCGTACCTTCAAACTGGAACAAGCGGCGCAGGCGCAAGCGCTGGTCGCTGCAGGTGGTGTGAAGGGCAAGGTGTTGTTGGAAGTGGACTGATCGCACGCCCTGCAGAAGTACGGCCGCAGATTCGGAACGATGTCTGCCGTACGGCGCATAGTCCCGTATCGTTCCGGTCTTGTTGATCGGGTAGGTCTTGCCGTCGATGGCGACGTTGACCTCGGTGGCGACCGCGTTGCTCGATGATAGAGCGGATTGGGTGCGAGCGGCCGGTGCGAGAGAATTGCCGGTCTTGGAGGAAGGCATTTTGCTCATGGCAGGAACGTGATGCACGAGGATAGGCCTGCGCTGAGCTACGTTCGTTGCATCGAAAACCCCATCCCTTGAGACCTGCGCTCCCTTTTCTGCTTTGTTTTGGTACGTTGCTCCCGAGCTGCTCCAACGGCACGGGTAGCATGGTTTCAGCGCAGGACCAAGAACGGACCATTGATACACCAGCTATGAAGTACGCGAAAGTGGATACACCCAATGTTGAAGGCTTCGCAAGGTCCTCAGGAAGTGGCGAGACCCACGCCGAAGGCATCATCGACGCGCAGGGAGTGGAGATCATCCCGCCGTTGACCAGCATACTCATTGACGACATCACCGGCTCCACCGCGCTGGTTAGGAACGGTCGCGAGCACCTCTTCGTGGACCTGAGCAACGGGACGATTGACACCAATTTGTTCGCCACGGAGAAAGGCTATCAATACGCGGAGCCCTTTCGCTGCAACCGCGCGATTGTGGAAGTGGACGACCGCTGGTTCTACATCGACACGATAGGCAACGCGCTCTTCGGCGAGACCTATGACTTCGCCGAGACCTTCCACCATGATCGGGCAATGGTGAAGGAGGGCGAGCGCTACCGGATCATCGATACGGCGGGCAACACGGTGGCAAGAATGCCCTACGACCAAGTGAACCCGTACACCGCCACCCGCTGGCAGGTGACGAACATCAGGGGCGATGACTACATGAGCGGCTTCGTTGACCTCGACGGCAAGGAAGTGGTGCCCTTGATCTACACCGAGATCGGCATGTGGCAGCCGGAGGTGAAACGGTCGCGCGCCGTGATCAAGGAAAAGGTCGGCTACCTCGATGAATTCGGCAACGTGGCGATCCCGATCCAGTACGCGTACGCGGAGATCTTCGACAAGGGGAAGGCACGCGTGATGCTGAACGGTCGGGAGTTCTTCATCGACCCGGAGGGGAAGGAGGTGGTAGAGTAAGAGACCCAAAGGCGCCTTTGCCTTCGGGTCAAGCACGATACCAGCGGCAACTCGCGCGGTTTTGACCGTCTTACCTATGTGCCGACGGCAGAGACACATGTTCTTCGGTTCCCTGGGGAGTAAGCTCATGTGCCGAATTCCAGCCTGCCGGATGACGCGCTTTCGCGAACTCGCTGTACCTATGTGCCCATGCCCACAGAGGCCCCCACGCTATCCCCTTCCATGGTGACCATCAAGTTGAAGCTGATCGGTATGGACCGTGCGGTGAACCCCGACTTCCTGGAGGCGATCCAGCGCACCAACGAGAACGCACGCATCCTGGCCGAACGCTACGAGAAGGCGGGGCCGTTCGCCTGTGCGGAACATCCTGATGCACAGCCGTGCATAGAGATCTCCGCGATATTCCAGTCGTCCGTGAAGGTGCGCAAAGCGAAGTTCTGCTGCCAGGCGCTGGCGGATCAGGTGGAGGAGCGGATGGCGAAATTCTGAAGGGGTATTTCTGTAGCGGGGGATATACCCTGCCAGGAACGAGGAAGCCCCGGATCCGATCCGGGGCTTCCTCAATGAACTGTTGTTCCAATGCGCTTATTCCTTGCTGAAGGCGCGGCGCAGTAATTCGCCCTGGTGCTTCACTTCCAGCAAGTACATCCCGCTGTTCAGGCCGCTCACATCCAGCTGGCCGTTCACCAGCGAACGCTGGAGCACCAGTTTGCCGGTGGCGTCCAACACGCGAACGGCGGAATTGCCGGAGCCCGAGGTGGTGGATACGTAGAGCACATCCGTCGCTGGGACAGGGTAGAGGGCAAGGTCGTTGGTGCTGGGTGTCTCCGTCACGCCGGTGAAAAGACCCTCTTCCACCACCAAAGTGCCGTCGATGGATGGTTGGTCGATGATGTCCACGATGCCAGATGGCCAGCGTATGATCACCTGGTCCACTTGCGTGTCAGCACCGAGCCCGAAGTGGGCCGTCATGCTGCTCATGTAGCGAAAGCCATCGCCGCTGCGCACCTGGCGGATCTGGGTGCCCAAGGCACTGGTCACTTCTACTTCCGCACCGATGCCGTTCAAGTTGCTCACCGTTCCCACGGTGAAGACTTTGAGATAGTGGTTGTCGTTGCCGTCGTTCACGAAGGCCGTGGCCGAGTTCATGATGTCCAGGAAACCATCGTTGTTCAGATCGCCGATGGGTCCGTTGGTCGGTGTAATGGTGACCTGCTGAAAGGTGAGGTCGCCATTGCCCAGCATCAGCGCGCCACCGCCCAGGATGTCCAGCCAGCCATCGTTGTTGAAGTCGTGCGTGGTCCATTCAATGCTCTGCCCGCCCAAAAGATCGAAGCCCGAGCCGATGGTTACGTTCACGAAGGTGCCCCCATTGTTGCGCATCAGCTTGTGTACGTTGCTGCTGCTGGATCCCACCAGCACGTCCATGTCGCCGTCGTTGTCATAATCACCCCACGCGGAGCTCCAGCTCTGGTGGCTGTCCGCGAAACCCAGCGCCGGGGCCACATTGGTGAAGGTGCCGTTGCCGTTGTTCTGGTAGAGGATGTCCACGGGGTCGCAGCCGCACTTGGCCACGAAAATGTCCACGTCGCCATCGCTGTCGTAATCCACCCAAATGGAACCGTAGTTGCCGCAGGTGGGGCCGAAGCCGCCTTGGTTGTAGACCAGGTTGCCCGTGCCGTCGTTCAGGTAGTACACGTTGGCGTCCACATCATGGCACACGAAACCGTCCAAATTGCCGTCGTTGTTGATGTCCACGAAGTTGGAGCGCTGGCTGAAGACGTACTGAGGGTAGGATACCTCTGTGAACGCGGTACCGTCCACGTTGGCCTTCATGAAAGTGACGCCGCCGCCGCCACCGTAAAGCAGGTCGTTGAAGCCGTTGTTGTCGAAGTCGCCCGCCGCCAGGCTCCACGAAGCCGTATTGTCCGCTGGGGTGGTGGTGATGCTCTGGGCCACGAAGCCGCCGAGTGCCTGTTGTTTCAGGATATGGATCAAGCTGGTGGAGGTCGAAACCACATCGTCCAGATGGTCACCGTTCATATCCACCACGCACATGGTGGTGCCGTTGGTCGGCAAGGCCTGCGGGAGGAAGGTGACCGCGTTTTGTACGGGTATGGTCTCGGACACTTGGAAGGTGAAGCCCGCGGAACTCCACCGGTTGTCGAACGCGATCAGGTAGGTGGTTCCGGTCGTGACATTGAAGCTCGCGGTGGAAAGCGTACCGCTCCCCGAATCGTCATCGCCCGCATGGCAGGCCAAGGCGGCACATCCGCCCGTGTAAACATGGAAACGTGTGTCGATCCCGGCATTGATCGGCAAACTGGTGCTCACCGTAACGTTCAGGTCGGCGGTGGCGGTATAGCTGTACCATTCTCCCGCAGTGGCGCCCGCGCCGTTCGTCGCGCAGATGGGCAGGGGTACCTGCGTTCCGTTCACGGCCGTTACCGCGAAGGTGCCCACGGTAATGGGCAGCGCCGTGCTGCAGGTGTTCTGGGCGGCCAACGGAAACGTGCCCAAGCTGGTGAGAAGAAGGAGTGTAGTGTGCTTCATGGTCCTTGGTGTCGATGGTGTTCGGTGGAAGGGGCTTCTATCGTTTGCTGAACCGCTGCTGAACGGTGCGGCCTTGGGCAGCGATGCGGAGCACGGAGGTGCCTGCGCTCAAGGTGGAGATATCCAACCGGTCGTTCATAATGGCACCACCAAGTACGCGCTTTCCCGCGATATCGAGCACGCTGAAGACCGCACCGGCCGGTCCAAAGTTGCCTTGCAGGTACAAATGGTCCTCGGCCGGGTTGGGGTACAAGGTGAGGGAGGGTGCTGCGACAGGTTCGGACACGGCTGTTGAGATGCTCTCTTCCACAGTGAGCACTCCATTGATCGAGGGGTTCTGCACCACGTTCACCAAGCCGGAAGGCCAATACACGGTCACCTGGTCCACTTGGGTATCGGCCCCCAGGCCGAAATGGGCCATCAAGCTGCTCATGTGCCGGAAGCCGTCGCCGCTCTTGATGTCGCGGATCTGTGTACCCAGGGCGCTGGTCACTTCCACCCGTGCGCCGATGCCGTTCTTGTTGCTCACGGTGCCCACGGTGTGTACCCGCAGCCAGTTGTTGTCGTTCCCATCGTTCAAGTGCATGGTGGTCCCGTTCAGCACATCGAGGAAACCATCGTTGTTCAGGTCGCCGATCGGGCCATTACCAGGGTCCACGTTCACTTGGGTGAAGGTCAGGTCGCCGTTGTTCATCATCATATCACCGCCCCCGAGCACGTCGGCGTATCCATCGTTGTTGAAGTCGTGCGTGGTCCACTCGTTGGTGGTGCCGGTAAAGGTGTCGAAGCCGGATCCCGGGGTGATGTTGGTGAAGGTGCTGCCGTCATTGCGCATCAACTTATGCCCGCCGTTGGTGAACGAGCTCGCGCCGATCAGGATGTCCAGGTCACCATCGTTGTCGTAGTCCGCCCACGCCGCCGACCAGCTCTGCTGGTAGTCCGCAAGGTTCATCAGAGCGGCCACTTCGGTGAAGGTGCCATCGCCATTGTTCCGGTGCAATTGATCGACCGCCGCTGCCACCATGCCGCCGCGGCACTTGGCAATGAACAGGTCCACATCATGGTCGTTGTCGTAGTCGATCCAGATGGAACCGTAGTTGCCGCCATCCGGGGTATCCCCCAATCCCCCCTGTATAAAGGTCAGGTTGCCATTGCCATCGTTCATATAATACACGTTGGGGTCCACATCGTGGCACACGAAGGCGTCCAGGTTACCGTCGCTGTTGATGTCCACCATGTTACTGCGCTGGCAGAATACGTATTCCGGCCCGGATACTTCGGTGAATGCCGTCGCGTCGGGATCGCTCATCATGAAGGTGACCCCGCTGCCACCGGCATAGAGCAGGTCGTTGGCACCGTTGCCGTCCAGGTCGCCCGCGCACAAGCTCCAGGTGGGGATGAAATCCGCGCTGTCCGTGGTGACGTCATGCGCTACGAAACCGCCCAGGCCTTGTTGGTGGTTGATGTTGATGAGCGTTCGGCCCACCCCGACCACATCGTCCAGTTGATCATCGTTCATGTCCACCACACAGTTCGCGTAGCCCAGCAATCCGATGCTCTGTTGGTGGAAGCTAACAGGGACGAAGACGGGCGGCTGCTCGATCAATTGGAAATCGAAGCCGGTGGAACTCCATCGGTTGTCGAAGGCGATCCAATAGGTGGTGCCTTGCATGACATTGAAGGTGGCCACGGAGAGGTTGCCCGCGCCTGAATCATCATCCCCTGCTACGCACACGAGCCCGGTGCATCCGCCGGTATAGACATGGAAGCGCGTGTCATCCCCAACGTTGGTGGCCAGGTCCGTAGTGATGGTGATCGAATGGTCCTGCGAAGGCGTGTATGTGTACCACTCCGCTGCCGTGGCCCCGGCACCGTTCTGCGCGCAGAACGGGAAGGGTACATCCGTTCCGTTCACGGCGGTGTCACAGTGAACGTACCCGACGAGATGGGCAGGGCCGTGGCACATTGGTCCTGCGCGATCGCTGGAAGGGTGGAGAGGCAGAGCAGGAGGGGAAGGGTCTTTTCCATGGGATGCCGATCGGGTTGTGCTACTAGTTGCAGGGTGGTGTGAGCGAGTTGATCCAATCCTCGAAGAGCTGCACGCCTTCCTCATGCACCAGCGTGCGACCGAGCAAAGGCATGCGCACGGATTCTTCCGTGGCGCTGATGCGATAGAAGAGCGTGGACTTCTCGGTATTACCGCGTGCCACAATGTGGGTGAGGATGGGCAGGAGTACTTCATCGGGCTCCACACATACCCCCAAGTTCACGGGATCAGGGGTCTCGTTCCACGCGAAACGCATGGGCCGGTAATCGCAATGATGGCCTTCAGCATGGCAATGCGCGCAGTTCATATCCACGTAGGCACGTACACGCAAGGTGAGGTCTTCGGTCACGTCATCCCAACGCACGGTGCTGTTCACGGTCGAAGGAGTGCCTGGTGCCAGGTATCCTTTCTGTTCCCACTTGGCCAGCTGGTCCATGGTGCCATCGGCATAGGCGAAGTCCATTTTCATGTTCTGCGGCTTGGGGCCGATGGGTGAAGCCAGGTTGTCGATCTTATGGCAGGTGAAGCACTCCGCGCCGGAAGGGATCCGGTAGTTCACCGCGCGAAGCACGTTGTTCTCATCCATCCATGTCACCGGTGTATAGGATCCATCCAGGTCGAGGTAGGCTTCGGTCTGTTGATCGTTCCATACATAGTTCGCGAAGTGCCAAGCGTCATCCTTCTTGTAGAGCATACGCGTCTCGATGATGCGTCGTGTTCCAGCCGGCTGCACATTGTCGTAGTAGAAGTTCTTGATCAGCACCGCGCCATCGGTGAACTCCATGGAGCGATGGTCGCCATTGTAGCTCGCGTTCGCGCCAGGCATCATCCACACGAAGCGGCTCTTGTGCGCATAGTCGGAGAAGAGCGGCGTGATCACGGTGTAAGGAAGCACGCCTTCCGAAGGCGCGAGGTCCGACAGTGTACCCTCGAAGAAATGGTACGTGGACAATTGCGGATACGGCACCTCCGCCGGATCGAACACAACGGGTGATCCCCCTGCGGGTGGATCCGATGGAGCGGGCGGGTCCGCATCGTCCTTGACGCATGCGACGAACACGGCGACAATGAGCGAGAGAACGAGGATGACTTTTTTCATGTGATCACTACACTGGCGGAACGCACTGCAAAGTATACACGTCGGGGCGAACGATCCATGTTAGGACGCAACGAGTTGATCGCTGCTCTTGAAGCCCTTTCGTTCGATCGCGGATCGATCATCGACGATCGCGTCATCAACGATCGGTGGTTCGTACTTCTTTGTACGCCCCTTCCTCGCGTATCGATCAAGACGCGTACGTTTGGATCAAACCTTTCACCATGGCTAAGAAGGCAGCAAAGAAAGCAACGAAGAAAGCGACCAAGAAAGCAGCGCCGAAGAAGGCAGCTAAGAAGGCCGCGAAGAAGAAGAAGTAGTTCGTACAGAGCGTTAAGGGATAACGCTGGAGGGGGCCCCGGATCTCGGGGCCCCTTCGCGTTCCTTCCCATCCCATCGCTGCGTGCGCGTACCGAAAGCAACGACCTTCGCGCCCACGAACCGTCGGTGCGCCCGACGTTGATCACCTCCCTCGCATGAAGAAGATACTCGACAGCCGACGCTTGCTCGGAGCGACCGTACGCACCGACCTGAAGGAGCTCGCGCTCTTGTACAAGGGCTTGATGAAGACCCATCACCCCGATCGTTTTCAAAACGACGAAGCCCTCAAACAACAGGCAGAGATCACGAGCAAACAGATCATCGACGCCTATCACTTCCTGGTGAGCATCTCACCAGAAACCCACCTGCAACAGCGGGAGGAATACGAGCGCACGATCGGCTCCAGCACCATCACCGAGTTCCACTACCGCGCGCAAACGGTACACCTCACCTTCCATGATGGGAGCGTGTACGAGTACTTCGGGGTACCGCAGAACGTGTACAACAAGTTCGTGAACAACGATGCCAGCCTGCGGTTCGCCCGGCGGCACATCTGCCATGCCTACAGCTTTCGCCGTGTGAAGAAACCGAACGCGCCAGCCGAACCAGCGACCGCCTCCTAGTAGGCCGTGCTATCCATCGTGCGCACTTCCCCGGAGCCCGCGATGTCTTTGTGTATCGCGGTCGGTTTGCCCCTGTAGGTAACGTTGCCGCTGCCCGCGATGGAGGCATGCAAACTCTCTTGCGCCGTGAGGCTGATGTCCCCGCTGCCCGCGATCGCCACATCCGCTTTGGCCGCATTGAGCTTGGTGGCGATCACATCCCCGCTGCCGGCGATGGTCGCTTTCAAGCCGGAGCATTCGCCGCTGACGCGGATGGTGCCCGAACCGCTGATCGACGCTTCGATGTTATTGGCGGCATAGTCCATGGTCATGTCGCCGCTCCCCGCGATCGCGAGGTCCACATCGTTCCCGGTGAAACGGCTCATCGCCTTCACGTCCCCCGAGCCATCGATGTGTACGAGGTCGATGTTCGGCACGCTGATGCGCACAATGAAGTCCTTGGTCGTGCTGTAGCTCTTCTCGGTGTCTAGGTACCAGATGCCGTTGCGCACTGTCGTGCTCACTAGTTCGGCGATGTTCGCCTGCGCCTCGATCTCGATCGCTTGTGTTGCCGCCTGGGTGAGGATCACATCCATAGACCCCATCACCTTGATCCCATGGATCGCATCGACGGTGATGGTGCGCTTCACCACTTCGCCGGTGCCTTTCACGGGATCGCACGGTGCTAGCGCTAACGGTTAAGCAAAGGGCGAGGCCGAGCAGGGTGGGAAGGGTGCGCATGGGTGGACGTGTTGTTGGTTCGTTATTGCATTGACCAAACTATCCGGGCGGATGGCGCCCCGGTGTTAACCCGTGTTAAAAGGGAAGCGAGTACCTGTGCGGAAGGGGCCTTCCGGAACGAACAACGCCGGACCCTGGGGCCCGGCGTTGCACGTATTGGATCTACGGGGATCCTTAGGCCTTCGTCACGTTCACCGCGTTGAGGCCTTTGGGGGTCTCTTCGACTTCGTAGTTCACGGAATCACCTTCGAAAAGGTTCTCCCGGGTACCGGTCTTGTGTACGAACACGTCTTTGCCACCTTGATCGGGGGTGATGAAACCGAACCCTTTCTCGGAGTTGAAGAACTTTACTTTACCACTTGCCATTGTACTGACTTTTGTTTGTGTTCCCCGGCCAATAGGGACGGGGATTCGAGCGGCAAATCTACGGTGGATCCGGGCAATGGGCACTATGTCGCCCGAATATTCTTCCAGGAAGGGCTTAGGCAAAGTGCGGATCCAGCTCGCTGCGGAAGTACTGGAGCGCGTTGCGCACGCCCAACGGAAGGCCGCCGCCCAGCGCGCATAGCGAGCCGATCTCCATGGTCTCGATCAGGTCGTTGAACAAGGCCCGGTCGATCTTCCGGACGCCTTCCAGCGCCCCTTGTATCATCTCTTTGCCGCGCGTGCTGCCGATGCGACAGGGAAGCACTTGCCGCAACTCTCCAAGGAGGTGAACTCGAAGAGGTGCTCGGTACTTCATCATGGGGAAGTCCGCCGGGATGGAAAGCACACTGGCATGGCCCAAAAGGAAGCCGCTCTTCTGGAAGCTCTCGAAGTCGATGCCCAGCTCGTTGATCTTGTCCAGTGGCACGATGCCCCCAAGCGGACCGCCGATGTGCAGGGCCTTGGTGGGGCGTGCGAAGCCTTGACCAAGTTCATCGATCACGCGAGAGAGGGGTGTGCCGCATTCCACTTCATAC
Source organism: Flavobacteriales bacterium (assembly GCA_016712025.1). Taxonomy (GTDB): domain Bacteria; phylum Bacteroidota; class Bacteroidia; order Flavobacteriales_F; family PHOS-HE28; genus PHOS-HE28. The sequence goes on from JADJRW010000019.1 coordinate 16,432, forward strand.
AGCCCCGGCCGCTTGAAGCCGCTGTCCAGGCAGACCAGTTTCGTTCCGTTGCTCTTCTCGGTGCCCAACTTCGTGAAGGCCGCACCGCCGTGCTTCACCACCCAGGGCACGCAGGCCAATGTCTCCACATTGTTCACCACTGTGGGCCGGTTGAAGAGACCTTGTTGCGCCGGGTAGGGTGGCCGCGTGCGCACCTCGCCGCGCTTCCCTTCTATGCTGTTCAATAGCGCGGTCTCTTCGCCACACACATACGCACCGGCCGCCTTGATCACCTTGAAGCGGTAGCTCCAACCACTGCCTTTGATGTTCGCGCCGATCCATCCTTTCGCTTCGATGTCCGCCACCGCGCGCTTCACGATATCCACCGCCTCGGGATACTCCGCCCGTATGTACAACACACCGGTATCCGCACCCACGCAGTAGCCCGCGAGCATCATCCCCAGCAGCACAAGGTGCGGCCGTTGCTCCAGCAGGTAGCGATCGCTGAACGCGCCGGGATCGCCTTCATCGGCATTGCACACGATGTACTTCCTTGGCGTGCCGTTGCCGGAGGTATCGGCGGCATCCTTGCAGGCCTGCAACTTGAAGCCCATGGGGAAGCCCGCACCACCGCGCCCACGGATCGTCGCCGTCTTGATCTCGTTCAGCACATCGGTGCTGCTGCCCTTCAACACCTGTTCCCAGAGCGCATAGAATTCCGCCAGCGGTGGCATCGGCGCGGTAAGGATCGGATCGGACATCGAGGTGCCGACGTAATGCGCATCCATACCGTCCTTCTTCTTGCCACCGAGGATGTCGTCGACGCGGTCGATGGCCTTTCCGCTGTAGTTCAGCCCGTCCACGTTGAAGGCCGCGTTCTCGTGGCAACGGCCCAGGCAGCACATGTGCCCGATCTCCTCCGGCTTGAAGTGCGCCGAGAGTTCGTGATGCACCCGCTCCTGTGTCCCCGCCACCAAACAGGCGCTGCCATTGCACACATACGCCTTGATCCCCCGGTTCTCCTTTTTGAGGAAGTCGTAGAATGAACTCGTTCCATAGGTGATGGCTTCGCCGACGAGGAAATCGTCCGCGATAGCGGTCAGGGTCTTGTCATCCGGCGTGCCGGTGGCAGCGGCGGCATCCTGCAGACGCTCCCAAAGCGGATCGTTCAGCTCCTTGTCATCACGGCCGGACAGGGAGGAAATGTTCTTGGACATGGGTTCCCAAAGTACGCTTCAAGAGGGAATGCCGCGCACTTCCGCGCCGATCCGATCTTCGCTTACTTGGTCACCGTGCCCGCACCGCGAAAATTCACCACCGGCGATATCGTCCTTCTGCGCAAGCGCTTCGTGCAGGGCGGTGCGGACCACGCCACGTGCCATGAACAATGGCGCGCAGCGCGCACCGGAGCGCCCGGTTCGGCAAGGGCGCTCGCGGAATACCATGATCTGTTGCTCTTCCTCTGTGCCTTCCCGCCCGACGCGGAGGCGCATGTGCTCGCCGAAACTGAACTGGACCGCATCACCACCCTTCTCGCAGCCCGCTCGAAGCCGGTCGCCCGGATGCGGGAGCAGTTGATGAACTCGGGCATCGCCCGCACGCCGCTTTGCGCAGGGTTCGGTATGGACCTCTGCCGTTGGCTTGCCGAAGTGGTGCCCGCCGGTATCACGATCGAACCCTTCACCGGCGACGATGACCGGATGCGCGGCGTGCTGCTTGCCTGCGCGCTCGGCGCGGAGAGCGAGGCGATGGAGGATGCGGGCTACACTGTGTATGAACGCATGCGCGATGCGTGCGGTGGGGATCCAGAACGTATGCTGCGCTGGTTGGTCCGCGCGCTGGACCAAGCCGCCGCAGCACCCGCCGTAAGGAACGTGCTGTGGGAGCGCCTCTCCCCGGTGCTTTCGATGAAGGACCCTGCCGCTTTCCTTACCCGCACCTATTGCCGAGGTCTGGTCACGGACCTGCATCCCTACGATCCCGCAGCACGCAATGCCATCGATCCGCAGCGCATCATCCGCACCGCGCTTCCACCCCCACGTCGGTCGCAGGTGGAGGAGAAGGTCGCCTTGGTACACGCGGCGCGCGGGGTGCTCATCGCCCATCTGCGCGAAACGGACACCGCCACCTATTGCGACCCGGCCGCCGCCGAATGGCAGGACCTGGGGGATGGGCTCGGCATCGCGCTGCTTCCGCTGCCGCCGGGGCGGCGCACCACTTTCGATAGTTACGTGGGCTATGTGCTGTTCTCGAACGCGGTGCCGGTGGCCTACGGCGGGGCGTGGATCTTTCCCGGCAAGAGCAAGGTGGGCATCAATGTGTTCCCCGCTTTCCGCGGTGGACCTTCCATGCTGCTCTTCGCGCGTGTGCTGCAATGCTATGCCCAACGCTTTGGTGTGGACCGCTTCGAAGCGGAGAACTACCAGTTGGGCCATGGCAACCCGGACGGGATCCGGTCCGGCGCGTACTGGTTCTACTATCGCGCCGGCTTCCGCAGCGTGGATGGTGAGCTGGCCGCGCTCGCGGAGGCGGAGCGTGCGCACATCACGCGCGACCGTGCGTATCGCACACCACCCACCGTACTTCGGAAGCTCGCGGCGGATACCATGGTGCTGGAACTACGCGAAGCCGCTCCGCCGCCCTTCGAACCCAGCGCATTGATCGCAGCGGTGTTCCATGGGTTGGCCACGATGCGGAACGGGGACCGCGCGGCGGCATCGCATCACTGCGTTGGTCGTGTCGGCGAAGCATTGGGGTTACCGATCGGCAGGCCTGGCCCGAAGCCGAACGCCGCTCTTTCATCGACCTCGCCCCGGCGATGGCCCCTGATCCCGGATCTGGAGCGTTGGCCCGCGAAGGACAAGAAGGATGCGGTGCGTGTCTTGCGCGCCAAGGGGCAATTGAACGAGGATGGGTACCAAGCCGCGTTGCGCGCGCATAGCCGGTTGCTCGCCGCGTGGCGGGATCTGGCCAGTTAGGGCTGACGACAACTCATCGAGAGGTACGATCGAAATGATGCGTTCCCTGTCTTCACGGCCCGAAAGCGTGGAGATGATGATAGGCTAGGGTAAGACCCCTAGGGCACCACCAACAAAGGCAGATGGCTCTGGCCACGCGCCTGTTCGCAGACCAGCACGTAGGCCCCCGGTGGCAATGTGATCGGAAGCAGCAGCGCTCGTTCCTGAGGAGCACCGCTCTGCCACGAACGACCCAACCGATCCACTACATGAACACGGGTAGTGCCTTGGGGTAGGCCATGCACCCAGCTACCGGCTTGGGCGGGTTGAGGATAGAGCAATGGTGGCTCTTCGGTGATCTCCTCCAAGCCCACCCACACCCCACACGTATCCGCATAGCTGCTGCCAATGAACCTGGCCGCGCAGTTCACATTGATGCCATCGGCGTTGATGAAGCACGATGCATAGAGCGTGTCTTGGTAGAAGGCTATGCTGTACACCGGCGGATCCAAATGACCGCCCAGCCCGCACCAACGGGTTCCATCCCAAGTGGCCAAGCCGCTGGCAGGCACACCCCCAGCGTAAAGGAAGGAGCCCATCGCGAACAGCAAACCGTCACGCTCAACAAACCTTGAAGCCCCTGTCAAGTAGGTGTAGTCGTTCGGGGCGTAGGTAAGGCCACCGCCCACATCGTTCCATTGGTTCCCATCCCAGCGCATGATGCCATGGCCGGCGTTACCTGCGTTGAGCGGAATGGAACCACCCACGTACAGGTCGCCTTGGTAAACGGCGCATGCGCGTCCATACGCAAAGTTGCCGATCAATCCTTGCGGACCCACTGGCCCCCACGTTCCATTCTCCTGTATCACCACATCTCGGTAAGGGTTTCCTGGGAAGCTGATCCCACCCACAGCTACATAGTGTCCATCGTAGATCGCAAGATCCTGCACCGAACAATTGGAGGTGGTGTTGATCGCACCGATGGACTCCCAATGCCCACCGACCCGTTTAGCGATGCCGTTGCAATAGACACCATCCATGGTTTCAAAGACGCCTAGGGCGTAGAGTTCCCCATCCAACACACGCAGGCGATTTATGACGCCTGCTGGTGGGAGATCGCCGTACGCATGCCAAGTGCTGCCGTCCCATGCTGCGATGCCCGCGTAACTCTGGCCGTTGAGCGAGCTGAAACTACCGCCCACGATCAAGGTGTCGTGCCAGAGTACCAGAGCATTTGCTTGGGGCAACACTACAGCAAGGGTATCCCAGGCGTTGTTCATGCGACGGAACAACGGCCTGCCCGTATTCCCATCGTAGTCCAAGGGAACGGCGATGCCTGCTGCATATAAAATGTCGTTGCTCGTGTCCACAACCAACTCCCGAAGGTCAGTGAATAGTCCCGGTAGCCCAATGCCCTCCCAATGGGTCTGCGCAGGCGCACTAATGGCGCAGAACCCACCAATACATGCGCAGAGCAACGCGCGATGCACAATTAGTGGCATTGCTTCAGCTTTGCGTCGGCCGGTGGCAGAAGTACACGTCCTCGTCCTGCGGCAGCCCGGCGCGGAAGCGCTCCGCCGGAGTGAACTTGTCCGTGTAGGCCACCACTTCCACGCCGAAGCCCGCTGCCTGCAACTTGTCCTTCAGGTCGAGTCCGTAGAGCCGGAAATGATCGTGCTGCCCGAAGCGGCGCTCGCGCTCCTTGGGATCGGTGATGGTGATGTCCTCATCGGTCCGCGCCATGGCCTTGCTCAGCGGCACCTGGATGATCGCCCAGCCGCCGGGTTTCAGCACGCGGAGGAGTTCGCGCATGGCGAGGCTGTCGTCCGGCACGTGCTCAAGCACGTGGCTGCAGATCACTGCATCGAAAGTGCTTTCCGGGAATTGGATCCGCGTAATGTCCATGTCGATGGTGCCCTTCGGATACTCGTAACCGGGATCGAACTTGTCACCGGCGGTATAGTCCACCAGCGGATGCTTGCTGAGGCGATCGAAGTAGAAGCGCTCCGGCGCCACATGCAGCAACTTCTGCTTCTGCTTCAGCAGCGGGGTGCGCTCCTGGATGAAGAGCCACATCAAGCGGTGCCGCTCTAAGGATCCGCAAGCGGGGCATTGCGCGTGTGCTCTTCGCCGGTCCGCCACGCCGAAGGGAAGGAAGGTGATGAAGGAACCGTCGCAGCAGGGGCACTGCACCTCATTGCCTTTGAGGCCTTCCAACCGCTTGCGGCGTCCGCTCATGCGGGCGAGCGCCTGGCGGATCAGCCATTCACTGTATTTGGTGCGCAGCGCGGTGAGCATGGGCTCTGGGTTCAGCGGCCGAAGGTAGGAGGGTAGGCTGTGGGGTCACTCCACTTCGGGGTCCTGCTTCTTCGGCTTGCGTGTGTAGGTCTTCTTGCTCTTCACCACGCGCGGGCGGAAGCGCCCATCGAAGGCGCCCTGTTCTTTCTGCGCCTTCCGCTTGGCGGCACGTGCGATCGCATCCAGCGCTTTCTTGATGGCGGCTTTGGACTTCGGCGGGGTGCTGCGCTTGGCCATGTGGATTTTCAAAGATGCGACGTGCGGGCAAATGCACCGCAGCGGCGCAGCGGGCGCAACGGCAACGCCACGTTCGACTTCCTATTCCGGATGGATCACCGAACCCGATGCAACGGTCTTGCCGGTTCAGCCTATCCTCTTATTTTCAACCCACCAAACCCGCTGTACCATGAAGAAGCTCGCCAAGATCCTCGGTGTTCTGCTGCTGCTCGTTGTGCTTGTGGTGATAGGTGCCATCACCTATGTGACCAAGGCCCTGCCCAATATTGAAGTGCCGGCCGATCTGAAGGTGGATGTCACTCCCGAACGCGTGGCGCGTGGTGAGTACCTGGCCAATAGCGTGTGTGTATGTATGGACTGCCACAGCACGCGCGATTGGAACACGTACGCCGCGCCGCTCACCCCCGGCACGCTCGGCAAGGGTGGGGAGCGCTTTGATGAGACGATGAATTTCCCCGGCACCTTCTTCGCACGCAACATCACGCCCTTCGGCATCAAGGAATGGAGCGATGGCGAGATCTACCGTGCCATCACCAGCGGAGTGAGCAGGGACGGCCATCCTTTCTTCCCGGTGATGCCCTACCCCAACTACAACAAGCTGGACAATGAGGACGTGTACAGCATCATCGCGTACCTGCGCTCCCTGCCGCCCATCGAGGCGACGCATCCCGCGAGCGAGCCGGCGTTCCCGGTGAGCGTGATCCTGCACACCATCCCCGAACCCGCAGCTCCCGCCAAGCGGCCCGATCCCACCGACGTGTTGGCCTATGGCGCCTATATGACCAACGCGGCGGCCTGCATGGAATGCCACACGAAGACCGAGAAAGGGAAGAAGATCGGTGAGCCCTTCGCCGGTGGTTTCGAGTTCGTTTTCCCCGGTGGGTCCACGGTGCGTTCCGCCAACATCACACCGCACCCGACCACCGGCATCGGCGCGTGGGACAAGGCCACCTTCATCGCCAGGTTCAAACAGCACGCGGACAGTGCCTACGTGCCGCCACCCATCAACTGGCAGGAGGGCGACTTCCAGACGGTGATGCCCTGGATGATGTACAGCGGCATGAGCGAGCAGGACCTTGGCGCCATCTTCGACTACTTGCGCTCCCTGCCTCCGGTGGACAGCCGCATCGAGAAGTGGACGCCCGCTGTGGCGCAGGCACAGTAGGGGGCGGTTGTCGGTTGCTAGTTGTTGGTTGTCGGTGAGGTCTACTTCAATATCCCGTAGTACAGTACGTCCATCAACTTGCCATTCCCGGCGCGGTACTCCTGGCGGAGCAGGCCTTCGCGTTGGAAGCCGCACTTCTCGGCCACGCGGATACTCGCCAGATTGTCCGGCGCGATGCGCGCGTACACTTTGCTGATGCCGAGTTGCGTGAAGGCGCGATCCACCGCCCACATCAAGCCGAGGGTGGCATAACCCTGGCCCGTGTAGTTGGAGCCCATGAAATAGCCCACCTCGCATTTGGGCACGTTGGCATCGAACTGTTTCAGGATCACCGCACCTACGGGTGGGCTTCCCTCGTAGTCGCGCAGCACGAAGCAGAAGAAGCTGCGGTCCTTCATCATTGCCAGCCGGTCCCTGATGTAGTGCCGCGTGGCCCGCACGTCCGTGCACATCCTTACCGTAGTGGGGAAGTAGAGGGAAAGCCGATCGCGCTCGCTGTCGACCAGACGGAAGTAGCCTTCGTCATCGTCTTTCGCGATGGGCTCGATGATGACCGAATCGCTCATTGTTCGTCCTTCCTCCGCAACGCCGCTTCGCGCATGGCCTGCGCACGTTCCGGGCCAAGGTAATGCTCTACGCCAGCGTGTACGGCGTACACCAACGGCGTGGCCAGCACGGCCATGAACAGCTTGTAGGTGTAGGCGGTGAGCACCAAGGCCGTGGCCATGGGGAAGCTCATGTCCTTGAAGATCCAGAACGCCACATAGGTCACCACCACGCTGTCGATCAACTGGCTCACCACGGTACTGCCCGTGGCACGCAACCAGATCCGCTTGTCGCCGGTGATGCGCTTGATGCGCCGGAAGATGAACGCATCCACCAACTGGCCGACCACGAAGGCGGCAAGCGAGCCCACGATGATGTTCATACCCTGCCCGAAAATGGCGGTGAAGGCCGCCTGCATATCCGGCACGCCCTGCGCCGCGCTGCTGCCGATCCACCAGCCCTGCTCGGCCGGCATGTGGATGGCGAGAAACATCATCACGAAGGCGAAGGTGATGAGACCGGTGGTGAGCAAAGTGAGGAAGCGTACACCACGCACTCCGTAGTAGTCGTTGATCACATCCGTCATGATGAACACGATCGGCCATGGCAGCACACCCACGCTCAGCACGAAGCTCAAGTGCTCCTGGCCCAGCAGGCTGAAGTCCGCCTTCTGGAGCCCGAACAAGCTTTCCAACTGGAAGAGCTTCACGCCGATCATCTCCGCGATCAACGCGTTGGCCACGAAGAAACCGCCGAGGATCAGGTAGAGCCGGGTGGCCTTGTCGGCGAGGATAGAGTGGATCACTGGCCGGGAAGGTAGCGGGGAATGCGAAGCGCAAAGACGCGAAGAAAGCAAAGGAATACGCAGGGCTTGGCACCCTCTGCGTCGTTGCGGTTACTCCTTGATCAGCTTACTGCTATGCCAGCCAGCAGCGGTTTTGATGCGCACGTAATGAAGCCCACGCGCGAGGTGACGGATGTCCACAACAACTGACCCTTCACCATGGAACGATCGCGATAGCACCAGGCGACCGGTCCCGTCCACGATCTCCATATCCGTCAGGTCCACACCCACGATCCGCACTTCATCCTGCGCTGGGTTCGGTGCAAGGGTGAATGATGCGTTCCCTTCCGGCACTTCAACGGAAGTGCTCACGCAGGTCACTTCCACCGTCGCCGACCCCGGTTGCATGGTGAGCGTCGGCAGCACATCGGTCACCACCCAGGTCGCGGTGTCGGTGGTATAAGCGGTATCGACGCGCGGTATCCAGCCGCCTTGGTTGGTGGTGAAGGGATCGGCGGTGCAGAAGCTGAGGTCCGTGCCCGCATGGATCATCAGCATCGCGATCGCATCCGAATTGAGCGTGAGCCCCGGGCCGAGGCCCATGAGATAGATATCGTTCGCATCGCCGCTCGCAGCCTTCAGCAATTGACTGACGGGTAGCTGCGGAAAGCCCAGGGCCAGCGTCGCGCTCTCGGTGTCCACCAAATGCACGAAGGTCTCTTGGTTCGGATCCCTCCCGAAGACCAGGAAGGCGCTGTCACCCAGCATCACCGTTTCGGCGGCCACATGGTTCAGGAAGCTGACCGGTGGTGCTGAAAGCCGCTTGCGCGCCCACAACACGGTGCCATCCGCGTTAAGTGCGAGCATGGAAAGGCCGGACCGGTTGGCTGTTTGGTAGCGGGTGATCACCCGCAAGGTTCCATCGCCCAGTTCGAACACATCGCTAAAGGAGTGTGCCGCGAGGCTGTCCGCATAGGTCCGCGCCCAGCTCAACGTGCCCGCGCTATCGGTGCGCACCACTTTAATACGCCCCTCCGCGCCGATCCCGTTCACCCCGCTGGTGAAGAGGTAGCCCCCGTCCGCCGTGCGGTGCATGGAGTGGAAGGGCGTGAGGTCGCCGCCTACGGTGTACAACGCAGCATCCAGCACTGTTCCGTCCGCAGCGATGCGCGTGCGCGCTCCTTGCGATCCCGGCGGACGCTGCCCGCCGACCATGAAGCCGTTCGCGCCGTCCTCCACCGCATCGTTCCAAATGCCTACGCCACCCGGTGCTGCATAGGTCTTCGCCACGGTGGGTTGGCCGGCGGGATCGAGCAGCAAGTAGAACCCCTGCCCTTCGTATTGGCCGAAGCACGCCGTGGAGCCATCCGCCAGCGGCACCATGCGCTTCATCCGCACCTCCATGGTGTCCGCATCGATGTCCCATTGCGACAGCGGTATCATGTTCGCATCCATGCGCACGAAGCGCAGGCGCGTGGTGGTGCTGATCTCCGCTTGGGAGAAGCAGGCGAGCAGGCCACCGTTCGCTTCGCGCACCAGATCCTCGCGCCCCTGGAAGGTGGTGCCGCTGTCATTGCCCAGCAGCACCCATTGAGCGAGATCGGTCTGTGCCATCGCGCTGTGCGCGATGAGCACCAGCGATGCGAGCGGAAGTCGGAAAAGGTGCATGGCGATAGGTTGGTGCTGCCCCGAAGGTATCTATGCGAGCGCACGCTGTGCTGTGCATGACCTTCCCCACCTTGGGGAAGCGCGCGCACGATCGGTGGAAACCGGCTCGCCACCATGCGCGCAGCGCAGCCCCTGCCAGCGCCGTTGCGCGAACGGAGTTGCACATGTGGACCCTGATCCGCATCCGCGACCGCATGACACATACCACACTCGACCGCCCCGTTCCGGTGCCGCGGCCCAAGAATGCACCCAAGCGCCCGCGCGTGAAGCAGCGAGCTGAACCGATCCACACCACCGTCGCACCCGAAGCACCACGACCCGATCGCGGCGCGGCACCAGGGATCACCGGATAATAGAACCAACCCGACAACACGATAATGAGCAACCTGACCGACCCCACATTGCCCGCGAACAACGGGAAACGCGTGGCCATTCTCGCCACCGACGGTTTCGAGGAAAGTGAACTGCGCGAACCACGCGAAGCCCTGCTGCAAGCGGGTGCCTTCGTGGAACTCATCTCCTTGGAGGCCGGAGCCATCAAAGGCTGGAAGGACGGCGATTGGAGCGACACCGAGCAAGTGGACCGCGCCGTGGCCGATGCCAACGCCGAGGATTACGACGCGCTGCTGCTGCCCGGCGGCGTGATGAACCCCGACAAGCTGCGCATGAACGCCGCCGCCGTGGCGTTCGTGCGCGCCTTCTTCGATCAGCACAAACCGGTAGCGGCCATCTGCCACGGCCCCTGGCTTCTCGCCGAAGCGGGTGTGGTCCGCGGGCGCAGGCTCACCAGCTATCCGAGCATACGCACCGACCTCATCAACGCCGGGGCTGAATGGGTGGATGCCGAAGTGGTGGTGGACAACGGACTGGTCACCAGTCGCAGCCCGAAGGACCTGCCCGCGTTCAACGCCAAGTTGCTGGAGGAGGTGGCCGAGGGCATACACCAGCCCTGAACCTGCCACAGCGGTTCATCCATCCGCGCGACCGATGTCACGATCGCGTGAACTGACCATCGTCACTCCGTGCCACAAAAGGAAAGTGGACCTTCCCCTGAATTCCCCGAACAGATGATCAAGCGCATTCTACTTGTCCTTTTCGTACTCATTCTCGTGGCGCAACTGGTGCAGCCGGACCGGAGCGTCCCCGCCGTCGATCCAACACAGGACCTGGTGACCATGACGGCAGCACCGCCGGACATCCAAGCCATGATGATCGGGGCGTGCTACGACTGCCACAGCAACCGCACCACCTATCCGTGGTATGCCCGGCTCACGCCGGTGAACTTCATCATGCAGGACCACATCAAGGAGGGGCGCGAGGTGCTGAACTTCTCCACTTGGCCCGCCTATGCGAACACCGAAGAGGCGCATGAATGCGTGGAGACGATGCAGGAAGGGGAGATGCCACCCGCGTACTACCGCTTCATGCATGCGCACGGGGACCTCTTACCCGCCCAACAGGAGCAATTGATCGCGTGGTTCAACACGAGCGTTGGTGCCCAGAAGCGAAGGGGGCGCGGAGGAGGAGGAGGAGCGCGAGTAGTTCCTCTTCCTCAGCGCTTACCGCAAGCGGATGCACGCTCATGCGACGAACGGGATCCGGTGGCATTCGTGATGCTCTCGGGCCGCTGAGCCACGAACCATTCGAGCGCCCTGCGGGGATCATAACGGGATACCTTGGCGGGGCAGCTTTACCCACCGCTCACCTTGCGCCATGAACGAACCCGCCACGACCACGCATCCGCATGTGATCCAACCCGTGTACCAGAAGCTCGCGCTCATCGTGCTGGGCCTGGTCGCGTTCGTGTATGGCCTTGCGCAGGCGCAGCCCATCGTGGTGCCCTTGCTTTTCGCGCTGCTGCTGGCCCTGCTGCTGAACCCGTTGGTGAACTTCCTGACGCGCCACGGCCTGAACCGCGTGGTGGCCATCGCCCTCGCCGTGCTGCTGGCCATGTGCTGCGCGGCCGGGTTGTCGTACTTCATCCTCACCCAGGCCGCGCACTTCAGCGCGAGCTTGCCGGGCTTGGAGGAGAAGGTGGGCGCACTGGGCGGGAAACTGCAAGCATGGGTGCTCGCGCACACGGACATGGGGACGAAGACCGTGGACGACGCGCTGGCCACGGCGAAGAAGGAGAGCATGACCCGGGGCGGCGCGCTGGTGGGCGGTGCCCTCATCACCATGGGCAGCGTGTTCGCTTTCGCCTTCCTGCTGCCGGTGTTCACCTTCCTCTTCCTCCTCTACAAGCGGCTGCTGCTCACCTTCATCGATCAGTTGTTCAGCCCAACGCAGCTGGGGGCCGTACACCACATGTTGCAGGGTGCGAAGGGCGTTGCGCAGAGCTACCTCATCGGCCTGATCCTGCAGGCGGGCATCGTTACCGTGCTCAACTTCGTCGGCCTGCTCATCATCGGTGTGCCGTACGCGTTGCTGCTGGCCGTGATCGCCGCCGTGCTCAACCTCATCCCCTACATCGGCATGATCATCGCCACCGTGCTGCCCATGGTGATCGCCCTGGCCACCATGGAACCCAGCGCCGCGTTGTGGGTGCTGGCGCTCTACAGCGCCGTGCAGTTCATCGACAACAACTTCATCGTGCCCAACGTGGTGGCCTCGCGCGTGGAGTTGAACGCGTTGGTGTCCATCATCGTGGTGATGATCGGTGGCGCGCTCTGGGGCATACCGGGCATGTTCCTGGCCATCCCCCTCACGGCCGTGCTCAAGGTGGCCTTCGATCATGTGCCGGGCCTGAAGCCCTTCGGCTACGTGCTCGGCAGCGACGACGGCACGCCGCGCAAACCATCGCTGCACGCGCGCTGGTTCGGGAAGAAGAAGGGCTGAAGCCCAGATGGGATCCCATTTCAGCAGGGGACATGCCTTCCATGGGTCGCTGCTTTGCTTAACCCCATTTCAGGACGAGTCAAGTCCCGTTTCACCACCATGAGCGGCCGTGCGGCCCTGCGCTGGGAGCGCGAGGATGGCGCGGAGATGCACCACGTGTACATGAGCACCAGCAACAACCCCTTTACCTGGGTATTGATCGGTGCCACCACCAAAAGCCGTTTCAACGCCGACAACCTTGTGCCGGGCACGCTTTACTGGTTCGCCGTGACCGCACTGGGTGCGGCCGGTGAGAGCAGCAAGAGCGACGTGCTGCTGGCCCGTGCGGCCTGAGGCGACCACACTTCGTCCACAAGCGAAAGCCCCCCGATATATCGGGGGGTTTTTCGCTTTCGGTATTCAGAGGATGCCCGCTCAATTGAACCACACCGCATACCCCTTCCTGCGCAGTTCGAGGGCAAGACCTTCCTCCACCGCCAGGGCCTCTTCGCGGCTCATGGGGCCGATGTTTTGGTAGAGGCTGGGGCGCAGGTAGAGGCCGTATTTCTGCACGATGTTGGCCGAGAGCTTGTGCCCCTTCGCATTGCGGTAGCCGGTCTTGTGCTGCTGGAAACGTTCCTGCGGGGTCTTGCTCGTCATGCCCACGTACAGGCATTGCAGCACCCCGTTGAACTGCGGGTTGGCCGCGCGGAATTTGGCGTCCTCATTGAACACCTTCCGGGATAGTTCGATCACGTAGACCTGGTAGGTGGTGGGGGGCATCCGATCAACCTCATCAGATGGCCACCTTCACCGGATCCCCAACACGCACGGTCGCGCCTTCCACAGCCATCGCGTTCATCCCGAATTCCACCCGGTTGCCGCGCTTGCGGTAGCTGGCCAATGTGCGCGTGGGCTCCTTGCCGCGCTCGCCGGTGCGTTGGTCGGTGGTGGGGATCACGCAACGCCCGCAGGTCTTCACCAGCGCGAAGCGTGCCTCCCCGATCATGATCTCTTTCCAAGTGTCCTCTTGGAACGCTTCGCCACCGGCGATCACGAGGTTGGGACGGAAGCGCTCCATGCCGAGATCTGGCGCCGGGTCGCCGGATGATCGGATGCGCGCGTTCAGATCATCCAACGATGCTTGCGAGAGAATGAGGTAGGGGAAGCCATCGCTGAGCGAGGTGATGCCCTGCGCGTAGGCGGGATCCACATTGCGGTGCGCGGGATCCGGCATATAGACCAGGTGCATGGAGCTGCCGAGACGTTCGGTGAACCATGCGGAGATCGTGGCGTTCGCACGCACGGCGGTGAGCGCATCATCAAATACGCGCACCGCCATTTCCTCTCCGTTGTCGAGTTGCCAGGGCAGATCGATCGCTTCGCTGGTGCGGATGTCCGTGACGCGGAAACCGTGCGCGAGCGGTGCGGTATGCAGGCAGGCCATCGCGGCCACTTCACGTTGGGTGATGAAGATGCCGTTGTCGTCCACCAACATCCAGCGGCGGTCGTGCTCCAACCCGCGGTCCGTGAGCCGCGCCTCGGGAAGGCTGAAGCCGCCGAGCGATTTCACCGGATAGCAATGGATGGACGCGAGCGTGATCACCAACGCAGCACTTTGCTGAGCCGCGCGCGACCGGCCGCGCGCCAGGCGATCTGGTAGGTGCCGGGCGTATCTGGCAAAGTGATGCGCAGGCCTTGTGCGGTGCGCTCCACTTGTGCGCGCACTTCGCGTCCGCTGGCATCGTACACGGCGATCAAGCTCACGTCCTTCGCGCTGATGGTCACCACACCGTCGCTGGTGGGGTTGGGCCACACGGCGGCGATGTCCTCCAAGTGATCGGCGATGCCGGTGCGGTCGTCGAGGAGCGAATCGGCGACCACCAAGGTGGGTGCGCCATCGGCCGCATCATAGAGCGTGCGGAAGGCATCGATCTGCGGGCCTTGCATGCTGAACATCTCATTGTTCCAGGCCGGTGGCACCGGCTGGTAGTAGATGCGCGCGCTCACCTGGATCAGCCCATCGAAGCCGTTCATGGGAACGTGGTAGCGCACAATGTCGCCGCCGTTGCCTTCCACACCGAAGGCATCGTGGTTGAAGTCGAGGTCGCTCACCGGCACCCCGGCGATCCGCGTGGTGTCGTAGGTGTAGTGCGTGGTGCTGAAGCCTTGCGGCACGAGGCGGTTGTCTTTGATCGGATCTTTCGCGCGCTCCAGCACGGTGGTCACGTCGCCGTTCACGTCGCCCATCACCAGCTCATAGATCTGTGCCTGGCCGGGATCGTTGATCATGTCGTAATGCGCTTCGTAGGTCGCGTCGTGGCCGATCACTTCATAGGTGCTATCGAAGAGTCCGCTGGCGAAGAGGGTATCGTTCTGCGCATCGGTCACCACCAGTTGCACGAAGGCACGGCGGCTGGGATAGCCGCTGGGGAACTTGTGTCCGGCGAGGTTCAGCAGACGCGCTTCGATGTAGGCCGTGTCCTGATCGCGCGATGTGAGCACGAGGTCGAGGTCCAGCGTGCGGTGCTGCAATTGATCCACCGTGCGGGCGATGGTGCTGTCGAACTGAACACCTGTGGCCGGTATGCCGAGCGCCTGCCGGTTGTCCTTCAGCAGTTTCAGCATGAACTCGTTGCCGCCCACCAGGTGGTGCAGGCCGAAGGGGCTGTGGCCTTTTAGAAAGGCGTAATCCGCCGCGAGGCGGATGCTGTCGGTGATGCGCGGCAGATGGCAACCCCGGCAATTGGTCTGTGGGTCGGCGGTGTACATGCTGTTCTTCCATTCATGCCAGGTGGCCTGTTCCACGAACTCGCCGCCGGTGGGGTCGCCTTGCAGATCGAGCGTCTCCGTGATCAACGTGTGGCAGCCCGCGCACACGCGGCCATCCTGTATGTGCTCCCCATAGCCCGGCCGGAAGCCCACGAAGAACTCCATGATCGCCGCGTTGATCACGTCGTCCTCGTAGGGGCCATAGACGAGCGCGGAATCGAAACGCAGCTCGCCGCTGAAGAGCGTTCCCGCCGAGTCCGGGTTCTGCATGTGGCAGGAGGTGCAGCTCACGCCGTCCATGCCAATGGTGCTGGTGTCCAACATGGCGGCGGTGAAGGGCGCATGTCCCAGCATCCGTTCCTCATGGAAACCGAGCGGCGCATGGCAGCTCAGGCATTTGCCCTCGATCGCGCCCTGGTGCCCCGGGTTCACCAGCACCTCATGTTCCATCTTGGCGCGGAAGAAGGGATCGCGGGCGCTGTTCGCCATCATGCTGCTGCGCCAATCGTCCGCCACGTTCACGTCGCGGCCTTGGGCATCGATGCTCGCGAGCGTATCCTGATCGTGCCCATGGCAACCCGCGCAGCGCCCTGCGGTGGCGAAGTACGTGCTGTACATCACCACCAGGTCGCTGTCGCCGGAACGGAACAGCAGGTCCTCGAACTGGGTGTGGTGTCCCTTTCGTTCCGTGGCCGTGGTCCAACCTACGAGCAGTACCACCACGCCCATCAGGCCAAGTACCATCTTCCAGGTTGGCGTTCGCTTCATGGCAAGGGCCGAAAGGTAGCGCGGCCGATGTTCGCGTCCGCCCGGGAGAACACCGCACGCCGCCGCCTGGTTCGCGTGCCAGTGCGCGATCACCACATGCGGATCGTGGACAGCCGATCGTTCACCTAGCGATGACCGATGTGACCGGCCGGTACTTTTGGAGTCCCGCTCCTCGTTCAGCCCTTCAGCCGAATGCGGGATGAAACACATGCGTGCGCTCTTCGTCCTGCTGCTTTTCGCCCCAGTGCTGCTCGTGGCCCAGGTGCCGCCCCCAACCCCGGCGGGCGTGCAGCCTTTCGTGGACCATTGGGACAGCCTGCGCACCGTGAAGCGCAGCGAGGGTCTCTTCATCAACGGCCGCGAATGGGGCGAGTGGAAGTTCTGGGACCGCCAGGGCACGCTCGTCGAGGTGGCCGATTTCAAAAGCGGCGAGCGCGATGTGCATGTGGTCATCCACTACGACAACGGCCAGGTGCAGCACGATGGCTTCTTCCATCGCGGCAAGCAGGACAGTTTGATGCAGAGTTTCTACCGCGATGGCAAGCCCATGGAGAAGGGGAGCTACAGCGCAGGCAAGAAGAAGGGGCTCTGGGAATACTGGTACGCCGATGCCAAACCCTACCTGCGCGAGGATTGCGCCGATACCCTCTGCCTTTTGCTGGATGCCTGGGACCCGAAAGGCGAGCAGGTGGTGAAAGCGGGTGATGGACTTCTTCGAACCTGGTATGCCAGCGGCGCGGTGCATGAAGAGACCGCCTACAAATTCGGCGTGCCCAGCGGGCCCTTCGTGGAGCATTATCCTGCGGGCAATCCCAAAGCGAAAGGCGAATACCTCGGCGGCGTGAAGCACGGGGCGTGGTCCTACTACTTCAGCGATGCGCACTTGGAAAAAGAGGAGAGCTATGTGCGGGGGAAACTGGATGGGCCTTTCTGCTCTCCTTCCGCAGCGGCCAGCCCAACATAACCGGGTTCTACAAGGAAGGGTTGAAGGACAGTCTGTGGACCTGGTACACCAGCACCGGTCAACAGGACATGGAAGGACCCTTCCAAGCGGACAAGCGCCAAGGGGTATGGCGGTTCTGGTATCCCAATGGACAGATGAGCAGCACCGGCGCTTTCGTGGACGATAAGGAGGAAGGCGATTGGGTGTACTTCTATGAAGGTGGACAGTTCTGGAAGAAGGGCACTTTCAACGCCGGTGCGAAGGATGGCGTGTGGACCACCTGGTTCGAAAGCGGCCAGAAACTGCAGGAGGGCCCGTATGTGAACGGAGTTGTGGAAGGGGAATGGACGAGCTGGTTCGAAACCGGGCGCGAGAAGGACAAGGGTTCGTTCGTGGCAGGGCATATGAACGGCATGTGGAAAGGATGGTACCCCGATGGCCAGCAGGAATTCGAAGGCCTATGGAAGGCGGACCTGAAGGACGGCCCCTGGAAGTTCTGGTTCGAGAACGGCCGCATCAAAGAGGAAGGCTCTTATGCCGAGGGCAAGAAGAGCGGCCGTTGGGTAACCTACAGCACCGGCGGGCTGCCGATCAGCGAAGGGCTCTATGTGCAAGGCGCGCCCGATGGCCCATGGATGTTCTATGATGATGCCGGGGTGAAGATGCGCGAGCAATCCATGTTGAACGGCGATCCGCATGGCGACTGTGTGGTGTACGATCACCGTGCGCGCGTGATCCAACGCATGCACTACGAACAAGGGCGCTTGCATGGCACCATGTCGTTCTACGACAGCGATGGCCGCGTTACCAAGAGCGTCGAATACAAGTATGGCTCGCGGGTGCAGGACGCACCCCCGGCGCTGAAAGGGAACGAGCGCGCACCGGCCTCGGTGCCTGGGATGGACCGCAAGCGATGATCCGTTCGGTCCGCGCGCAGTGAGAGAAATTCGGGTGTGCGCTATCCTATTCCATCATTGCCGCTCCTTTCCAAGGATCCGCTGTAGCAATCCCTTGCGTTCGGTGGTGTCCGCTGGGTCGTGTACCGGTTTGCCGGGCTCCTTGCGCCCATCGAACAGGTCCTCGAAGAACTCCTGCACCGCGTTCGGGTCGCGCCGCGGCGGGCAGTCCAAACCGGGGGTGAGACTATCTGTTGCGGCGAAGGACCGGATGTACCGACCGCGCAGTTCCGCGCTCGCTTCAATGCCGTGGAACACGGCCCCGGCGATCGGCAACGCGAGCTGCCCACCTGTGCCGAGGGAACTGCGGAAATGGATAGAGGGTTCGCGCGCACCCACCCAGGTGCCTACCACGAGGCCCGGTGTATAGCCGAAGAACCACGCGTCGCGCTGATCTTGTGAAGTGCCTGTCTTACCCGCCAGGGGCACGGTAACGCCATAGCGCGATCGCAGGGCGGCACCTGTTCCTTGGTCCACCGCGCGGCGAAGCATGCTGCTGATCACGTTCGCAGTTCCCCTGGAGATCGCCTGGCGCATTTTTGTCTTGGGAGCTTCATAGAGCACCTTGCCCTGCGCGTCCGTGATCTTCTCGATCAAGCGCGGCTTGGTGCGCTGGCCGCGGTACGCGAAAGCGCCATACGCTGGGACCACTTCTTCCAGCGAGAGGTCGGAGGCACCGAGGCAGATGGCCGGGTTCCGCACTTGCACTTGGGGCAGCCCCAGGGAACGCATGACATCGCGGAGCGAGTCCTGATCGAGACGGAAATAGAGGTCCACAGTAGGCAGGTTCATGCTGCGCGCGAGCGCGTACCACATGGCCACTTGTCCGCCCGCGGTATCTCCATCGAAGTTCTGAGGCGTCCAATCGTCATACTCCGGATAGGTGCGCAGGGTGTTCTCCAAGTAGGTGCATGGATCCAGTCCGGCTTCGATGGCTGCCGCATAGAGGAACGGTTTGATCGTGGACGCGATAGGCCTGTGCGTGCGCACCAGATCGAGCGCCAGATAGCGGTGGTGGTTGCCTCCCACCCAGGCGCGCACCGCACCGGTCGCCGGTTCCATCATCAGCACGGCGGCGTTCAGCATGCGGTGGTAGTGCCAGAGGCTGTCGCGGTAGCTCAAGCTGTCCACCCGGATCCCGGCGTGATCGTAAAGCTCCATGCGCGTTCGTGCGTTGCGCTTCCACGCCGCGTCCTTCTTCTTCTCACGACCGCGCTCCCAGTTCTTCCGGTCTTTACCGGCCTTCAACTCAACGTCCAATTTGGGTTGCATGCGCGCGAGGTGTTCATGCGCGGCATCAGCGGCAAGATGCTGGAGTTCGGGATCCAATGTGGTGTAGATGCGCAGTCCATCCTTCCGCAGGTCGAAACCGGCTTCGGCACCTATGCCTTCCATCTTCACATCGCCCGTGCGTTCCGCGAGGTCGCGCAGAATGATCTCCGCCTCCTTCCCCACGCGGTCCACGAAATAGCCGTAGACATCGTACGCGTCCGAACCGGCGTAGTGCATGGCGATCGGCAGCGCCTTCAAGCTATCCGCTGCGGCGGTAGTGAGCAGGTTGTTCTTGCGCAGCAGTTCGAGCACGGTGTTGCGCCGCGCACGCGATGCTTCCGGATGCAGGCGCGGATTGTAGCTCGTGTTCGCCTTGAGCATGCCCACCAGCACCGCGCCCTCTTCCACTTTGAGGCGGGCGGTGCTCTTGCCGAAGAAGCGCCGCGCCGCCGCTTCGATGCCGTAAGTGTTCTCACCGAACGGGACGCTGTTGAGGTAGAGCACGAGCACACCCTGCTTGTCGTAGACCTGCTCCAATCGTTGCGCCACAAGCGCCTCTTTGATCTTGTTCACCGGCACGGTGAGGAGGCCGTGGTCCTCGCGGCCATAGAGGTTCTTGATGATCTGCTGGCTGATGGTGCTTCCGCCACCGCCGCTGCGATCGCCGCCCAGGATGGTGCGGAAGAACACGCGCAAGTAGCTGGCCCCGTCAACGCCTTGGTGCGCGAAGAAGCGCGCGTCCTCGGTGCTCACCAACGCGTTCATCAGGTGCGGCGGGATATCCTCGTAGCGGATGTTGGTGCGGTCCTCCGCGAAGAGTTTGCCGATGATGGTGCCATCGCGCGCCAGCACCAACGTTGCTTCTTCGTGCTGGATAGCGGCGAGTTCCGCCTTGCTCGGCAATTCGCCGAACACATCCACCGAGACGAGCGCGATCAAAAGGCCGAGGCAGAGCACAACGCCGAGCATCAGCAGGAGCAGCAGCCGTCCGAGCTTCGGACCGGCCTTCTTCTTCCTTCGTTTCGCCGCCATCTTCTTTCTAACGGAACATCCGGGGGATCCCTATGATCCCCTTCGTTCGATGCGCTCTATTGGCGCTTATACCGCTTCGCAATAAGGGGGCGTCCAAAGATGCGCCGCTATTCTTTCGCAGGACGATACGAAGAGGTCGTTGCGTAGCGGGGTTACGGAATGACCTCTTCGGAGAAAGCATGCGGAAGAAGAGCAAGCGGATCGGAGGGCCCCTTGTTGCGAAACGGTACTAGGGCGTTGCGGGATCCACGCCCTTACCCTCCAGGTATTCGTCCTTGTACAACAGATCGCTCTCGTAAGGGTAGCGCTCCAAGTGGATCGCCTTCACGCGTTGGTAGAGCATGCGCCGCAACCCATCCACGTTCTGGCGTGCAGTGGCGGAGATGAACATGCATTCCGCGTTGTCCATGCGTGCCATCCAGGTCTCTTTCAATTCTTCCAGGGTGAACTGGTCCTCGCGTTTGGGTGCCAGGTCATCGGGATCGTGGGCCGCAGGGCGGTAGGCGTCGATCTTGTTGAACAGCACGATCACGGGCCGATCGCCGGCACCGATCTCGCTCAAGGTCTGCTTCACCGTGGTGAACTGTTCCTCGAAGTTGTGATGGCTGATGTCCACCACATGCAGCAACAGATCGGCCTCGCGCGTTTCGTCCAACGTGCTCTTGAAGCTCTCGATAAGTTGGTGCGGCAGCTTGCGGATGAAGCCCACCGTATCGCTCAGCAGGAAGGGGAGGTTGCCCAGCACCACCTTGCGCACGGTGGTGTCCAGTGTGGCGAAGAGTTTGTTCTCGGCGAACACGTCGCTCTTGCTCAACAAGTTCATGACCGTGCTCTTGCCTACGTTGGTGTAGCCCACGAGCGCCACGCGCACGAGCTTGCCGCGGTTGCCGCGCTGGATGGCTTTCTGCCGGTCGATGTCGCGCAATTGCGCCTTCAGCAACGCGATGCGATCACGCACCAGTCGGCGGTCGGTCTCGATCTCCTTTTCACCCGCACCGCCACGGGTACCGGTGCCACCGCGTTGCCGCTCCAAGTGGGTCCACAACTTGGTGAGCCGGGGCAGCATGTATTCGTATTGCGCCAGTTCCACCTGGGTCTTGGCGTGCGCGGTGCGTGCGCGCCGTGCGAAGATGTCGAGGATCAGGCGCGGCCGATCGAGCACCGGGAGGCCGAGTTCCTTTTCCAGGTTGCGCTGTTGCGCGGGGCTCAGTTCATCATCGAAGATCACCGATCGCGCGTCGTGTTCCACCACCCACGCCTTCACTTCGGCCAGCTTGCCACTGCCCACGTAGGTGCGCCCATCGGGTTTGTGCAACCGCTGGGTAAAGCGCTTGAGCGTGCGGATCTCGGCAGTGGTGGCAAGGAACTCCAACTCGTCCAGGTATTCCTTCACCTGGTCCTGGTCTTGGTCATCGGTGATCAAGCCGATGAGCACGGCCGTTTCCGTGCTGCCCTTGATCGCCAGCGGATCGATCATGGGGTGGCGCGCAGTGAACGCACATGGTCCACCACGGCTTCGATCTCCTCAGGGCGCATGACGCTCTTGTAAGGCATCATCGCTCCTTTTCCATTGCTCACCAACAGCAGCATCTGTTCACGTGTCAGTGCGGAAACGGTAAGGTCCTTGGCACCGCTGAGGCCCAACTTGCCGTCGCGGCCGTGGCACAGCGTGCATTGCATTTGAAAGAGCTTGGCGCCATCGAGTGGTCCCGATGATGCAGATGTGCTTGCGGTCCCGTCCGGGGTGGAGGAACAGGCGAGCAAGCCCAAGATGGCGAAGAGCGGTGCCGTGCGCATGGTGATCATAGCCAACCCAGGTCGCGCCCCACTTCGGTGAAGGGCCAGGGAATGGCCGCGAGCATGAGCACAAGGCCGATCAAGTAGAACACAGCGATATGCCGCTGTTTGATCGGTTCTTCCTTGGCACGCTTGCTCAAAGAACGCCCGATGGTGACCAGCGCGATCGCGGCGATCATCATGGCGATGTGCTCCATTTTCCAGTAGCGCTGATGTGCAGGGGCCATCAACTCGAAGGCCTTGTAGCGCATGCCATAAAGCGCCAGACCGATGGCGAGCTGCACATGACAGAGCACCATCGCCACTACCGCGAGCATGCGTTCGTACACGAGGATGGGACGTTGGCGCAACCAACCCATCAAGGCCACGAAGCCCGCTGCCGCAACGAACAGCAGCACCGCATAGCGCAGCAAACTGTGGAAGAAGGTCAGGATGTTCTGGTCCATGGAGGCATTGGGGGTCGAAGCGGAGCAAAAGTAGTGGCCTGGGCCGCGCGGGGGCCAAGCGAGCGGAAGTGGGGGCTTACTGCCCGTTGCGCGCCTTGCGGAACCATCAGCGCGGCACTGTTCATTTCGCCCACGGGCCGACCGGAAGCCGCTGGATGGCGCGGTTACATTTGTCGCCTTCCACACCGTACTTCGCGTGACCGGCCCGGCTCCAGAATTCCTTCCGCTGATGGATGCTGCCATACAGGCGGCATTGGCCGCAGGGCGGGAGATCCTTGCGGTGTACGAGGTGGGTTTCACGGTCCATGAGAAGGAAGACCGTTCGCCGCTCACCGAAGCGGACCGGCGCGCTCACACCGTGATCGCGCACCACTTGAACGCCACGGGCATGCCACTGCTCAGCGAGGAGGGCCGCACCATACCTGCCGAGGAGCGGCAGGCCTGGCAGCGCTACTGGCTGGTCGATCCGCTGGACGGCACCAAGGAGTTCATCAAGCGCAACGGCGAGTTCACCGTGAACATCGCGTTGGTGCAGGATTCCGTCGCCGTGCTCGGTGCCCTCTACGTACCCGTGTCGGACGTGCTGTATTTCGCCTGGCCAGGCGGTGGCGCCTGGCGGCAGGACGTTGCGGCAACCCATGGCGGCATGTCGGCGTATGAACGGGCCGCGCGTTCCGTGCGACTGCCTATGCCACACTTGCGCGACACCTACACCATTGTGGCCAGCCGCAGCCATCAGAGCCCGGAGACGGAAGTTTTCATCCGTCAGGCGGAAAAGCAACATGGCAAAGTGGAGCTCACCAGCATGGGAAGCGCGTTGAAGATCTGCCTCGTGGCCGAAGGTGCTGCTGATGTCTATCCGCGGTATGCTCCCACCATGGAGTGGGATACCGCCGCGGGTCATGCCATCTGCGTCGAAGCCGGCCGCGAATTGTTCGACGTTACCACCGGCGCACCCATGCGCTACAACAAGAACGAACTGGTGAACAACTGGTTCATCGTTCAATAGAAGACCCATCATCATGGCGAAGAAGAAAGAGACCAGCAAGAAGCGGAAGGTCGCATTGATCACCGGCGTCACCGGCCAGGACGGCGCGTACCTGAGCGAACTGCTCCTCAACAAAGGCTACGAAGTGCATGGCATCAAGCGCCGCAGCTCGTTGTTCAATACGGACCGTATCGATCACCTCTATCACGACATGCACGAGAAGGGACGTCCCTTCCACCTGCACTACGGCGACCTCACCGACAGTGTGAACTGCCTCCGTCTGGTGAAGGAGATCCAGCCGGACGAGATCTACAACCTCGCGGCCATGAGCCATGTGGCCGTGAGCTTCGAAATGCCCGAGTACACCGCCAACGCCGACGGCATCGGCACGCTCCGCTTCCTGGAGGCCATCCGCATTCTGGGTATGGAGAAGAAGACCAGATTCTACCAAGCATCTACCAGCGAACTGTACGGTGGCGTGTTGCCCCGCGCACAGAACGAGGAGACGCCGTTCTATCCGAAGAGCCCTTACGGCGTGGCCAAGCTCTACGGCTTCTGGATCACCAAGAACTACCGTGAGAGCTACGGCATCTTCGCGTGCAACGGCATCCTCTTCAACCACGAGAGCCCCTTGCGCGGTGAGACCTTCGTAACGCGCAAGATCACTCGCGCCGTGGCCAAGATCAAGCTCGGCCTGCAGGATGCGCTCTACCTCGGCAACATCGACGCGAAGCGCGACTGGGGCCACGCCAAGGATTACGTGGAAGGCATGTGGCTGATGCTGCAAGCCAAGAAGCCCGATGACTTCGTGCTCGCCACCGGCAAAACCTACACGGTGCGCCACTTCATCGACCTCGCCTTCGCCGAGGTGGGCATCAAGCTGGAATGGAAAGGCCAGGGTGTGAATGAGAAGGGCGTCGACAAGAAGACCGGCAAGACCCTGGTCGCCATAGACAAGCGTTACTACCGACCTGCGGAAGTGGACCACTTGGAAGGCGACCCGCGCAAAGCACAACGCGTGCTCGGTTGGAAACACAAGTACGACCTGAAGGCACTGGTGACGGAGATGGTGCAGAGCGACGTGGAGCTCTTCAAGCGCGATGTTTACCTGAAGAAGGGAGGGCATAAGATCCTGCACGAACAGGAATGATCGCGAAGGCGATCCATTCCTGTTCCGTGTAGCGTCGACCCACTGGGTCGACTTAACCGATCATCTGGAACAATGAACAAGACCGACAAGATCTACATCGCAGGCCACCGGGGCATGGTGGGTTCGGCCATCGTGCGCCGCCTGCAGAAGGACGGCTTCAACAACATCATCACGCGCACCAGCAAGGAGGTCGACCTGAAGGAGCAGAGCGCCGTGCGTGAGTTCTTCAACAGCGAGAAACCCGACGTGGTGGTGCTCGCCGCTGCGAAAGTGGGCGGCATCCACGCGAACAATGTGTACCGGGCGCAGTTCCTATACGAGAACCTGATGATCGAGAGCAACGTGATCCACTCCGCGCATGAGAGCGGAACGAAGAAGCTGCTCTTCCTCGGTTCCTCCTGCATCTACCCGAAGCTGGCGCCGCAACCACTGAAGGAGGAAAGCCTGCTCAGCGGTTTCCTCGAACAGACCAACGAGCCCTACGCCATCGCCAAGATCGCGGGCATCAAGCTGGCCGAGAGCTACCGCCGCCAGTATGGTAGCAACTTCATCAGCGCCATGCCCACCAACCTCTATGGGCCCAACGACAACTACGACCTCAACAACAGCCATGTGCTGCCGGCGCTCATCCGCAAGTTCCACACGGCCAAGGTGACCAACACACCCAACGTGGAGGTGTGGGGAACGGGCTCGCCCATGCGCGAATTCCTCCATGTCGACGATCTCGCCGATGCGTGCTTCTTCCTGCTGCAGAACTATGACGAAGAGATGTTCGTGAACATCGGCACCGGCGCCGACCTGACGATCAAGGAGCTTGCGGAGATGATCAAGGATATCGTGGGCTACACCGGTGAGCTGAAGTGGAACACCGAAAAGCCCGACGGCACGCCGCGCAAGCTCATGGACGTTTCGCGTCTGCACAACCTCGGCTGGAAGCACCGCATCGGCTTGCGCGAAGGCATCACCGCTGTATACGCCGAGTTCGCGAATAGCGAAATGGCGAAAGCCTAGAGCCGGTTCGGAAGCACCGTCCTCGGCGCACCTGCGCCCGTTGCGTGCGGTTGTGTGGCGGCAAACTCGATCAACGCGGCGCCATACCTCCTATCTTGGGCAGGGCCACGATCCCTCCCGGTCAGTACCTGACGTGATGCGGTCATGAACATGCACGAGAAGAAGACGCGCCGGCTGGCGGCGATCATGTTCACCGACATCGTGGGGTATACCGCACTGATGCATGGGGATGAGGCGGTGGCGACCACCGCTCGTGCACGCCACCGGGCGGTGTTCCGGCAGCAACACGAACTGCATCATGGTGAGATCGTGCAGTACTACGGCGATGGTACGTTGAGCGTCTTCCATAGCGCGATCGAGGCGGCGGAATGCGCGGTGGCCATCCAACGGCTGCTTCGGGAAGGAGAGCCACTGCAGCTGCGGATAGGTCTGCACATGGGCGATATCCTTTTTGACAGCACGGAGGTCTATGGCGACGGGGTGAACATGGCCTCGCGTATCCAGAGCATGGGCGTGGCCGGGGCCGTGCTTCTATCCGGTAAATTGAACGATGAGCTCAGGAACCACGCCTATCTTCCCACTGTCTCCGCAGGGTTCTTCGATCTGAAGAACATTTCACACCCCGTGGAGGTGTTCGCCCTGGCCAGCGATGGTTTGGTGGTGCCCTCGCCGCAAGATCTGGCAGAGGGGCGCAAGTCCCTGGACAAGACCGTGGCCGTGCTGCCCTTCGTGAACATGAGCGCCAGCGCGGAGAACGAGTACTTCAGCGATGGGATCACCGAGGAGATCATCAACGCATTGGCCAAGGTGAAGAGCCTGAAGGTGACCTCCCGCACATCGTCCTTCTTCTTCAAGGACAAGAGCGTTCCCATCAAGCAGATCGGAAGGGACCTGAACGTCTCGACCATCCTGGAAGGCAGTGTACGTCTGTCGGGGGATACCGTGCGGATCACGGCGCAGCTGATCCAGGCGGAGCAGGATTTCCACTTCTGGTCGGAAACCTGGGACCGGAAACTGTCGAACATCTTCGAGGTGCAGGACGAGATCAGCCTGGTGATCGCAGAGAAACTGCGTGAGCAATTCGGTCACTTCCCCATACAGGAGCACCTGGTGGAGAAGCAGACCGACAGCATCGATGCGTACGGCTATTTCTTGAAGGCGCAGTACCACGCGAACAAATGGAACCCCGCCGACGCCAACACCGCCATTGCGCTGTATCAGAAAGCGGTGTCGCTGGACCCTAAGCACACCGCATCGTATCTGGGCATGGCGCATTGCTGTGGCTTTCTCGCCACCAGCGGGGCCATGCCCCCCGAGGAAGAATGGGCCAAAGGCAGGCAGGCTGCCAATGAGGCGTTGCGCTTGGACCCCCGCTCGGCCGATGCCCACCATCTCTTGGCGCATCAGGCCTTTTTCGAAGCGAGCAACTTCGGGGAAGCCATGCGACATGCCCAGCAAGCGCTCGATCTGGAGCCGAACCACGTGGAAGCACACCGGTTCATGTGCTTTCTCCATTGTATGGCGGGCGACATCGAGCTGGCACGCCCACACATGGACGAAGTGCTGCGCCTGGACCCCCTTTCACAGTCGACGCTTTTCTACAGTGCGTACTTCCACTACATGGCCCAGGACTTCGACGCGGCCCTGGAGCGGCTGGATCGATGCCTGGCCGAGAATCGCATGAACTTTCCCGCGCACTACATCAAGTGCAACTGCCTCCTGATGATGGGCCGCTGCGATGAGGTGATCGCGTATTTCGGAACCATGCCGGTCGAACTTGTGCTGCCGGCCAATCGCATCGGCTTGACCGGTCTTGCCCATGCGTTGAGCGGAAGAGCGGAACAGGCGATGACGTGCTTTGAGGAATTGCTGCCGTACACAGAAGGCTCAGGAGGCTACGGCGCCCAGTACTACGTGTTCCTGATGCGTGCCAATATGGGCGAGCGGGACAGGGCGTTCGAGTGGGTGCGCTATGCGCTGGACAACTCCATATCCGTCTGCAATTTCGCCGATCCCTTGGTGAATGCCCTGAAGGACGATCCGCGCTACGCGGCCTTGCACAAGGAGATCTATTCCGTCGCTCGTCCGGAGACCGCCGTGAAGGAAGAAACGGAAACGACGGATGCGGACGCCTCCGATCGCCTCGCGGTGCGCTTGTTGCGCCACATGAGCGAACGCAAGCCCTACCTGGATCCCGCTTTGTCGTTGAGGTCGTTGGCCGACCAGATGGGTGTTCACCCGAACCAACTGTCCTGGTTGCTCCAAGAAGCGATGGGCAAGAACTTCAACGAGTTCATTGATGGGTACAGGGCGGGCACCGTCGCCCTTCCGCGCCGATGATCATCGGCTCCGGTGCCGGATAAGCCGACGATCCCAGCCTGCTACCTTCGGCGGGCTTTTCCATATGCGTAACGCGTTCCTCTTGTCGCTCTTCGTTGCGCTGTGCAACAGTGTTCTCGCCCAGCAGAACGACATCCCGCTGCAACGCGATATCTACCTGGATGTGGAGCGCAACGCGGCCTGCCGCAACGCACGCATACACAGTGGCATGAAGCCACTGATCCGCAGCCGCGCCGACCTCACGAACGTAATGGGCCACCGGCCGGACAAAAGCCGCCGTTACTACTGGCTCACCGAAGTGCTCTTCCGGCGCCACCTGGTGCAAGTGCGCACGAACGACGTGCGTATTGATGCCGACCTGTTACTTGACCTGCAGCTCGGCCAGGACTTCCGCGATGTGTCCGGTTTCGCGGACACCACCCGCTTTTACCAGAACACGCGCGGCTTCCGCGTGAGCGGGGACCTCGGCCCCCGATTCAGTTTCGAGAGTTCCTTCTACGAGAACCAGGTGATCTACCCGCAGTATCTCTGGGCATACACGCGCGATCGCGGGGTGGTGCCGGGTCAAGGCCGCACCAAGCCCTTCAATGGGCGGGCTTATGATTTCGCATGGGCCACAGGCAATATCAGTTGGAGCCCGCGCCGTAGCATCAACGTGCAGTTGGGCCAGGGTAGGCACTTCGTGGGACATGGCTACCGAAGTATGCTGCTCGGTGACAACAGTTTCACCTACCCCTTTCTGAAGGTGAGCTACCTGGGTTGGCAGGACCGGTTGCAGTACACCACCATCCATGGTCGCCTGCAGATGCTGCAACGCTTGCCCGAAGAGAACATCACCGATACGCTCTTCGAGAACAGCAGCGAAAGCCTGTTCTACTGGAAGCCGGTGACCTTCCATCATCTCAGTCTCCACCTTGGGCCGGTGGAGCTTGGCCTCTTCGAGGCGAGCGTGTTCAAGGCCCTCGACAGTGCGGGTGCGCGGCCCTTCAACGCGCTCACATTGAACCCGATAATCGGCCTCAACACCGCTGTGAACGGCTTCGACGGGGACCACAAGCAGGTAGTGGGGATCGACCTCTGCGTGAAGATCACCGACAAGTTCAATCTCTACGGGCAAGGCGTTACGGATCGACCTGGTCGGTATGGATGGCAGGCCGGTTTTCGCTGGTTCGATCTGTTCGGCACCGACCTGCATTTGCAGATGGAGTTCAACCACGCGAGCCCCTTCCTCTACATGCAAGGCGAACGCCTCATGAACTATTCCCACACGCAAGAGGCACTGGCGCATCCTTACGGCGCCTATTTCGATGAGGCGGTGGCCATCCTCGACTACCGTATCAAGGAGAAAGTGCTCCTACAGGCCAAGGTGAACTTCGCCACCCTCCGCACCGATGGACCGGACAGCCTGGGCAACAACTTCGGCTCCGATATTCTGAAGAACGACCTGGCCGTGCTCGGGGAGGAAGGCCCGGTCGCGCGCCAACTCACTTATGTCGACCTCAGCGCGAGCTATCTCCTCAACCAGATGAGCAACATGCGCTTCACGGTGGGCTATTGGATGCGGGACCTTACCCCCGGGCTCGATCAGCAGAACACCGGTTACCTCTATGCCGCTTTCCGAATGGCGCTCTTCAACCGCTATTACGACCTTTGATCATCTCGTGAAGGAACACGGCTACATCCTCCTGTTGGGCGCGATCACCGCGTTCGTCGTGGTCTTGTTCACCATGCCGAGCCTGATCAAAGTGGCCCGCCTCAAACATTTGGTGGACGAGCCCGGCGATGCGCGTAAGGTCCACCATCGCAGCGTGCCCACGATCGGGGGCATCATCATTTTTGCCGCGGTCCTCTTCTCCTACGCGCTCTGGTTCCCCCAGGCCAAGATGAGCGCGATCGCAGGCTCGAGCTATGAAGCGATGTACGTGGCCATGGGCAAAGCCTACACCGATTTCAAATTCATGCTCGCGGCCATGGTGCTGCTCTTCTTCATCGGGGTGAAGGACGACATCATCGGTTTCAGCCCGGTGAAAAAGCTCGTGGGGCACATGATCGTGGGCTACATCCTGGTGATCATGGCGGGCATCCGCATCACCGGAATGCATGGGCTCTTCGGCGTCTACGAGCTTTCGGAACCCATCAGTATCGCGTTGAGCTTCTTCACGTACGTCGTGCTCGTGAACGCCATGAACCTGATCGATGGTGTGGATGGTCTGGCGGGCGGTATTGGCCTGATCGCTTCGACGGTTTACGGTATGTGGCTTTATATGGCGGGTGATGTCGCCTTGGCGTTGCTGGCCTTCACTCTTTCCGGCGCGCTCGCGGGGTTCCTCGTGTTCAACTCGCATCCAGCGCGCATCTTCATGGGTGATAGTGGATCATTGATCATCGGTGCCATTCTCGCCGTGCTCGCCATGAAAGTGGTGGACCATGATACCAGCCGTTTACCCGCGTACCTGCGGATGATCCCCACGCCGATCTTCACCATGGCGGTGATCGCCTATCCGCTGGTGGATACTCTGCGCATCTTCATCCATCGGTCCGTGCGTGGCGTGAGCCCTTTCGCCGCCGACCGGAACCATATCCACCACCGATTGATGGACTTGGGCCTGGGGCATCGCGGCACCACTTTCATCCTTTACGGATACGCCTTGCTGATCGTGGGCCTGAGCCTACTGACCCGCAAATGGCATCCGAACGTGGGCCTGATGGTGCTTGGCAGCACTGCCTTGGTTCTGGCCCTTCTTCCATTCGCATTGCCGCTGAAGAAGCCTCAGCCATGATCCGGATCGGCGTTCTGCTGGCCCTGGCCTTGCCGTCTTTGCTCCAGGCCCAACCCGGGTTGTTCCCCTTGAGCCGCGCGATGGAAGCGCCTTACGCGGCGGCTTTGCATCGGTACAAGGTGGAGCGGCACACCGCCGTTAGACCTTACTTGCGCAGCGACTTGGCCGCCTTGCCCGGCACGGATAGTATGCCCGCGAAGGCGATCCTTCCTTTCCTGGACCGTTGGGCGGGCAACGATAGCTCCCGCCTCCGGGGAGGCCCTTTGCTCGATCTGAACGGCGGTGTTTCCAGCGGGCGGACCATGCATGAGACGTATCGTCTGTGTGCTGGTTTCTGGGTGGAAGGCGCACCGCACCGTTCGCTCACCCTGCATGTCGACGGCATGGGTTGGTCCGAACGCTTCCCCGAACATTTGGACAGCCTGGTGCAGGCCACATCCGTTTCTCCCGGCGAAGGATATGCCTACGGAACTGCGCCGGCTTATCTCCACTACGATTGGAACGCCCATGTGAACTGGACCACTTCCCGGTTCTTCAATATCACGGTGGGGCGCGGCAAGAACTTCTGGGGTGAAGGCTACCGGTCGCTGATGCTTTCGGACAATGCCTACAGCTATCCCTACTTGCGCATCGCGACCACCTTCTGGAAGGTACGTTATGTGAACCTCTATGCGCTGATGGATGACATCAGAGGCGCGGGCGGGGTCACAAGCAGCTTTCGTAAGAAAGCCACGTCCATGCACTATTTGAGTTGCAACATCCATCCCCGCATCAACTTCGGATTGTTCGAGGCCGTGGTTTGGCAAACGAGCGATCCGGACCGCCCACGCGGGTTCGACTTCAACTACTGGAACCCGGTGATCTTCTACCGGCCGCTGGAATTCGGTCTGGGCTCGCCGGATAATGCCATTCTCGGCTTCGCGCTGAACGTGAAAGCCGGACACAACAGCCTCTTCTATGGCCAACTCGTCCTCGATGAGTTCCTGTTGCGCGAGGTGCGCGGCGGCACGGGTTGGTTCGCCAACAAACAAGGGTTCCAATTGGGGTGGATAGGGTATGATGTCTTCCGTGAGCGAGGTTTGGACATCCGGACAGAGTTCAATTACGTGCGTCCCTTCATGTACACGCACAGCGATACGCGCCAGAACTATGCGCACTTCAATCAGCCGCTCGCACATCCCTATGGCAGCAACTTCTATGAAGCGCTCGCCATGGTGGACTGGCGCAAGGGCCGCTGGAGCTTCCGCGAGCATGTCGCCGTGGCTGTGATGGGTGTGGATACCGGCACCTACTCATGGGGCAGCAACATTTACAGACCCGAGAACGATCGACCCACACGCGATGAAACAGGCAGGTTGGAGAACTACAACTACTACCTCGCCGATCCGTCAGGCCACCTTGTTCACCAACGAAGTGCGCGCCGCCTACGCCATCAGCGAGCGGGGTGGGCTGCGGCTGGAGGCCGCCTACCAATTCCGCAGTTGGGTGCCCGAATTGGGACGGACGCTGGTGCAAAGCTGGTTCCGCCTAGGCTTGGTGGCCCTGTTGCGCGACCGCTACAGCGACCAGCAGGTGCGAGCTGTTCTTCCCTGACCCGGGCGATCGGGGCAAGGGTTACTTTTGCGGCGC
The DNA here is from genome assembly GCA_016712025.1 of Flavobacteriales bacterium. Lineage (GTDB taxonomy): Bacteria > Bacteroidota > Bacteroidia > Flavobacteriales_F > PHOS-HE28 > PHOS-HE28. The sequence goes on from JADJRW010000019.1 coordinate 48,767, forward strand.
TTTCCCAACCTCGTGTCCCGCACCACCACTTCCGCAACGACCAATACCGGGACTTCGCTCCTTCGCGACCTGGCGGCTTTGTTCAAACTGCGCCTCACCAGTTTGGTGGTGTTCTCCGCCGGCCTTGGCTATTTGATGGGTCTTCCCGCCGGAACTTTCGATGGTTCCGGCCTGCTCCTGATGGTCCTTGCAGGCACCTTGATAACCGGTGCCTCCAACGCTTTCAATCAAGTTTGGGAGGTCGAGACCGACAGCCTCATGCAGCGCACCGCCGACCGCCCCTTGGTGCGCGGTAGCATGAGCACTGGTTTGGCCATGGTCGCGGCCACGGTGGCCGCCTTGGCCGGGTTGGTGATCCTGTGGAGCGCTTTCGGAGCGCTTACCACGATCCTCGGCCTCTTAAGCCTGTTCCTCTACGTTGCGCTATACACTCCCCTGAAACGGCACAGTCCCTGGGCCGTTTTTGTAGGCGCGTTCCCGGGCGCCTTCCCGCCCATGCTGGGCTATGTGGCCGCGACAGGAAGTTTCGGTCTCGGCCCCGGCCTGCTCTTCGCCATGCAGTTCATGTGGCAGTTCCCGCACTTCTGGGCCATCGCCTGGGTGCTGGAGGAGGACTATGCCCGCGCCGGGTTCCGCCTACTGCCTTCAACTGGCGGCTCCGACCGAACAAGTGCCTTCCTCATCCTGTTGTACACCTTGTTCGTGATCCCTATCGGCATGCTTCCCTGGGCCTTCGGTTTCACCGGCGTGGTCTCCATGGTCGTGGCTTTGCTGGCCGGTCTGGTGATGCTTGTGCCCGCATGGCAACTGTACATGACCCGCGACCGCAAGGACGCGCGTCGACTGATGTTCTCCAGTTTCATCTACCTCCCCGTGGTGCAGCTCACATACGTGTTGGACAAGCTATGAGCGATCTCCCCCACACGCCTGCCGAGGAGCAGGCCCGGAAGTTCCGTACCCGACAACTCCTCACCTACCTGATCATTTTTGCCATCGTAATGTTCTTCGCCGGGCTTACTAGTGCCTATGTGGTGAGCATGAGCGGCGGCTACTGGGTTGATATCCGGATACCATCGGCGTTCTACTACAGCACTGCTTTCATCCTGATCAGCAGTGTCTCCGCTCAATTGGCGTTGAGCAATGCGAAGCGCGATGCGATCACGCGCATACCGCTGCTTCTAGGCGTTACCCTCGCCTTGGGCATCGGTTTCACCGTATTCCAGTTCAAAGGTTGGGGCGAACTGGTGGCTCGGGGCAATTACGTGGTGGGCCGGGTGCTGCAGAATTCAGGCGCCTACGGCCAGGATTACTCCATTTCACTGAACGGACAGCCTTTGGTGCTTGACGGGGAGAAGTTCTACCTCGCCGATGACGTGGCCCGCACCCGGCCGCTCAACGCGGACCTGGAGGAGCAGAAGAACACCGCCAGTTCCTACTTCTATGCGCTTACGGTGGCCCACTTGGCCCACTTGGCCGCAGGGCTCATCGGTTTGGTCGTGATGCTCATCCTGGCTTTGATGGGCCGCTATTCGGCCGGATCCCATGCTGGGCTGTGGAGCGGCGTCCTCTACTGGCATTTCTTGGGGGGGCTCTGGGTCTATCTCCTTTTGTTCTTTCGCTTCGTTCACTAGGTTTGCGCCCGGATCAACGGAACCCTATGGCAGGAGAAGCGAGCAAGGCCTTGAGCAACGACGTCCTGTGGGGCGGTGGACGCTCCCCGTTCAGCATTAGCTACGGGAAGTTGATGATGTGGTTCTTCCTGGTGTCCGATGCCCTCACCTTCAGCGGCTTGCTGGTGGCCTATGGGTTCGCACGCCACGCCGTGATGGACCCCTGGCCCATCGGCGAAGAGGTGTTCCGCGCCCTGCCTTTCCTGCACGGCAGCTACCCGCTGATCTATGTGGCCCTTATGACGGCCATCCTCATTTTCAGCTCCGTTACCATGGTGCTGGCGGTGGAGGCCGGCCACCGGATGGATAAGAAGGGCGTGATCAAATGGCTCTTTCTTACTGTGATCGGCGGCGCCTTCTTCGTGGGTTCACAGGCTTGGGAGTGGAGCCACTTCATCCACGGTGGCGGAGGATATATCACCGCGCAGGATGGTGCCAAATACTGGGTGCATAACGATACCCACGACACCCACGACCCCGCCAATGCCGCTGGCTTCCACTTGGTGAAGGCCGCGCCCGGCCACTACCTCATCGGGGACCACAACTCCGAGGGTGGACATGTGGAAGGTGCTGAGGCTAAGGCGCTGTGGGACGACAAGGTCGCCTACATCGATGGTGCCAACATGGTGCGCAATGAATATGGCCCGCCGCAGTATGGCAACTTCTTCTTCTTCATCACGGGCTTCCATGGCTTCCACGTCTTCAGCGGCGTGATCGTCAACATCATCGTGCTCTCCATGGTGGTGAAGGGCGTCTTCCACCGCCGCGGCCACTACGAAATGGTGGAGAAGGCCGGCCTCTATTGGCACTTCGTTGACCTGGTCTGGGTGTTCGTGTTCACCTTCTTCTATCTCCTCTGATCATGGAGCGCGACGACATCATCGAATACAGTCTCGAAGCCCACCATAGCGAGGAGGCCGGACGCAAGATCCGCAAGAACATCTGGCAGGTCACGCTGCTCATGGCCATCATCACCACAGTGGAAGTGGCGCTTGGGGCGTATTGGAAGGAATGGTTCCCCGGTTCATGGGGTATGGTGAAGTGGACCTTCATCGTGCTCACCTTGGTGAAGGCCACCTACATCGTAATGTCTTTCATGCACTTGGGCGATGAGCGTCGGAACATCCGCGCCATTATTCTACTTCCCTACGGTCTGTTCATCCTCTACCTGCTCTTCATCGCCATCTGGGAATCGAACTACGTGTACCGGATGCTGGAGCTCTTCCTGTGAGCCGCTGATGGAACCTGCCTCCCGCGCGAGAAAGATCGCGGTGCTGGGAGGCATCGCAGGGGTTCGTGCTCCTCCTGTTCATCTTCTTCTCCCCGCTGGTGGGCATGGTGGAACACAAGTTCCAATACCTGCCGTACTTCGGCCCCAAAGAGGTGAACGCCCCCGGCGATACCACCTACTTCATCGTGCCGCCTTTCGCTTTTGAGGACCAGTTCGGACGGCCTTTCACCGACCGCTCTGTGGAAGGCAAGGTGCTCGTGGTCGATTTCTTCTTCACGCGCTGCGGAACCATCTGCCCTCGAATGACCGCGCAGATGCAGCAATTGCAATTGAAGCTCGACGAACCCGCCTTTGCCGATGTGGTGTTCCTCAGCCATACTGTCGATCCCGAGAACGATTCGGCTGAAGTGCTGAACGCCTACGCCAAGCGCTTCGAGGCGGATACCGCGCGTTGGAAATTCCTGACCGGGGCGAAAGAGGATCTTTACCTCTTGGGCAGCGAAGGCTACTTCCTCGCCGCACGGGAGGATGTGATGGCGCCCGAAGGCTTCCTGCATTCCGAAATGTTCGTGCTGGTGGACAAGGAACGCCATATCCGCGGCTACTACGACGGCACCAGCACCGAGCAGGTGGGCAAGTTGGCCACCGATCTCAAGATGTTGCTGAAGGAGGAGAAGATCAAGAAGCGCGACGCCGCCTTGGGTCGTGACTGAACCCTTCCAGCACGGACAACTGGCAACCACCACCTGCCGACCAGCTCCCAATGCCCCAGCCTTACCCAGCCCGCATGCTCGACCTGGCGGAAGCCGTGGCCAAGCGTTGGATCTGGATCTCAAGTGGCGTTGTCTTTCTCGCTGTCGTGGTGCTGAACCGCGTGCAATTACCCGCGCCGGATGGCTTCGATGTGCATGTCTTCGCGCGGATCAATGCTACCCTCAATAGCGGCGTAAGCATCCTCTTGCTAGCTGGGCTATTCACTGCCAAGGCCGGAAGGTGGAGCCTGCATCGCGGGGTGATGCTCTCCGCCATGGTGCTCTCGATCCTTTTCCTCGTGTCGTACATCCTGCATCATTTGTTCGCGGGCGATACACGCTTCGGCGGGGAAGGGCGATCGCGTGATGTACTACGTCATCTTGGCGACACACATCATCCTTGCAGCGGGTTCATTGCCCTTCATACTGCTCACGGCTTACCGGGCCATGTCCGCGCAATACCCTGCCCATCGCGAACTGGCCAGGCGTCTGTGGCCGGTCTGGTTCTATGTGAGCGTGACCGGAGTGGTGGTCTACTTCATGATCTCGCCTTACTACTAGGGAGCCTACCTTCGCATCATGAAGCCCCGCTTCATTTTTGGCCTGTTGTTCCTCGCCCTGCTCCTGTCACCAGAGTTGATGGCCCAGGGTTGTGCCATGTGCAAGGCCACGGTGGAAAGCCAGGATAAAGCCTTCGGTGGCCCGCAGGCCATCGGCCAGGGGCTCAACAGCGGCATCCTCTACCTCATGGCCGTGCCCTACTTGCTGCTCTTCCTGCTGTTCCGCAAGAAGATCGTGGGCTTCTTCAAGGAGTTCGCCGGGGCGCAGGGGTGAACGTGCGTCACGCTAGTTCGCATCAGACTATATCTTCGCCCCGCGTTCTTTCTGTACGGCTTATCAAGAAAGGCTGAGGGATATGGCCCTTTGAAGCCTTGGCAACCCCTCCCCGCCGTAAGGCCAGGCCACGTGCCAACTCCATCCCGTCGTTCGCGACGGGACCAGATGAGCTGCGATCAGGTCCTGTAGCACCGCTATAGCCCAACCTCATCCAGCCACCGGATGAGGTTTCTTGTTTCTGAACCGGACAGGAGAGATGCACAGGAACAATGAAGACGCTGGAACAACTCGCAGATGAACGGATCCTAGTGCTCGATGGCGCCATGGGTACCATGATCCAACGCCTCGGATTGGAGGAAGAGGATTTCCATCCACAAGGAATGGAGGACCATCCGATCCTGCTCAAGGGCAACAATGAATTGCTTTCGCTCTCCCGGCCGGAAGCGATCCGCCTGATCCATGAGCAATACCTGGAGGCGGGTGCGGACATCGTGGAGACGAACACGTTCAGCGCCACGTCCATCGCACAAAGCGAACACCAGTGCGAACCGCTGGTGCGCGAGATGAACGTTCGCTCGGCCCAACTGGCCAAAGAGGCCTGCGCGAAATACACGGCCATGGACCCTTCGCGCCCGCGGTTTGTAGCGGGAGCGATCGGCCCGATGAACAAGACGGCTTCGTTGAGCCCCGACGTCAATGATCCCGGCTATCGCGCCGTCACCTTCGATCAGCTGGTGAAAGCCTACAGCGAACAGGTCGTTGCGTTGCTCGATGGCGGCGTGGACCTCTTGTTGGTGGAGACCATCTTCGACACGCTCAACGCGAAGGCGGCATTCTACGCGATCGAGGAGGTCTTCGAGAAGCGAGGCGTACGCGTGCCGCTCATGTGCAGCGGCACCATCACCGATGCCAGCGGCCGCACCCTGAGCGGTCAGACCATCGATGCCTTCCTGATCAGTATGGCGCATGTCCCGCTCTTCAGCATGGGTTGAATTGCGCCCTTGGCGCCGCGCAGATGCGCCCCTACTTGGAAGTGATCGCCGAGCAGGCCACATGCAGGACGAGCGTATACCCCAACGCCGGCCTCCCTGACCAGATGGGCGAGTACCGCGAATCACCGGAAGTCACCGCGAGCTCGTTGGTGAGTTCATGGCCAACGGTTGGGTGAACGTGGTTGGTGGTTGCTGTGGCACCACACCACCGCACATCGCCGCGCTCGCTGCCGAAGCGAAGAAGCACAAGCCGCGTCCTGTGCCTGTTCGCTGCATCCCGTTTCAATGAGTATCCGCATTTCTCCGTGCCTCCGTGTCTCCATGTGAGATCCTCCAGAATGAGCATCCCGAACTACTCCGGCCTTGAGCCGCTCCGCATTTTCAAGGGCGCCAACTTCGTCAACATCGGCGAGCGCACGAACGTTACCGGTAGTGCGGCCTTCCGCAAGCTGATCAAGGATGGCAAGTACGACGAGGCCGTGAACGTTGCCCGACAGCAGGTGGAGAACGGTGCGCAGGTGATCGACGTGAACATGGACGAGGGCCTGATCGATGGCGTACAGGCCATGACCAAGTTCCTCAACCTCATCGCTGCGGAGCCGGACATCGCCCGCGTGCCGGTGATGGTGGACAGTTCCAAGTTCAGCGTGATCGAAGCCGGGTTGAAATGCTTGCAGGGGAAGGGCATCGCGAACAGCATCAGCCTGAAGGAGGGCGAGGCTGAATTCTTGCGCCAGGCCAAGATCATCCGTCGGCTCGGTGCCGCTGCCGTGGTCATGTGCTTCGACGAGCAGGGACAGGCCGACAACTACGAACGGCGCATCGCCATCGCGCAACGCGTGTACGACCTCCTTACGAAAAAGGCCGGTTTCCCGCCGCACGACATCATCATCGACCCGAACATCCTCACCGTGGCGACGGGGATGAGCGAGCATGATCGTTACGCGATCGACTACATCGAAGCCGTGCGTTGGATCAAGCAGAACCTGCCCGGTGTTCTGGTGAGCGGCGGGGTGAGCAACGTGAGCTTCAGCTTCCGCGGTAACGAACCGGTGCGCGAGGCCATCCATACGGCCTTCCTCTACCATGCCATTCAAGCGGGTATGGACATGGGCATCGTCAACGCCGGGCAGATCGGGGTGTACGACGACATCCCGAAAGACCTGCTGGAACACGTGGAGGATGTGCTGCTCGCACGACGTCCCGATGCCACCGAACGTATGGTGACCTTCGCCGAACGCTTCAAGGGAGCGCCTTCTGCGGAGGTGGTGGCGCAGCAAGCCGCGTGGCGCGAAGGCACGGTGGAAGAGCGTCTGAAGCATGCGCTTGTACATGGCATTACAGAGTTCATCGAAGCGGATACAGAAGAGGCGCGCGTGAAGTACCACGAGCCCGTACTCGTGATCGAAGGCCCTTTGATGGCAGGTATGACCGTTGTGGGGGATCTCTTCGGCGCCGGGAAAATGTTCCTGCCGCAGGTGGTGAAGAGCGCGCGGGTGATGAAACGGTCGGTAGCTTACTTGGAACCGTTCCTCGAGGAGAAGAAAGCCACCCAAGTGCTGGGCACGCAGCGTGAGGGCGCGAAGAAAGTGCTGCTCGCCACGGTGAAAGGTGATGTACACGACATCGGCAAGAACATCGTTGGTGTGATCCTCGCGTGCAATGGCTGGCAGGTGATCGACCTTGGCGTGATGGTGCAGAGCGCTGCCATCCTGAAGGCGGCGCGGGAGATGAAGGTGGACATCATCGGCCTCAGTGGTTTGATCACGCCTTCCCTCGACGAGATGGTGCATGTGGCGAAGGAGATGGAGCGCGAAGGCTTCGAGACACCGCTCTTGATCGGTGGGGCAACGACCAGTCGCGTGCATACCGCTGTGCGTATCGCGCCGCACTACGGTCGGCCTGTCGTCCATGTGATCGATGCCAGCCGCAGTGTTCCCGTGGTCAACAACCTTTTCAGCGACAACGAGCGCGAGAAGTTCGAAGCAACCATCAAGGCTGAGTATGCACAGGTGCGCACGCACTACGAAAGCCAGCAGCGCGAGAAGGAGTACGTACCACTGACCGAAGCGCGCCAGAAGAAGTTCGCGATCGACTGGACGGCTGAACCACCCGTGGCGCCAAAGAGCACGGGCATTTTCACCTACCGCAACTACCCGTTGGAGAAGTTGGTGCCGTACATCGACTGGACGCCCTTCTTCATGGCGTGGGAACTGGCGGGCAAGTTCCCGGCGATCCTTACGGATAATGTGGTAGGGGTGGAGGCCACACGCTTGCACAACGATGCGCTGAAGATGCTTGACCGTATCGTGAAGGAGCAGTGGTTGCAAGCGCACGGTGTGGCGGCCATCTGGCCTGCAAACACTGTGAGCGACGATGATATAGAGTTATATGGCGACACATCGCGCAGCACGGTCATAGGTCGCTTCCACAGCATGCGGCAGCAATCGAAGAAAGCACCAGGCGTGCCCTACAACGCACTGGCTGACTTCATCGCACCCAAAGGAGTTCCCGATTTCCTCGGCGGCTTTGCCGTAACCACGGGTCATGGGGTTGATGAACGCGTGAAACGTTTCGAGGACAGGCAGGACGACTACAGCGCGATCCTCTTGAAAGCTCTGGCCGATCGTCTTGCCGAGGCTTTCGCCGAGAAGCTCCATGAAGTGGTGCGCAAAGAGCTTTGGGGCTACGCATCGCAAGAGCAGCTTAGTAACGATGAGCTGATCAAGGAAGCCTATGACGGTATCCGCCCCGCGCCGGGCTATCCTGCTTGTCCGGACCATACCGAGAAGCCGGAGCTCTTCCGCCTGTTGGAAGGGGAGAAGCACACCAGGGATCGACCTCACGGAAGGGCTGGCCATGTACCCTACCGCAGCGGTCAGCGGACTGTACTTCGCACACCCACGTTCCAAGTACTTCGGGGTGGGCCGGATCGCCAAAGACCAGGTATTGGACCTCGCCCGGCGGAAAGGACAAGATCAGGCCTGGATGGAGCGATGGCTCAGCAGCAATCTGGGGTACGAACCTTAGCCCTAGGCCTTTCGTAAGCAGGGGCCGTGCGAAAGTCCTTGTTCCACATCGCTGTGCTATTCTTGCTGTGCTTCAGCATGCCCGCTCGTGCGCAAGAAGGCACTCGGTTGACGCAGGAGAACGGCGATTGCGCCGGGGCCATTCCCATTCCTGATTCCCTTTACTACCAGCCCGCCGCCGTGCGCGGTTTCGGTAACAAGTTGGAGATCAAAGAGAACCCGGTGGACCATACGCAATGGCTGGAACGGGAGCACCACACCACCTGGTACAAGTTCCGCTCGCCCGTCACAACCAAGCTCACTTTCGATATCATCCCGGACAGTGTGGAGGACGACATCGACTTTCTGGTGTTCGAGGGTGCGGTGCCGGGCATTTGCGACAAGATCGCCAGCAGGCAGGTGGAACCGATCCAGATTCCAATATCTCGCGCAACGACAAAGAGATGGCCAGCCGATGCGGCCTTAGCGCCGATGCCCCCGATCCGTTCGTTCGCTCCGGTATCGGGGCCAGTTATAGCAGTGCCTTGGATGTGCGGGAGGGCGACCTTTTCTATCTGGTGATCGACTACCAGGACCGCCCTTTGGCCGGTTACACCATCCACTTCCACTACGATCCCGCTCCACCGCCGGTGGCGGAGGAGGACAAGACGATCCAGAAGCAGCAATTGGTGATCAACGTCCTCGACGCGAAGAGCGGCAAGCCCGTGAACGCCAACCTTACCATCGATGGAATGGTCTTCGACAAAGTGGTGGAAGGGCGTGGGAAGAGTTCGTACGGCTATGAAATGGACATGTACCGCAGCCTGAAGATCGGCTGCACAAGCGAGGGTTATATGTTCACCACGGCCAAGGTGAAGGGGAGTATGGAACCCACTGTGACCGTCGATCTGAAGCTCACACCGATCGCCCCGGGCGAGCATGTGGTGTTGGATGACATCCGGTTCGTGGGCAATGAGGATAAGGTGCTCCGCTCCTCGGAGGCTTCGTTGCTACTTCTGCTGCGGTTCATGCAGGACAACCCAAAAGTGAAGATCGAGGTGGAAGGCCATGTGAACGGCCCGACGTTCAAGAACAAGAAGGAGTTCATCGACCTGAGCACTTCCCGTGCGCGATCCGTCTATGAATTCCTTATGGTTAACGACGTCGAGGTGGAACGGATAAGTTTTGTCGGTTTCGGGAACTCCCGCATGCTCTTCCCTGAGCCGAAGACCAAGGAACAGAGCGAGGCGAACCGCCGCGTGGAGATCAAGGTGCTCAGTAATTGAGGCCCCGTTCGGCCCAACGGGCCACCGTTCATCCATTCAGAGAATAGCGTCGCGTCCGTCCGGATAGTTTTGTCCATGGCGGCTCGCGCCCAACGCGCGGCACCGCCCTGGTGATGCGTCGTATCCCCTTCCTCCTTTTCGCCCTCCTCATCACCTCCGCCTACGGCCAGTCCGGGTGGACGCTTGAGCAATGTGTTCAACGCGCCGAGGAGCGTAACCTCAACCTGCGTGGAGCCATTCTCAATGCGGATCTGGCGGACAAAACCCGCGACCAATCCCTTTGGAACTACCTGCCCGATCTGAACGGGGCCGCCACGCACGGCTATAACTACGGCCGTGTGATCGATCGCTTCACCAACACCTTTGCCACAGACCAGGTGCGGACCAACAACTTCTACCTCAGCAGCGATCTGGTGCTGTTCAATGGCCTGCGCAAACACAACGAACGCAGGCAGGCCGGTTTGAGCGCGGATGCGGCGATGCAGGGTACGGAAGCCGCGCGCAATAGCGTGCGTACCCAAGTAGTGCAACAATTCCTCGAGGTGCTCAGCGTGGAGGAACGCATACGGGCGGCCGAGGCCCAACTCGCCAGCACCCGCCAACAGGTGGACCGGGTGCAGGCGCTTGTGGATGCTGGCCGCAGCGCGCGTGCCGAAGTGATGACCCTCATCTCCCAGCAAGCACAGCAAGATTACACGCTCGTCGACCTCCGGAACCAACGGGAGCAAGGCTTGCTTCGCCTGGCGCAAAGCCTGCAACTCGCACCGGAGGAAGTGGCGACGTTCGCGCTTTTCGCTCCTGCGTTGGGCGCCCTTGGCGTGGTTGAGCCCACCTACGATGTGGAGAGCGTGCTGACCAATGTGCTCGCTCAGGACCCGGCCTACAGGCAAAGTGAACTGATGGCTTTGAGCGCGGAGCGCGGAGTGGCCATCGCACGCTCCGGTAGCGTTCCTTCGCTCATGTTCAATGCCTCCGCCGGGACCGGCTATTCGGGCCGCAACCTTGAGACCGTTGGCGAACCCATCGAACTATCCCCTACGCCGATCGGCTACCTGCTGAACGGTGATATCGTATATACCCCTTCGTTCGACTACTCCACGCAAGTCCGTCCCTTCGGTAAGCAGTTGGATGATAACCTGAACGAGTCCGTGAGCTTCACGCTGAACGTTCCCATTTTCAATAACATGCGCAACCGCCTGGCGGTGGACCAAGCACGAGTGCGGCACGAACAGGCCAAGTTGGATGTTGCTGCCATGAAGGACACGCGCCGTCGGGACGTGCAAGATGCCATCCTCGCGCAACGCGGGGCGTTCAATCAGTTCCAAGCCGCGCAACGTGCGGTGGACGCGGCGGAAGAGAACCTCCGGTACGCCGAGGCGCGGTTCGAGCAGGGTGCGGCCAACTCACTGGAGCTGAACACGGCGAAGAACGACCTGCAACGCGTCATGGCGGATCGTATCACCTCGAAGTACACCTATGTGATGGCCGCCAAGTTTCTGGATATCCTGCAGGGCTTGCCGTTGATCCTCTGAGCCATGGCCTTGATCCTTTGCCTGGAAACCGCCACGCACTTGTGCTCTGTGGCCTTGGTGAACGATGGGAGATTGGTCGCGGAGCGCAACGAAGAAGGAGTGGGGCATATCCATGCTGAGCGTTTGCATGTGCTCGTGCAGCAAGTGATGGAGGAGGCAGTGGTCCCGTTCGATCGGTTGAACGCGGTGGCCGTGGGGATCGGTCCAGGGAGCTACACGGGCCTGCGTATCGGTGTGAGCGCCGCGAAAGGATATTGCCACGCGCTCGGCATCCCGATCATCGGGGTCGGTACACTGCATGTGCTGGCGGCGGCGTATCGCGCATTGGAGGTGAACGCTCCTGCTGACGAGGTTTTGCTTCCCATGATCGATGCGCGCCGCATGGAGGTTTTCACGCTTTCCCTGGATGAGGAAGGTCGCCCGGATCCGGAGCGTGTCCAGCCCTTGATCCTGGATGATACTTGGCGGCGGTCGATCGACCTGAACGGACTGTGCGTGGTATTCGGCGACGGTGCGGACAAGGCTCCTGACTTCTGGGTCGCGCAACCTTTGGTGAAGCATAGGCCTGGTGTGAAGCCGTGGGCGCGGGCCATGGCACGGATCGCGACAGAACGCCTCGCCCAAAGCCATGTGGACGACCTCGCTTACTTGGTGCCGAGGTATGGCAAAGAGGCGAACGTTACGCTGAAGTCCCGATCAACGACTTCATAGACCAGCGAGGATCACAAGCAACGCGAAGGGGTTCTGGTCGCCCTCGATCAAAAGCACCGCATCGCTCTTCACCGCGAAGGCGCCTTCCGCCAGATAGACGACGTTACCTTCCAGGAGGAACGCGCCCTCGCCTTTGTTGCAGAAGGCATCGTCCGCCCGGAACACTTTATTCTTCTCCAGCAACAGGGCGCAACCATTCCGCGCGCAACCCGCACCGCTGGACCGCCAAGGTTGTTGCCGTCGAACGTGAACGCGCATTGGCCTTGTGTTCCGCAGGCATCGGTCGCTCGATGCACCCGGGCGTTGCGCAGGATGTAGAGACAGGGTCCACGCCCACCGAACGGTCCGGAGGCTCGATGGATCCGGTCACCTTCTACGAGGAAGGTAGCATCACCCGGGTTGGCGAAGGGACCGGAGGCCCATCGCACCAACACACTTTGCCCGTTCGCTTAATAGGCGCAGATCAATGCGCACAGCATCACCACCGTCCTCATCGCCGCTCCGTGGTGTAACGCATGATGCGGATCTGGTTGGTCTCGAGGTCTTGGCTCAGCCGGGCTTTCAGGAACATGGTGTCCTCTTCGTACAGGTATTCATCCCGACGTACCGCCTTGTCACCGTGGTAGAGATCCGAGGCACTGAGGTTCCCTGCCACATCGTAGTGGTACAGCTCCTTCACCGCGCGGGGATCGGAGAGGTCGACTTGAGTGATGCGCTCCGCTAGGCGGCCTTTCTCATTGTACCGGAACGTTACCCGCGAGCGTCGCCCACTGACCAAGTAACGGTCCTCAATGCTGCGTAGATATCCCCATCGGTCATAGGCATGTCGTTGTTCGCGATAAGGGAGGCCCAAGTTGTTCAAAGTGGTGCGGACCCAGGCCGTGTCGCTTTCGGTGCGGTAGGTATGCCGCTCTTCGCTTATCACCGTACGCTGGCCCGCCAGGAACTGGTAGCGATCCGGCCCCAGGTTCTCGACGCGCACATACGTTTCGCTCGTAATGCGGCACAAGGAGTCGTAGGTGCGCTCGGTGAGGTAGTGGCCCACAAGGTCGTTCCGCAGGCTCTCCTTCACACAGCCATCCGCGTCGTACGTGCTCACGGTCGAGGCGGTGTCGGTGCCTGTGCCCGGACGCCCATAGGACGTGTTCGCATACACCTGACGGCCGAGAGCATCGAACCTGTATAATGTGCGATCTCGTTGCTCTCGCATGGGTTGTCCATCGCGCTTCACCGAGGGTACGCCGATAACGGCCGCGATGTCATTGCGTTGAATGAACGCGGGATCCCAGACCGGTTGTGGCATTTCCTCCGCAACGGCCGGGACGCTGAGCATCTGCGCCGTGCTTCGACCGATTGCCACGATTGCCACGAGCAGCGTCCAACCCCTCATCGCATCTGCTTCAACGCTTCCTCCACAGTGCTTACAGGAAGCTGGCACCCCTTGTTCTCGCAAACGAAAATGGTGCTGCTACCCGCAAGCACTTTGTTTTCGAGGAGGGGCAGTGCGCTACCGGAGGCAGTGCCGAGGAACATGCGGTTCGGGAGATAACGTACTTGGAAGCCCTGGCGCAGTTGCAGGCAGTCGGGGCCGGTGATCGCGATCTCGTAGAACGGGAAGACATGTCCCAACATCAAGCGTGCCCAGTTGGAGTAGCCCGTGGGATAGTCCTTCATCTGTCCCTTGACGTTCTGCAACATCTGCTCGCTCAATGCGAGGTAGGTCGGCTTGTCGAGCAAATGGCCCAGCAAGAACAATGCATTGGCGATGCTGGAGTTCGATGCCGGTATCACATTGTCGTTCACCTCCTTGCGGCGCGCGACGAGCGGTGGGTCGATGTCACTGGTGAAGTGGAACATGGCGCTGCTCCGGTCGTGGAAGTGTGCGATCGCATAGGCCATCAACACATCCGCCTCGTTCAACCACCGCTCCTCGAAAGTGACACCATAGAGCGCCATCAGGGCTTCGATGGTGAAGCAGTAGTCCTCTAGGTATCCGTTGATGGTGGCTTTGCCGCTTTTGTAATTGTGCCATAGCCCGCCATCGCTGCGTCGGCATTTGCCCAGTAGCAACTCCATCGTGGTGCGCGCTTGTTGCAGGTACGCCGCAGTGCCCAGTGCTTCATAGGCATCGCAGTAAGCCTGCACGGTCATCGCGTTCCAACTCACCAGGGCTTTGTCGTCCAAGCCCGGGGGCACGCGTTGCTCGCGCGCTTTGTAGAGCTTGTCGTTGATCGCATCGATGCGTTGCCGAAGCTGCGCTTCGCTCATGTTGTTCCGCCTGGCGAACTCCGCATCGGTCTGCGTGCGAAGCAGGATGTTGCGGCCTTCTTCCCAAAGCGCTGCGCCGCCTATGTTGTAGTATGCCGAAGCGAGCACATGGTCTTCGCCGAGCGCTGCCTTCAGCGCGCTATCGGTCCAAACGTAGAACCGCCCCTCTTCGCCTTCGCTATCCGCATCCAGCGCGCTGAAGTAAGCGCCGTCGGGCGATCTCATCTCCCGCTCCAGGAAGCTGAGCGTTCGCTCCACCACACGCAGGTACTCCGGTTTTCGATACGCCAGGTAAGCTTGGCTGTAAAGACTTACCAACTGCGCATTGTCGTACAGCATCTTTTCGAAGTGCGGCACTTTCCAAAGGACATCGGTGCTGTAGCGCGCGAAGCCACCACCCACCTGATCGAACAACCCCCCGAGCGCCATCTTGTCCAGGGTGAGTTCCACATGCCGCTTTAAGTCGATGTCGTTCGTGAGCCAGGCATGGCGCAACAGGAACATGTAGTTGTTGGGCATGGGGAACTTGGGCGCGTGGTCCGGGCCACCATACTCGCGGTCCAATTGCCCTTCCCAGGTATCCACGTACGCCTCCAGCTCCTTGCGCGTGAACGGCGCCGGGTCGCTGTTCAGGGTGATCAGGTCCAGCTCGGCGATGCCCTTCTGCAACTGGTCCGCATAGGACCGGACACGATCGGGTTCCTGCTTCCAAGTGGTGCTCAGGTCCTGGAGCATCTGTTTCCATTGGTCCGGCGGGAAGTAGGTGCCGCCATATACCGGGCGACCATCGGCCAGCGTGAAACAGTTCAGCGGCCAACCACCACGACCGCTCATTAGTTGCACGGCGCCCATGTACACCTGGTCGACATCGGGTCGTTCCTCGCGGTCCACTTTGATGCAGATGAAATGCTCGTTCATCATGGCAGCGATGCTGTCGTTCTCGAAGCTCTCGCGCTCCATCACATGGCACCAGTGGCAACTGCTGTAGCCCACGCTCACCAGCACCAGCTTGTTCTGCGCTTTCGCGGAATCGAAGGCCTCCGGGCCCCAGGGGAACCAGTCCACCGGGTTGTGGGCATGCTGCAGCAGGTAGGGGCTGGTCTCTTCCGCCAGCCGGTTCGTATGCTCGTGGGCGGTGGTGTCGTGCATGTCCGGATCGGCTGTGCCGCTTGTTCCGCCGCATCCCGCGAACAGTGCCATCAATATGGCCGGGGCGAGCAGGGTGCAGCAGTGCATGGTCCGTCAAAGTAACGGCCGTGGGTCGCGTGTCTTGCGGGGCTGGCGGACCTTGCCGCCAACAAGGATCCGTGGATGGCGCTATCGGTCCATTTCCACCCGCTCCTCCAATTTGAACGGGAAGCGCTTGCGCAGAAGTCCTGCGCGACCCACCACCGTGCCCTCCGCACGCAAGCGCATTTCGCCGCCCAACGCGGCCCCAAGTCCGAAGACCAGTATGGGTAGGCCTGCGCCCTGCAACTGCGCGTGCATGGGGATCAGCACGGTTTCAGTGCTGCGCGGTGAAAGGTTAACAGCGCTATCCAACAACGCTTTGCCTATGAACGCATCGTTGATGTACAGGTCCACATCCGGATCCTGCACCGTGATCTTGAAGTTGTTCGGGTTGTGTACACGCACCACCGCGCGGATGGCGCTGCCTTGCGCATCCATGGATGTGATGCTCACTTCATCCACCCCCTCCAAAGTCACGTCCTCATAGCTCGCGCATCCGATCATCAACATGGAGGCCAATGCCATCCATGCGGTTCCGAAGAGACTGCGGACCATCGACGATCAGGTCGTGCCGTTCATCATGGCCGCGTAGTGGTGGAAGAACCGCGGGATGGTGCGGATGCCCTGCATGTAGTTGAACACGCCGTAGTGCTCGTCGGGGCTATGGATGTTATCCGAATCCAATCCGAACCCGAAGAGCACGGTCTTCAATCCGAGCTCTTGTTCGAAGAGGGCCACGATGGGGATGCTGCCACCGCCACGGGTAGGAATGGGTTTCTTGCCGAAGGCCTCCTCCATGGCCTTGCTGGCGGCTTTGTAGGCCACCGAATCGATCGGCGTAACCGCGGCCTCACCACCATGGTGCGGGCGCACAACCACCTTCACTCCGGGCGGAGCGATGCGCACGAAATGGTCCTGGAAAAGCTTGGTGATGGCCCCGCTCTTTTGATCGGGCACCAGGCGCATGCTGATCTTCGCAAAAGCCTTCGAAGGCAGCACCGTCTTGGCGCCCTCCCCGATGTAGCCGCCCCAGATCCCGTTCACATCCAAGGTGGGGCGAATACTGCTGCGCTCTTCGGTGGTATAGCCTTTCTCGCCAAGCACCGCCGCGATATCGAGGTCCTTCATATAATCCCCCTCGTTGAACGGAGCTTCCGCCAGCGCCTTTCTCTCTGCGGCGCTCAAATCCTTCACCGCATCGTAGAATCCCGGAATGGTAACTCGCCGGTCCGCATCATGCAGGCTGGCGATCATTTCGCAGAGCGCATTGATGGGATTGGCCACCGCACCGCCATAGACCCCGCTATGCAGGTCGCGGTTCGGACCGGTCACTTCCACCTCCAAGTAGCTGAGCCCGCGCAAGCCGGTGTTGATGCTTGGGACATCGTTGGCGATCATGGCGGTGTCGCTTATCAGCACCACGTCCGCTTTCAATTTAGCCTTGTTGTTCGCTACGAAGGTGCCTAGGTTGTCCGAACCTACCTCTTCTTCGCCCTCGATCATGATCTTCACATTGCAGGGCAGGGCGTTCGCCTTCAGCATGGCTTCAATAGCCTTCACATGCATGTAGAACTGCCCCTTGTCATCCGCGCTGCCGCGGGCATAGATCACGTCGTTCTTGATCACTGGTTCGAAAGGAGGGGAGGTCCAGAGGTCCAGGGGGTCTGGCGGCTGCACATCGTAGTGGCCGTAGATGAGCACCGTGGGCTTCCTGGGGTCCACGATCTTTTCGGCATACACGATGGGGTGGCCGGGTGTTGGGCAGATCTCCGCCCCATCCAGCCCGGCTTCGGCCATGCGGGCCTTCACCGCTTCAGCACAGCGTTGCACATCGGCTTTGTATTTAGGGTCCGCGCTAACAGAGGGGATGCGCAGAAGGTCCAGGAGCTCGTTCAGGAAGCGCTCTTTGTGGGTTTCGATGTACTGTTGGACGTTACTCACTGGATTTCGGGATTGACGGCCCTGGGCCTAAGGGTGAACTTCGCGCGATGGGGCCGAAAGATAGGCGCCTGGCCACCTGCTCAACGCCTGACGCCAGTTGCTCAAGTTGATAAGACCCGCCAGCCTGAACCCGGTTGTTTCGCCCCACGAAAGACAACCCACCATGTACCGCCCCACCCACCTACTGATCCTGCCTGCCACCGCGCTGGCGCTCTCCTGTCCCGCTCAGTTGAGCATCGACAATACGCAGACCGCGAACAACCTCGTCCAGAACGTGCTGCTGGGCGGCGGGGTCACCGTAAGTAACATCACATTCAACGGGGTGCCGGGCAACAACGTCTTCGGCCAGCTCGCCGCGTTCAACAGCACCAGCGCCAACGTGGGCATCAATAGCGGCTTGTTGCTCACCACCGGCGATGTCACTGTTGCCTTCGGACCGAACAACAACACCGGAGCCGGTTCCCCTGCGGCGCCAAGTGCCAGCGACCCCGACCTGGCCTTGTTGGCGAATGTTCCGATCAACGATGCCGCCGTGCTGGAGTTCGACTTCGTGCCTTCAGGTACTCAAGTCTCCTTCAACTTCGTGTTCGCCTCCGAGGAGTACTTGGAGTTCGTTGACCAGTTCAACGACGCTTTCGGATTCTTCCTGAGCGGCCCAGGTATCGCTGGACCCTACACGAACGGTGCGGCCAACATCGCGCTCATCCCCGGCACGAGCACGCCGGTGAGCATCAACACGCTCAATAATTTCGACTACCCGGCCTACTATGTGGACAATGGTGATGGTTTCACCCCACCGTTCTCCTCGGATCCCTTCTACATCCAATACGACGGGTTCACCACGCCGATCGCCGCCAACGCAACTGTCCAGTGCGGCCAGACCTACCACATCAAGCTCGCCGTGGGCGATGCGGTGGATGATGCCGTCGATTCCGGCGTGTTCCTCCAGGCCAATGCCTTCAGCAGCCCGCAGATGGTGGTGAACACCACCCCCGACATCAACCTTCCTTGCAGCGGAACTGTGGACCTGAGCATCCTGAACGTGAACGGCGGTATCGGACCATACACCTATGAGTGGTCGCTCAATGGCAACGTGATCAGTACGAACCAAACCATCACCGTGCCCCAAGGTGGCCAGGGGACCTACATCGCCACCGTCACCGATGGTTGCGGCGCGGTCGTGCAAGAACAGGTGATCGTCGGCGCGCCTGTGAGCCCCGCGATGACCTTGGTGTTGACCCCGGACCTGAACCTGCCCTGCGGCGGCACGGTGGACCTCGATGTGATCAGCCTCACCGGCGGTACGGCCCCCTTCACGTATGAATGGACATATAACGGTAACGTGATCAGCAATAGCACCGCGATCACCGTGGCGAACACCGCCCCGGGCACCTATACGATGACGGTGGATGACGGCTGTGGAGGAACCATCCAAGAGAGCGTGGTGGTAGGTCCTGCCATAACCCCGCCGATGACGCTGACGCTGACCCCGAATGTGAGCCTGAACTGCCAAGGCACCGCTGACCTAAGCGTGCTGAACGTGGCAGGCGGCACCGCGCCTTTCACGTATGAATGGATCCTGAACGGAAACGTGGTAGGCACCGGCACCACGGTCAGCGTGACCGCCGCCCAGCCGGGCACCTACACCATCACCGTATTGGATAACTGCGGAGGGTCCGAAACCGGTACAGTGGTGGTGAGCGTTCCTCCCGCCGCCGGCCCTGGCGCTCACCACCACGCCGGATGTGGAACTGCCCTGCCAAGGTTCGGTGGACCTGACCGTGCTGGCGGTGAACAATGGTATCGAACCTTATTCGTACACATGGACACTGAACGGCAACAACGCAGGTAACACACAGACCATCACCGTGCCCGCTGGATCGCCCGGTGCCTACCAAGTGACGGTGCAGGACGCATGCGGCGGGACCGGTACGGTCACGATCCAGGTTTCGCCCCCCAACATGCCCACCCTTACGCTGTTGGCCAATGACGTGGAGATCGCCTGTCTCGGTGGTCAGGTGCAACTCAGCGTTACCGCGACCGGTGGTGACGGTAAATACACTAATCTCTGGACCGATGACAGCGGTACGACCGTCGGCTACACGGCCACTACGAACGTGATCGGCACCGGCGATGCCACATTCACGGTGATGGTGAACGACAATTGCGGCCAGCAGACAAGTACCCAGATGAACGTGATCGCCCCAGACCCCCTCACCCTGGAACTTCCCAGCATGGCAGCGGTTTGCGAGGGTGGTAGCACGGTGGTTTCGGCCGAAGGACATGGGCGGCGGAGGGAACTACACCTACCTCTGGCAGCCGGGAGATACTACCGCGACGGTGAGCGTAAGCCCGGTCGCCGACACGGTCCTCTCGGTGACCGTGACGGATGCCTGCGGTGCCTCGGTGGACGGCCAGGTGTTGGTGTACATCGAGATCCCGGTGGTCAACATCCAAGTGACCGAGCAAGGCGGCGATGATTTCGAGTTCAACGCCCAGTGCGTTCCCGGTGCGGTGAGCTATGCATGGACCTTCAGTTCGGGTGGTGCCGACTTCGGTGCCCAGGTGCAGAACACCTTTGCGGACGGCGACCAGTTCTGGGCCACTGTATTGGCCACCACCCCGGCTGGTTGCACCGATGTAGACAGCGTATTCCTAACCCCCGGCGCCCACCTTTACTTCCCCAATGCCTTCACCCCGGACGGCGATGGCATCAATGACCTTTTCGGGCCGGTTGGCTACGCGCTCAAGACCATGGAATTCAGCGTATTCGACCGCTGGGGTGCTGAAGTGTTCACCGCCACCACACCCGAACAATTATGGGATGGCCGCTTCCGGAACGGACAACCGGTACCAACCGGTGTCTATGTGTATAAGTTCCGCGCATCCGGCGAGCGTATGGCCAAGCACGAAGGCATCGGGTCGGTCACGGTCTTGGGCCAGGATACGGCGGAGAATTGACCTCGATGCGCTTACCTGGAACGGCCCCTGCAGGGGCCGTTCCGCGTTCAGGCAACCCCCGATGGATCCAGGTAGTCATGGATACGGCCTGAACGCCTAATTTTCAGGTCGAAACCAGACCGGTCCATGCGCTTCTCGATCCGCTTCGCCCCCCTCGCTCTTTTCCTTTCGCCGGCACTCGCCTGGTCGCAGTTGGTGGTGAATACCACCCAAACGCCCAGTTCACTTGTCCAGAACGTGCTCCTGGGTGGTGGCGTCACCGCATCGAACATCACCTTCAATGGGCAGCCCGGCAACATCCTCAATGAACAGGCCGGGGATTTCGACAGCAACCTGGCCAACGTGGGCATCTCTGGAGGGGTGATCCTCGCCACCGGCAACGTGCTGAACGCTGTAGGCCCCAACAACAGTGGGAGTTCCTCGATGGGTGGAGGCAACTTCGGCTTCTCTGATCCGGACCTTGCCCTGCTCTCCGGTCAGGTGATCAATGATGCAGCCATCCTCGAATTCGACTTCCTGGTGACCGGTGACAGCCTGAAGTTCAATTTCGTGTTCGCCTCGGAGGAGTACTTGGAGTTCGTGAACAGCATCAACGACGCCTTCGGTTTCTTCCTGAGCGGGCCCGGTATCAACGGTCCGTACAGCCTGAACGCGGAGAACATCGCTTTGATCCCGGGTACCACAGACCCGGTCACAATCAACACAGTGAACAATGTGGTGAACCCGGCCTACTATGTGGATAATGGCGATGGCGCTACAGCACCCTTCAATAACGACCCCTTCTATGTCCAGTACGATGGTCTGACGGTGTCCATGACCGCTGCCGCTGAAGTGATCTGCGGCCAGACCTACCACATCAAGATAGTGGTCGGCGATGCCAGCGATACCGCTTGGGATAGCGCCGTGTTCCTTGAGGAAGGCAGCTTCGTGAGCACGGGCCAAGTGCTGCCGGATCTGGTGAGCGGAGTATTGCTCAATGACAGTACCATGCTCGAGGGTTGCGGGCTGGTGGACTTCACGTTCTACCGGGTAGGTGACACAACCAACACGGATACCGTTTCGCTCAACATTCTCGGTAGCGCGACACCGGGTGTGGATTATTCCCCTGCCTTTCCCAACCAGTTGATCTTCTATCCGGGTGATACCGCCATCACCTTCTTGCTCAACATCCCCATGGACGCCGATGGGTTGGAGAGCATCATCATCCAAGTGCAACAATTGATCGTGTGCGCTGGCCTGCAGGTGCAGACCGAGTTCCACTTCTACATCGACTCACCACCTCCGCTGAACGTGTTGGTGAACAACATCCAGAGCGATTGCAACCTGACCGAAATACTCGCACCGGGGGTGACCGGCGGCTCGGGCAACTACATCTATGATTGGAGTACAGGGGAAACCACCCCGACCATCTCCGTCTCTCCGGGCTTTACCACTACCTACACAGTTACGGTCAGTGACACTTGCGGCGTAGCACCTGTTACTGTGGATATTGAGGTCGACGTGCCGGTCTATGCTCCCATCGTGCTCACCCTTTCCCCTGACACGGCGATCGCCTGCCTTGGTGACGCGGACATCAGTGTGCTGAACGTGGCGGGTGGTGATGGTACGTTCACTTACGAATGGACCACCGGAGGTTCCGCAGTGGGTAGCACGGCCACGGTGAACGTACCTGCCGGAGCACCCACATGGTATGTGGCCACCGTTACGGACGGCTGTGGATCCATAGGCCAGGACAGTTTGCTGACCACTACGGCGCCGCTGCCCGCGATCCAGATCGTGACAACGGGTGATCCCACGGTGATCTGCGTGGGCGATACCATCGGGATCGCCATCGCTTCAGTTACAGGTGGCAATGGGGTTTACACCTACACCTGGGAGGATCCCAACGGCATTGTGATCAGCACAGGAACCACCGTGGATGTCCCGGTGCCCACCGATGCGGTTTACACCTTCACGGTGGAGGATCAATGCGGCTACAGTGGGACAGCCTTGGTGACCACTTTCATCCCCCATCCCGAACCGCTCCTGATCGACATGACACAGGATCAGGTGATCTGCTATGGAGAGACCATCGAATTGAACGCGCAAGTGACCGGTGGTTCCGGGATCTATACGATCGAATGGCCACAACTCAATTGGAGCGACCCCAAAGTGGACGTGACCCCGCTCGCTCCGACCACGTACACGGTGAACGTTTTTGAGGAATGCGGTCTCTTCAGTACTGCGGAGGTAACCATTGATGTGGAGCCCACCACGGCCAATATCGTGATCACTAATCTGGACGTGGACGGCTGGCAGTTCGATGCGGCCACGTATCCGGAGCCTGAGTTCTACTTCTGGGACCTTGGGGACGGTACCAAAGCGAGCACCCAGCAAGTGAGGCATGAGTATACCGATATGGAAGATCATTGGGTACACCTGGAAATGGTGAGCGTGAACGGCTGTCGTGCGCAGGACTCGGTTTACATCGTACCCCCTGGGCAACTCTATTTCCCGAACGCGTTCACGCCGGACGGTGATGGTGTGAACGAATTGTTCGGTCCCGTGAGCCACGCGATCACGGATTTTGAGATGAGCGTTTTCGATCGCTGGGGTGAACTGATCTTCACCAGCACCGCTGACAAATACACTTGGGATGGTCGCGTGAACGGCGGAACACCCGCTCCATCGGGTGTGTACGTCTTCAAGTACCGTGCGGAGGGCCACTACTTCCCCAGCATGGAAGGCTATGGCCATGTGACGTTGATCAAGGGCACCATCGCCGACAATTGACATGAGGCGTTCGATCCCACGGGCCGCAGCGGCCTTCTTGGTGCTTTGCGCCGGAGTTCCCCTTCGCGCTCAACTCACGGTGGACAATGCGCTGACACCCGAACAGTTGGTGCAGAACGTGTTGCTCGGAGGAGGGGTCACCGCCACGAACATCACGTTCAACGGACAGCCCGGTACGGTGCTGCACGAGCAGGCAGCAGGCTTCAACAGCGACCTCTCGAACGTTGGCATTCCCAATGGCGTATTGCTCGCTACCGGGACAGCAGGGCTAGCGATCGGCCCGAACAACCAAAGCGGTTTCACCTTGGGCGGTGGCAACATCGGCTTCGGCGATCTTGACCTGGCGCTGCTCTCCAGGCCAGGCGATCAACGATGCGGCCATCCTCGAGTTCGATTTCGTTGTGACCGGGGATAGTCTCAAGTTCAACTTCGTGTTCGCCTCGGAGGAGTACCTGGAGTTCGTGAACAGCATCAACGATGCCTTCGGTTTCTTCCTCAGCGGGCCGGGCATCTTCGGCCCCTTCGACAACAATGCGGAGAACATCGCGCTGATCCCTGGCACCACCGACCCGGTGACGATCAACTCGGTGAACAATGTGCTGAACCCTGGTTTCTATGTGGACAACGGCGATGGGTTCACAGCGCCCTTCAACACCGATCCGTTCTACATGCAGTTCGATGGCCGCACGGTGCCCATGACGGCGCGCGCCCAGGTGATCTGTGGCGAGACCTACCACATCAAGTTAGTGATAGGCGACGCGGCCGATGCGATCCTGGACAGCGGCGTGTTCCTGGAAGGAGGCAGTTTCGTGAGCAATCCCTTCATCCCCGCCTTGGAACCGGGACCTGGCGTGTTCGGCGACGTTATCTATGAGAGCTGCTTCCCCATTACGCTGAACTTCGTTCGTGTCGGTGACATCAGCCAAGCCGATACGGTCTACATGACCTACGGAGGTACTTCCACGCCCGGCGTGGACTATTTCCCGGAACTCCCCGATACGCTCGCCTTCGCACCGGGTGAAGGCAGTATACCTGTTTTCATTACGGTTCCTGTCGACGGCGATGGGGATGAGACGATCGAGATCACCATCCTGGTGGAGAGCGGATGCAATGGCCAACCGATCGAGGTCACCTACACTTTCTTCATTCACAGCGCTCCGCCACTCCTGGTAAGTACCACCGGTGCGTCGGCCGAATGCGGAGCGGCGGTGGATCTCTCGGTGCAGGTAAGCGGTGGCTTCGGGCTCTACGACTACCTCTGGAGTACGGGCGATACGGACTCCACCATCACCGTGACCGTGATGAGCGGCGGCCCCATCACCGTTACAGTGACCGATACGTGCGGCTTCGCTCCGGATAGCGCCACGGCGATGATCGACCTGTTGCCTGCGCCGCCGATGTCACTTTCCATCGTTGGGGATGACGAACTGGTGGAGGGCTGCGATTCGTTGGTGCTGAACGTGGGAAGACCCAACGGCGTGATCGGCGACCTGCTCGTGCAACTCGCTCTGGGCGGAACCACCACCAACGGAGCCGACCATGATGCGATCCCCGCGCAGGTCACTGTGCCGAACGGCGATCCCTTCTCGGAACTTCCTGTCCATGCTTTCGGCGACCAAGCTTTTGAACCGGACGAGACCGCGACAGTGACAGCTTCCTACACGAACATGTGCGCACAAACGGTAACCGCGACGGTTGACTTCACCATCCTGGATGCCGATCCGATCACCTTGATAGCGGACAACGTCTTCATCGAATGCTCGGACGATAGTATTCCGCTGGTGGTGCAGGGCACCGGAGGGAACGGGCTTACCTTCCAGTGGAGCGACGGCACGCCGGGAGCCGTGTTGTACGTCGCAGGAGATTCGGACGGTCAGTTCACCTGCACGGCCACGGACGCTTGTGGCGTGAGCGCGACGATCACCGTGGAAGTGGACGTGGATTGCGAGATCGTGATCCCCAACGTGTTCAGTCCGAACAACGATGGCATGAACGATCGTTTCGAGATCGAAGGCATTCGCAGCAAGACCAACACGGTGCGCATCTTCAATCGCTGGGGCCAAATGGTCTTCGAAGCCAGCAACTACAAGAACCAGTGGGATGGCGATGAGCTGTCCGATGGGACGTACTTCTATGAAGTGCTCGTGGAAGGCGTGGCCGATGCCTACACCGGACACCTCACCATCCTGAACAACTGATCACGCTGGTGTGATGAGCGCCGTGCCGGTCATTTCCGGTGGTGGCGGGAGGCCCATAAGGCGCAGCACAGTGGGCGCGACATCGGCGAGGACCCCATCGCGCACATGCCAGGTGCGATCGTCCACGATCACTACGGGTACGGGGTTCATGCTGTGCGCGGTGTTCGGTGACCCGTCCGGGTTCAGCGCCTTGTCCGCGTTCCCGTGATCGGCGATGATCACGAAGGAATACCCCGCCCCGCGGCCTGCCTCCACCA
>JADJRW010000020.1 GCA_016712025.1 Flavobacteriales bacterium
CCAGTGGGAATGGAACCCCACGTTGGTGAGACGGACATCCAAGCCTTTGCTCGGATCGGTCGAAAGCACGCTGATCCCTTCTTTGCGCTCCAGCGGGAAGATCCGTTACGAAGCCGATCTTTGTCCAACGCACCAGCACATCGTACACGCTTTCGATGCTGAGGATGATCTTCTCCACAGCGTTCATCAGCAGCAGGATCGCGTCTCGGCGGCCACGAACTGGCCCAGGTTCATCTGCTCACGCATCACCAGCATCCCTCCCAAGGCGAGCAAGCTCAGGGTGATGATCACCTTGAAGACCATTATCGCGGTGTACTGGCCGAGCAGGATGCGGAAGTGCGACCGCCGCGCCGTCACGTAGCCATCCACGAGCTGATCGGTGCGGCTCATGGGCAGTGCTGTTTCCCCGATCAGCTTGAAGGTGCCCGCGCTGCGGCCGATCTCTTCCAGCCAATGCGCTACGGCGTATTTGTAGTTGCTCTCGGTAAGGCTCGTGGCCAAACCCTGTTTCGCGGTGAAGCGGAAGATCACGTAAAGCAGGATCACCAACAGGAAACCGAAGGCGATGAAGAAGGGGTGGTAGAGGCCGAGCAGGATCAAGCAGAGGAGGATCTGCAACAGTGCGAGCGGCACGTCGAGCAACAACTTGCTCAATCCCTTCTGGATCGTGAAGGTGTCGAAGAAGCGGTTCACCAGTTCCGGCAAGTAACGGCCGGATACCGCCTCGGCTTTGATGCGCGGAATGCGGTACGCGAACTCGAAGGCGCTACGGGCGAAGAGCCGCTGCTGTATGTTCTCCGCCAGCGCCAACTGCATGATCTGCATGGCCCCGGTAAACCCCACGCCGATAGTGACGAATGCGATGAGCACGCCCCAGCTCGTGGCCATCTGCCCGCCGCTGATCAGATTGATGATGGCCTGCACGCCCAACGGCACGCTCAGGCTGATGGCACCGCCCACCAAGGCGTACAGGTAGATGTGGCTGATCTCGCGCTTATCCACGCGCAGCAGCTGGGTCAGGCGTTGCCAGGGGTGTATGGGATTCATAAGGTCCTATGAGCGGATCAAGGGGTGCGAAGTTCCGAACTAAGGCGTACGCATGATCAACGCGAGGTACACCGGCATCCCCACCGTGATGTTGAAGGGGAAGGTGACCCCCAGCGCCATGGGGATGTACAGGCCCGGATCCGCCTTTGGCGCGGCCAAACGCATGGCAGCGGGCACGGCGATGTAGCTGGCGCTCGCTGCGAGCACCGCGAACATGAAGCGATCGCCGGTATCGTGGGTGACCATTCCGCTGAGCCAGGCCACGAGCGATCCGTTCACGAGCGGCAAAACCACCGCCATGGCGCTGACATACCCGCCGTATTTGCGGAACGCCCCGAAGCGCGAAGCGGTCACCATGCCCATTTCCAGCAGGAAAATGGCGAGGAAGCCTTTGAAGATGTCCGTTGTGAACGGCTTGATCCCCTCTGCTTGCTTGGCGTCGGCGACCAAGCCGATCAACAAGCTGCCGATCAGGATCAGCACACTGGCGTTGGTGAACGAGTGCTTCAGCATCTGGCCCAGCGATGGGCGTTCCGTGCTTTCCTTGTCATAGCGCATCAGTAGTACCATGCCTACGATGATCGCGGGGCTTTCCATAAGGGCCATGATCGCGACCATGTGCCCGCTGAAAGGAAGCTCTTTGGCCTCCAGGAAGCTGCTCGCCGCCACGAAGGTGACCGCACTCACAGAGCCGTATGCAGCAGCTACCGCACCCGCGTTCTGCACACCCAACTTCGTCTTCAAGAGGAAGAACGCGCAGAAGGGTATGGCCGATGCGATAGCCATGCCGAACACCAGTTCTTTCGTGACTTGGGCGTTGAGGTGTTCATGGGCCAGTTCCTGCCCCCCCTTGAAACCAATGCTGAAGAGCAGGTAGAGGGAGATGAACTTGATGGTCGTCGGCGGTATCTCCAGATCGCTCTTCACCAAGTGCGCCACAATGCCCAGCAGAAAGAAAAGCAGCGTAGGGTTGGTGAGGTTGCTGAGGAGCAGTTCGGTGTCCATAGGGTGGTGTAGGGGTCCAGTGTGTGAAAGTGCGAATGGATCAACCTTCATGTAGGCAACGCCAATGGATGTGGCTGCCCCCTCGGAACGGGACCACGACATCCGCGCCAAAAGCATAGGAACTCGGCACGGTCCACCGATCGCGGCGCAAGGTGATGTAAGTCGTGTTCCTCTTCAGGCCATAATGGTCGGGCCCATGGAAACTGGCGAAAGCTTCGAGCTTGTTCAATGCCCCCACGCTGTCGAACACTTCGGCATACAGTTCGATCGCCATAGGAGCGGTGTAGATGCCGGCGCAACCGCAGGCAGCCTCCTTCATACCGCGCATGTGGGGTGCACTATCGGTGCCGAGGAAGAATTTCGGGTTGCCACTGATGGCCGCCTCCACCAAGGACAGACGATGGCGCTCGCGTTTGAGCACTGGCAGGCAGTAGTGATGAGGGCGCACGCCACCCCCCAGCATGGCGTTCCGGTTCAACAGCAGATGATGTGGCGTTATAGTGCCACCGATGTGCGCCGGTGAGCCGGTGACGAAGTCCACCGCTTCGCTCGTGGTGATGTGTTCGAGCACAATGCGCAGGCGCGGAAATCGATCGATCAGTGGAACGAGCTTCTCCTCTATGAACACGCGTTCGCGGTCGAAGATGTCGATGGTTGGATCGGTCACTTCACCGTGGATGAGCAAGGGCATGTCCACCTCCTCCATCTTCTCCAGCGGGGGGTACAAGCGTTCCATGGCTGTAACCCCCTGTTCTGAATGGGTAGTGGCTCCGGCAGGGTACAGCTTGGCGGCCACCACATGGCCCGAGGTCTTTGCGCGTGCTATCTCCGCAGGCGAGGAATGGTCGGTCAGGTACAGCGTCATCTTCGGATCGAAGCGCATCCCATCGGGTAAGGCGTTCATGATCCGCTCCCTATAAGCCAGTGCCATCGCCACCGTGGTGATCGTCGGAACCAGGTTGGGCATGACGATGGCCCGGCCGAAACAACGCGCCGTGTGAGGCACGGTCGTGGCCAAGAAGGCCCCGTCCCGCAGGTGCAGGTGCCAATCATCTGGGCGGACCAACCGTACGCTATCCAACGTTCAAAAAGGCAAGTGATCCGTACAAACCAAGAAGTGCAGGGAACGGTTCCATGATACGGATCATAGCGGCATTGGTCGTTGCGCTCCCACCACGGAGAAGGGGCTCTTCAGCAGGACAGAGTTCGGGATGGTCACCGTTCCTCGATCGGCCGTGCGAATGAACACGAAGAAGTAGGTGATGTCGACCAGCTCGCCTTCGATGGCATGCTCATCGTCAAACACCTTGATGGTATCGCCGATCTTGATCGGGTGCTGGAAGAACAAGACGATGCACGCAGTGATGTTCGACAGGATGGACATTTCCGCGAAGAAGGCCACCCCGAGCACGGTGATCACTGAAGTGGCGAATATCAGGATCTCGCTCTGCTTCACACCCCAGATAGCGGTAAGGATCACGGCGAGCACCAGGACGATAAGCAGGTTCAACAGCCGCAGCACCTCCTTCTCCTCTTTGGCTTTGAAGGAAGCGCGAACCACGGCGTTGCGGATGAAGTACCGGCCCAGGTAGCGGATCACGAAGAACGCGAACAGACAAACGAGGGTCTCAAGAAGTTGGGTGCGGTAGTGGTCCATCTTGCTTACTTGGAGGTCTGTTCGTTCGATGAGGGGCCAGCATGCAGAGAGCGATCCCTGTTCAGAACCTGACCAGCACCCCGCGTTGTTGCAATTCCAATGGAATAAGCGGGTTCATTGGGTTATGCCGGAGGTCGAGCAGCTTCAAGTGGTCCATGCGGAGTGCTGGCGAAGGGAAGGTGTTGAGCTTGTTGTCATTCAAGTACAGTTCCTCCAGGTGCTGCAGCGAGGCGATGCTCTCAGGTAACAAGGAGAGTCCGTCATTCTCCAAATGGAGCACCCGAAGATGGGGCAGGAGGGAGAGTGTCTTCATGTCCTGCTCCAGGTCGAAATAGCTGTCCCCATTGAGGTAGAGCTCATCCAACTCGGTCAGATCCTTGAAATGGTCCGGTAGGTGGCGGATGGGATTTCCGCTGAGATCGAGGATCCGGAGTTTGCTCAAGCTGCCGATCTCTTCGGGTAATGCCGTAAGATCGTCGTTGCGCAGGCGAAGTTCCTCCAGGTTGATCAGCTTGGAGATCTCGCGCGGCAGGAGCCGTATGTGCTGATCGCTCAGATCGAGGCTCCGAACGCGCTCAGGCTCGCGCAAGGCATCGGCTAATGATCGATAGACCGGAAGTGCGGTTGTGGTATCTGGCACCTGGCCGAGGCAAAGCATTGACAAGCATAGCGCTGTGAGCAAGCCGGGGATGCGTGAATAGTACATCGTGTGATCTTTACGGGTGAAAGACGTGCGATGCTGGATTTCGGTCACACATGACCAAGGCCCAGTAGTTTTTGCAGCGCGCCAATACGCGTTGCTTCGGGGCTGTTCACGGACCCGGAGGCCCTGGCGATGGCCACGGCAGTGCGCAAGATGAGGCTCTTTGTCCAGCCATCGAACCTTCGTGGTTCGCGCAATTGGTCCTCCTCAAAACGCGCATACGCAGCTTTGGATGTCACGCGTTGCTCCAGCGCGTGGTCGAAGGTGATGTCGATGTACTTGGCTGATTCGATCCCGAGCTCGTCATAGCTGCGGTCCTCCACCAACCAGTGGCGCGCGGTCATCTCCTTCAAGGCATTTATCTCGGCCTGGACGATGCTTCGGTCGCAAGCGGCGATGCTGTAGAACAGATAGCCGAGGCTTCGGTAGCGGTCCTCATAGGTCATTTCGGTTGGCGGTTCTTTGGTTCCCATGGTCATGGTGGTTTCTTGGTCGCTGTCGGAGGTGCGGGGGGCGATACTCGCTTCAGAACGCGCAGAAGTAATTCATGGCGTCCAGCGCTCGGGTGGAGCCCAGGTCCGCGCTGCGGCGCAGGTCATCGCAGCCTTGCAAGGGTTGGTAGTTCATGTGGTAGGCCAAGCCGCGGTTGTAGAGTGCGTTGGCATGGTCGTGATGCAGGCCGATCGCGCGATCGAAGCACGCTATGGCATCATTGAACTCGCCGTAGAGCAGGTGGATATTGCCCTTCATGATCCAAGCATCCGGGTCGTCCGGTGCCATGCGCAGGGCATTGTCGGCATCTTCCAGGGCACCGGCATGATCACCCAATTGCTTGCGGATGAAGGCCCGGTTGTATTGCGCTTCCAGGTAGTCAGGGGCAAGCTCCAGCGCGCGGTCGTAGTCGTCCCGTGCCCCGGCAAGGTCGCCGGCTTGCTTGCGCGTTAGCGCACGTTGGAAGAAGATGTGTGGCTTGTCCTGCGCCAAGAACAGCGCCGAATCCATATCCGCACGAGCTTGCGATGTATGCCCTAAGTGCGCGTGTACGAGGCCACGGTTGTATAGCGCCAGATCGAAGTTGCGGTCCATGGCCACTGCACTATCCAAGGCCGCGAGCGCATCGTTCCAGCGTTGCAGGCGCATCAATGCCACACCGCGCAAGTCATGCACGAGGGCAAGTCGTGGTGCCAGGCGCACAGCCTGTTCGAAGAGCGCCAATGCGCCAGGACTATCATCCACTTGCAAGTGGGCGGTTCCTTTCTTCAGGATCAAGAGCACATCGTCCGGGTGCCTCAGGAGAAGTGAATCCAGTTCCTGCAACGCCTCTTCGGTTTCCCCCATAGCGAGCAGCGCGTCCACACGGCTCTCCCGCAAAAGGTCGTCGTACGGCTTCAGTTCGACGGCACGAGCCAGGTCATCTTCGGCACCTTTGATGTCGTTCAGCAGGAACTTCACCTTGGCGCGCCGGTCGAAGATGTACTCGCTGTAAGGATTCAGCTCGAGCGCACGATCCATGTCAACGAGTGCTTGGGTGTTCTGACCCAATCGGCTCTGTAGCATCGCGCGCTTCATGTAGGCGTCCGCGAACGCCATATCCTTCTGGATCGCATTGGTGTAGTGCAGCAGCGCCAGCTCGCTGTTGCCCATGCGCAGTTGCATATCGCCCTGTTGGATCAACTGCACCGCATCGAGGCGGTTGCTCGCTTGTGCGTGCGCCGCAGCCATGCTGAGTGCCAGCAGGGCGGTGACCAGGATGCGGAGATTCTGCGTTCTCATGGTTCGTGTGTTCACACCTTGGCGGTCTGGTCGAGCAAGGTCTTCTGAGCATGCGGATCCAAATGCGTTACCGGCACTGCATGGATGCGCACCAGATCGGGCCCCAACAGTTCGTAGGCGGCCTTCTCCACCTCCCGGTAGAGCAATCCTTTGGTCATGCCTTGCAGGAGCAACTGGCTTTGGCGGTAGAGCTGGCCGTTCTCCCACTTCAGCTCCTCATGGTCCGTATCAATGGTTGGGAAGAGCAGGAGTTGTTTATCCATCAAGTGGGCAGCGAGCTTTTCGGCAGCGCTGATGGTTCGGGTCTGGAAGGTGACGTGGATCATGTGGGCTCAAATGTAGTAATACTAAACAAGAAAGAAGTAAAACTATTGTGTGGTGAAGAAATGCTATATTGCACCCCGAAATGACACGCTACCACCTGACCCCGGACGCCACGCTCAGCCTGCGCGATACCAGCAGTCCCATGGGCGTACGCATCCTCACGGAAGGCCTGGACCTCATGCTGGAGCTTGGCTTGGAAGCCTTCACCTTCAAGAAACTGGCGGAGCGTTTGGGGTCCACGGAAGTAACCGTGTACCACTACTTCGCCAACAAGCAGCGGCTGCTCCAGTACTACTTCCAGCTCTACTGGTTGTGGCTGCAAACACATTGTGAGCAAGACGGCCGCACCTTGAAGGATCCACGCGCACGCTTGCACGGCGATATCAAGGCCTTGTGTGGGATCTGGCCGAAGGATGTCCTTGCCGCGCAGCTCGACCCCGCCACACTGCGCCAGTTGGTGATACGCGAAGGCTCCAAGTCCTTCATGCACAAGAATGTGGATGCGGACAATGAGCTCAGGCTCTTCAAACCCTATAAGGACCTCTGCGCGCATGTGGCCAAGGAACTGAAGGCCTGCTCCCCGCGCATGAAGAGCCCGCGCTCTTTTGCCACAACACTGGTGGACATGGCGCATTCATTGGAGTTCGCCATGCACCACCTGCCTGCGCTCACCGAACTGAGCGGGAAGAAGGACCGCAAACAACTCGCTGCGTTCCTCATCGACCTGACCGACCGCTACCTGATCGTGAAACCCTCAACACCGACCCGTAAATGAACCACACCATCACCGTCGCAGCTGGCGATGGCATCGGACCGGAGATCACCGATGCTGTGCTCCGTATCCTGGATGCTGCGCAATGCGGCCTTACCTACGAGCACATCGAGGTGGGCGAAAAGGTCTACCTCCATGGCAACAGCAGCGGTATCCCTGCGGAAGCCTGGGACATCCTGCGCAAGAACCCCGTGTTCCTGAAAGGACCCATCACCACGCCGCAGGGCAGTGGCTACAAGAGCCTCAACGTCACCATTCGCAAGACGCTTGGTCTCTTCGCCAACGTTCGCCCCTGCCGCAGTTTCCATCCGTTCGTGAAGACCATGCATCCGGAGATGGATGTGGTGGTGGTGCGCGAGAACGAGGAGGACCTGTACGCGGGGATCGAGCACCGGCAGACCACCGATGTGTTCCAATGCCTGAAAGTGCTAAGTCTTCCCGGTACGGAGAAGATCATCCGCTACGCCTTCGAGTATGCGCACATCAACGGCCGGAAGAAGTTGACCTGCCTGGTGAAGGACAACATCATGAAGGTCACCGATGGGATGTTCGCCGAAATATTCCGCCGCGTGGGCAAGGAGTATCCGGGCATCCAGCAGGAGGTCCAGATCATCGACATCGGTACGGCGCGGGTGGCCACCCAGCCGGATCGGTACGACGTGATCGTCACGCTCAACCTTTATGGGGACATCATCAGTGATGTGACGGCGGAGCTCACCGGCAGTGTGGGTATGGCGGGCAGCGCCAATATCGGCGACCGGATCAGCATGTTCGAAGCGATCCACGGCAGCGCGCCGGACATCGCCGGGCAGGGCATCGCCAACCCCAGCGCCATGCTGAACGCGGCCTGCATGATGTTGGTACACCTTGGGATGCCGCAAAAGGCGGAGGCCATCCAGAACGCATGGTTGAGCACCTTGGAAGACGGGATCCACCCTGGCGATGTATATCGAGAGGGCGTTTCGAAGAAGCGTGCCGGAACTGCCGAGTTCGCCGATGCGGTGATCGAGCGTCTAGGGAAGGAACCGAAGCAGTTGAAAGCCGTTCACCTGAAGGGCGGTGGCATCCCGAAGTTCGTCTACGAACGTCCGGTGGTGAAGCGCCAACTGTGCGGTGTGGATGTGTTCGTATGCGATCAGGACTCGACCCCGGATGCATTGGCCCAGCGCCTGTTGAAGGCTTCGCATGGCATGCTAAAGCTCAAACTCATCACCAACCGGGGCGTGAAGGTGTGGCCCGAAGGGTATCCCGAGACGTTCTGCACGGACCACTGGCGATGCCGCTTCGTTGGTCCCGATGCGCTGATCGATGACGACAAGGTGACCTACCAAGGCATCGGACAGCGCCAGGTCATGCAGATGCTTCATCTGCTTACCGAAGCGGGGGTGGATGTGATCAAGACCGAGAACCTTTATCTGTTCGATGGTGTGCGTGGCTTCTCATTGGGGCAAGGGGAGTGAATGTAGGACGCCGATAACTCTGATCATGCGGGATAGATCACTGTCCAATTGGCGCGGCGACGCAGGTTCGCTCTACCGACGCTTCGCGGGCCGAAGGCTTGGGATAGCTACCATGCACGGCAAGGAACGCGTGATCGGTCCGGCGTTGATGGGCGTATTGCCGCTATCGGGCTTCACTGCCATACCGAACGCGGATACAGATCAGTTCGGCGCCTTTAGCGGTGAAGTGCAACGCACGTTGGATCCGCTAACTACATGCATCCAAAAAGCGAAGCATGGCTCGGAAGTCAGTGGTCTGGACCTGGTGATCGCCAGCGAAGGTTCCTTCGGTCCCTATCCGCCTGCTCCGTTCATTCCCTGCAACGAGGAGATCCTGGTGCTCTATGACGCACAGGACGACACGTTCTTCCAACACAAGCACCTGTCGTTGGAAACCGTTTTTGGAGGGGAGCGGTGTTCCAGCCTTTCGGAAGTCATGACCTTCGCCGAACGGATGAAATTCCCGGAACATCACCTGGTGCTGCGTGCGAAGGAGAAATGGGAGCCGGGTGATGCAGTGCACAAGGGCATTGCCGATCGTGAGCGGTTGCGCGCTCTTTCCGGAACCCTGCTGGTGGATCGCGGAAGCTGCTGGGTGGAGACCGACATGCGCGCCATGGGCAACCTGACCCGAATGCGTGTGATCGCTGAAACAGCGGAACGCCTCGCGCAGGAGTTGCTAAACAGCTGCCCGGCGTGCGGTGAATGTTGGTTCCGGATCACCGAAGCGTTGCCCGGACTACCGTGTGAACTATGCGGCTGGCCCACGCAGAGTGTGCGCGCGTATCGGCGTTCCTGTCGTTCCTGTGGGTATGTCAGCGAGGTTCCCCGACCGGATGGCAAAGCGACCGAGGAGCCTGGGCATTGCCAGCACTGTAACCCATAACTGATCAGACCAGATCGTCGAACGCGTAGAGGTTGTCGATGCCGCTGCCGTAAGGCATCTCGAGCACCGGCTTGATGATGCCGTCGCTCAGGCGGTACACCCAGCCGTGGATGTCCGGTCCCTGGCGCGTTTTCCAAGCCTGTTGCACGATGCTGGTCTTGACCAGGTTGTGTACCTGTTCCACAACGTTCAGTTCGATCAACTTATCGGTTTTGTCATCTTCTGAAGGCTGGCTGTCGATCTCGACACGATGGATGCGGTAGACGTCCTTGATGTTGCGGAGCCACTTGTTGATGATGCCGAAGTTGTGGCGCGTCATCGCCGCTTTCACACCGCCACAGCCGTAATGACCACAGACGATGATGTGCTTCACTTTGAGCACTTCAACCGCGTACTGGAGCACGCTCAACAGGTTGAGGTCCGTATGTACCACCATGTTGGCGATGTTGCGGTGAACGAAGATCTCGCCGGGGGCCGTGCCGGTGATCTCGTTCGCGGGTACCCGGCTATCGCTGCATCCGATCCAGAGGAACTCCGGATGCTGTATGTTCACCAGGCGATTGAAGAAGTCAGGGTCATCCATGACCTTTTCCTTCGCCCAGGCCTTGTTCTCTATCAGTAGTTTCGCGTAGGGGTCCATATCGGTTTCAATGGGTTGGTATGGGTTTCACTTCTTTGGCGGTGATCACCACGCCACGTTTGTTCTGCAGTCGATCCAGCAGTTTGTGCGCGGGTTTGCCGGCGATGTGTTGTACTTCTACCTCGATGCCGCGCAGGTGCGCATGGCTGGTGAAATCCTCGATGGCATCCACCACATCCTGATCGATCAGGTCGGCGCGGGTGGCATCGATGATCACATAGGCGCTGTCCGGTATTTTTTCCAGTGTGCTTTTGATCAACGGTTTGTTGAGGAAGGAGACTTCCTTGCGCAAGCGCAGCAGGTGGTGCGGGCCGCTCTGCACATGGAGTATCGCCGAGCGGAAGTTGCTGCGCACCACGTAGTACAGGCCCACCAGCACACCGACGGCCACGCCTTTCAACAGGTCGAGGAGCAGAATGGCAAGTATAGTGACGACGAAAGGGATGAATTGGTCCCACCCTCGTGCGTAGAACTCCTTGAACAAAGAGATCTTGGCGAGTTTGTAGCCCGTGTATATAAGGATCGCGGCAAGGGCTGCTTTGGGAATAAGATTCAATATGCCCGGGATCAGCAGGACGCAAACCAGCATCATCGTCCCATGCAATACCGCACTGAGACGGGTTCGACCACCTGCGTTCACGTTCGCACTGCTGCGCACGATCACCGAGGTGACCGGCAGACCGCCGAGCAAGCCGCTGAGCATATTGCCCACACCCTGTGCTTTCAGTTCGCGGTCCGTGGGGGTCACCCGTTTCAAAGGGTCGATCTTGTCGACTGCTTCGATGCTGAGCAGCGTTTCCAAACTGGCCACGAGCGCAAGTGTGATCGCCGTGGTCCATACGACAGGGTTCGTTAGCGCCGAAAGGTTCGGGAACGTCAGAAGGCCGACAAGTTCGGATGTGTTCGAAACAATAGGCAACTGAACGAGTTGCTCAGGTCTCAGGAAGACCCTGGTAGTGGTTAATAGTTGTTCCATCAACACACCGACGAGAACAACGACCAATGGAACAGGGAAGTACTTGAAAATGATGAAATTCTTGAATGGCCTGTTCTCCAACACCAGGGATGAGCAACAAGCAAGTGACCCCGATCCCAATAGCGAGTGGCGTGATATGTGGGATGGCGTTGAGCACTTCGCTGAACGTGTTCTCCGCATCGAGCTGTAAAAAGGTTTCATCGCCTTCATAGTCGGCATCATGGCCTACCAAGTGCGGGATCTGTTTAAGCACCAATATGATGCCGATAGCCGCCAGCATACCCTTGATCACGCTGTTGGGCACATAGTCACCGATAACCCCTGCACGTAAATAGCCGAGCACAAGCTGCAGTGCACCGGCCAGGACCACACTAAGGAGAAAGCTCTCGAACGGAAGTACTTGGAGTGCAGCCACGACGATGGCTGTGAGTCCTGCAGCAGGGCCGCTGACACTCAATGGTGATCCGCTCAACAGCGCCACAACAATACCACCTACCACGCCGGCGATCAATCCGCTCATGGGAGGTGCACCGCTTCCCAACGCGATACCCAAACACAAAGGCAACGCTACCAGAAGTACGACGATGGAAGCAGGAAGATCCTGTTTCCAATGAGCGAAGAGTCCAGTGGAATTCATTGAGGTTACGTAACGTGTAAAGAGAAGGAGACCAAGGATCAGCGCCAAGCTTGCAAACGCCCCGTGGCTTTTGCCGCTGCGGTCCGGGCTATTCCCAAGGTTGCGGATCTGGAACATCTTCGTGTAACGAGCGATGCGGGAGTTCTGCGATCATCGGTAGTTCTGCAGCATCGATATCCCCGCTTTGGGGGCTGTTGGATCCGGATACGCCATGATGGGTGATCAAATGGCCAACTTCCACCCTTCCCGGAAGCGGAGGAGCAGATGAACCGATATGTGCGCCGAACGCTATCACATCGCTGGAGAACGATACCTGAGGTACCATGAACAACCACACGGCCAGCAAAAGCGCGTAAGCAGCATGAGTTGTGTCGATCTTTCCATGGTCCACTGTCATTGATCTGTGGGGAATGAGTCCCATTGTCCGCGGTGCGAAACTAGCCAAGCTTGCTCAACGGTATGATGGATCAATGATGCCCAGCCACATGTCCCGGTCAAATTGAGGTGGCCGGAATGATCAGGACAGGTGACGACCGGTACATTTCAAAACGTTACCATGAAGAAGACCTACCGCAAGCACATTTCGACCCACAAGACGAAGGGTGAACTGGTAGCGGTTCGTGGAACGGTAGAACAACCGTCGGCTTCACGCATCGTTGGACTATCATCCACTCGCGGCATGCTACTTCTCGGCTGCCTGACTTCTCAACGGAACAGACCAGTTCCGAGGTTCCTCTGGACCCCTCATCTCAACACCAAGAACCACAACTGCAATTGGTCAATGCCTGTCCTTTTCGGGTGGACCGCCTCACAAACCTCTCGTGCGGAATAATGCGTCACCGAAGTTCAGCGCTACCGATCAGTTGGCCAGGTAAGGATAGGTCAGCACGAACGCTGGCACTTCCACCTGGAACATCGTATTGTTCACCAGATCTCGCATGGTGTAAGCGCCAGCCATGCGTCCCAATCCGCTGTTCAGATCACATTGGCTGCTGTACGTGAAGTGTTCGCCTGGGGCGAGCACAGGGGTTTCGCCCACCACGCCCGGTCCTTCCACCTGCCGCACATTGGCGAGGCTATCCCATATATGCCAGTGGCGCCGCATCAGTTGCACCGTGTGCTGGCCTTCGTTCGCGATGGTGATATGGTACATGAACAGATAGCGCCCTTGCTTGGTATCGCTGCGCTCCGACGCGAAGCGCACCCGCACGCTTACCCGGATCCCGTTCGTTACCGCTGTGGTCATTCTCGCTGCAAGATTAACGCGCGAACCGGGGCGAAGGTTGTGCTCGTTGTGCTTCCGTTAGTTTCGCCCACCTTATCGATCCATCATGCGTATCCCGCTCTCTTCTCTCGCGCTGCTTCCGTTGCTCGCGTGCTCCCAGTACAACGGCCCGGAAAGCGTGGAGTACGACCCGACGGGCGACCGCTACTTCGTGAGCAATACCGGCGATGGCACCATCAAGCAGCGCGATCAGCTCGGTGCTGTCACGGCTTTCGCGAGCGTGAGCCCTTCACCGTATGGGTTGGAGATCCTCGGCGACACGCTCTATGCCTGCAGCGGTGGAAGCGTGAAAGGCTACCTGCTCAGCACCGGAGCCTTGGTCGCTAATGTGAACGTGGGCGGCGCTTTTCTGAACGGCATCACCACGGATGGCACTTACCTCTATGTGACCGATTTCAGCGATGAGAAGATCTTGCGCGTGGATCCCGCTGCCGGAACCTTCACCACCTGGGTGGCGAACACCAATGGAACGCCGAACGGCATCGCCTACGATGCCACCAATGACCTCCTCGCCGTTGCCTTCTGGGGCGGCAACGCGGCCGTGAAGACCTACGACCGCACCACCGCCGCATTGGGTTGGTCCACGGTTACCGGTGTGGGCAGCATAGACGGCATCGCGGTGGATTGCCTCGGCAACTACCTGATCGCCTCCTGGAGCCCGGACCGCATCACCCGGTTTGAGCCACTGGTCGTGTCGCCGCTTTTCGTGGATCTGCAAGTGCCCGGCCTCAACAACCCGGCGGATATCGATTTCGATGCCGTGCATGATGTGGTATGTATCCCCAACTCCGCCGCGAACACCGTCACTTTGCATTCCATCTCGTGCATCAATGCGGTGCCGGAGACGAACGGAACCGCGCCGATCGAGCTTTCACCGAATCCGACCGATGGGCTGCTTTGGTGGAAGGGCTCTTCCCGAGGTAATGTTCCCTACACATTGACCGATGCCGCTGGGCGTGCGGTGCGCAGTGGTACTTGGAATACCGGTGTTGCATTGGATCTGGGATCCCTTGTGCCGGGGGTCTACACGATGTCCATCGCGTTGGAAGATGGGAGCAAGACCGCGCGGCAGGTGGTGCGGCGGTAGACCTAATTCACCCGTCCCTCCGGCTGTTCAGGAACTTCACGCCCACCAGCTTATCGCAGCGTTGCGCGAAATCGCGCAGGTAGACCAGCACCACATAGTCGTTCTCGGTCTGGAAGTGGCTGCCTTCGAGCGTGGTGAGGTCGGGCTTGTCCGCGCCGTTGGGTAGCACGGCGAAAACGTAATCGTAGAACCCCTGCTTCAAAGGTGCGCGCAGCATGTAGCGGCGCTCGTTGGGCATCCACTGCATGCGCATTTCCTTGTGGCATTCGAAATCGCTGAAGCCGCCCAGAGCATACACTTCCGCGTTCGCCACCGGCGCATCGAGAGGCAGGCTGAAGGTGACGTTCACATAATCCGCGCCCAGGGGATCGCCGTCCACATAGTCATTGCGGATCAGGAAGCGGCCGTTGATATCAGGCTGGTCCAGATAGACGCGGATGTGGCGGGCGGGGTTCAGCGCGAGTTGCGCTTCCATGAGGTCGGTGCCCGTGCTGATGGATGTGACGTTGATGGTGGGGAAGCGCAGGTCCTTGAGGTCGAAGTTGCGGAACTCATTGCCCGCGAGGAATTGCGCCTCCGGCGGATGGTCGTAGATGAGTTCATCGTTGCGGATGAACTTCGGCTTGAGGCCGGTGCGCGCATCGCTCCAGTTCATGTTCTGCAGCACCACCACCTTCAGGTCGCTGAAGGGATCGGCCACGGTGATGCCCGAATGCCGGAGCGTAAGATCGACCTGCTGCGCGATGTCGCGCACGGCCACATCGCGGCTGGCCACCACACGCGCTTGGATGGCGACCTTTTGCTCCGCCACCAGGAACCTGCGCGTGAGCACGAGGTCTTCTTCGTTGCCATCGCGGAACACTTTCAGGATGTAGTTGCCCGATAGGGTGGGGCGCATCATTGTGTTCGGCACTGTAACGCTGTAGTGGAAGAAGTTCTGGAAGGTGTTGTAGCTCTGCCGGGGTGCGGCGATCAGGTCGGTGAAGCCGCCCACGATGTATTGCCCTTTCGCCAGATCGCTCGGTGTCCAGTCCGCATTGCAGTGTTCCAGCGTGTAGGAAAGGCTCTGGGTGGTGGGCCGCAGATCGTCGAAGCGGAGTTCGAGCTCATCGGTGCTTCCGAGTTCAAGGATCGGGGCGCTCAACTCGAAGCCCACCTTGTACAGTTGCACCGCGCGCACCAAGGGATCGTACACATGATCCGCGTACCGGATGATGGTGGGCGAGTAGTAGTCCGTGGCATCATCGGTCAAGCGGCCGGTGCCAGCGCAGGCCAGCAAGCCACAGAGCGGAAGGACGGTGGGAAGAAGGCGGCGGTGCGGCACGGACGGACGGAGCGGTCAAGGTATCCACTTTCGATCGCGGCCTTGTTGGCGGTGCGAACTGGGATGCGAATCGAAGCAGCTTATCGGACCTTACCTTTATGCTTCGATCACTGGAACCGACTTCCATGTTGCCTCGACGTAGCTCTCGATCGCTCCTCTTGGTTGCGCTCTTGGCATGCGCGATCGCCGCCTCCGCACAAAGCGATGAAATTGGCGCGAGCGATACCGCACGCTACCGTATCGTGCTCGACGATCAGAGTCTCCTCATCGGGGTGATGCGACGGTTCCGGACGGGGGAGTGATGCGGATCCGTACCGATGCCATGGGCATCGTTAGCATACCCATAAGGCGTATCGCACGCATGGAACGGATCGAAGCCGGTCCCTTAGCACCCGGTGATATGCGGGATGAACAGGTACCCCAGGCCACACGACCCGCCAGACGCATCCTGCCTCCCCCGCATCCGCCATTACTGCCCCCGCCGCTAATTCCGCTCCCACACCTGGAGGACCAAAGGCCGGAAGAAGAGGACCGTTGGTTCCGTGAACGTCACGCAGGCCGCTATTTCGCGGGACCAGCCGCGTTCCCATTGAAGGCGGGTGAAGGGTATTACCGGAATACCTGCTTCGTGCTCCAGTCCGCTGCTGTGGGTGTAACTGACCATATCGCAGTGTCCGGCGGGTTCGAGGTCCTTTCGGTCGTGGGCTTTTCCAGGCAGGCGCCCGGTTTCCATTTGGGTGCCAAGGCCGCATGGAAGCTGCATCGGTATGTCCATTTCGGGCTTTCGGCGGCGTACACCAATACCCCGACCGAGTACAATTTCTTTGACCGTTACTCCAACTACGATCCGGTCATACGCGAGGGAAATGCGGCCGCGTACGGACTGGTCACTATTGGCACCGATCGCTATCATGGCACCGTTGGTGGCGGCATGCGCTACCACGAATGGAAGGGGCTTGAAAAAAAACCTAGCTTCTCGCTAGGGCTCGCGGCCCGTGTGATCCCCAAGCTGTGGGTGATCGGCGAAACATGGCTTGTGGGGGAAGCGGAGGAGTTCACGCCGTGGTGGTCTTTGGGGGTGCGGTTCGCCACGCGCGCGGTCGCCGTGGACTTCGGCTTTGTGAACAATGAAGCTTTGTACGAGGATGTTTTCGTAGGCGTGCCGACGGTGAGTTGTTGCATCAACTTCGGGCACCGTGGGGTAAAAGTGCTGTAGGTCGGCTTCAAGCAGCGCCCCGTTCCGCTCGATGCCCACCGTCCGCTTCGACCATGGTCAAGCGTGCCGGTTCAGCTTCGCGGATGGCCCGAGGCGGGCTATCCCGTGTGGGGGGGCATCAAGCAGCGCCCGCTTCGCGTGTCGCGCTCGGTGCGCTCCATCCGCTCGTGCGAGCAAGCTCGCCCCACTCTTTCATTAGCATCTTTCAAGCTTCGCCCGCTGCTCGGAGCGCACCTCGGCCCCGCTGCGCGGGGGCTCGCTTGTGCGGAGCAAGCTTGCCCCGCTGCTGGGGATTCGAACCCCCGGTACCCTTGCGAGTACTTCTGTTTTCGAGACAGACCCATTCGACCACTCTGGCACCTCTCAAGGCGATCCGCACTGCTGTGGATAAAAGGGCGGCAAAGATAGATGCGTCGGCCAGTGAACAACGGCCCTGCGTTTCGCGTTACGTTCGCAGTTCCAAAGACCATGCGTCCAACATTCTTGTTCGCGTTCCTAATGCCGGTGGCGTTAGCTGGGCAACCCTTTGCCATCGGGGAACGCTCCGTAGACTTTTTCGACACCGGGCGCAATCGCACTATCACATGTGATGTTTACCACCCGGCGGATGTCGCGGGCACGAACGTACCCCTTGCCCCTGGCAATTTCCCGGTGCTGGTGATGGGCCATGGCTTTGTGATGACCACCGCGGTGTATTCCAACTTCGCGGAGGATCTCGTGCCACGCGGCTACATCCTGTTGCTCCCGACCACCGAAGGTGGCTTCGCGCCTGCACACGAAGAGTTCGGACTCGACCTGGCCTTCGTGGCCCAAGCCATGCAACTCGCCAATACGGATGGGGCTTCGCCCTTTTTCGGTCAGGTGGCTCCAGCAACCGCCTTGCTCGGCCACTCGATGGGTGGCGGCGCTTCTTTTCTGGGAGCGGATGGGAATCCAGGCATACAGACACTCGTGAACTTCGCAGCGGCGGAGACCAATCCGTCCGCCATCGCGTCGGCCGCCAACGTGCAGGTGCCCACGTTGCTTTTCGCGGCCAGCGAGGATTGCGTAACGCCCATCGCGGACCATCAGCAACCGATGTACGATGCGCTCACGGTGCCTTGCCGCGCGCTGGTCACCGTTACCGGCGGTGGTCATTGCTACTTCGCGGAGAACAGCTTTACGTGCAGCTTCGGCGAAGCCACATGCGCTCCGGACCTGACCATTTCGCGCGAGCAACAGCATGATGCGGTGGCCGATCTCGCCGGACTTTGGCTCGATCACTTCCTGAAAGGTGATGCCGCCGCCTTCACCGCGTTCCAGGATTCGCTGACGGTCTCCGGGCGGATCACTTCGCTCAGTGCTTGCTTGAGCACTTCCGTATACGATCGCGCTGGTGCCGAGCCCAACGTTTTCCCTGTTCCGGCGGATGATCACCTGCGGATCCAGGGCATGGAAATGGCGCGAGTGAAAGGGCTGGTGGATATGCTGGGACGCTCACATCCGCTCGGGTCGATCGATCAAGACGGGATCGGCGTGGTACTCTCCACGGCTCGTTTGCCGAACGGGTCATACCATGTGGTGTTGGATGAAAGCACCGGTCCGCGGTCGCTGTACTTCACGGTGCTGCACGGCAGCCCGTAAGTTCGCTGGCTCTGGCGCGGTGTTCGCCGCGAGGCCCCATGCGTTCGTTCACAGCGATCCCTTTCATTCTTTTCGCGCTCGGGCTTATGGCCCAGACCACCGGGACGTTCCGTGCGCGGCG
Source organism: Flavobacteriales bacterium (assembly GCA_016712025.1). Taxonomy (GTDB): domain Bacteria; phylum Bacteroidota; class Bacteroidia; order Flavobacteriales_F; family PHOS-HE28; genus PHOS-HE28. The sequence goes on from JADJRW010000020.1 coordinate 18,576, forward strand.
TTCCGCGGTGAGCTTTGTGAGATGATGCACCGATGGAGCGGATAAGTGCGCACCTCAGCAGCGCGAAGGGTGCGGTGGATCCTGTGGCACGCACGTTCGCCGTGCAGATCCCCATGGCGGACTTCGAAGGTTTCAACAGCCCCTTGCAGCGCGAACACTTCCGCGAGAATTATTTGGAGACCGAACGCTACCCATACGCGGTGTTCAAAGGAAGGATCATAGAAAGCGTGGACCTCTCCGCGCCGGGCAACTATGATGTGCGCGCGAAAGGTCCCCTCATCGTGCATGGGGTGGAGCGCGAACGCATTATCGAATGCCGGGTGGTGGTCGCCCCAGAAGGCGTGCGCGTTACCGCGAACTTCGAGGTCCTGTTGGAGGATCATGCCGTACGAGTGCCGAGGGTGGTGCAGCAGAAGATCGCACCGGACGTAAGCATCGAGGTCGATATGCTCTTCGAACGTGTAGGCACCGCACCATGAGGTCACGGTGGTGGGCTGGTCTGTGCGTACTGACGGCATCCGCCGCACTTGCCCAATATCCCTATACGCGTGCGTTCCAGTTGCAGGACGGCAACACACGTCCCGATGCCCGCTTGGTGATCGTGGATCCGCAGGGTATGATCTGGGTGGGCGGTGAGGCGGGGCTTTTCCGCACGGATGGGGATCATACCCGCGCTTCCGCCGTGCAGGGCTCCGTTACCGCGCTCGCGACTGCGGATCGGGGTGTGCTCGCTGCGTTCGCTGATGGCCTGTTGGTGCGCGCGGGGGGGCTCATGGTCGATACACTGCGATCGGATACCGCCTGGCGCAAGGCCCCGATCCGTTCGCTCTGCATGGACGTCGCAGGGTCCATCTGGATCGGTACGTATGGCGATGGCCTCTGGCGCATGGATGCAGATGCTGCGAAAGCGGTGGTCCGGGTCGAAGGCCTTTTCGATGACCATGTCAACGCCCTCTGCCCGCTACCCGCAGGAGGTGTTGCCGCCGCGACCGATCTGGGCATCGTTTTGTTCGATGCGAAGGGACGCGTTCTGCGCCATGTGCGCGAGGAGGAAGGGGCCACGGACAATCTCGTCCTCGCATTGACCCTTGGGGACGACGGGCATTTGTGGGCTGGGACGGACCGCAGGGGTGTCTTCCATTTCGACCCGAACGATGCAGCGGTTGCGGTGCAAGCGCTGGACAGCGTTTGGTCTTTTGGGGCGGTTAGCGGTGTGCATGTGCGCGACGGTCTTTCCTGGGTGGCTACACGGGGCCATGGGGTCCGTGTGTATGATCTGCGCGAACGATCGGGTTGCTACATGCCCGGCTCCGAGGTGCAGGGCCTCGGTGCGCGGGTGCTGGCGTTGAGCGCTGGAAAGGATGGGGCCGCTTGGTGGTGCGATGGCAGTGCGCGGTTGTTCCGTTCCGACGCGAACGTGCTGTTCGTGCCCCAACATGAAGGCGTTGATCTGCGCCACGTGTCCGCATTGTGCAGCGGTCCTGATGGACGCATCCACTTCGCTGTTGGGCCGCGGATCTATGGACATGCCGCCGCGTTCGCCGATGCGGAGCACCTTTCGCAGCGCGAACTCGACCTGCCCGCTGAGGTCCCCATCGTTTCGCTCCATGCCGATAGCACTGGTGATCTCTGGGCGGGAACCATGGGCCGCGGCGTATTCCGCATCAGACCGGATGGGACCGTTCAACACTTCACCGAAAAGGACGGGCTCGCGAACAACAATGTGCTCCGGATCCGCTCACGAGGCGATGCTGTATGGATGGCTACGCTCGGGGGCGTCGCGGCTTGGAGCGCTGCGGATGGCTTCGTGCGCCCGGAGCTACCCGGCAATGGTTTCCTCTACGACCTGCTTCCCTTGCCGGATGGGGGCACTTTGGTGGCCTCTGATGGCGGTGGGCTTGTGCTTCTCCCGGAAGGTGGTGGACCAGGTAAAGCGGTCGGAGATACTGCGGATGCGCGGCCGACCAGTTATTATTCGTTGGCACTCGATGAACAGGGGAACGCATGGGCATGCGGCCCTGGAACCGGTCTTTGTGTCTACTCCGTGAATGGCCTCCAATGCACCGGCGCCGATCACGCAGTGCTCCTTTCGGACGTTCAAGGCATCGCCGCCTACCGGGGAAGGATCCTGGCCTTCGCAGAACGCGGGTTGTTGGCATTGGAGCCCGGTACCGGCCGCATGACGGACCTGGGCCGCATGTTCGGTCTCGAAGGTGTGTCCGGAGAGTTGAACGCATTGTGTACCGACCTGCGCGGCGGCCTTTGGGTGGCCACGAACGAAGGGTTGGTCCGTATCACCCCCACCACCGAAACGTTGCATTCGACCACTCCCGTGGTACTCGTTGGCTGGAGCTACGGCAAGGAGCCACTTTCATTGCGGACGGATCCACACCTGGGTTCGGATCAGAACTTCCTCACCTTCCATTTCGCGTCCACCTCGACGCCCGCGCCCGATCTGGTGCGGTTCCAATACCGGTTGGTCGGTTTTGATGGCGGCATCCTCAGCACGCGCGAGCGCGAGATCACCTATTCGCGCCTTCCCCCCGGGGCATACGAGTTCCAGATCCGGGCGGGCGTTGGGGATACCACACCCGATTCGGCATGGACCTCGTTCGCTTTCACCATCGATGCGCCGTGGTGGCGGCGACCTTGGGCCGTGTTCCTAGGGGTGGTCTTGCTCAGTGCTGCCTTCTTCGGTTTCATACGCATGCGCGAGGAGCGTCTTCGTCTCCGCGATCGCATGGAGAAGGAACGTGTCCGTTTCCAACTGGAGGCCGTGCGCAGTCAGGTGAACCCGCATTTCCTCTTCAACAGCTTCAACACCCTTATCGCGCTCATCGAGGAGGACACGCCCAAGGCAGTGCGGCAGGTAGAGGACCTCAGCACCTTCTTCCGCAACATCCTGCAAGTGCGCGACAAGGACCTGATCCCTTTGGCGGATGAACTGCGCCTGCTGGAAACGTACTTCGGCTTGGAGCAAAGGCGGTTCGGTGAGCGGATCCGTTTGGTGGTCGATGCCGATCCCGATGCGCATGTGTTTTCCGTGGTCCCGCTCACCTTGCAACTCCTGGTGGAGAACGCATTGAAACACAATAGTGCCACCACCGCCCAACCGTTGATCGTGCGGGTCTCCGCGCACGGGCCCACGCTGGAGGTCCGCAACACTCTGCGGCCCCGCCTGGCCGAGGAAACTTCCACCGCTTACGGATTGGACAGCATCCGCCAACGGTACCGCGCCCTCACCGACCGTCCCGTGGAGGTGTTCCAGGAGGCTGGCGATTTCGTGGTGCGGATACCTTTGATCACCGCCCAGCCATGAACGTACTGATCATCGAGGACGAACCAGCCGCCGCCCAGCGCATGCGCAAGCTACTGGCCGAGATCGATCCCGCGATCCGCGTCCTGAACGTATTGGAAAGCGTAGCGGATAGCGTGTCTTGGTTCGAACAGAACGATCCGCCCGACATCGCTTTCTTCGATATCCGACTGGCCGATGGTGATTCCTTCGAGATCTTCGGTCGCACCGAGGTCACATGCCCGGTAGTGTTCACCACGGCTTATGATGAACATGCCCTCCAGGCCTTCCGCGTGAACGCCGTCGATTATCTGCTCAAACCTGTGAAGCTGGAGGAACTCACCGCCGCAGTGGACCGATGCCGCGGCCTACGTGTCGTCCGCGATCATGCTGCTTTGCGTCCCGGCCCCAGTTCGACCGCGGCACCCACCGCGTTCATCAAGCGCTTCCTGATCCGCTACGGTGATCACTTCCGGGTGGTCGAACCGAACGACATCGCCTACATCTTCTCGCAGGAGAAGAACACCTTCCTGCGCACCAACGAAGGCAGGGACCTTCCCCTGGATGAAAGCCTGGACCGCTTGGAGAAGCAGCTGGATCCGGAGAAGTTCTACCGCATCAACCGGCAAGCCATCATCCACCTGCAATGCATCAAGGAGTTGCTGGCCTATAGCAAGAGCCGGGTGAAGGTGATGATGAACCCGCCTTTCGGGCAGGACGCTGTGGTGAGCAGCGAGCGCTCGGCGGATTTCAAACGCTGGCTTTCGGGTCAATAGCCGTTCCGTCGTTGCTTTTTCCCGTTCCATCCGCAAGCGTGCTGCGCGAAAGGGATCGCCCGCCTACGTTCGCTCTCGAATAAGGCCATGGTATACACCCTTACAATGGAAAGGCCACTAGGCCCTGAAGGAACCGATGGATCCTCTTCGAGGAGGGCGGATCGAAAGGGCAGTTCGGATCGTGACAACCACGCGATGAACGCATTGCATCACCTTTCTTCTGCCGACCTGCGCATGCTTTTGGGATGCGAGCGGCAGGATGTGTTGGGCCGCATTCTGGAGTTGAACCATTCGGCGCGCTACCACAATTTGCTGAACGCGGTGGAATTGGCGAACCTGGTCGAGGAATTGCTCAAGGCCGCAGCGCACGACCAGGACGGCTCCGCCTCCTTGGACAACGACCGCAGGCTATGACCGCAAGATCGCGCCGTTCCTTGAGAAAGGCCCGAACGCTTTTCGGCTTGGGCCTATATTTGGAGCACACGGTCGTATGTCCCCATTGAAGCACTCCCAACATGGCCTCGCCACGCGGCGAGAGCGTACGGTCACTTTCGCCGTCACGGCGCTCTTTGTACTGGCGATCCTGCTGATGCTGAGCCTGCCCGGGTGCAAGCATGAACCGTTGATCGCGCCGCAGGACGATACCCCGGTGGGGTGGTCCCAGTACCTGTTCCCTGTGATAGCGGGACCATCTACTTCGAACAACGATCCTGCCTCTTCTCATCTCCAGTTGTGGTGTGCCAAGCGAAACCGGCAATTGTCATTTTGAGGCGAATGATGAGAACGGCTACATCAACCTCATGAGCTACGGAGCTTTATTGCAGAGCGGGATCATCCAGAACGGGGACCTCGTGGAAGCCATCAACGAGACCGATCCGGACAAGATCATGCCTCGCCCGGGTTTCGGTACGCTCACCGCCGACCAGATCGCCATGATCGAGCTGTGGGTCGCGCAGGGGTATAACAACAACTCATGCGACAGTTTCTGCGATACCACTGCGGTGGTCACGTATTCCGGGGTCATTCAGCCGATCATCCAGCAGAAGTGTTTGAATTGCCATAGCGGCGCCAACCCTCAAGGAAGCCTGAATTTCAGCACTTGGACCGTTGTTTCCGCGAAAGCCTTGGACGGGTCTCTGCCGGACGCGATCCAACACGCCAATGGTGCTGTCGCCATGCCCCCCTTCGGAGGCCAGCTGCCTGCCTGCGAGATCGATCACTTCCTCACCTGGATCCAGCAGGGAGCGCCCAACAACTGATGCCGGTGAACATCCTCCGCGCCTTTCCATTCACCATCGCGCTGCTTTCTGGCGGATGTTACTATGACATAGAAGAGGAACTGTATCCGGACAGTTTCTGCGCAACGGAGAGCGTAACATGGTCTGTGGATGTGCAGCCGCTGATCTCCAGCAACTGCGCCATTTCCGGCTGCCATGTGAGCGGGGCGCAAACCCCGGACCTAAGCACGTACGCAGCGGCCAAGGCGGCTGCGGATGCCGGTGCCATCCAGGCCCGCGCGATCAATGCCGACCCGTCGCCGATGCCGCCCACCGGCCTGCTTCCAACCTGCGACCGGCAGGCCATCAAGACCTGGTTGGACGCTGGTGCACCCAACAACTGGCACCCATGCGACGCACATTATTCATTTCCGCTGCGCTTCTCGCCCTTGGCGCCGGCTGGTATGGGTGGAGCGAGTACAATCGCACCGCGGAGGACACCGCGACGTTGGAAGCGGCGGAGAGGATCGAACCCGCGGCATTGCTCCAAGCCTTCACCGCCGACGAGAACGCGGCGAACGCCCGCTTCAATGGAAAAGTGCTCGAGGTGCATGGCGATGTGCGCAGCGTGAACGCACCGGAGAACGGTTTGGTGGACGTAGTGTTGGAGACGGGTGATCCGCTGGCCGGTGTTGTCTGCCAATTCGCCCAGGCCGATGTGCCGAACAACCTGGCGACCGGAGCCCAGGTCCGTATCAAAGGCCTCTGCACCGGCCTCTTATGGACGTGGTGCTGCAGCGCTGCGCCCTTGTGGAATGAACCTTGCAACGACCGATCAACCACTCTGACCCCATGACCACCAAGCACCTGCTCATCGCCGCCCTGTTCGCGGCTCCTCTCACCTTGGCCGCGCAGGAGCGCTACGCCACCCGTACCGGTCATATCTCCTTCCACTCCGATACGCCGATGGAGAAGATCGAAGCCCACAACCACAAATCCATCAGCGTACTCGATGTTTCCACGGGTGCGGTCGAGTTCGCAGCGCTCATGAAAGGGTTCGAATTCGAGAAGGCCCTGATGCAGGAACACTTCAACGAGAACTATGTGGAGAGCGACAAATTTCCCAAAGCCGTTTTCAAGGGCACGTTGACCGGCCTCAACGCCGACGACATGAAAAAGGCGGGTAACAAGGAAGTGACCGTGCAAGGCGAAATGACCATGCATGGAGTGACCAAGCCGGTGACCATCAAGGGCAACTTCACCATGGAGCCCACCGGCGCTATCAAGGCCACGAGCACTTTCACCATCAAGCCCGAGGACTACAACATCACCATCCCCGGGATGGTGCGCGACAACATCGCCAAAGAGATCACCGTCAAGGTGCAAATGGATTATGTGAAGATGTGATCCCGTTCCGGTGAGGTTCCAACCGCGCCGTTGGACGGCCGGGGCCTTTTTGACCCCGGCCGTTCATTTTTCCACCACCCAATCACGCATCATGTTCCGACCTACGTTCGTCCTCATCGCAGCCTTGTTCTGCACCCCCGTTATCCTGGCACAGGATGATCTGTTGGACCTGCTCGGGAAGGAGGAGGACACCAAGGAGTTCACTTCGGCCAGCTTCAAAACATCGCGCGTTATCAACGGGCACAGCTTGGAGAACACCGCCCATGGGGTGCTCGATTTTAAGATCAACCACCGGTTCGGATTCCTGAACGGTGGGCTCTACGAATGGTTCGGTCTGGACCAGGCATGGGTGCGCCTGGGCTTCGAATACGGCGTTACCGACCGACTCCAGATCGGTATCGGTCGGAGCAGCTTCCAGAAATACGTGGACGGCTTCGCCAAGTACAAGATCCTCCGCCAGTGTGAGAGCGGTTGTGATATGCCCTTGACCCTATCGCTCGTAGCCGCTACCAACATGACCACCTTACGCAGTTCGGAACTGCCGTGGTACAGCGAGGGCCGGGAGGATTATTTCACACACCGCCTGGCGTATTCGTTCCAAATGCTCATCGGGCGGAAGTTCAGCGATGCGCTCACCCTGCAATTGATGCCCGGCGTGGTACACCGCAACTTGGTGAGCACCCTCGAGGAGGAGAACGATGTGATGAACATCGGCGCGGCCGGACGTGTAAAGCTCACCAAGCGACTCGCGCTGAACGCGGAGTATTTCTACGTACTACCCGGTCAAACATTGGCGCCCGAGGTATCTGCTGACCGCATGGACGATCCCAACCCAGGCTATAAGAATTCGCTCTCGATCGGCTTCGACATCGAGACCGGAGGGCACGTCTTCCAGTTGCACTTCACGAACAGCACCGCCATGAACGAGCGCGGCTACATCACCGAGACCACCGGCGATTGGTTGAAAGGCGACATCCACTTCGGGTTCAACGTGTCGCGGGTGTTCACCGTGTACCGGCCCAAGGCGAAGGTCACGGGTTAGTCGCCGGGAAAGCCGGCGTGCGGCAGGGCCCGACTGGCGAACGAAGCGCGAACGGCCTAGTGGCCGTTGCTCTCCGTAGTCTGCTGTGGCCGGGAGGAATCCACCAGCCAGTAGCCGAGGAACACCAATGTGATGGTGGCCACGAAGCTCAACAGACCGGTGATGTTGTCCACTCCCTTCGTGTTCAGGATGGAAGGGCCGAAGGGGAGAGCGAAAGCAAGGAGCCAGCAAGCCAGACCAATGAGTTTCCGGGTGTTCATGGAGCGTGTTCTCTGGCTTCAAAGTAAGCACCTTCCCCGCATACGGAGTTCGGCAGGTTCTTTGCAACTTGGCAGCCCCAAACAAAAAAGACGATGCAACGCACCCTTTCGCTAGTGCTGGTCGCCGCTCTGGCAACCACCACCATGGCTCAAAAGCTGCTGGTCAAGAGCGGCAATTTCAAGGAACTCAAGTCCGAGAAGGAACTGGACCTGGAGTTCACCTTCGACAACATGACGGTCGGCAAATACGCCGAGGCCGAGTACATTGCCAAGAAGAAGACCGAATACAACGACAAGGAACCCGGCCGAGGCGAGCAGTTCGAGAAGAGCTGGCTCAATGACCGCGAGTCGCGCTTCGCACCGAAGTTCGAGGAGCTGCTCAACGACGCGGAAGCCCGATCAAAGGCCTGCGCGGGACCGAGGCCGCCAAATACGCCTTGGTGGTGCATACCACCCTCACCGAACCCGGGCATAACATCGGTATCTCTAAAATGCCCGCGTCCATCAATGCGGACGTCTCGCTGAAGGAGAAGGCGAGCGGCAACGTCGTCGGCGTGCTGATGATGAACGGCGTTCCTGGTTCCCAGTATGGCGGCTATGACTATGACAGCGGTACCCGCCTGGCCGAGAGCTACGCCAAACTCGCCAAGGAGATCCGGAAGTGGATGGTTAAGAACGTTTCGGGCAGTAGTAAGCCTGCTCATTGGTTGGAACAGAAAGGGGGCGGCCATCGGCCGCCCCTTTCTTTGTTGGTGCTAAAAGAGGATGTTCACATCCGCCGCACCAGCCAGCGGTGCAGCTCGTCCTTCAGCTCCTTGTAGAGCTTTTCGAAGGTCTCGACGCGGTCGCGCAACTCACCATGGTCGGAGAAGAGGCGGTGGTCGATGGCCACTGGATGCTCCTTGCTCTCCTTCTCCAGGATGTTCTCGTGCTGCTTGATGTCGTGGCGCAACTCATCGATCACCTCCCGCTCGCGGATGTACCGGTTCTGGAAGTGTTCCAGTTCGGCCATCACTTCGCCGGTGGTGTTGCGCTTCACGATGTCCTCCAGGCGATGCTCGAAGATGCTGATCTCGTCCTTGTAGAAGCGCAACCGGTTGATCCACTCCTGGTGGTCGAAATGAAGATCGTTGATATGGCGTTTCGGTAAGGCTTGGGTGGCGGTGCTCATGGATGGGGGGTTAGGCGGCATGAATGTCGGGTATCCGCGCCAAAAAGCAAAACGGCCCCTTACGAGGGCCGCTTCAGGCTGTGTGCGTCGGGCGCTATTTTCGGTCCTTCACCGCCAAAAAATCGCGCTTCGTGGCGCCCGTATAGATCTGGCGTGGGCGGCCGATGGGTTCTTTGTTCTCCACCATTTCTTTCCATTGGGCGATCCACCCGGGTAAGCGGCCCAAGGCGAACATCACGGTGAACATGCGCGTGGGGATGCCGATGGCGCGGTAGATGATCCCGCTGTAGAAATCCACGTTCGGGTAGAGCTTCCGTTCGATGAAGTAGTCGTCCTTCAGGGCGATCTCCTCGAGGGCGCGGGCGATGTCCAACACGGGATCGTTCACACCCATCTTGCGGAGCACCTCATCGCAGCTGCGCTTGATGATCTGGCGCGGGGATCGAAGTTCTTGTACACCCGGTGGCCGAAGCCGAAGAGGCGGAAGGGATCGTTCTTGTCCTTGGCCTTATCCACCCATTTCTGGATGTCGCCACCATCGTTGCGGATGGTCTCGAGCATCTCGATCACTTCCTGGTTGGCGCCTCCGTGCAGCGGTCCCCACAGTGCGGCGATGCCCGCGCTCACGGCGCTGTACAGGTTGGCCTGGCTGCTGCCTACCATGCGCACCGTGCTGGCGCTGCAGTTCTGCTCGTGATCGGCGTGCAGGATGAGCAGTTTGTTCAGCGCATCGCTCACCACGGGATCCACCTCGTAATCTTCGGTAGGGAGCCCGAACATCATGTGCAAGAAATTGTCCACGTAGCTCAACTTGTTGTTGGGATACATGTAGGGATGGCCCAGGTTGTTCTTGTAGCTGATGGCCGCCAGCGTGGGCATTTTGGCGATGAGCCGGAAGATCGTCCGCTCGATATCGCGTTGCGGCCGGTTGGGGTCCTGGCTCTTGGGGTAGAAGGTGCTCAGCGAGTTGATCATCGCCGAGAGGATGCCCATGGGGTGGGCATTGCTCGGGAAGAACTCGAAGAAGTGCTTCATATCCTCGTGAACCAGCGAGTGGTAGCGGATGTTGCCTTCGAACTCGTCCAACTGCTTCCGGTTGGGCAGGTCACCGAACAGCAGGAGGTAGGCCACTTCCAGGAAGGTGGCTTTTTCGGCCAGTTGGTCGATGGGATAGCCCCGGTATTGCAGTATGCCTTCCTCACCGTCCAGGAAGGTGATGGCGCTCATGGTGGCGCCAGTGTTCTTGTAGCCCAGGTCGAGGGTGATGTAGCCGCTGGCATCGCGCAGCTTGCTGATGTCGATCGCTTTCTCGCCCTCCGATCCCATCACCACAGGGAACTCATAGGTCTTGCCATCCAGGATGATCTGTGCTTTCTCGCTCATCGCCTCGCCTGTGGTTGAATGGTTGCGCCGTGTTTTTTCAGCGGCGGCTAAGGTAGCAAAGAACCTGCCCGGGCCGGGTGCTTCAACGCGCGTATCAAGAAGCGAAAAGGCGCCTTTGCGGGGCGCCCTGTCGTTGCGTTCGATGGTTAAGGATCACTCTTGGTGAGGGGCTCCTTTCTTCCCTTTCTTTTCGGGTTCCTCCGCTTGCTTCGCTGCTTTCCGCGCTTCACGGAGCGCCTCCAGCTTGGTCCATTGGGCTGGGGTGAGCACCTTCTTCAACGCGGCATCGCGCTCGTCTTTCAACACCTTCATTCTGGGGCGCTGCTCCTCTTTGGGCAGTCCCAGGGCTTTGAGGTCCTTGGCTTTTTTCGCAAAGCTCTTGTGTATGACGCTCACTTGTGACGGTTGGTCTCCGGTAAGCCCAAGTTGCTCGGTGAGCCCTTCAAGACCCTGGTCGGTGTGGTCGCCTCCGGGCTTAGGGGCACTGGTCTTGTCCTGTGCGGCCATGGGTGTTGTACTCAGGTACGCGGTGGCAAGGGCGAGGGAAAGGAATAGCTGCTTCATTGTTCGTTCGTTCCGCGAGCCGGTTCCGTGAAAAGTACTTGTACCGTCGCGGGGCGAAAGTTAGGACCCTCTTCCGGTCAGGGCTTGGGCCGGTGAACGATCGCTGACGGACGTAGAGCGAATGGATCGTAATTCCACCGCGCTCTTTCCTACCTTGGGTCATGCGTTTCTCCATGCTCCTCCCACTTTTATGGCTATCGGTCCTTGTCCGGGCCAATACCTACCATGTGACCACCACAGGCAACGATGGGGCCTCGGGCCTTTCGTTGGCCACGGCCTGGGCCACGCCCCAGCACGGGGCCAATGTCGCTTTGGCGGGTGATACCGTACTGGTGCATGCGGGCGGCTTTCCAGGGTTCGCCGCGATGGACCACAGCGGCACGGCGAACGCACCTATCGTGTTCCTGGGCACCGGCGGAACGGTCAGTATCACATCGCCATGCAGCTACAACAACCTGGACGGGATCAATGTCGAGGGTGTGGACTGGATCGTGGTCGAAGGCTTCACCGTGAACGACATGCCGCGCACCGGTATCCGAACCGTGCTCACCGATCACGTCACCATCCGGTACAATAGCTGTGCGAGCAACTTCAAGTGGGGCATCCTTACAGGCTTCGCCGAGCATGTGATCATCGAGCACAACACATGCAGTGGCAGCGAGGATGAACACGGAATCTACTTCGGCAACAGCGCGGATGATCCGATCATCCGTTACAACCACTGCTTCGACAACTACGCCAACGGCATACATATGAACGGGGATGTGAGCCTCGGCGGGGATGGTACCATCAGTAACGCGCAGGTCTACGGCAATGTGATCCATGGCAACGGTGAGGGCGGTGGCAGCGGCATCAACTGCGATGGCGTGGTGAACTCCGTGTTCTACAACAATCTGCTGTTCGGGCCGATTGGCAGGCGCTGGGCTATGACGCGAGTTCCCAAGTGGCTGATCCGCTCGCCACTTTGTTCCTCGATCCTGTAGCGGACGATTACCACGCGCTGAACGCACAAAGCCAGCAGGTGGACGCTGGCACGGCCGCAGTGCTTCCCGTGGTAACGATCGACATGGGCTTGGTGCCCCGACCCCAAGGTCTAGCGTTCGATATCGGCTGTTTCGAACGGGAGCAGAGCTCGTTGGTGGCGCCCGTGGCCGAAGGGCCCCATGCGGTGGTCACCTACGCGCAAGGTGCGCTGTGGTTGAGCGGGGCGCCTGCGGGAACGGTCCTGGAGGTGTTCGATGCAGCGGGTCGTGCCATCGGCATGATGCGCACGAACTCGGCTGACCCTCAGTGGTTGCTCGTTCCGGCCGCTTCGGCCCTGTACTACCGATCGATGGATCGATCCGGCCACATGATGCTACAAGGCGCCGTGCTCACGTTCTAACGAGGGGCGCGGCGTGGTCTGCGCATCCCTACTTTCGGACCGCAGTGCTCGAAGGACTTCCGATACAATTGCCTGCAGTGTTCATCGCGGTCACGTTGGCCTGCGGTGCCTTCCTGGTGCGTGCGTCTTCGAAGCACGGTGTGTTGCTGGCACTTTGTGTTGCGTGGTTGGTGCTGCAGGCTGCACTGGCCATTCCGGGGTTCTATACGGTTACCAACACGCTTCCTCCGCGCATGGCGCTAGCCCTTGGGCCACCGCTCGTCGTTCTCGTGGCGATGTTCCTCATTCCGAGCGGCCGCACATGGATGGACGCGCTCGATCTGCGCATGCTCACTTGGCTCCATGTGGTGCGTGTTCCCGTGGAGTGGGGACTGCATGCGCTTTTTGTACAAGGCTTGGTCCCGGAGATCATGACCTACGAAGGGCGGAACTTCGATGTCCTTTCGGGGTTGAGCGCCCCACTTGTGGCATGGCTTGCGTTCCGCAATAGTCGGGTGGACCGAACGCTGCTCCTGGTTTGGAACTTGGTTTGCCTCGGCCTGGTGATCAACATCGTTTTCTACGGGGTCCTCTCCGTGCCCACGCCGCTACAGCAATTCGGCTTCGAGCAACCCAATGTGGGGCTCCTCTACTTCCCGTTCATCTGGCTTCCCGCGTTCATTGTGCCCGTTGTGCTGTTCGCACATGTGGTGGTACTGAGGCGCTTGCTCATTCGTGCTCGCTGAGGCTGGGCACCCGGCATGGGTTAGCCGCCAGTACCCACAGCCTTCAAACGCGAGTAAACCGCTGAATCGAGGAACTCCCCGTTCCAGTAGTAGTTCTCCCTGAAGAGGCCTTCGCGGAGGAAGCCGTGCCGTTCCAGCACCCGGTTCGATGCGGTGTTCCGCGGATCGGTCACCGCCTCGATACTGTGGAAGCGGAACCGCTCGAAGCCGCAGGTCACGGCCGCTTCCAGCGCTTCACCCATCAGGCCCCGCCCCCAATGAGCCGGCGATAGCATGTAGCCTATCTCGCCCCGGTAGTGTTCCTTTTTCAACCGGTAGTAGCCGATGGTGCCGATCAGTTCATCATTCCCTTTCAAAGTGATCGCCCATGTGATCCCGGCGGTGTCGATCCGGTCCTGGGCGATCACCTCGATCAGCTTCATGGTCTCTTCCAAGGTGGTATGGCGCGGCCTGCCGATGTGCGCCATTACACGCTCATCGGAACGCATGGCGAAGAGCGCGGGCGCATCCTGCGCTTGGAGTTCCCGCAGTTGGAGCCGCCCCGTGGCGAGCAATGGGAACGAGGTGAGGTCGACCTCAAGCATTCGGCAGGGAGGCAAGGAATGAACGCACGGCGGCATTGAAGGCGAGCGGGTTCTCCAAGTTGCTCAGATGAGCGGCGTCCGAGATCACTACGAGTTGGCTGTGCGGTATCGCGGCCTGCATCGCTTCGCTCCTGGCAGAGGGGCATCAGCGTGTCCTCTGCACCGGTGATGATCAAAGTGGGGACTTGTGCGCTCCGCAGCCAAGCCGAACGATCCGGGCGCAGCGCCATGCCTCGTGAAGCTGCAGCCACCGCCAGAGGATCTTGGCGGACCATCATCGCTTCTACTTCACGCACAAGTTGCAGGTCTTTCTCGATGGTCTTTTCGGACAGCACCTTGGGCAACATCGCGCGGGCGATCACTCTCATGCCCTTGTTAAGCGCGTCGCTAGCGGTAGCATAGCGTGCCTCTTTGCCTTCTGCTGTGTCGCCGGTCGCACGGGTGTTGCAAAGGATCAGGGCGCTCACACGTTCCGGCCATTGCGCCAGAAACGCCATGGCGATGTAACCACCCATGGAGAGGCCGCAGAGCACAACTTGCTCAACGCCTTTCGCTTCCAGCATCTTCACAAGATCGTTGGCATATTCCGCCATGGTGACCGTCTCAGCGACCCCGCACGATTTTCCGAAGCCACGCAGATCCGGGGCGAGCACATCCGCTACATCGCTGAACGCACCACGTTGCGCATCCCAAAGCGTGTGGTCCAGCGGAAAGCCGTGGATGAGCAGGAGCGTAGGGCGCGTCGTCATTTGTGGGCTGCCGAAGGTAGTGGCGATGCCGACCAGGGTCCGACCTTTGCCCTTTAACAGACCCCACATGCGCGCTCTTCTCCTCAGCCTGATCGTTCTGCCCTTGCGGATGAGCGCTACGGAGTATGTGGTCCCACCCGGGAACGTTGCTGCGTTCTTCGCGGAACTGCCGGCCGATGCCACCTATCTCTCTTTTTCCGCCGCGGCGGAATACCGCTGCAGCGGTGACATCGTACTCCCACCACGACCGCTGCTCGTGATCGATGGCAAAGGGTGTACGTTGATGCTCGGGCCCGAGTCCAGAGGGTTCACCTGTGTTGTGCCCGATCAGAAGGCGGCGACCGCCCGGCTCTCCTCGCGCTATGTGATCAAGGATTTCGCATCCATTGAAGGCGGGCGGAAGGCGATCGATCTGCAAGCCACGCTCGGCAGCGTAGTGAGCGACTGCAAGTTGATCCGCCAGACCGAAACCGCAGTTGATCTGCGCTTCTGTTTGATGGCGCGCTTGGAGCGTGTGTTCGTGACCAACCCCACCGGCAAAGGCATCCAGCTGCGGCATGGCGATTGGCCCGGCGCCACCGCCTTCAACAGCCAGAGCAACAGCAGCGTATTAGAGCAATGCCGGGTGTATTGTGCGGATGGTACCACTCAGGCTTTCACCGTGTTGAACAGCGGTGGCGTGCGCATGAACGATTGCGTGAGCGAAGGCGCTCCCTGCGATCAGGATCTCTTTCTGTCGGCCGTGATCGATGGGGACGAGGCGGGCATGGCCTCCAACACCGTGGTGAAGTCCTTCATGCTCTCCAATTTCCATGTGGAGCATGCGGCGCGCATCGCCTCGATCCATGTGAACATGCCCTCCAAGGCCAGTGTACACCTCTCCAATGTTTACTGGAACGGCATGCAGAAGGCCCCGGTGATCCTGTATATGATGGGGCAGCTCACGCTCTCGGACATTGGATGGTGGCATGAGAGCTTCCGCATCCAGACCGGCCTGAGCGCTCCACGCATCAATATCGAACGCTGCCATAGCGAACTCGACGTCGGCGATCCGAAGCAGAACACGAAACGAAGAGCGGGCGTGCTTCAACTCCTTCCGAGCCTGCCGGATACCACCACGCTCAAGCTGAACTACGTGCGGGTACGGGATCGATCGTTCTAACCTTCACCGGGAGACCCCACCACGCGGAATCAAGCCTTCCAACGTCACCACCTGCCCCGCGCGGATCTTACAGGTCTTGCGCAACTCCACGGCACCGTCCACGCTCACCAGTCCTTGCGCGACCAGTTGCTTGCCCTCACCGCCGCTGTTGCACGCGCCCACCAGCTTCAACAACTGGTTCAGTTCGATGTGATCGCCGCGTAGTTCGAATTCGGTGGTTGCCATGCCTAAGGCTTGAACTCGTCGTTCTGTTCGCGGATGCGCACCAACGCCATGCCCAACAGCCCTGCGCCGAGGCCAAAGAACAGCTCTATGCGCAGGTTGCCCAGCACCCAGCCGATCCCCCTGCCAATGAACGAACAGCCAGCACGGATCAGTCCTCCGATCTCTGTGTTGCGGTCTTTTTTCTATGCTCATTTGGGCGTGTGTATCGGTTGTCCAAGATAGCAGGATCGCTCGACCTATGGAGCCATGCCGCGTGCCGATATAGGCCTGCCCGTCCCATCCGCCCTTGCCCACTTCGTCCGGTCCATTGCGGATGCAGCAGGGTGCCGGGATATGTTCGTGATGCACTAACACGAACGTCGCATGAAAGCCGCTCCAATGACCACCCCGATCGAACGCTCGCTGATGCGTTCCAGCCTCACCGTGTTCCTCATCTCTCTGCTTGCGCTGATGGTCCTGCTTCCATCGTGCAGCAAGGATGATAGCGTGTCCCCTTCCTCAAGTTCCACCGGTGTGGATGACCATGGCAGCGGTGGGCACGGCGCGGACGACCCGCAATAGGGTTGGTGGACCGGCCCGACTAACCGTGGTATACCCGCGAGGCGATGATGACGCCCCCTTCCACTTCCAACACTTCGCCCACGCGCAGATCCTCCTCTGCATGCACATGGCGTATGTATTCCATGAAGACCTGTTCTTCATCGGCGGTAAGCTTCACTACTTCGTAGCGCAAGCTCGGTAAGCGATCGAAGGCATCGCGCCACCAGGTGCGCAAGGCCTCCTTGCCACGGATCAGTCCTTCGGTCTCCGGGTGGCGCGCTTTCAGTTTGGGACTGAAGTGCTGCGCGTCTTCCGCGTATAGGCTGAGCAAAGCCTCCAGATCATGGGCATTGAAGGCGGTGAACCAGCGGTTGGCGATGGTGCGGTTGGTGGCGGCGGACATGGTCGGTGGCGGAGTCCCTGAGCGTGACGACCGCGAAGATGGGAAGCGAAGGACATCACTTTTAGCATCCATTAACAACGGCCTACTTGCCGTCCTGTTTTCTTGCCTTTCAAAGTGATCCCATGCGTCTTTCGACCGTGCTCTCCTTGGTGCTCTTCTCCGCCTTCCTGGCATGTTCCAACGATGCACCGGAGACGGTGGCGGCGGACCCGCCTGTCGATCCGCTCGTCGCCCGGATCGACAGTTTCATGCAACGCAACCAGCGCGCTGGATTCGCGGGCAGCTTGCTGGTGATGCGCGACGGCAAAGCGGTGATCGACAAGGGCTACGGCCTGCGTGATCGCGAACAGAACCTGCCGAACACGCCGACCACGGTACATGCCATCGGCTCCATCACCAAGCAGTTCACGGCCGCGTGCATCCTGAAGTTGCAAGAGCAGGGCAAGTTGGATGTGAAGGACTTGATGAGCAAATACATCGCCAACGTGCCGGCGGACAAGGCCGCGATCACCCTGCACCAGCTGCTCACGCACTCCGCCGGTTTCCCCGGCGCCATTGGCGATGACAACGAGCCCATCGATGGTGAGGACTTCACCCTACTCGCGATGAAGACGCCCCTGGAGTTCGCGCCAGGCACTGGGTATGCCTACTCCAATGTGGGCTACAGCTTGTTGGGTATCATCGTGGAGATCGTGGGCGGGGTGGGCTACGAGCGCTTTTTACACGATGCCTTGCTCGCGCCCGCTGGAGTGACGCACACGGGATACCGGATCCCCGACTGGAGCAAGGAGGAACTGGCCATCGGCTACCGCAAAGACGGCACGCGGTGGGGTACGATGCTCGATCACCCGCTCGTGAATGGTGGGCCGGGATGGCACCTCCGCGCCAACGGCGGCATTTTGAGCACCACGCACGATATGTACGATTGGGTGCAGGCGCTCGCGAGCAACAAGGTGTTTTCGAAGGCTTCCACGGAACAGATGTTCGCGCCCCATGTGGCCGAAGGAGAAGGCTCCGATTCCCACTATGGTTATGGTTGGGCGATCTTCAAAACGCAGCGCAACACCCGCCTCATCACACACAACGGAGGCAATGGGATCCAGTTCGCGGATGTGCTGTGGTACGCCGACGAGGGCCTCACTGTGGTGCTGATGAGCAACGCCAACAAGCGCGGCATGCAGGACATCGCCTGGCATGTGGGCCACATGTGCTTCGATCCCTCCTTTGAACCACCCGTGCCGCAGGATGCCAAGACGCTCGATGGTCCACCTGCTGGACCCGTGGGCGATCGCATGAAGGCACTTTCCGCGATCATTGGAAGTGCAGGGGATGATGCGGAACTCACGGGGTGGCTGAAGGACAACCTCGGTCCCGGGTTCTTCGAGGACTTTCCGCTGGAGCGTCATCTCACCGTGTTCAAAGAGTTGCGCCGGGATATCGGGCCGAACACGATCGAGACGGTGCAACAACTTGGCGCGGAGGAGTTCGAAGTGAAGCTCCGCGCGCAGCGCGATCAAGGCCTCTTCCGGATCATCATGCAGTTGCGTCCGAGCGATGCGCGCATCGCTGGGCTGAGCGTGGAGAAGGAATAGGGGAGCCCGGTCCCGAACGTCGCGGACCCTGCCACCCTGCGGTCCACCTAAATTCACCACCGTTCCTCTTGCTGGTGAGCACCGCGCGCAATTTGTTCGTCGATGCCGGAAGATCCTTCTTCATTGGCAACTACTTCTACGGCGTGTGCGCGGTGGCGCTGTCCGTGGAGGCCAGCTTGCAGCAACGCTTCCCACTGAACCACGGGCTCTACTATGCCGGGTTGTTCCTCTGCACGGTGGTGTTCTATACCCATGCCTACCGTGCGCATGGCGCCGTTGATTCCGTTGATATCCGTGTGCGCTGGTATGCGCGCAACCACAGGCTGGTTGGTGTGACGTGGATCCTATGGAGCGTATCGATCCTCTGGATCGCCTGGACACTACTACGCACCATGCCTGGAGCCTTACGCTCGCTTTCACCGGGCAGTGCCGCAGTTGCTGCGCTGTTCCCGATCGCAGGGCTGGCCTACTACGGTTCTGGTGCGGTCGGCCTGCGTCGTGTGGGTTGGCTGAAACCCTTCGTCATCGCATTTGTCTGGGCCGGGGTGGTCACGATCTATCCGGTGTTCTTCCACCAGATAGAACGAGGCGAGGCCTATGCCTTCATTTCGATCGGTCTGCTGCTCTTCCTCAAGAACTTCATGTTCTTCGCCATGCTCGCCGTACTGTTCGATATAAAGGACCACGCGACGGACCACCGCAATGCCCTGTACACCTTCATCGTGCAACGTGGATTGCGCAGCACGATCTTCCGATTGGTGCTTCCGCTCAGCGCACTTGGGTTAGGCACATTTGTGATCTATGGCACCGCGCACGGCTTCAGCGTGATGAGGATCCTGCTGAACACACTGCCTTTCGCGCTGCTCTTCGCCGTGGCTTATTCCCTGCGTCGCCGGCGCTCCATCATGTACTACCTCGTGGTGGTGGATGGCTTGATGCTGGTGAAGGCGATCTGTGGGAGCATCGCGATGCGGTTCTTTTGACAGGGGCGCACCGATCCAGCGCGAGTTTATTTCCCCGATCCGTGTACGCGGTGCCCCGCCGACCAGTACCTCTTCGTTGGCTGCATTCCTCCTGGATCCTTTCCTAGCGCGGACGAGAGCGAGGGGGCGGCCTGCGGCACGCCGGTTGTCCTTACCGGCACGAACCCTTAACAACAGATCCCGATGAGAAACACCCTTTTCGCCCTTGGCTTGGCCCTTGCCACCACCGCCAGCGCACAAACACCCGTTACCACGCCCACCAAAACCGATCACGGTCATGATTGTGTGATGACCACTTCGGACGCCGGTTGGGCCAGCCTCAAGTTGAACGCGGACCAATCGAAGCGGGTGCAGGAGATCCAAGCGGCCTGCAAGCAGGAATGTGCTGTGGCCATGAAGGACAAGGGCACCATGGACCGCGCTTCGATGGAAAAGCATGAAGGCGAGATCAAAGCCGTACTCACCGCGGAGCAATATGCGCAGTGGGTGGCTTATTGCAAAGACCAGCCCGTGAAGTCGGATATGAAGATGGAGAAGTCCGATATGAGGAACTGATCCCCTGTCACGCTGCTCCCGGCGAGGGAAGTGGCGCGACGATCAGGAGCCCTGCCGCAAGGCGGGGCTTCTGCGTTCAACGCCCATTCTCACTCCGCAACGATCACCGCTCCGCGCAGCATGCGCTCTGCAGAAGAAAACTCCAACACGTAGCAGCCGGGTGCGAGGCGTGCGGGAAGGTCGAAGCGGTAACGCTGTGCTCCTGGCATGGTCAAGATGGGGTCGCTTTGGATCACACATTGCCCATCACCGCTGCAAGTGCGGACCTAAGACATTCGTTCCCTTCCTGCTCGAATTCCACGATAACATGATCGGTCGCAGGAACGGGATATATGTTCAACGATGAAAGGACCGCTTCCTCAGGAACACTTGTCGAGATATCGTTCAAGTAGCGCGCAAAGGCCGTAGTGGTCAACCCTCCAGTGCCGCTACCGGCGAGCACGATAGCGCCGCTTGGCGCCAAGGCCATCGCATAGGCACGGTCGTACGATCCGCTCACGTCGGTGTAAACCTGCCCGCCACCTGCGAAGCTGGCGTCGAAGGTGCCGTCATCCAGAAGGCGATAGAGGAAGAAGTCGTTGAGCACCGGGCCCACTGAACTTGCGCGGAATCCGGCGACCAGGAGTTTATGATCCGGCTGCGCAATGATGCTCCAGGCTTGTCCATATTGCGGTATGGTGAAGGGAAGGAACAATAGGCCACCGCTGCCGAAGGCAAGGTGTGATCGCCGTTGGTTTCGAACAGCGCCACCGTGGGTACATCATCCTGGCTCGCGACGCTCCGATAACCCACGCAGCGATGCGCCCATCGTTGGCACGCTCACACCGCGCAACATCGTGAGCTATGCCCGGAAAATGACCACGCCCCAGTGCCGAAGTTGGATCAAGCACGCCGTCCGAATGGAAGCGCGCCAGCAGCCAGTCCTCCCCCGTTAGAGGTTGCTTGCAGTTACCGCCCGCGATCACCGATCCGTCCTCGTTCAAGTGCAGGCAAACACCAACGCTGGCTGGGACACCGGTCAGCGCTACACCGCTCACGCCAAAGGCCGGATCGAGGTTCCCATCCGGGGTGAAGCGCGCGCACACCAGCCCATCTCCGCATCCGCCTGATACGCCCACGATCACTATCCTATCATCGGGCAGGATGCCTAGCGCGGACGCGTGCTGGAAACCGGGTGCGCAGTTCAGGTCGGAAGAGATGATGCCACCGTTCCCGAAGGTGGCATCGAGCGTGCCGTCAGCCAGGTAGCGCACCAGAAGCAGATTACCGTCATAGGGACTGAAATTGAGATCCCCGCCGGCCACGATGATCTTTCCTGTGCTCTGCACGCCCACTGCATAAGCGGAATAACCGTGGCCGATCGCGCCGGTGGTGACCATGCCGCCAGATCCGAAGCTCGGGTCGGGTGAACCGTCGGGCATGAGCCGTTGGACCAGTATGTCCGATCCATTGATATCGTCGATCCGGCCGGCACCCAAGGTCTTGCCATCGGGTTGTACCACCACGGCGTTCAATTATCGCCGTCGGCGGTAACATCCCAAACGTGAAGGCCATCTCCGCTGAAGCCCGGATCGGATCCCTGGTTGGGAATATGCCGTCGCCGCGCAAAGACCAGCGGAACGATGTGGTAGCGCATGGTCACGAAATTAGCGCAATAGCGCCCTTGCGCACCTATTTCAGGGAGCGTGCTGGTTGGCGATGATCACCGTTCCACGCAATATGCTGGTTGCGGAGGACAGTTCCAGGACGTAGCAACCGGTTGCAAGGCCGGAAAGTAGGTCTACACGGAAGCGCTGCGTTCCTGGCGCCGTCACGATGGGATCGCCTTGGAACACACATCGCCCATCACTGGCATACAGGGCAGATCGCATGATCTCGTTCCCTTCCTGCTCGAACTCCACGATGACGTGATCGGCCGCAGGAACAGGGTAGATGCCGAGTGATGACGAGCCCGCTTGCGCGCGGGGACGCTCGTCGAGATATCGTTCAAGTAGCGCGCAAAGGCCGTAGTGGTCAACCCTCCAGTGCCGCTACCGGCGAGCACGATAGCGCCGCTTGGCGCCAAGGCCATCGCATAGGCACGGTCGTACGATCCGCTCACGTCGGTGTATACCTCACCGCCGCTCGCAAAGCTGGCGTCGAAGGTCCCGTCATCCAGAAGGCGATAGAGGAAGAAGTCGTTGTTCGCTGGGATCCCGGACTCCGCGCGGAAACCCGCCACCAGGAGTTTGTCGTCGGGCTGTGCGATGATGCTCCAGATGCGATCACGGAGCCATCGTCGTTCAATGCAACACAAAGCCCCGTGCTGAACGGCACACCCGCGAGCGCAACGCCGTTCACACCGTAGGACGGATCGAGGAACCCATCCGCAGTGAAGCGCGCGCACACCAAGCCGTTCGCGCTTTCTTCGCCCACGATCACCAGGTGGTCATCGTCCATTACTGCCAGCGACCACGCCGCCTGGAACGCAGGTCCGCCGTTCAGGTCAGAAGAGGTGATGCCGCCGTTGCCGAAGGTGGTATCGAGGGTGCCATCCGCCAGGTAGCGCACCAGGATCACATTGCCGTCGAGCGAGAGATCGTAGGCCAACCCGGCCACCACGATCTTCCCCGTGCTTTGCACGCCCACCGCATAGGCGCGATAGCTATGGTCGATAGCGCCCGTGGTGACCAGACCACCCGAACCGAAGCTCACGTCCGGCGTGCCATCGGGCATAAGCCGTTGCACCAGGATGGTGGAGGTGTTGCCATCATCGATCCATCCCGCACCTACGGTCTTGCCATCGGGCTGCACCACGACCGCGTTCAAGCGATCGTCCCAGGACATCACGTCCCACGTATGCAGGCCATCGCCGCTGAAGCTCGGATCAAGGGTGCCCGCCTGGGCGTGGATCACTTGATGGCCGAAGAGGACGAAGAGAAGGAGGGTAGCGTTCCGCATGGTTGGGAGGTTGATGCGACGTTGAAGGTCGCCGTTGCTCCACCCGAAAACAAGCGCGGTGTTACGGCCGGTGACATGGAGGTCGCAGCCCCACGGGTAGCTCGGTGAGAGAAATGCTCACACGGAAACGAGGGGGCACGGAGAATACGCCTAAGGCCCCGTGCCTCCGTGTCTCGGTGCGCGATCGTAACGTCTATTCCCCTTGCCGTCGCTCTTTCACCAAGTAATACCCGTAGCACCCTGCCATGACGGAGCGGATGCCGATGGACACCCATGCGATCGGTTTCAACAGGCCCTGTATGGTCCAGTACGAATCGAATATCACGGTGAACACCAGGTAGAAAGCAGTGCCGATGAGTACCGCGCGCATCGCCCGGGACTCCGCGCTGTCCCGCGCCAAGTAGTTGATAAGACCGAAGGCGAACACGATCCCGCTCAGCCCCATCATCATCATCGGTGCGTTCGGTCCCGGTTCGCCGAAGATGATCCGGCTGGCGAAGCTCTGAAAGAACAGAAAGAAGGCACCGAAGGCCATGTGGAACCAGGCCATCGCGAGCATGAAAGCGCGACGTGTCATACCCAGGTGCGAATGGGTCGGTTCATTCCTCTCGTTGGCCGCCAGCGTGTGCTTCTTCGGCGGGGGGAACGAGGTTCTGCGGGTCGATGTACTTGCGGACGAACGCATCGATCGCGTGACGTTCCATCTCGGGGAAGGCTGCGTAGGCTTTCTCCTGCATGCGCACGATCGCGGCGGTCACATCCATCTTCCTCACCTTTCCGCTGCGCGCATCACCCAGCCGGTGGTCCTTCAGTTCCAGGTTCTGCAACCAGTTCATCACCGCATCATGCGCGGAGGTGTCCGGATAGCCCATTGCAAGCGATAGCGATCAAGCGATCACCACATCCGTAGGTGGGGCGGGATCCACCTTCTTGCGCGCGGGCATGCGGTCGGCAGCCCGGTTGAAGGTCCATTCATAGTGCCCACCACTGCGCGGCATGGCTTTGCACTGGGGGATCAGGTTCAGCATGTTCGCTTTCACCAGTTTGCGCAGGAACAGGCGGAAGTGGAGGCCACGCTCAATATCCCGCTCCACCAGCTTGCGGTCCGCCAGCATGCCATAGAGATCTTCGCTGCGCACGTTCACGGTGCGGTGGTTCTCCAGGTGCTCCTGGATGGCCTTGCTGATGCGCAGGGCTTGTTGGATCTCGGCAGGGGTGAGGGACATGGCACAAAGGTCGCTCTTTCCGAATGGGGAGCGGCGCGCGCTGGCGTAAATGCCGAATGAACCGGTCTCAGCCCACTCTTTCGAGATCCTAAGGGCTGCGCGGGAGCGGCCTGGGCGGCTAGGCACCCATGTCTAGCGTCCGCTCAACGACCGCTGCTCCAGCAGTGGGAAAGCACCGGCTGTGGCACCGTTGCCTGTAGCCACGTAGCGCACCAATCCGTACAGGCCGATCACGAAAACGGCAGGTAACAGCACATAGCGTACGAACCGATCCGCTTGGTCCGATTTGCGCGGCTGTGCGTGGGTGGGGGATGTCCGGAGCATGCGGGTGTGATCAGGTGGAGGGCTTTACGAGAAAGTACCAAATGCCATACGGAGCATGGTGTCCTAAAGGTTCAGGCGGACCGGCCCTTTTCCTTCGGCGCTCAGGAAGATGTTATCCACGATCCGATCGGACTTTCTGTGGTGGAGTGTCAGTAAATGATCGGGTGGCAGCTTCTCGATCTCCTACTGCATGTACTTCCGCGAACAGTCCTTTCTCAGGCAGCGCTCTGTGGGCACCGAACGTCCATTGGCCGGAACATTCCACCGTTCGTCGGATCCACGGTCACCCATCCATCGTTGCGCCATACGTTCACGGCCCTTTTCTCAGCGCTTTCCCAATACACCAGCACTTCCGATCGCCATGCGTACTTCGCATCTCTCCTCAACTCGCCGCAACTGGGCGGTGGTGGTTGCCATCGGTATGGGGGTCTTGGGCATCGGGTTGCTGTTCCTGGCGGTGTGGCTTTGACCGTCGAAGCGATACCAGTAGGCAGCGGTATGGGCCCCAAACGTATCTTCGAGAAACATGAGGCTGTGTACGCTCCACTGGAGGGCGATCGGTTTTCTCGTTCCGCTGTGCTGCGGCGGGTGCAAAAAGGACGAGCCGTCCGTTCCGCCGACTTCATCCTACCAAGCGGATCTCTCCGATATCCTCCATCAGGACCCTGAACCGGATCCGTTCACCACCGCGCCTTGGTGGGGGCCAGTGGTGGTGGATATCGATCTGGATTCCGTGGCTGATATTGAGCTTCGCGTCTTGTACGCGGATGACACCCTCACCCCATGGCCTGATGCGCTTTGGGGAACTCAGGTGGTCAGTGTCCATGATAGCGTCGATGTTTCGTTCGGCGCATTCGATGGAGGATGGTCGTTCCTTTCGCCGGGCGACACCATCGACCATGCTCTCCAGTGGTCACATGCGTTGGGGCTTCACAGCCAGATCCGGGGTACGCGAATACCTGGTCAGGCATTTCTGATGGTTATATCGGTGTGCGCAAGCGCAACGGGTCAGTGAATTTCGGATGGGTCGGGATCCATTCCGGTGTGGATGATCTCGCCTACCAACAGAGCGGGTTCGAATTGGTGCAGGGTGTGCCTATCATGGTCGGTGATACCGGCGATTAGTTTCGAAGTCCCCGCAGCGTCACCGTCTTCGGGAAGCTGCGGCAAAACGTGCTGATCCGCAGGGTTCATTGCGTGTGACCCTGCGGGGACATCGGACATCCGCGCCGGAGCGGGGGTGGTTTCGAAACCTCATGCTGAAGAGGATGGCGCCTTGGCCCGCCAACATTTCGCCGACCGCCCAGGCAACCATTTTGGTCTTCGCGATTGGGCAACCGGCCACTGTTCAGTGCGCGTCAGAACGCACAACCGAACACCCAGAACATCATGCGCATCCCTGCACTGCTCGCGTCCCTCGCCTTCATCACACACCTCCACGCCCAGATCCCCAATGGCGGTTTCGAATCGTGGTACAACAACGTCAATTACATGGAGCCCACCGGTTGGTGGACCACCAATGCGGTCACCTACGCCTTGGCCGGAACGCCGAGTTGCCTGCAGAGCACCCCCGGCGCGCTGGGCAACTATCACATCGCCATCACTTCCATGACGGTAGGTAGCATTGTGGAGATCGGCCGCGCCACCTGCGGCAACGAGCTCACGGGCGAACCCGGCTTCCCGTTCGTTGGTCTGCCGGCCACCTTCAATGGACAGGTAGAGTACGCGCCTCAAGGAGGGGATGTGGGACAAGTACACGCCGCGCTCTGGGGTTGGAACAGCAACATGACCAGCCGTGAAGTGATAGCCGTGGCCACGTACAACATAACCGCGCCCATCAGCTCGTGGCAATCGTTCTCCATCCCCTTCACCTACCTGACTCAGAACATGCCCGATACCGCGCGCGTGTTCATCGTGGCCAGTGGCACCACACCTGTGGATGGCACCACCCTCCGCGTGGACGATCTGAATTGTACCCATCGATCGCCACGGAGCAGGTGACCATCGCAGCGGCGGAGCAACTCTCCCGCATCAGCGTGTGCAACGCGAGCGGTCGGGTGGTGTTGGAGCAAGGCTTCAACACACAGCAGCTTGCTCTGGATATTTCCGCATGGCCTGCCGGGCTGTATGCGGTGCGCGCTGCCGGTGCCGATGGGCGCATGCACACGCTCAGGTTCGTGCGCGAGTGACCGTTGAAGCGGTCTTGGGTCAACCTGGAAGTCCCCGCAGGTTCCCCGTCATCGGGACCCTGCGGCAAAACGTGCTGATCCGCAGGGTCCACTGCGTGTGACCCTATGGGGACGCCAGTTGACCGGCCCATGCGCTCTGGGGATCTCGGACAATAGTGCTGCATCCAGGCACCGGGCCGCGATCGATAGGCCTACC
Organism: Flavobacteriales bacterium; assembly: GCA_016712025.1. Lineage (GTDB taxonomy): Bacteria > Bacteroidota > Bacteroidia > Flavobacteriales_F > PHOS-HE28 > PHOS-HE28. The sequence goes on from JADJRW010000020.1 coordinate 45,468, forward strand.
CGATCCCCTTCCCATAGAACGCCCGCAATCGCGCCGGAATGGTGCGCTTCATGCGCTCGGCGAGGCGTTCCATTTCGTCCGGTGCGCTCATCTCCTGGCGCAGTTTCTCCAACCAGCGCAAGGTGGTGCCATCGTGCACGGCGATGGGTACGCCCTCGCGGTAGAGAATGCGATCGGTATAGCGCGTGGCCACGCGTTCGCCATTGGTGATCACACCGGTGAGGTTGAGCGGATCGGCGGCGCTGAGGACGACGAAACCTTCATCACCCATCGCCGTGCGCCTGCCACCTGCTGCGGGATCGCCTTGGGCTTTGTGCTGTGCGCGCAAGAGAGGTATGGCGTTGGGCAAGGCGAATTGCTCGCCCCAAACGCCGCTCACGAAACGGCCGCCGCGCAATTCGCCACGGTCCTCCAGCCGACGCAGCACTTTCAACAGATCGCGCCAGGGCGGTGCGCAACGTTCGCGTTGCACCAGTTTGCGGAAGATGACGCCATAGCGCAGGAGCAGGATGCGCGCGATGGCTTCGAGGTGCTCCAGGCGTTCGGTGGAACGCGGAGCTCCGTGATCCGCCGCCCGGCCTTCGGGGAACAGCCACCAGCGTCCCGCCTGTTCCAAACTGAAAGGCAGGTTGCTGCCCCGCCGTGAGCGCCGCTCCTTGAGCGCGGATCGTTTGGCGGTGGGAATGAGCAGAGCGCGGAGGCCTGTGAACCCATCCGCGCTCACGCGGCCCTTGGCCACCAACTCGGCGAGTCCTTGCTCCACGTAGGAGGGAAGCAGGTTGCAATACTTCGTGAGGTCGTGGTAGAAGAGCGCGCCGCGTTGCTGCAATTGTTGGAGCACTTGCTGCGCCTCGTGGCCGAGTTCCTCGTTCGGGGCGGGTGTGCCGAGGAAGAGCGGCAGGTCTTCGCGCAAGCAGATGCTCAACGATGAATTGCGCAGTGATGCGGGTGCTCCGGCTTCACCGGCATAGGGGGTGAGCTTGCCCCAGGCGATCTGCCCGCTGAAGCAGAGTTGATCCATCTGATCCGGCGCATAGTTGCCGAGACGTGCGGGCAGGATCTCGCTCTCCCAAGCCACGGCCGGTGCTTCGGCGCCCTGCATTTTCTCGATCACAGCGCGCAAGGCCTGTGCGCCTTCGGGCTGGTTCTCCGCGCCGATACCATGCCAGGTGAAGAGGAAGCGCATGAAGGCGGCAGGGGAGACCGGCTCCACTTCGCGGCGCAGCTTCTGTAGCGTGTACTTATGGATGCGCGCGAGCAAACGCCGCTCGCACCATTGCTCTTCGTCCACGTCCGGATCGTAATGCCCGCGGAAGAGCATGCCGTCCAACTCCAAACGGATCATGCCCTGCTCGATCGCGCTGGGTTCAAGTCCGAAGCGCTGCGAAAGATCCGCGATCGTGGCCGGACCCTCCACTTCCATGCGGCCGCGCAAAAGATCGGCGAGCGGGTTCTCCAGGGAGTGCGCCGCGCGGATAGCATCGGTCAACGCAACGATGGGCTCGTAGGTAGCACCGGGGTAGACGTCGAGGAGCTGTGGGAGACGTTCGAGGGCGACCCAAAGGCGAACGCCAGCTTCAAGCTTCAAGCCAGTAGCCACAAGCTTGGTCGCGTTCAAGCTTGCGGCTTGTGGCTTGTGGCTCGCGGCTTCGAGTATGATCGCTCGTCCTTGCTGCTTCAACTGTTCAAAAAAGAACCCCCATCCGTTCGCTGCTCCCTCTTCCGCTGTGATGAGCCCGCATTGCGAAAGCACATCGTAGAGCTCGTCGGCATCGCTGGCTTGTGGCCAGGCTTCTTCGCGCACCATGCGCACAGCCGCACCGTCCAGTTTGCCGAGGTCTTTCGCCGTGGCGGGATCCAGCGTGTGGCGCACGCGGATGGCACGGGTGCGACGTTCCTCCAGCGGCGCGGGATCGAGGAAGGCGTAGGGCTTCGCGTTGATGATCTCGTGGCTGAAGGGCGAGGGTTCGCGCAGGTCTTTGCACACCAGCTCCACTTCCTTGCTGATGATCCGCGCGATCACACCTTCCAGCTCCTCGATGTCCATCGCCTCGGTGAGGCAGTCGTGGATGGTCTGTTGTACCAATGGATGTTCGGGCACTTCGCGTTCACCGACGATATTCTCCAAACAGGCGAGCTGGTCGGGGAAGACGAGCGCGACGAGGTCCTCGCTCGCCATGCGTTGCAGTTGCGGCGGCACGCGCTTGTCGAACCAGCGGCGTTGCACGGCGAGGGCGCAGGTGGCGTTCCACCGCCAGCGGGTGCCGAACATCGGCGCATCGAGCAACGCCTGCACCAAGGATTCGCGCACGGTGTGTGGCTGGAGGTATTTCCAGACATCCTCCATCGCGAAGCTGTGCGTGCTGCCGAGCGACAGAATGATCGCGTCCTCCGTGGCGGCGGCCTGTAGTTCGAAGTTGAAGTTGCGGCAGAAGCGCTTGCGCAGCGCGAGACCCCAGCCTCGGTTCATCCGCGCGCCGAAGGGGGCGTGGATCACCAGGTGCATATCGCCCGCCTCGTCGAAGAAGCGTTCCATCACCAGGCGTTCGCGGGTGGGCATCACGCCCAGCGAGACCTGCGCGGTGGCGAGGTAGTCCACGGTTTGATCGGCGACGAGTTCGCTCACGCCCACTTCGCTCACCAGCCATTGCAGGGCATCTTCTTTCCAGTGTTCGTTCTCGCCGAGATCGTCCGGCAGCGTGCCGAGGCGATCGCTCACTTCCTGGTGCAAGCGCGAAACCGCTTCGCTCAATTCCTTGGTGCGGCCCGGTGCTTCGCCCAGCCAGAAGGGGAGGGAAGGCGGCTGGCCTTCCGCATCCACCACGCGCACTTTGCTGTCGCTCACACCGAGAATGCGCCAGGTGCTGTTGCCGAGTTGGAACACGTCGCCTTCCATGCTCTCAATGGCGAAGTCCTCGTTCAATGAGCCGACATAGACGTTCTCCGGCTCTGCGATCACATCGTAGTCGAAGAGATCGGGGATCGCTCCGCCGCCGATCATCGCCATCTGCCGCGCGCCTTTCCGCGCACGCAAGCGTCCGGTGATGATGTCGCGGTGGATATGCGCCCCGCGCTTGCCGCGTCGTGTGGTGAAACCATCGGCGAGCATCTTCACCACCTCGTCGAAGGTCTTGCGGTCGAGGTTGCGGAAGGGATAAGAACCGAGCATCACACCATACAGCTCCTGCTCGCTGATCTCGTCACAGGCCACCTCGGCGATCATCTGTTGCGCGAGAATGTCGATCGGCCGCTCGGGCATCACGATGGCATCGAGCTCGCTGCGCCGCACGGCGTCGAAGAGGGCGACGCTCTCCACCATCTCATCGCGCGAAAGCGGGAACAAGCGTCCCTTCGGCAAACCGCCCACTTGGTGACCGCTTCGCCCGACGCGTTGCAGAAAGGCCGCGATGCTGAAGGTGTTCCCGATCTGGCAGACCAGGTCCACATCGCCGATGTCGATGCCCAGCTCCAGGGAAGCCGTAGCAACGAGCGCCTTGTAGCGGCCTTCCTTCAAATTGGTCTCCGCCTCGAAGCGTTGCTCTTTGCTCAAACTGCCGTGGTGCGCGCCCACCTTGTCGTCGCCCAGCCGTTCGCGCAGGTTGAAGGCCAGCCGCTCGCACATGCGGCGCTGGTTCACGAAGATCAAGGTGGTCTTGTGTTGCTCGATCAGCGCCACGAGCTTCTCGTACACCTCGCCCCACACCTCATTCGCCATCACCGCGCCCAGGGGGCTTTGCGGCAGTTCGATGGCGAGGTCCATCTTCCGCTTGTGCCCCGCATCGATGATCACGCATTGCGGTGTGCCGTCGCTGTTGAGGTGTTTGTTGCCCACCAGGAAACGCGCAACAAGTTCCACCGGCTTCTGCGTCGCGCTGAGGCCGATCCGCTTGGCGGGGCGCGTGAGCAGATGGTCCAATCGTTCCAACGAGAGGCTGAGGTGCGAACCACGCTTGTCGCCGATCATCGCGTGTACCTCATCGATGATCACTGTGCGCACGCTGCTCAGCATGCGTCGCCCACCGACGCTGGTCAACAACACATAAAGCGATTCCGGCGTGGTGACCAGGATATGCGGCGGCTTCTCGCGCATGCTGGTGCGCTGCTGCTGCGTGGTGTCGCCGGTGCGCACCATCACGCGGATCTCCGCTTCCGGCAGGCCTTGTTCCTTGAGCACCGCACGGATGCCGCGCAGCGGCCCTTGCAGGTTCTTCTCGATGTCGTTGCTCAGCGCCTTCAGCGGTGAGATATAGAGCACGCTGGTGCGATCCTCCAGGCGGCCGTCGAGCCCTTCGCGCACCAACTCGTCAATGGCCCAGAGAAAGGCCGTGAGCGTTTTTCCGCTTCCCGTGGGCGCGGCCACCAGCACGTTCTTCCCGCTGGCGATCGCGGGCCAGGCCTTGGCCTGCACGGGCGTCGGGCTCGGAAACGAACGCTCGAACCAGGTGCGGACGGCGGGATGGAAATCGTGGAGCGGCATGGGGTGCAAAGGTCCGATGGCTGACAGGGATCTGGCGATCGGGGGAAAGACAAGATAGTGGTGCGAATTGATGACGCGGATCAGCTCCCCTCCTGAGCGGCGGATCCCTCCGCCGATCCGAGCAAGGAGGGGGAGGGGTGGTTTCTATTCAGATATTGGCTTGGTGCCCAATGCAGCTTGGACCCACCCCCGCCGCAGGGTGCGCGCCGGCGGCCCACACGCCGCAGCGGCGGAAGTCCGGCAGGCCGGGGCCCGCCAACGGCGCTGGCGAAGCGCATTGGCGCGCGTTCCTCTGACCGATATCAGCCCAGCCGATCGGATCCACAGTTAGGTTTGATGGATACCTGACTCACATGAAAAAGCAGATCGAACAACACGGTCCAAATAATGCGGTCTACGGCTTGGGCCTTATCGGGGCGATGATCCACTTCATCTCCCATGCCACCGGTTTCTGGATGGGCGTGGTGGGTTTCTTGAAGGCTTTCGTTTGGCCGGCGTTCCTGGTCTATGAGGCGCTGAAGACCTTGGGCGCGTAGATCCGCTGTTCGCACTCGCGTGACCCGCCCGCGCTGGACCCGGTGTCGCGACTACGGGTGCGTGATCGATCGCATGTTCAAGGCACAAGCACGCGCCTTGTCTCAGCAGCGCCATCGCCCGTTATCACCACCGCGTAAGCGCCTACGGTCACAGGCAATGCGCCGCTCCATTCGGGGGAACCATGTAGCGCTTCGTTAAGCACCAGGCGGCCTTGCGTATCGAACACGCGCAACAGGCGTGCACCGGACGGAAGACCGACGAGGCGCAGCTGACCATCCGCTACCGGGTTCGGTTGAACGCGAAAGCTCGGGGCGGGAGATGGTACTGATAGGCCCGTGGCAAGGTCGCCGCCATGGATGCGCGCGATCTTGTTGCGGCCCACGCCACCCCACGCGCTGAAAATGCCGCCCACGATGATATCCCCATCCGGTTGCAGTGCCAGCGCCTTCACCGATCCGTTGGGTTGGTCCACGTTCGCGTTGAACAAGGTGTCCGGCGATCCATCCGCGTTCATGCGCAAGACACCGGGGTGAGTGCCAGTGGCATAGCTGGCATCGAAGGATCCGTCCGCGTTCAGTCGTGCGATGTAATGCACTGGGTTCCCGCTGTGGTCCGTGAAACCGCCGACGCATACGATGCGCCCATCGCTTTGCAAAGCGATCCCCGATACTTGCTCATTGAAGGCCACCGCGTATTGGAAGGTGGTATCCACCGCACCGTTGGTGAGCAAGCGCACGATGTTGCCGCACGATATGCCGTTGTATTCCTGGAAGCCGCCGCCCACCAGGATCTTCCCGTCCGGCTGCAACTCCAGGTCCGCGATCGAGCCGTGCTCCTCCAGACCGTTGTAGCCATGCACACGACCCACGCCCAGCACCTTGCCATCGGGCTGCACCGCCACATCGTGCAGGAAACCCAATACCCCGTAACCAGGGTTGTAAAGCGGATCGGGTGTGCCGTCGGTGAAAAGATGCGCCACACTGTTCGCCGTACGGCCACCGGCATGGATGAATTGACCCACGGTATAGAAACCGCCCAGGGGCTCCAGCAGCAGTTCGCCCACGCGCGCATCGCCTGGGGTGTAGTAGTGGCCTCCCAGGCCTCCCTGGCTGAAGGTCGGGTCAGCCACGCCATTGGTCTGCAACCGTACGAGGTCCAGATACTCCAAACCGTCGTAGGTGGTAAAGCTCCCGCCCACGATCACCTTGCCGTCCGGCTGGATCACCAACCGGTGCACGTCGCTGTTGAAGCCTGTGCCGGTGATGTAGCTGGCATCGAGCGCACCGTTCGATTGCAAACGCATGATGCGACCCACGCTCACACCACCGTATTGGACGAACCAGCCGCCAGTTACGTAGCGCCCATTGCTCTGCATCACCGTGTAGTACGGCACGCCTGCGATGGTCTGTGGAACGAACGTTCCGTCCAGCGTACCATCACTGTTCAGGCGGGCGAAGCATCCGCTGGTGATCCCGTTGTAGGTGTAGAAGCCACCGCTGCAGAAGATCTTGCCATCCGGCTGAACGAAGACGTGGTTCACCTTCTGGCTGCTGGCCGGCTGGAAGCCCGTACCGGTGGTGAACGTGGGGTCCACCGTGCCATCGGCGAGCAGCCGTGCGATGCCGCTGTGGGGCGCTCCGTTCAAGGTGTCGAAATCACCAGCAGCGATGATCTTCCCATCGGCTTGCAGCGCCAACGAACGCACCAGGTCATCGAAACCACTGCCTACATCGAAAGTGGTGTCGCGCGTGCCATCGGGCATCAGCCGCATCAGGTTGTTCACCGTATCGCCATCGAACACAAGGAAGTTGCCACCTACCAACACGCGGCCATCGGCTTGCAGGGCCATGCTGTTCACGGTGCCATAGGCCAGGCCGGCGCTGGTCTGGAACGTGGTATCGATCAGACCATCCGGGGTCAATCGCGCGAGCGACCGCGTGGGCGTGCTATTGTATGTGTCGAAATAACCCCCGATGATCACCTTGCCATCGGGCTGCCGCACGGCAGCGTCCACATGACCGCCCGCGCCATAGCCCATGTGGAAACCCAGGTCGGTGGGGTTGAAGGTGGGGTCGAACGCGCCGGGCGATTGTGCAAGCAGCAACGCAGGAAGGGCGGTCAGGGCGATGGCTAGGCAGTAGCTCGGAATGGACTTCATGTGGCAAGAGGCTATTACTAAGTCGGACCGCTGGACGCTTGGTTGCCGTGTGTCCCTGAAGGATCAGCAAGCGTCCGTGTGGCGCATGTTAGTGAGAGCGGGAATAGGAGCGGGGATCACTCCAAGATCACCTTGGCGAAGCGGCTCGGTGCGCCATCATTGGTGCGTAGCTCGGCCACATAGACGCCACGCGCCAGGGCGGATACATCGATCGCGGTTCGACCATCCTGAAGGCGCTGTGTCAGCGCCAAGGCGCCGGTCAGATCGAAGAGATGGATCTCCGCGTTGCGCTCCACCTGCACGTACAAAGTACCTGCAGAGGGTACGGGCATCAAGCGGAAGCCCGAGAGGTTCGCGTCCTCTCGTATCTCGGTATTGAAATCGAGGTGGTACACCCGCACATGGCCGGAATTGGATCCGTTACCGTCGTTCCAGTGCGCGCCGATGGCGAGGCGGTCCCCCGCGGTGTTGAAGGCGAGGCCTGAGCCGCAGTAGTCGTTCGGAGCTTCGCCGAAGATGATGGGCCCCGTTTGTACCCAGGCGCCGTTCACTTCGGTGTACACACTTACCTCGCCGGTCTGGGTGGTATCGCTTGGCTTATGCGTGGCGCCGATGGCCACCCGGCTGCCATCAGCGAGCAATGCAACACTCCGGCCGAACCAGGCACTATCCACCGGACCATCGATGTCCGCGCCCACCTGGGTCCACACGCCACCGCTCTCATCGAACACGCGCACATGACCCGCATCGATCCCATTGCCATCATTGAAAGATCCGCCGATGGCCATACGCGTGCCGTTCGCTGAAAGGGAGATCGCGAAACCGAAGTCGTCATAGATAGCCTCTTGCAGGAGGTCCGAGCCGATCTGTGACCAGATGCCACCTACTTCACCGAAAATTCTGACGCCTTCGTCAGTACTGGCCGCGACGCGTAGTCCATCCGCGGAAAGGGACACCGTTCTGCCGAGCTGCACTTCCGGAGCACCGCCCTCGATGTCCGCGCCAACTTGCACCCATACTCCAGCGCTGTCCGTGAACACGCGCACATGCCCGGCTTGCGATCCACTGCCGTCGTTCAATTGAGCACCCAACGCCACCCGCATGCCATCCGCCGATAGTGACGTTCCCTGGCCACACCAATCCGTGGTCCCTTCGCCATCGATGTCAGCCCCCACCTGGGTCCAAACACCGCCGATCTCATCGAACACGCGCACATGCCCGGCGTCCGTTACGTTGGCATTGTTGTTCCTCGGTGCGCCGATGGCCACGCGCGTGCCATCCGCAGAAAGCGAAGCGATACCGGCCGCATCGCCTGCAGCTTCGCCATCGATATCGGCACCTACCTGGGTCCAGATACCTCCGATGTCCTCGTACACGCGCACATGGCCGGCCGCGATGCCGTTGCCGGAATTGCCGCCCGCGCCGATCGCCAGCCGCATACCGTCAGCCGAAAAAGAGACCGAGGTGCCAGCGCCGTCGTATGGAGCTTCGCCATCGATGTCCGCGCCGATCTGGGTGAAGGTCTGGGCATGGAGGCGTGCGCTGATCACCATTACGAGCAAGGCGGGAAGAGCTAGGAGAGACTTGTTCATGAGCGGTCAACCGGAGGGGTCTTACAAGGATAGCCATCCTCCCGCAGCTTGGGCGCATGGCCCGGCATGCGTGCAAGCATGCCACCAACTACCTTCGGAACATGCAGCGCACCAGTACGGTCCTTCTATCCACGATGCTTTGCTACGCAATTTTCGCGCAGCACACCGAACTCATTCAGAACACCATGTCCCAAGCCACCGCCGCCACGGAGGAAGTGGTCATTCATCCCGTGCATCACTCGGCGATGGTGTTGGAATGGAGGGGCCAGACCATCCTGGTCGATCCGCACGCCGGGGCGGAGCGCTTCAAGCAGTTCGCGAGCCCTGCGGTGATCTTGATCACCGACATCCACGGCGATCACATGGACCCAGCGACGCTGAACGCTTTGGACCTGAGCATTACCCGCATCGTGGCGCCCCGTGCCGTGGTGGAGGCACTGCCGCTGGAGTTAAGCAAGCACTGCACCACGCTGGCGAACGGAGAGCGTGTGGAGATCGCTGGCATTGTGGTGGAAGCGGTACCGATGTACAACATGCCCGATCCCAACGATCCGCGCCATCCGAAGGGTCGTGGCAACGGCTACGTGGTGACGCTAGGAGCGGAGCGCATCTACATCTCCGGCGATACGGAGGACATTCCCGAAATGCGCGCGCTGAAGAACATCGATGTAGCCTTCGTGTGCATGAACCTGCCCTATACCATGACCGTGGACCAGGCCGCCAGCGGTGTGCTCGCCTTCAAGCCGCGCGTGGTATATGCCTACCACTACCGAGGCACCGATGGGTTGAGCGACGTGGCCCGCTTCAAGCAGTTGGTGAATGCCAGTGATCCCAAGATCGAAGTGCGTTTGGAGGATTGGTACGCCGAGTGACGTGGGTGGTGGGCGAAATCGCTCAACACTGCCCCAGCAGCATCCAAACGATCACGAATACGAGGACGGTGCCGAAGCACCCGCCACCCCATTTGTAGGCGGCACCACCGGCCAGCAGGCCGCGAAAGAGATTGTTCATGGTTCTTGGTTCGAAAGACGGTTGAGTTCAAGCGGCGGGTTCAAGTACATAGAGCGAACGATCGGTTCCACCCACGACATGCATGTCCGATGCGCTGCGAAGTGAATCACGTTTGTAGAGTTGGACCAACCAGTAGAGGGGATCTTCGGAGCGACCTATCGGATCCACGAAGAGCGCGTCACAGACCAAGTCGTCGATCGTCTCCACATCCCCGGGCTTGGCGATCCGTAGTTCGATCGTATCCAGATGATCATGCACTTGTACCGCGCTCATCCGCTCCAGTTCGTGGACGAGTTCAAGAAGGTTGGTGGTTACCATACGGCGGGCGGTGCAAAGGCCGCGCCGGAGCGGTTGGAGCATCCGGGCGGAACGTGCTGCGACCCACGCGGAGGGTGTGATAACGTGTGTGGGCCATGGGCTTGCTGGCGCGATGGAACTGTGGAGATCCCTCCCCGATCCACTCCGGCAATGTCCGTTCACTTTCCGACGAAGCTTTTGGAACCAGGCTGTTCGAGGCACACTCAAGGGTTGTTCACCAGCCAGTCCTTCACCATTTGAAGGTGCTTCTGTTTCACTGGTTCGCGAATGGCGCGGCTTATCTCTGTGAAGTAGCTGTGCTGCGTCATGAACCGAACCTGTAACTCGTTCCAGTCGCGCTCGTCCTTTACGATGCCGTAGTGCCGGAATTCCCAGAACAAGGTGGTCCCGATGCGGAAGAAATCCGAGCGGCCGAGGTAGTCGAGATCAGCGTCGCAAAGGATCTTGCTCAAATGGTTCTGGGGTTGCTGGGGCACTTTGGTGGCCATGACCATGGTGCATACCCGTTCGATCTGCGTCTCGCTGTACCCGAACCGCGGCAGTGCTTCCCGAGCCAGCTCACAGCCTACTTTTTCATGTTCATGGTCCGAGACGAGAAAGCCCGAATCGTGGTAGAGCGCTGCGGTGCGGATCAGGTCGAGGTCTTCGCCTTCAATGTCTTCCTGAACCGCTGCGGCCACAACGGAGCGGTAAACATCCAGCGTATGGCTGAAGCTGTGGTAGGTGCGTTCCTTGGGAAGCCCGTGGCGGAGCTTCCCAAGGATGTACATCTCGGCGGCAGGTTGGTCCATGGTCGGGCGTACAAGATAGGAGCGTATGTCCTTTCTGGACGGTCATGACCCTATGATCGAAACCGTACATTGAACCGTTATTCGCACCGCCCCAATACCCCATCCATGACACGCACATTGCCTATCGCATCGCTTTTCACGCTGCTCATCGGAAGCACTGGTCACGCGCAATTCACGGTTCCGGATTCCGCCTTCGCGGCGCGGTTGAACTTCATGGTGCCCCTGGCGATGAACGGCGCGGTGCTGGCCACGCTGCATCCGAGCGTGCAGACCTTGACCTCCATGTACGTGCCGAACGCATGGATCTACGACCTGGACGGCATCCAATACTTCACCGGCCTTCAATACCTGGTGTGCAGCGGGAACTACCTCACCACCATGCCGCCACTGCCTGATGCGATCACCCAGTTGGAGTGCGGGGGAACGATCTCGTGAGCTTCGCGTCTTTGCCGAACAGCCTATCGCGGCTCTACTGTTGGGACAACCAACTCACCAGCCTACCCACGCTGCCACCGGCGTTGGATTGGCTCGTCTGCTACAACAACCAGTTGACCACGTTGCCAGCATTGCCAAATTCGATCACACAGATCGCCTGCGGCGAGAACGCATTGACCAGCCTTCCTGCGCTCCCACTTTCCCTGGACCGCTTGCTGTGCGCGAACAATCCGTTGCTCGGAACGCTGCCTGCATTACCCGGCGCGCTGAACAACCTGACCTGCAACAACACCGGCCTCACCGTTCTGCCAGCCTTACCAGCTTCCCTTGCGCTGTTGCAATGCAGCGACAATGCGCTGTCCACGCTGCCCGCACTGCCACCGGCGTTGGTGCAACTGATCTGCGATGGCAACGGACTTACCGCATTGCCCGCGCTCCCTTCCACACTGAACTCTTTGTTCTGCTCCCAGAACCAGCTCGTTTCCCTGCCCACCCTGCCCGCTTCCCTTCGCAATCTCATTTGCTACAACAACCAGCTGGCGGGACTGCCAGCGCTGCCCAATGCAATGCGTCAACTGGAATGCGAGAACAATCCGATGGGGTGTTGCCCACACTTCCGGATTCACTGCTAATACTCTACGCTGCGAACAACGGGCTCTCAAGTCTGCCCGCGTTGCCCGACTCGCTCACAACACTCTACTGCTTCAACAACCAGTTGACCAGCCTGCCCTCGCTCAGCCCCAACTTGTCACTGCTGAACTGCAACCAGAACCTGATCACCATCTGCCCTGGCTGCCGGACAGCTTGCAATACCTGCTGTGCGGTACGAACCCCATCGACTGCCTGCCGACGCTCCCCAATTCGGTGAACAGTATGGTTTGCAGCAGCACTAACGTGACTTGCTTGCCCAACATCCCGACCGCGTATGATGCGATCTCGAGCGACCTGGGCTTTCCGCTCACCGTCTGCAACGTGCTTTCACCTTGTCCCTTCGATGATGAGGCGATCACCGGCAGTGTGTTCAACGATGCCAACGGCAACGGCGCGAAGGATGGCGGTGAAGCCGCATTCACCAATGCGGTGATCGAAGCGCAGCCCGGCAGCTACCTCACCGCGCCCGATGCCGCAGGCAACTACGTGCTGCCCATCGACACCGGCAGCTACGTCCTGGACGGACAGGATGTGCTTTACCACGCGCGCACGACGGCCCCGGCGAACATCACGCTCACCGCGTTGCAGATCGACTCCTTGAACGACATCGGGTATCAGGCCATTCCCGGCATCTACGATCTGGTGGCGCACCTCACCACCATGCCCGCGCGGCCGGGCTTCGACAACAACGTGTACATCACCGTGGAGAACATTGGCACGGAAAGCACCGTGGCCGCGCTCGACCTCACCTTCGACAATACGCAGACCTGGGTGGGCAGCGGCATCGTGCCGGATGCACTGGTCGGCAACAACGCCACCTGGTCACCGACCATCGCTGCGGGCGGTTCGTGGGGCATTGCGGTAACGCTGAACACCGATGCCGGTGTGGTGATCGGAACGCCGCTCGCGCACACCTTCATTGCAACACCCAGCGCGCAGGACACGACGCCCGGGGAACAACACCATCACCTGGTCCGGCTTTGTGGTCGGGGCGGTGGACCCCAACGACAAGCAGGTGGTCCCCGAGGTGATGACACCCGAGCAGGTGCAGGCCGGGAACAAGCGTTGGAGTACACCATCCGCTTCCAGAACACGGGCACCTTCCCTGCGGAACGCGTGATCATCACCGATACGCTCAGCACCGATCTGCTGTGGAACACCATGGACCTCGTGAGCAGTTCGCACACCACGGAATGGTACATCCACCAAGGCGTGCTGCACTTCGTGATGGATCCGATCAACCTGCCCGACAGCACCAGCGACGAGCCCAACAGCCACGGCTACGTGAAGTTCCGCATGGCGCCGGTGAGCACGCTCTTGAACGGCGCGCAGATCGAGAACGTCGCCAACATCTACTTCGACTTCAATGCGGCGGTGGTCACCGCACCGGCCATCTTCACTGTCGATCAAAGCGTGGATATCGCCACGAACGTGGACAACGACTTCGTGCTCTACCCGAACCCAGCGCACGACCAACTCACCGTGCAAGTGGACGCACCTGGTGCATTGCTTGAGCTGCGTTCTTTGGATGGTCGCTTGTTGAAGGCCCAGCGTCTTACTGGCACGCATGCCGTATTGAGCATCGGTGACCTTGCCGGTGGTTCGTATGTGGTCAGCATCGAGCAGGAGCGGGGAGCAAGGATCCTACAGCGCTTCATTAAGCTGTAGACCGGGGCAGGCAGGCAAATGTGCAATTGCATCGTTGGTCCACATACCCGATCACCATGGTACACTCAAGGACGATAGCATCGATGCTCGCGGCCGTCTTTACCGCGGATGTGCCCGCACAGCTCGCCTTCGGTCCGCCGGTCATCATCGAGCAGGGTTATCAGCAGATCCCATACGTAGTGGCGGACCTGGATCAGGACGGTGACCCGGACATCTTAACGGTTTCCGCGCTCGATACGCTGGCGCAATGGTGGGAGAACGACGGCTCCGGCACCTTCCTCGGTCCGTGGGTCATCAATTCCGATCCCTTCCCTCCCGGGGACATCTCGTTCTATTACGACGATTTTCTTCAAGTCTACGATGTGGAACTCGACGGCGATCTGGACGTGATCTATGCGTTCCGCGATCAGGGCATGGTATACTGGCATGAGCACTTCGGGGCCGGGCTCTTCGGTCCACGTATACTGTTGAACGCTTGCACCGCGAGCCGTGGTCCTCGATGATCACATGGGTTCGGGATTCGGCTGGCTGGCGAACAACGGAGCAGGCGTGCTGGGGCCGTTCGAACCGATCGGTGTGGTCAGTTCGGCGATCACGTTCGGCCACGCCGACATGGAGGGCGATGGTGATGAGGATCTGCTGGTCCAGGGTTTCATCGGAACGTTCACCTACAAGCTGGTGTGCTTCTTGAACGACGGCACTGGTTCGTTCGCATTGCCGATCGTGCTCGAGGATTTTGGGGTCCCGTCCATACAGGAAGGTTCAACCAGCGTATGGGCCGTCGATGTGGATGGCGATGGGATCCTGGATGTGATCTGTTCCTACAACGATGGCGTGACGAGGAAGATCTTCTGGTATGCGAACAGCATCGCTGAGAACGTGCACGTGGAAAGTCATGCTCCTGCTTTCCATATGGCTCCGAATCCGGCGAGCCAGGACTTCCTGCTCGTATGCGACGAGGTCATCGGCGCGGAAGGAGTGATCGAGATCGTGGCCGCCAACGGACGGCTGCTGCGTCTGTTGCACGGGGAAGGCACCCGGGAGGTGCTGGTCGAGCGCCGCGACCTGCCAGCCGGAATTTACCTGGTGCGCGTCCTGCGCGAGGGCTCCCAGATCGGATCGGTGCGGTTGGTGGTGGAATGACGTACGCTTCACCATCCGTGAAGCTGTGCGCTATTTTCCTTTCCTCACCACTAATTTCTTCCAATGCATCGCGCCATCGCTGGTGATGATGCGTAGGACATAAGCTCCATCGGCCATGCCGGAGATCTCGGGTAGCACGATCGTCTGTCCCAATTGCTGGCGAAGCACTTCCATCCCCAGCTCATTGAAGATCCGTAGCTCGCTTTGCTCACCTCCGACCGTCGGTAGTGCGACCGTTAAAACGGTCTGTGCGGGGTTGGGATAGGCCAAGATGAAGGGATCATCCGCCGCTGTTGAAGCAATACCCGTGGAGTTCGACATTGATGCGTAGGCGGTGTTCCCATCATAGCCCAGGTTGATCCGGATCCGTGGGGCCAGGGCTCGTTCGCATAGGAAGAGGCGGGATCACCGGCATCGATCGCCGGGCTGTGTGCACCATCCGTCACCCAGCTTTGGCTCACCGGGTCGTAGCGCCCCACCGTGGAGCGCAGATGGAAGTCACCGTTCGCTGTATCCGCGAACAACGGGTCCGCCTGGAAGTTGCCCTGACCAGCGACCGGCTCCTCGCTCAACGTGTACGTCACGGTGAGGCTGCTACCGCCGGTCACATGGAAGTCATCGCCGTTCCCATAAAAGATGCAGTTGCTGGCTGTGGCGAACGAGCTCACATCCACAAAGACCGCATTGCCACCCAGCCCGCCGGTCGCATGGTTGTTGGCGATGGTGCAATTGGTGAGGTACACGTACGAGGAACCCGGACCGCCATAGTCGGCCGCGACCGCAGCGCCTTCAAGGGAGGTGCTGTTGTTGTAGATGAGGTCGTGGTCCATGTAGAGGATCCCGCCTTCGTCCACGAAGACGGCGCCACCGTAGGAAGGGCAGTAGTTGTTCCTGATCACATTGCCGGACATGTGCGCGGTGCCCAGGATCAGCACACCGCCGCCCCAGCCATAGCTGTTCTGCAGTTGGTTCCCTGCGATGATGTTGTTGCGCGATCAAGTTGCCTTCGATCAGGAGACTGTCCCCCGTGCCCGAATTCCCGGAGATACCGGCACCTCGTCCGCCGTGGTTGTTGCGGATCACGTTGTTCAGCAGTTGGTGTCCATTGCCGAGCACGAGGATCCCTGCACCCAAGCTGGTCGCTCCGATCAGTCCGTTGTTCTCGATGATGCAATCGCTGATGGTCACGTTCTCCACAGGCGGCCAGGAGATCAGCGCATCGCATACGATGCCTTTCATGCTGTTGGTCACCGTGAGGTTCGAGATCACCAAGGAGAACGGGTCGAAGTCGAAGCGGGTAAGCACCACACCGATACTATCGGGCCCACCGCTGATCACCGTTAACGCCGGATCGGATGCCGGCGCAAGGAAATCCCCGCCCAGACCTGCATCATAATCCGTTGTGCTGCCGCCTGGATAACCGCCCCATAGTACCAAGGGTTTCCCCAGATTGTCCGTGGGCCCATAACTACCTGCGGCCACCTTGATCGTATCGTTCAAGGCCGCGTTCATGATCGCCGCCTGCACGCTGCGGTAGGGGTATTGCGTGGTTCCGTTCTGCGTGGCGGAGAGATTGCTGTCGTCCACATGGAGCACTTGCGCGTGCAGGAGAATGGGAAGAAGCAGAAGTGACATCGGGACCGCCATCCGGCGGAGATCAACGTTCCTTTTCATGGTGATCGGTTTGATGGGCTCGAACGGCGGCAACGCTAGCTCTATGAGTCGCTAAAGGATATGCCCCACCGCGCAAGTGGTGGGTAGCATTGAGCGGATCGCACATGTTCAGCATCATTGTCTATCGTTCGGCCAGCCGATCGCCAGTACTTCCAATTCCTGCTCCACCGAACCGAGCACTATGGTGACGCGTTCGCCCACCCGCTTGCCCATCAATGCGCGCGCGATAGGTGCCGTGAAGGCGAAGCGCTGCTCAGCGACCGAGGCTTCATCCACACCCACGATGGTGAAGCTACGCTCCGAGCCTTGCTGCGGACCACTGCGATAGACGACCTTGACCAGGACGCCAAAGCGAACATCCGCAGGTGGTCCCGTGCCATGCTCCACCGGCCGCGCGGTGACGATGCGCTCGTTCAACAGGGCGAGCCGTCCATCGATCTCCGCTTTGGCGCGGCGGCGTTCATCGTCGCTGCCCTGTGCATTGGCCCGCGCTTGTTCGAGTTGCGTGCGCTCCTCCAGGAGCAAGCGCATGCCGCGTGGGGTCACGTGGTTCGTCGCACCATCGGGCAGGGGAGCACGGGGAGGTATGAAGGGCGCCTCCTCCTGGTCGTCCTCTTTCACGAAGCCGCGGCTCATGGGATAGGTGGGATGGGTGCGGGCGGTCAGCTCGCGTTCAGCTACCCGTGTGCGCGATCTCCTGCAACTGTTCCTCCACCCAGGTCCGCGCCTCGGCCTCATTGTCCGTGATGCGTATCCGTTGCATCTGCGGGAAGTAGGAGAAGTAGATCTTCACCAGCATCTGGATCATGTTGGCGTGGCACACCACCGCAGTGGCCACGATCATCCTTCGAGCGGTCTTGCCCGGCATGGTCCGGCGTTCATGGCGTGCAGTTGGAAGTCAACATCCTCCGGAATAATAGTGAGCGTGGCGTAAGGGTGCGCCCATCATTTCTCGACGCGCCTGCTGCGTTTCCGCGATCTGGGGAGTGCGAAAAGGCATCCGGCGTTATAGTGGATCTCCAGAAGATCGGGACGTACGCGCACGAGCCGCGCGATCGTGGTGCGGCGTTCGATGGGTTCTACGGTCATGCTAGCGGGGTGTACACAAAGATGGCATCGGTCGGTTCCAGATACAAGGTTCTGGGCAGGTACTTTGCCTTCGGCCGCGATCGTTCACCTTCGTCCCACGTGCCGCTGCTCCCTTCGCATCTCCTCTTGGTGCTCCTGGCATTGCTTGGCGCAGCGCTCGGCACGGTGCATGGGCAGGAGCTGGTGGTGAACGGCGGCCTGGAGTCTTTCAAGCGATGCCCCACGGGCCCGGCGGTGAAGCGCCTGAAAGTGGATGGAAAGGTGAAGGCTGCCCAAGGCATATCCCGGACCTCTACGCCACATGCAGCGAGCCTTTTGGTGTGCCGGCCAACTGGAGCGGTCAGCAAGCCGCCTGGGAGGGGAAAGCCTACGCAGGCTTGCTGCTCACCACCGACATGCCGAACGAATGCGGCATGCGCGAGTATCTCCAGTTCGCTTTGAAGGCACCCTTGGAAAGCGGCCGTCGCTATCGGCTCACCTTCCATGTGAGCCCCTCCGAACATTCCGGTTACGTGACCGATCAGGTAGCTGCGCTCTTCACCGAAGAGGATCAAGCGGCCAAGGGCCTTTCGCCGGCCCTGCGGGAACGGGCAGATGTGGAAAATGCACATGGCCGCCTGCTGAACGATACCGCCGGATGGACCACCATCACCGGCATCCACAATGCGCGCGGCGGCGAACGCTTCGTGCTGATCGGCAACTTCCACACATGCAACTCCAGCACACGCATCCGCATGGACGGCCGCAAGAAGGCCTCCATGGAACGCAAGGCCTCGGCCCGCATGGACCCCGATGCACGGCGCGGCGCGTGGCGCGAATGGATGTCCCGCGCAGCCTATGTCTACCTCGATGGTGTTTCCTTGGTGCCCGATAGCACCTCGCCGGAACACATCAACATGCTCACGCCTGATCTGGCCTGCCCGGCGGAAGTGCCCGAGGCCACAGGCCCCGAGCTGATCCCCGACCCGGGCTTCGATCGCAACCTGCACCCCACGCCCGATAGTTGGCGGAACGCTTCCGATGGCACACCCGATCTGTACGACGGCGAGACCGGACTCTATCTCTATTCGGCCGGGTACACGGACAACCGCGAGTACATCCGCATCCCCTTGGCCGATACGCTCAGTCCATGCTCCATCTACCGCGTGTCCCTCGATGTGCGCCGGAATCCCGCCTATGCCTTCGCGGTGGACGCCATTGGCATCGCGGTCACCGATACGTTCAGCACCCGGCGGGATCGGTTGCGCATTGATCTGCCGTGGGCCTGGCGCTCACCACCCGGAGCGTTGATGGCACAGAGCGATCGATCGATGACGCTTTGCGGCACCTTCACGCCAGCGGTCTGCGCGCGACAGCTGCTTGTGGGCAACTTCGGTGCGGATAGCGTCAGCACCATCGTGCAAGTGGGTGCCGATGGCGATGGTCCTTTCGCCTACTCGTTCGTGGACAATGTGCATCTCGCGGTCGTCTCTTCCATTCCCGGTTGTGTGGATCCCTGCCCCGCTGCGGTGAACCTGGCGACGGGCAGTACCACGAACACGTTCGAATGGCCCGACCAGATCGTCCTTCATTTCGACAGTGATAGTGACCTGCCCTTGGAGGTGGATGCCGGGGCCTTGGACCGCCTGGCCACCACCTTGAACGCGGATCGCAGCATGTCCCTCCACATCACCGGGCACGCGGATGGCTCCGGAACACCGGCCCGCAACCGAACGCTCGCACAAGCCCGCGCCGACCGGCTTCGCGAATTGCTCCTGCAACGTGGCGCACCACCGGAATCGATCCTCACCTTCACCCAGGGCAGCAGCCGGCCGATCGCGGACAACGCCACCCCGGAAGGCCGCGCGATGAACCGAAGGGTGGAGGTGGAGGTGCGGCGGTGAAATGATCTGTGCTCTGCCGCGATCAGGTGAGCGCGACGCGAACATCCGGGATTTCACGGGATATGGGGGAAGCATCTCCCCACACGCTGATGAACGACGGCCCGGCGGAATGTGAACGCCTTCCACGTCCTCAGGCCCACGATGGCCTCGGTGGCCCCAGCGGGTCGCGCTGGCCTGGCGTTTGGGTGTTCCAAAGCATGACAACACATACAAAGAAGCAGTTCGGGGTGTGGATGGATCAACAACATGCGACCGTTGCAGGCAGGAAGGAGCCAGGGAACGACGACTTCATGATCCTGGGCCATGTGAAGAACGCGGGCGCTCAGCGGAATTCCAATGAGAACGCGGCGAACCATGAGGCGATCGCCTTGACACGCAAGTTCTTCAAGGAGATCGCCGCGATCATGCCCAACGTGGATGAGGTGCATGTGACCGGGACCGGTCAGGTGCAAGAGCAGTTCATCCATTTCCTTTCGGAAACCCCGCAATACAAGCACACCGCGTGTACCGAAAGCACCTCCAACAAGATGGATGATGAGAAGTTGGTGGTCTTCATCGACAAACAATTCTACCGATAGGGCGACGTAGATCGCGCCACACGGGAAGGCGCTTGGGACCGAAGGGTGGAGGTGGAGGTGCGGCGGTGATCGTTCTGAGGCCGTGGATCCATGATCGCCCGACTGCTTGCCGGGTGTTGTGCTCCTTTGGGCCCGAGGCCCGCCTATCCGGTGCGAGGGGCTGGAGGCACTATGCGCTCAACCAATTGCGTACTGAGGGTGGTTCGGTGAAACCGACGCCATACCACACCGGGTGTTCGCGACGCGATCGCGCTAGAGCACCACCAGCTTCCCCTTCTGCAGCAGGTGCCCGCCGTCGTTCAAGGTGAAGAAATAGGTACCGCTCCGGACCAGGGTGCGATCGAACGCGATCCGCCCCGGCGATAGGACGATGCGATCCACTTCGCGCCAGGCCACATCATGGATGGTGAACACCAGCGGGCCACTGCCGGCAACGAAGCCTTGGAAGTGGAACGTTCCCGTGCTCGGGTTCGGGAAGCACGACAAGGATCCCACTGCTTCGGGACCGTTCACTCCCACGTTGCTGCACACCGGGGATGTTCGCATCGAGCCAATCAAGCCGCTGTGCGATCCAAGCCTTCAGGGTATCGAGTTCGGCGGCGTAGGTGATCGCACAGGCGTTCACTTCCGGCGCGGGGCCGCTCACCCCAAGGATGGGCCATTTCTGGAAGTGCCGCGCCTGTGCGTTCTGCACGAGCAAGCCGACGCTGTCGATGTAGGCGAAGAGGTTCGCTGTGTCCAGCACGTTGGTGCGGTAGTCATCATAGGCGCAGCGCAGTTCGTTATTGAAGGTGCTGTCCTGCAACAGGCGCACATACCAGCCGCAGGAGTAATTATCGGTGAAGCAGTCGTTGATCAGATGCGCCCAGCCGGAACCATCCGTTGCTTCGAAGATGGAGCAGCTCGCGATGTTCTTCCATGCCCAATCGAAATCCCAGACCGGCCCCGCCTTCAGCTTGCCGCCATTGCTGTTCTTGTCTTTGTGGAAGAACACGCTCTTCTTGAATCCGTCGTTGTTGCGCGACACCTCGTTCACCAGGAAGTAGTCGATGAACGACTTCACATCCATGTGCTTGCGGTAGCCCACCGCGGTATCGGCGAAGTCCACACTATAGAGC
This sequence comes from Flavobacteriales bacterium, assembly GCA_016712025.1. Lineage (GTDB taxonomy): Bacteria > Bacteroidota > Bacteroidia > Flavobacteriales_F > PHOS-HE28 > PHOS-HE28. Next base: position 66,591 of record JADJRW010000020.1, read on the forward strand.
GCTGTTTCCAAACTGTCCACATACTCCGCGATGTAGCTGCGCTGCGGCTGGGTGATCGTGTCCGGTTGCGGATAGTAGTAGATGAAATGCACATCGAACGTGGGATGGTCGATCGGGGTGTAGTTGCTCTCGAAGCTGTTGTTCGCGTCCCAATAGTTCTGCGTGAGGATGTAGCCGCCGGTCAGGTCATCGCCGCTGTTCTCCGATCCGGTGAGCGTGGCGATGTTTACCCGTCCATTGTCGCGCTTGATCTTCTCGCCGAACACATAGATCCCCTTGTACGAACTGTCGATCATCACTTCGCACAGGTGCATGCGCGGCGCGTACTGGCCCATTCCTTCGGCGATAGCGGACGCCAGCTGGTTCCGGATCAGCGAGCGATCGTTGAAGTTCGACAGCAACACCCAGTCGTTCTCGCTGGGCATGCCGAGGAGCGATACGTTGAGGTTCGCACCGAGCGAGTCGCGCGTTTCGATCCCGTAGGGCCGCTGCGGATAACCTGCGGATGATGCCCCACGGATCTCGATGCCGATGTGGCCGTTGTATTCGTTCGCGGGATCGGTAACGTAGGTGAGGTTTCCCGGCCCGTTGTACTTGATCTCCATCAACGCATCGATCTTCGGATCGTCCACGATGGTCTGGCCCAGCGTGTTGATCATCACGATGGGCAACTCGGAACTTTCGAGTGTTACGGTGCCGGGGTCGGTAACGCAGAGCTCGAAAGCACCGGTGCCACCCCCGTAGCCGAAGGCTTGGATCCAAAGCGTGTCACCCAACGGAAGTTCACTGGCCAGCATCAAGGAGAAGTAGCCGGGGCCGCTGTCGTCGTCGCAGCCGGCAGGCGATAGGTTGAAGTGATCGGGACCGGTCCACAATGCGATCCCCGTGTCGTTCAAGCCTCCCGTATCCGCTGTGGACACAACCACGTTCCCCGAAGAAGGAACGGGCAGAGCGAACCAGATATCACCGCCTTGGTAACTGGCGCAACCCGGATCGATGCCCGTGCCGGGTACGAGGCTGTTATCCGCGAGCACACAATCGGACGTATCGATCGGAAGTGCGGCACTGGGCATGGTGCCGGGTGCTGGTACCTGTGTGCAATCGCCGGTGCCGGTGTAGACCGATCCCGTCGCTGGCGTCGGCCCATCCGCGAACACTATGTTGCCCCACTGGTCGAAGAGCACATAGCTGTTCTCATTCTCATAGTCCAGCGGTGTGTAGATCAACTCCAGGGCATCGCCATTGCAGACCTGGAAGGTTGTGTCGCTTCCTGAACCCGTTGCGGCGAACGGCCCGATCGGCGAACCGTTGATGAGCACTTGAAGCGATCCGCCGTTCCAGCCATCGCCGTAGCTGTCGTCCATCATCAGGATGTGGTCGCAGCATTGCGCGCATGCCGGGGAAATGCTGGTGAACGAAATGGAAGTGACAAGCACCGCACCGATCTCTCTCCGCATGCTGCTAACATAGGCACTGGCGGCCACGGCTACGTGCGGACGCAGGGCGAACGCATAGGCGCTCTCGGCGTGGATCGCCGCTACAGGTGATGGAACGTCCCTGATGGCTTGGTTTGACGATCATTTCGGGCGCTTGCAAACGCGTTGGCCAAGCATGAGCCGCGCCGACTATCTTTCCATCCATGAGCGAAGACCTACGGCGATCTCTGCGGCGCTGGATGGCGTCCGGTCATCTGATCGCTCTGTGCGCGGGCCTTGCGGCACAGCAGGAAACGCAACCGTTCGCCACCGGAGCGGCCTACCCCGATCGTGAGTCGTTGTTGAACATACCGACCGAACGGCCCTTCGATCCCCCACGTGGCGTCAAGCTGCCAGCCCGGTTCGACCTTGCCTCCTGGTTCCCGGAGGCCGGTGCACAAGGGGATCGGAACAGTTGTACGGGCTGGGCCGTTGGCTATGCCCTTCGCTCTTTCCAGGAGAATCGACTGAACCGCGTGGACCCGGAACGGGATACTACTGGGACCGTCGCGTTCTCACCCGCGTTCGTCTACAACTACACCATGCAGTACCTGAGCAAGGGGGACTGCGACCAGGGGACGGACCTTTTAGACGCGCTCACCGTGGCGGTGGACAACAGGGCGCAATGGAAGCACCATCTGTTCGCGGGACAGCCCATCGTTGTCGCGATGAGCATCGATCGGTCGTTCATGACCTTGGGTCTCGATGCGGCCGCATCGGGAAAGGAGTTCGTGTGGGCCGGACCCGACACGCTGGACCCCGACCTGCTCATCCTGGGCCACGCGCTGATCTGCGCGGGGTATGACGATGCGGACAGCACCTACCTGGTGCTCAACTCCTGGGGTACGGATTGGGGGAGGAACGGATGGTGCCGGATCCCCTATCACGTCATGGCCGAATGGTGCTATGGCGCTTATGTCGCCGAGGCCGCGCCCCCAATGGAACCGGACCGCACGCCCTGTGTGCCGGCGGATGATCGGATGGATTCGGGCACCGTGCTCAACGAGAGCTTCAAGGAAGGCCAGCACCAGGAGTTCGAAGGCCTCCGGCTCTCCTGCCGTGATGTGAGCGATGACCTTGAGACGGTGACGGTGGATGTGGATGGCGTGGCCTACGGGACGGAGGTCCATCGCACGCTCACCTTCCGCCGCGGTCAACCGGTCTATTTCCACATGCTCGACTGCAAGTGGACCTTCACACTTCGGCCCTACGGTTTGTTCGTGAACCGGTCCAACCCGCGGGTCCGCTTCCGGTTGGAGAAAGCGCACCCCTCCGAGGACGTACACATTCAAGGCATCCTGGACCGTGTGGACCGCCACCAGCGGTGGTGAACTGGCTGCGTTCCCAAGCTCACGATCGCTCCACGAACCACATCTCCAACATCCCCTTGCCTTTGGCCTCCACCTCGCCACGCGGAACGAAGCGGAGATCGGGCTCGTCCTTCACGCGCTCGTACGTGGCTCGGCTGATGTTGACGCGGCCCGGTGCGCCGCTGCTCTCCATGCGGCTGGCCGTGTTCACCGTATCACCCCAGATGTCGTAGGCGAACTTCTTCACCCCTACGATGCCGGCGATCACCGGTCCGGTGTGGAGGCCGAGGCGCATCTCGAAGAAGAGCCGGCCTTCGGCCTCTCGCCGGGCCTTGTAGTCGGCCATGAAGTCCTGCATCGCCAACGCCGCCCGCACCACCTCCGCCGGGCGGCCGTGCGCCGGGATCGGAAGCCCGCCGGCGGCCATGTAGGCGTCACCGATGGTCTTGATCTTCTCGATGCCGTGTTGCTCCATGATGGCATCGAAACCCTTGAAGCAGTGGTCGATCTCGGCCACCAACTCCGCAGCGGTCAATCGCTCGCTCAGGACGGTGAAGCCCTTGAAGTCCGAGAACAGGATCGTGGCCACCTCGAACTCCTTGACGTCCGCATAGCCCTTCTGTTTCAGCTCGGCGGCCACCTCCTCCGGCAGGATATTGTGCAACAAGGCCTCACTGATGTCCTTCTCCTTCCGGATGGCGGCGCGTGATCGGTGTACGAAACGAAGGCGGCTCCATAGGGCGATAGCGCCCACCAGCACCATGATGCCGCCGAAGAGGTAGAGGTTGCGCGTGCGGCGGAGCTGTTCCTGGTCCAGTGCGGCCTCCAGGTTGGCCGCGCGCAGGGCCACGTTGTCCCGTTCCTTCTTCTCGGTCTCGTACTTCTCGCGCATCTCCGTCACCGCCTTGATCCGGTCGCTGTCCAGGATGCTGTCATGAAGCAGCAGGTAGCGATCCAGCTGGTCGAAGGCATCGTTCCTCGGCGAGCGGGCCGCAGGATCTGGGCGAGCCCTGGGTGGCAACGGCCTCCCCCTTCAGGAAGCCACTGCTGCGGGCCAGGGCGATGGCCGAATCCTGGTAAGCGATGGCCGTCTCCAGGTTGCCGAGGTCTCTGTGGACCGATCCCAGGTTCTGGTAGCAGCGCACCAGTCGATCGGAGAAGCCACCGTCGCGCAACAGGGCAAGCACCTCTTCAATAGTTCCTTGCGGGCGGCCTGAAGGTCGCCCTGCATGGCGTGGATGGTGGCCATGTTGAGCAAGGCCTGGGTCATGTTCTCCGTGGAGGCATGCGCGCGCGCATCGTCATAGGCGCTGCGGAACAGGGTCATGGCCTCCTCCAAGCGGCCCATGTTGGCCACCGCGATACCGTGGTTGCACCGCAGCTCGCTCAGGTCCATCCCCTTCAGTGGTCCTGCATCCGCAAGGCCGTACGCCAGCGTGCAGACCGAGTCCACGCGCATGAACTCGCCGAGGCTGAGCTGCACGTTCGTCAAGAACCGGTAGTAGTCCTTCTGCACGGCCGGCGGGCAGGTCGCTATCCGCGCGAACCGGTCATCGAGGAAGAGCGCGGCGGCCGAGTCAACGGACCCGAGCCGGTCCAGGTAGTTGGCCAGCAGCGATCGGATGTGCAGCGCCTTGCAGGGGTCGGCCCCTTGCTCCAACACCTGTGCGGCCTGGCGGGCCAGTTCGGCCGCGCGGCGTGCATCATCCTGCATGTGCCCGGCGAGCTGCTCCAGCAAACTATCCGCCCAAGCGAGCTCCCTCGGGGTCTGCGCGATGCCAAGGTGCATGTACGCACTGAGCACGACGAGCAGCCCCATCCGAAGGACCATCATGGCGGAAAGATGCCTGCGCATCAGCTCCCGCGCCTAGGCCTGGCCCGCGGTCGTGGGGGGGCGCTTGAACGCGGCACCGCCACCTCTGGTCGACTTCGTGAACATGTACGTGGTGCCGTTGCTCTGGCCCGCAGCCACCAACTGCATGACCATGATAACGTTACCGGCCCGGGTGGTCTTCATATTATTGCCCGTATCCACGGTGTACACCACATTCGTTGGGTTCCGGTTGCTCCCGCTGGTGGTGATGATGATCTGGGTCCTGTCCGCGCTCAGCGCGCAAGTGAAGGACGCCGGGTCCAGGTTCACGGTGAACTGCACCAGCGAGTCGGAGCCAGAGACCAGCCCGTTGATCGCGAGCGTTGCCGTATTCGGTTGGGCCGTAAATCGGACCGAGGTGTCCAGACCTCTGGTGTTACCGGCCTGTAAGGAGCTGAGGGGCATGGTGTGGTGGTTTAGGTCGGTTAATGTAGCTGGATCCCGCGGAAGTGCAAGGACCCGCAGCCGGTGAGTGAGCGGGTGCTGTTCACCCGCCAGTGCCTCGATCCCATCGTTACGGCCCGCGCCGTTGGGTGCGCTTATCCACCTCACCGCGTTCACCGCTGATCGTAGCCCAGGACATCCGTAAGGATGCAGGGTGAAGCGTGCGCAAAGGCCGGGAGATCGCGCAAGTATTCGGCGCGGGCAGTGCGCGCGTGAACCTGTAGGCTTCCCTTGTTTTCGGTCCGATCATAACTGGAGGTTCCAAAGGGCTGTTCATGGTTGAGTTTGCGCCGGTGATCGGTAGCCGAGCGCTTTGTGAGGTCTGTGATTGTGGTAATCGTCCATCCATTCTTCGGCCTTCTCCCGCACCTCGTCAAGGTGCGGAACACATAGGCACTGAGCAGTTCGCGCGCATGCGGCCGTTAAGAAGCGTTTACGTAGGCGTTCTGTGTTGGTTTGCCGGGCTGTATGTAGGCCAGGGTGATACCGTTATCCCTGACCATTGTCGAGCTTGTGGCTGACGAACTCCGGGCCGTTGTCCACGGATCGTCCCGGGCAAGGGTCGTACGGACGATATCTCCAGTCGCGGATCGCGCAGGGTAGCAATGAAGTGTCCACCTCGATGGCCAATACCTCGCGGTTGTAGTCGTCGATGCGTTCAGCAGCCGATAGGTCCTGCCATCCCATAGCGTGTCGTGCATGAAGTCGATGCTGTAGACCTGGTCGGGTGTTGCGGGCCGGAACAAAGCTTGTTTCACGCGCGCAGGCAAGCGCTTCTTTACCCGGCGACGGATGTTCAAGTACATGCTGGTGTACACGCGGTAAAGGCGTTTGTGATTGACCAGCACACCCTTCATCCGCAAGCGGTGATGGCATTGCCAGAACCCGATGGCCGGATGCTTCTGTGTGAGCTCGGTCAGGGCTGCTATCAACATGCTATCATCGGCCGGTCGTTTGGTGTACCTGGCCGTGCTGCGGGGGATCCGCACAATGTGGCTGGCTGCGCTGGCTCATCATCTGCTCGTTCAACGCCTGTACGTCCCCCGTTTCTCGTCAGGCGCCCCACTTCTTTTGGATGCCGCCTTCATGGCGTCGTTCTCCATGCTCAACTCGGTGTACATGCGCGAGGCGGCTGAGCTCCCTCGAGCTCCTTTACCCGTTTGAGCTGGCTGGGTTCCATGCCCCCATAACGGGCCTTCCAGTTGTGGAAGGTGGCCGCGCTGATGGTATGCTCCCTACAGATGTCCGCACCTTCAGCCGCTCTCGTGTTGCTTCAGTATCCCAATGATCGATGCTCAAACTTCGACTTTCTCATGGCTACAGTGAGGTTGAAAGTAGCCCCTTGCCGATGCTGGCGCAAAAGCCGCGCAGCCAACCTCCAGTTACGATCGGCCATCTTGGGAAGCCACAAACCGCCCGGTCATTTGTGCCATCGGACGTCGCATTAGGATCTTCGGTCAGTTTGTAGCGAGGTCGCGCACGGCACTCGTGGCCCTGCGCCGGATCGAGGCGCGGGAATGCTTGTGCTATTGCTGGGGCCGAGCAGAGCGAACAGCCCTGTCCGTGGGATGCGCGATCCGCGCGCGCATCTGCACGTTCGGTCCCGTGACCTAGCCCTAGCTTCCTGTCGTGCTGCTGTACTTGCCCGCAAGGTCGACAGGACCGGTCGACTTCGTGAACATGTACGTGGTGCCCGTGGACTGGCCGGCCGGCACCATCTGAATGACCAAAGCCTTGGCGCCGCCTGAGGCGGTCTTCATAGTGATGCCCGTATCCACGGTGTACACCATATTCTTCGGGTTCGTGTTCTGCCCGCTGGTCGTGATGATGATCTGGGTCTTGTCCGCGCTCAGCGCGCAGGTGAAGTACGCCGGGTCCAGGAAAACGGTGAACTGCACCTGCGTGTTGGAGCCGGCCACCAGCCCGTTCAGCGCGAGCTGTGCCGTATACGGTGCTTCCGTAAATTGGACAGAGGCGTCCACACCTTTGGTGTTACCAGCCTTTAAGGAACTGAGGGGCATGTGGTGGTGGGTTAGGTCAGGTGAATGTACCCGGTTCCCGCGGAAGTTCAAGGCCCCATAGCAGCTGTGCGAGCGGGTGCTGTTCACCCGCCAGCGCCTCGATCCCATCGCGCCGGCCCGCGCTGTTGGGTGCGCTTATCCCGTGTTGACGCTCGGCTATTTGCCGAGTGTCGATCAGTTAGCCTCCGGCCCGCCTATCCGGTTCGATGGGCCGGAGGCCTTAAGAACTCACGCACTCGCGAAACACGCGAGCGCGAACCAAGGGTTTATTCCTGAATATCCGTCTTCTCAAATTGTAGCAAGCCCTTCTTGCTGAAGGCCGCCCGATATACTTGGACCCCATTTTCGTAAACCACAGAGTCCATTACCTGTTGATCCTTCCGATACCACTTCGCTACTCCATAATTCAGAGTTACTCCTGGTTGGGTTTCAAGTAGTGTCCCCTCCGCGTATCTGCACGCACCTGAGTAATAATAGGACTGGCCTTTGATCGTCCGAGGAAAAGCAATGTCGTCGTAGGTGTGTCTAAAAGTGATCCTTCCCTTCTTGTCATAAAATACCTCTTCACCAACAACAATACCTCTGACGAAGGAAGCATCTCTCCAGGACGCCGCTGGGATAGTATCGCACGTAAGGCCCGTCGAACAAGGTATCTCCGTTGAAAATGCCAATGAAAAATTCAGACTCCAACTTCCCATTTTCACAATGGGGTCTGTCTCACTATTCTCTTGCCATCCTCCTGCCCGGAACACAAGTCAGAGGCATCAACAGGAAAAGAACCTTCAAGTTCATGGTCCTGGTCGGTGCCAGCTGTTCGCGCCAGTTGATGCTTCAAGTTGACGCTCGGCTGTTTGCCGAGTGTCGCACCAAGTTAGGGCCTCCGGCCCGCCTATCCGGTTCGGCGGGCCAGAGGCCCTTGTCAATCACGCACTCGCGAAGCATGCGAGCGCTAATGTGGTCAAAGCAGATCAGCGAACAGATCTCGCCATTCCGGGTTCATGCCTTCGATCAATGCCATCTTTTTCCTTCTGGGTCCGCCCTTCAATTGCTTTTCCCGTTCGATCGCCTTCACTATGCCATCGATCTTCTCGAAGTACACGAGCTTATCCAAATTGTACCGAGCGGTAAAGCTGGTGGCGTAGGTCTTGTTCTTGTGCTTGGCTATGCGGCTCTTGATGTCGGAAGTAACACCGATGTAGAGAACGCCGTCGCGGCGGTTGGTCATGATGTAGACCCAGCTCGTCTTTGCCATTGGTATCGGGCCTGAAGATGCAAGATCGCTTCAGTCCCGCAGAGCCGTGACTTCGCGATGACCGTCTTCGATGGAGACAGCCCGAAGACGGTCATCGCGAGGCCCGCCGCAGCGGGCCGAAGCGATCACTCCCTCACCATCCCCACCACCTTCTCCACCACATCCTCCACGCTGGGCTTGCTGAAGTAATCGCCATCGCTGCCGTAGGCGGGGCGGTGGGCTTTGGCGGTGAGGGTGCTGGGCGCGGCATCCAGCCAGCGGTAGCCGTTCTGCACTTCGAGGATCTCGCGGAGGATGAAGGCGCTGGCGCCGCCGGGCACGTCCTCGTCCACGACGAGGAGGCGGCTGGTCTTCTTCAGGCTCTCCACGATGCGGTGCTCGCGGTCGAAGGGGAGGAGGGTGCGCACGTCGATCATCTCCACGGAGATGCCGAGGGCGGCGAGCTCATCGGCGGCTTTCAGGCAGAGGTTGAAGGTGCTGCCATAGCTCACCAGCGTGAGGTCGTTGCCTTCGCGCACCACTTCGGGAATACCGATGGGCACGGTGAACGCGCCGAGGTTGCTGGGCAGGCGTTCCTTGCTGCGGTAGCCGTTCAGGCATTCGATCACCAGGGCGGGATCGTCGCTTTGCAGCAGCGTGTTGTACATGCCTGCGGCCTGCTGCATGTTGCGCGGCACGCACACCACCACGCCGCGCACGCTGTTGATGATCATGCCCATGGGGCTGCCGCTGTGCCACACGCCTTCGAGCCGGTGCCCGCGCGTGCGGATGATGAGCGGGCACTTCTGGCCGCCCTTGGTGCGCCATTGCACGGTGGCCAGGTCGTCGCTCATGCCCTGCAGGCAGTAGAGCAGGTAATCCAGGTATTGGATCTCCGCCACGGGGCGCAGGCCGCGCAGGGCCATGCCCATGCCCTGGCCGAGGATCGTCGCTTCGCGGATGCCGACATCGCTGACGCGCAGTTCGCCGAAGCGGGCCTGCATGCCTTCCATGCCCTGGTTCACGTCGCCGATCTTGCCGGTGTCCTCGCCGAAGGTGAGCAGCAGCGGTTCCTTCTCGAAGAGCGCGGCGAAGTTGTCGCGGATGATGATGCGGCCATCGACCTGTTCATCGCCGCTGTATTCCACCGGCACTTCGCGCACGTTCAGGGAACTCTTAGCGCTCTGGCTATAGAGGTGGCTGCCGTAGCGGTCGGCATTGGCGGCCATCGCAGCGGCGAGCCAGTCGGCGAGCGGCTGTTGCGCGATGGGGTCGGCGCTTCGGCCGTGGAGCAGCGCTTTGCGTGCGGCACTCACCACTTCTTTGCGGCCGGGTGTCATCTCGGCGCGGAGGTCGCTGGCCAGTTGCGTGATCGCGGGGTGAACTTCTTCCGAACCGTGGCGCGCGGTGGCGAGCGCTTCGATCATGAAGGCCACATCGTTCAGCTCCGTCTTGATCTCGCTTTGGAACGCGTTCCAAGCGGCTTTCTGCGCGGCGCGCGCATCGGCCTTCGCCTGGTGTTCGATGACTTCGAGCTCTTCGTTGCTCGCGATCGCGGTGCCACCCGGCTTGAAGTTCAGGATCCACTCGCGGAAGCGGTAGAGGCAATCGCCGGTCTTGTACCACTCCAGCAGTTCCTTGCTCTTGTAGCGCTCGTGGCTGCCGCTGGTGCTGTGGCCCTGCGGCTGCGTGATCTCTTCCACGTGGATCAGGCAGGGCACATGCTCTTCGCGGCAGAGCGCGATGGCCTCTCGTAGGTCTTGTTCAGGTCGGTGTAGTTCCAGCCCTTGGTCTTGTAGATGCGCAGGCCGTTGGTGCCTTCTTCTTTCTCGAAACCGGCGAGCGCCTTGCTGATGCTGCCCTTGGTGGTCTGGTAGTCCTTGCTCACGCTGATGCCCCAGCCATCGTCCCACACGCTCATGGCCATGGGCACTTGCAGCACACCGGCGGCGTTCATGGTCTCCCAGAAGTGGCCTTCGCTGGTGCTCGCATCGCCGATGGTGCCGAAGGCGACCTCATCGCCCTTGTCGCTCAAATGGGTGTAGCTGTGCAGGGCTTCGTTGTTGCGGAACATCTTGCTGGCTTGCGCGAGGCCGAGCAGGCGCGGCATCTGTCCGGCGGTCGGGCTGATGTCCGGCGAGGAATTCGTGCTGGGCCAGGTCCTTCCACTCGCCGTGCTCGTCCAGGGAGCGCGTGGCGAAGTGGCCGTTCATACTGCGGCCCGCGCTGCTCGGGTCCGCATTCACATCGGCATGCGCGTAGAGCTGCGCGAACCATTGTTGCACGGTGAGCTCGCCGATGGCGAACATGAACGTCATGTCGCGGTAGTAGCCGCTGCGCCAATCGCCCAGGCGGAACTGCTTGGCCATGGCCACCTGCGCGAGTTCCTTGCCATCGCCGAAGATGCCGAACTTGGCTTTGCCGCCCAGCACTTCCTTGCGGCCGATCAAGCTGGCCTCGCGGCTCAGCACAACCAATGCGTAATCGTGCAGGATCTCCTGCTTCACCTCATCGAGGGTGAGTTTCTCTTCGGCGAGATCGGTCTTCCGGGCCATTCCTTGGTGTCTTCGTTGCGAAGGTAGTCCGTGCGCGGCTAGGCCGATAGCGCTGCAACGGCCCGGGTTGCTTGGGCCGATGGTGCGCTCCGTCCGGTGCCCAGGCCGCTCCGTCGAATTGCGCGTAGATTTCACATGCGATCGGGCTTTTGCTGGAGCCATTCTTGCGTGTTTCGCGGTATGCTACGATCCACGCTATCCATCGTTTGCCTCCTCGCCTTGGAGGCCATCGCCCAGATCCCGCAGGGCGGAAGCCCCCATGGTTGGGGCCAGCGATCCCGTTCATCGTCCACGCTGCCTTCGGTGGTGTTGGACGCGCTCCCCACGGAGGCACGGGCCACGGCGGATAGCTCGGCGGTGTTCCGGATCGGAACGCAACGCTGGTTCCAAGCCGATGTGCTCGCCGAAGGACTGTGGGACACGCTGCCTGGAGAACAAGTGCGTTGCCGCTTCGCCGTGAAGAGCGTCGGCGCAGCGATGGTCGCGCTCCAGTTCGATGTGTTCGATCCGGTGCCCGATATGGGGATTTACATATACGATAAGTCCCGCACCACCTTTATCGGCGCGTTCACCGAAGCGAACGAAATGCCCGATGGTTCCTTGGCCACTGCGTTGCTCCCTGGTGATGCGGTGGTGATCGAAGTGATCATGCCCGCAGGCACCACGGGTGGTGCGTTGCAACTCGCCAGCCTCACGCATGCGTTCATCAACCCCTTCAAAGGCACTGAGGAAGGCGGGCCGAAAGACTACGACCCCGGCTACCAAAGCGCCGCTTGCCACAACAACATCAACTGCACCGTGGGTGCCGATTGGCAGCAGACGAAACGTTCCACCGCCATGTTCGTGCGCCCCGATGGGGCCACCTGCACCGGTACGTTGGTAAACAACACCCAGAACAACGGCACACCCTACTTCCTCACCGCCAACCACTGCTACCAGCCCAACGAATCCAGCTGGGTGTTCTATTTCAACTACGAATCCACGGGCTGCGTGGGTACCACCGGCTCCACCGCGCAAAGCCTCACCGGCTGCACGTTGAAGGCGAACGACTACTACGACGACTTCGCATTGATGCAATTGAACAGCGTACGAAGGCCACGACCATTTCGCATCCCTCTTCCGATGTGAAGAAGATCACCTTCGATAACAACCCGCCCACCAGCTACACCGATGCCAACACCACCTACTGGCGCACCTACTGGGACAGCGGCATCATCCAGGCAGGTTCGAGCGGCGCCCCGCTCTTCGATCAGAACAAGCGTATCGTGGGTGTGGTCACCACGGGCAACGTGAACCAGACATGCACGAACAGCGCCACCGCCTGACTGGTTCCCCGAAGTTCACACAGAGTTGGGACGGCACTGCGGCCAGCACCCGCCTGCGCGACTGGCTCGATCCCGCCAATACCACCACCGTGCTCGATGGGTATGACCCGAGCGGCACCCCGCCCGCAGGCGTGAAGGTGAAGTTGAAGGTGATGCTCGAAGGGCCCTATTCCACCGGCTCCGCCCTGATGAACGGGACCTTGCGCAGCTCTGGTCTCGTACCGCTCACCGAGCCTTACACCGCCTTGGGTTATGCCCATGTGAACGGCGGTGGCGGCGAAGTGACCACCAGCACCGTGCTGAACGTTTCCGGCAATGCGAGCGTGGTGGATTGGGTGGTGGTGGAACTGCGCAACAAGAACAACAGCGCCACGGTGCTCGGCTCGCGCTGCGCATTGCTGCTGCGCAACGGCACCATCGTGGATGCCAGCGGAACCGGGGATGTGAGCTTCCCGCTCACCGCGGACAACTACTTCATCGCCGTGCAGCACCGCAACCACTTGGGCATTATGACCAACACGGCCCAAGCCCTTACGAGCACTGGTACTTTGAAGGACCTCACCAATGCTTCCGTCGCCCTGTATGGCGGCACCAGCGTGGTGAAGAACATCAGCGGTGTGCGCTGCATGTACGCGGGCGATGCCAACTTCAGCAACATGGTGAAGTGTGCCGGCAGCAGCAACGACCGCGATCCCATCCTTACGCGCATCGGTGGCCTGGTACCTACCAACTCGGTGAGCGGCTACTACATCGAAGACCTCAACATGGACGGCGTGGTGCGCTACGCCGGCACGGCGAACGACCGCGACGTGATCCTGGCCAACGTGGGCGGCACCACGCCGAACAATACGGTGACGGGGCAGGTGCCTTGAGGGGTATTCGGTTGCCGGTTTTGGTTGTCGGTTTTCGGTAGCCGCCAGCGATCACGTGACTACTGGAAAGGGCGGGTTGTGTAGGTCTATCCGCGGATGGCGCAGATAAAAGCCGTGGGACGTACCGCATCGCCATGAGCAAGTGGGCTCCGTCTGCATCATCTGCGTCGCCTGCGGATGTATTCTTTCATCCT
>JADJRW010000021.1 GCA_016712025.1 Flavobacteriales bacterium
TGAAGCAAGGCCAACAGTATCGCATCACCTCCACCAAGGGCGAGATCATCCTGGCCATCGAACCCGATGCCGCTCCGGGAACCTGCGTTGCCTTCGATTCGCTCGTTACCGCTGGCTATTACAATGGCAAGAGCTTCCACCGGGTGATCCCCAACTTCGTCGCGCAGGGCGGCTGCCGCGCGTGGCGATGAGCTACAACGGCATGCCCTGGACCCTGCGCACGGAGATCGGACCGGATGGTTTTGTGGAAGGCGCGGTCGGCCTGGCTTCAGCCGGTCACGATACGGAGAGCTGCCAGTTCTTCATCATGCTCGCCCCGGCGCCGCATTTGGATGGCAAATACACGCGCTTCGCACATGTGGTGAGCGGGATGGATGTCGCACGGCGATTGCAGGTCGGTGATGTGATGACCCGCGTGGAGAGGATCCCCTAGTCGAACTTCTCCGGCCGCATTTGCGGGAAGAGGAGCACTTCCTGGATCGCGGGATTGTTGGTGAGCAGCATCACGACGCGATGTCGAGCCCAATCCCACGCCGCTGGTGGGTCGGCATACCGTATTCAACGCGCGCAGAAAATCCTGGTCGATGTACGTCGCCTCGTCATCACCGCGTGCTTGCAACTTCAGTTGCTCCTCGAACCGTTCGCGCTGATCGATCGGATCGTTCAGCTCGCTATACGCATTGGCCAGTTCGAAGCCGTTCACGAAGAGCTCGAAGCGCTCGGTAAGGCGCGGGTCATCGCGGTGCTTCTTGCACAGCGGGCTCATCTCCAACGGGAAGTCGCATACGAACGTGGGTTGCACCAACCCCGGCTGAACAAGAGCACTGAAGAGCTCGTCGATCAATTTGCCTTTGCCCATGCTCGGCTCCACATGGATGTTGTTCGCTGCACAGAGCGAACGCAGCGCGGGTTCGTCCATTTCCAGCACGTCCTTGCCGGTCTTCTCCTGAATGGAGCCGCACATGGTGATCCGCTTGAAGGGTGCTGTGAACTGGATGGTGTTCGTATTGAACGTGGCCGATGAGGATCCGTTCGCGGCGATGCATACGCGCTCCAGCATGCGCTCCATGAAACCCATCATCCACCTGTAGTCCTTGTAGGCCACATAGAGTTCCATGATGGTGAACTCCGGGTTGTGGGTGCGGTCCATGCCCTCGTTGCGGAAGTTGCGGCTGAACTCGAACACGCCGTCGAAGCCGCCCACGATCAGGCGTTTCAAGTAGAGTTCGTTCGCGATCCGCAAGTAGAGCTTCGTATCGAGGGCATTGTGGTGCGTCTCGAACGGTCGTGCAGCAGCGCCGCCGGGGATCGGTTGCAATACCGGCGTGTCGACTTCGTGATAGCCCGCATCCGTCATCGTGGCGCGCATGGCGCTCACGATGCGCGAGCGCTTCAGAAAGGTCTCGCGCACGCCTTCGTTCACGATCAGATCCACGTAGCGCATGCGATAGCGCTGTTCTGGATCGGTGAACGCGTCATGCACATTGCCGGCTTCATCGGTCTTCACCACGGGCAGCGGACGAAGTGCTTTGCCCAACACCGTGAGCTGTTTCACATGCACGGTGATCTCGCCGGTACGTGTCTTGAACACATGCCCATGTACGCCGATGAAGTCACCAAGGTGGAGCAGATGCTTCCAGACCTCATCGTATAGCGTCTTGTCATCACTAGGAGCCACCTCGTCGCGGGCGACATAGATCTGCTGGTCTCCGGTGTGGTCGCGCAGCACGGCGAAGCTGGCCTTGCCCATCACCCGCACGCTCATGATCCGTCCTGCGATGGTCACCTGCGCTGGCTCGCCCTCCTCCTTGAAGAGACCCTTCACCTCCTTGGCGTTGCTGGTCACCGGGAATTCGGCCGCTGGGAAAGGCTCGATGCCCAGCGCTCGAAGCTTCTGGAGGGCTTCGCGGCGGACGAGTTCTTGATCGGAAGGAGCGTGGGACATGGCCTGTCGCAAAATGGGTCGCGAAGATACCCAGCAACCCTCTGCGGGGCGGGTGCGTATCACGCGCCTACTTTTGACCTCTGGTCACGAACCCAGCCATGCAGCAACTCATCGAAGGATTCCCCCGCCAACTGAAAGAAGCCCTGGAGATCGGGCGGAAAGCGACACTGAAAGCCCCTGGTGGACCTTACGGCAATGTGGTCGTGACCGGCCTGGGCGGCAGTGGGATCGGCGGGCGGATCGCCGCGCAACTCGCACACAAGGAGGCGAAGTGCCCCATCGAGGTATACAACAACTACTACTTGCCGGGCTATGTGAACCACAAGAGCCTGGTGATCGCGTGCAGCTACAGTGGCAATACCGAGGAGACCCTAGCCGCGATGGATCAGGCCTTGGCCAAGGGCGCCCGCGTGGTCACCATCACCAGTGGCGGCACCATGTTGGAGGTCGCCAAGGCGAAGGGGTTGGACCACATCGTGATCCCGGGCGGCAATCCACCGCGTACCATGCTGGCCTATTCGTTGGTGCAGCAGTTCTTCGTGCTGCATCATTTCGGCATCATCGGTGATGGGTTCGAAGGCGCGATCAAGACCGCCGCGCTGATGTTGGAGCACGACAAAGAGGACATCAAGAAGGCCGCCATGGAGCTGACCGAAAAGCTGGTCGGCAAGCGGCTGGTGATCTACAGCGAGGCGAACACCGAAGCGGTGAGCATCCGCTTCCGCCAGCAGGTGAACGAGAACAGCAAAGAGCTTTGCTGGCACCATGTGATCCCGGAGATGAACCACAACGAGCTGGTGGGCTGGGCCGGGGGCGACAAGGACATCGCGGTAGTGATCTTCCGCCACAAGGAGGACCACGCGCGCACGCAGATGCGCATGGAGATCAACAAAGGCATCTTCGAGAAGTACACATCGCATATCCACGAAGTCTGGAGCAAGGGCGACACCAGTTTCGCACGCCAACTCTACCTGATCAATTTGGGGGATTGGGCGAGCTACTACTGGGCCGAGAAGAAAGGCGTGGACCCTACGGAGATCGCGGTGAGCAACATGCTGAAGGGGAAGCTGGCGGAGGTGAAGTGAGAACACCCACCGCATGGTCGCCTCTCGCTGCGCGAGTTGCGCCCGCACCTTCGGAGCTGCCGCGAACGCCGAGTTTGCGCCACGTTGCGGTTTTCGTTGCGTCCTTTGCGGCGTGGCGGTGAGAACAACACTGAGGCAGATCCACTTCCAAGACCTAGGCCTGATCGACTACCCGGAAGCCTGGGACCTGCAAAAACGCTTGTTTCAAGCGACCATAGACCGGAAGCTGGCGAACCGGAACTTGCCGGAAGACCAACAGATACCTACGGAGGACCACCTCCTTTTCTGCGAGCACCCGCATGTCTATACGTTGGGCAAGAGCGGCAAGCAGAGCCACTTGCTGTTGAACGAGGACGGCCTTCGCGCGGCCGGTGTCCAGTTCTTCCCGATCGATCGCGGCGGCGACATAACGTATCATGGTCCAGGGCAGATCGTAGGCTACCCCATCTTCGACCTCGACCATCACTTCACGGACATCCACCGATTCCTGCGCACGCTGGAGGAGGCGGTGATCGGCACGCTTGAAGCGTTCCACATCAAGGCCGGGCGCATCGAAGGACTTACTGGCGTATGGCTTGACGAGAACGACCCCGCGAAAGCGCGCAAGATCTGCGCCTTCGGCATTCGCGCGAGCCGTTGGGTCACCATGCACGGTTTCGCGTTCAATGTGAACACCGACCTCAGCTACTTCGAGAACATCATCCCCTGCGGCATCGCCGACAAGGGCGTCACCTGCATGGCGAAGGAACTGGGCGGGCTCGTCGACATCAACGCGGTGAAACAGCGATTGAAGCTCGAACTGGCGGATCTGTTCGATGTGGAGATGGTGGGCTGAGCCCGTGCGCTCTTTCGCTACCTTTAGAATCCCCCAACTCGGATCCATGATGCTGACCAGGAACCTCCTTGCTCTAATCCCGTCGCTTGTTCTGGGGCAGGTGAACGGGCAGTTCACAGAGCACGATATCGACACCTCCCTGACGCTCGCGGCTCGCGATGTGGCTATTGGGGATCTGGACAGTGATGGCGACCAGGATGTGCTTGCGATCACCAGTGGCCTTTTCTTCGAATCGATCATGGTATGGTACGCGAACGACGGCACCGGGAATTTCGCTCTTGCGGATACCGTGTACTCAGTGGGTGGTGGTAAACAGGTCGAAGTGGCCGACACCGATGGGGACGGGGATCTGGACGTTATGAGGAAGACAGGCAATTCGACTTACCTCCACAAAAACATGGGGGCTGGTATGGTTTGGGAGATGGAGCTTGTGGGCGGGCCGGTGCCTATGCTATACGGTTTTGTTTTGGCCGACCTCTCGGTAGACGACGTTCCCGACTTGATCCTCTATCAACACGGCAGTCCGGTCATTCGAACCATGATGAATGATGGGGCTGGCAATTTCCTTCCCGAGCAAGTGGTCACGGGCTGGGCGAACGATCCGATCCAAATGAGTGCCTGCGACGCGGATGGGGATGGAGACAACGACCTTGTCTACTTAAGCCCTTTCAACGACGAAATGGTATGGCAGGAGAACCTGGGAGGCGGCGTTTTCGCGAATCATGTGGTCCTGTGCAACTACGACCCGGATGGATGGAGTGTGTGTAGCCAGCGGATGCTGACGGCGATGGGGACCAAGACCTCGTCTTCAGGTCCATGGACAACGGCCTTCCTCCGAACACGTTAGCCTGGGTGGAGAACGATGGGGGTGTCTACACCGAATTCCGATCGATCGCGCCCAATGCCCAGACAATAATGCATGCCCTCAGCGCGGACCTCGATGTGGACGGGGATCTGGATATCATAGCTGCCCGCCCGGGGGAGGGGTCGATGGAGTGGTACGCCAATGACGGCACCGGCGATTTTTCTGGACCCGAACCGATCACCTCCTCGTGCGACAGCACCTTTAGGCATCACCCAGGCGATCGGATGGTGACGGCGACCCGGACATTGTCGCCAGCGCAGCGGATCGTCTCGTGGTTCGGATCAGGCCCCTGAGCGCCATGCCGCGGCGAGCGACGCGCGCGTGCTCTTAGAGATCGCTCCGAACCCCTTCTCCCGCACGTGCGTGGTCAGCGTGAACAAGGCGTTGTCGAGTAGCTGTACATTCACGCTCGTGGATGCACATGGCCGCATCCGCTCAACCTGGAAGGGCAACGGTGGTTCCCGGTTCGAACTGAACCGCGCGGAGCTTTCCGCCGGGCTCTATCTGCTGCGCCTCGAAGAGAACGGTCGCGCCATTGGCACCGTCCGCTTGGTAGCGAAGTAGCGTGGTGATGCGCGCACCCTGGCTACCTTGGTCGGGCCATGCGCATACTGAAAAAGACCCTGCTATGGGCCGTGCTGATCGAATCGGCGGCCTTATCGCGCTCGCCTACCTCACCGGTAACGGCCACATTCCGCGCGGAGTGCGTTACACCTATTTGATCGGCCGCACAGCACCGGAGATCGATGACCGCGACTTCTTCCCCTACGCCACCATACCGGCGCAGGATCCGCAGCCCTGGCCGCAAGGTGCGCGTTATGGCAAGCTCAGCCTGAACCCCGCACAAGAACAGGAGTTGAGGGACCTGTACAGCGTGGGCTTCGCGGTGTTCCAACACGACAGCCTGATCTTCGAGCAATACTGGAACGGCTGGGATGCGGATAGCGTGAGCAACAGTTTCAGTGTGGCGAAGAGCTACATCAGCGTGCTCACCGGTATCGCCATGCAAGAGGGGAGGATCAACAACGTCTTCCAACCCGTGGGCGATTTCCTGCCCGAATACAAGGAGGGCTGCTACGCGAAGATCAACCTCTACAACCTGCTCACCATGAGCACCGGCCTCGACTGGAGCGAGAGCGGTGCAAGCCCCTTCAGCGACAACGCGAAAGGCTACTACGGCACGAACGTGCGCGAACTGAGTCTCACACAACCCTGCCGCGACGAACCCGGAAAGGAGTTCGACTACATCAGTGGCAGCACGCAGATCATGTCCGAAGTGTTGGAAGCCGCGTACGGCAAGCCATTGGACGAATTGGTGCGCGAGAAGATCTGGGGGCCGCTGGGCTGTGAACACGATGCCTACTGGGGAAAAGACAGCAAGGACGGCGACTTCAAAGCTTTCTGCTGCCTCTATGCCACGGCGCGCGACTTCGGCCGCATCGGCCAGCTTTACCTGGACAGCGGCATGTGGAAAGGGAAGCGCATCCTACCCAAGGAATACTGGGAGGCCTCGATCACGCCGGCGGTCGTGCAGGACAAAGGCAAGCCCAACAAGCGTTATGGCTATTTCTGGTGGTTGGCGGATCTCGATGGAAACCCGATCCACTACTGCCGGGGCTTCCATGGCGAATACGTAGTGGTGATCCCGCATGAAGACCTCGTCTTTGTGCGCACCGGCATGAAGCGCGAAGAGGTGAACGACGAGGGCCATCCCAAGGACGTGTTCCAGTGGATCGCGATCGCGCGCGCCTTGGCACAGCAAGCACCGGTGTGATATGCGCAAGGACATCCATGCGCCCAAAGTGGAGGGTGTCGCCATGGCCGTGGTGCGCGAACCCGATGAAGAAGGGGAAGAAGCTTGGTACGTCTATCTGATCAACCAGAACGATGTCACCCTGGAGAACGTGATAGTGAGTTCACGCGGCTACGGCGAACTCGAAGGTGAAGCCCGCAAGACCAACGAGATGCGTCACTTTCTGGAGCGCCTCGGCCCGAAGAGCTGGGCCCGGATCGAACGCCTCATGGAGGAGGTGTTCTCGTTGAGCAATCAGTACTGGCTCAGCTTCTATGTCGGCAAGGAGCTGCACGACAAGAAGTACATCTTCCTGGCCGGCAGTATCGATGAGGCGCACTTCACCGCGTTGCCGCTGATGGACCGGCGTGGTGTGATGATCGGATAGGCCTGTTCCGTCTTTCGCTTTTTTTCTTCCTGTTCCTACCTTCATCTTCCACTTATCCAATGTCCTATGCGCCCCGAACAAGTCCGCGATCCAGCAAGATCCTCTTCCTTGATATCGAAACCGTGCCCGCGCATTACCGGTGGGACGATCTCGATGAGCGCACCGCCAAGCTCTTCAACGACAAGACCCGCTACGAACAAGAGCGGCAGGAGAAGACCGCGGAACAACTCTACGGAGAGCGCGGAGGGATCCTCGCTGAGTTCGGCAAGATCATCTGCATCGGCGTGGGCTCCTTACATAAGCAGGGCGATAGCTTCGCGATGCGGGTCACCTCCTTCCACGGGGATGACGAAGCCACCGTGCTGCGCTCCTTCGTGGACCTTTTGGACAAGCACTACCACAGCGACGAGCACTGGCTCTGCGGGCACAACGGCAAGGAGTTCGATTTTCCCTACATCGCGCGCCGTTGCGTGGTGCATCGCATCCGTTTGCCCAAGTTGCTGGACATCGCCGGACTGAAGCCCTGGGAAGTGGGCCACCTGGACACCATGAACCTGTGGAGCTTCGGCGACCGCAAGGCCTACACCTCTTTGGCGTTGCTCACGCACATCCTGGGCATTCCCACACCGAAGGATGACATCAGCGGTGCGGATGTGGCGCGCGTGTACTACGAGGAGAAAGACCTTGGCAGGATCGCGGCCTATTGCAAGAAGGATGTCGTGGCCACGACGCAATTGTATCTGCGCCTCACCGGCCGCGACCTGATAGCGGAGGATCGGATCTCCCTGGTGTGACGATCGGGCGCGAGCGTGGCCGTTACTTTCGCCGCACCGATCCATGACGTTGCGCCGCACTCTACTCCTCGGTGGTCTTTTGCTGGCCGCGGTCGGCGCGATCATCCACTGGCGGGGGCCCTTGGAACAAAAGGCACGCGAGCAATGGCATGCTTGGAAGCAGCCTGATATACCAGCCGACCCCGGCGGTCCGGTAAGCGCTGCTCGCCCGAGCGCGGATGGCGCCACACTCGAAACGCAGGACCCGCCACCATACGATCGGCCCTCGCTCCTCCGTTCCGGCATGTCCATCGCCATTGGCGACCATCGCGTACGTCCCAACATGCACTTCGATTTCGAAGTGACCAGCGACACCACCAAGATCTCGCATGCGCACGCGCGTTCCGGCGTTTCAGCACAAGTGATCCGCTCCGGGACGGAGTACGCCCCGGCCATCCGTCGCCGCGCGGCGGAAGTGGCGGACACACTTACCGCCGTAGCGGTGGGCCTCTGGCTTTTCACCAAAGCCGAAAAGCCACCTGTCACCATCGTGGTCTCCGTGGATCGGGGGGACAAACAACTCGCCTGGTTCGGCAAGGACATGTACCCCGCTGAACACGAGCCGGGGAAATGGCAGCACTTCCAAGCGCAGTTCTTCTTGCGTGATGTAGTGGTGACCGGTGACGACCAGGTGAGCATCTACCTGTGGAACCGGGAAAAGGAACGCGTGTACATCGATGACATGGATGTCGTCTTCCGCAGCCGCCAAGCACTGGGCCGCGCGCATGGCATCGCCTTCGATCTGGAAGACAGCACGCACAGAATAATGCCATTGCCCTTCGCGCAGGTCGCGTTCCATTCGGAAGTCGACCCCAGCTCGTTCGGCGTGATGGTGGGTAAAGAGGCTCCCCTCTCCACCATAACCGAGGTTCCACTCAGCCCTGGAAGTGCGCTTCGATGGCGCTATGCGCCGGGTGATGCGGTGGCCCGCGTCGTGGGCGGCGATGGCAAAGACGTCGCGCTCGTGCGTGCCTGGTGCATCGAACTCGGCTGCGACCCGCTGGGCTATGAGCGGGTGGTGGTCGCGCCGGGGTCGACGGGTTTGCGCATGGTGGCGTTCGATGTGGACATGGATGCTTCCTCTGGCCGGGCCACCGTGGCGAAGACACCGCCGCCGCGCGGTGTGGAACTGATCATCACCGCACCCACACCATGAAGGCCGCCCACCTCTTCGCTCCGCTCCTTCTCCTCTGGGCTGGCTGTTCCACCGGTCCCGTGCGCGAAAAGGGCTACGCGCACGACCTGCGCATGCTGGAGAATTGGACCGCAACACGCGGCGACATCAAGGCGATCGACCTGGACTATGCCGGTGCGTTGGACAGTGGCTTCGTGATCCCCAGCAGGCGCCAGGTGCCCGGAGGAACGTTCTCCTTCTCGTTCACGGTGCGTGACACGACGGGAAAGGCACAGCGCTTCCGCTACAAACTCTACTACCTGAACGACACCTACAAGTTCGCACATGCTGGCGCCGATGACGCGCAACATCCGCTGGCGCACGAGAACTTCTACGGCAGTTGGGAACACCCTACAGAAGGGTTCCGTCTCACGCCTCCAGCGAACGAAGAGGGTGTCACGGTGAAGGACGTCTTCCGTATCCGCGGGGACCCGCGTGATCAACCGGAGCATCGCGATGCCAACGGGCGACCGGCCCGCTGGTCTCGCAATCCGCGTGTGGGCGAGTATATCTTCATGGTCGTCGTCATGCCCGAGGAACACCTCGAGAAAGCCGCGCTCCCTTCCGCCATCAGCGACATCAGTGCCTTGGAGAACGGCCGTTACGTGGACCCGTTCTGGTATTGGCTGAACGGCCCGGGCTCGAAGGATCCCAGGTGCAGGTGCTCCTCGCGGAGGAACGATTGCAGGTGCGTGCGCGCCCTGATCTGGGAGCGGGTATCCACATCACCAACGAAGCCCCGACCAACGGGACGGCCTTCTCCACGCAGTGCGGTACTTCGGCGGAGATCTCCGAACGCGCGGCCTTCGAGCAGTTCATCCACTACGTGGACCCTTCCACGCGCTTCGAGAACATTCCGCTGATCGCCGATGTGCTGGCCAACGAGTACACCCCGTCCGATCACGATCGCTACCGGTGCTTCTTCCCTGCGGACCAGATGGTGGCGCTACGCCCGATGACCACTACAGCCCCGTGCGCCACCGTGATCAGCGATCCCGAAAAACACAGCATAGCACTGCGGAACCCGGCCAGCACCTATGGCAATTGGAGGAAGGAGAACGTGGGCATCATATCCCGCCACGGCCTCGCCTATGGCAAGTACAGCATCAAGTGCAAACTCACGCACCTGCTCAACGATTCGGACATGTGGGTAGGACTCACCAACGCGATCTGGCTGATCTACGACGGCGCGCCGGGCGGCATGCGCAGACCGTGCGAAAAGGACGGCTACATGGCGAACTACTATGGTGGCGATACGGACCAACGTGTGCCGCGCGTGGCCTATTCGGAGATCGACTTCGAGATCCTGAAAACTCCGGCGTACTGTCCGGACAAGAGCTTTCCTCCTAGCTACCCGCAACAGTTGGCGCTGCCGGACGATCGCGCGGCATGGGTGCATAGCACCAGCGACGTGCGCACGGATCATCCGGGTATGGTGACCGTGGCCTGCACCAACTGGGACATGGCCTGTCATTCGCCGGAGAACTTCGCCGTGGGTTGCCAGCCGATCGAAAAAGACGGCAGCACCTTCGTAAGCCACCGATGGGACAGCAACTACCGGGCGCTCACGCAGAAATCCGAAGCGTCGGACAAAGAACTTTTCGGTGGCGATCACTATTGGTTCGAGATCGAATGGCGGCCGGAAGAGGTGATCTGGCGCATCGGACCGGAGCTCGATCAACTGCGCATGGTGGGGTATATGGACCGCTCCGTCACCGAGATCAGCAACGTGCAGATGCGGCTGATCGTGACGCAGGAATACCACAACACCCGCTGGTGGCCAGGCACCCCGTACGACCAAGGTTTCATCCCGTTCCCCTCAAAGGACCTCGTGGGCGAAGTGCTGGATGTGATCATTGAATGATGCGAGCGCTCCTCGTTCGAGGCCGTTGGCCCTTTGCCGCGTTCGTCCTCACCCTGGCTTACTTGGCCTGCTTCTGGGGGCCGGTGCTCCGCGCGCCTGATTCGTACATGTTCAACACCGATGGGGACGGCTTGAAGAATTACTTCACCGTGGCCTGGCATGTGAAGCACGACAGCTCCCTGTTCCAGTTCGAGGGCATGAACCATCCCTTCGGCGAGCATATCGACTACGCCGATGCGCAACCCTTGCTCGCCAACACCCTGCGCGTGATCTCGGTGGTGTTCCCTGAAGTAGCGGACCACACGGTGGGTGTGGTGAACCTCGTGGTGGTGCTCGGCTTCGCGGTGGCCGGGCTCTTCCTCTTTCTCTGTTTAATGGAGCTAGGCTGCACGCGCTGGTCCGCGCTGGTGCTCGCGATCGGGCTCGCTGTGCTTTCCCCGCAAACCATGCGCAGTGCCATGTCGCACTATTCGCTGGCCACGCCCTGGGTGCTCCCCGCAGCGGTTTGGCTGTACCTGCGTTTGCGCCGCAGCGAGCGGCAACTGCCCTGGGCGCTTGGGCTCGCGGCTTTGCTGTTCGTGCTGTATCGGCACCACGGCTATCTGGCGGTGATCGTGACCGGATGGCTAGGGCTTCGTTGGTGCCTTGGGCTGCTCCGACGTATCGACCGCTCCTGGCGTTGGGTGCTTTTGGGGGCGCTGCTCCTGCCTTTCGCGATCCACCGCCTCATTGGCGTATGGACCGACCACCACCGCGATCGCACCGAGCACCCTACCGGCTTCGCGGAATACACGGCGAATTGGGACGGTGTGCTCCGCCCGGACAATTTGGTGCGTAGCCCGCTTTCTCATGCGCTGCTTGGTGATCTGCGGGATCTTGTAATGGAGGGGCTCTGCTATGTCGGGCTCGGGAACATGCTCCTGCTTCTCACCGGGCTTTCCCTCCCGCTGCTGGGCCTGCACCTTTGGCGTTTTCCGAAAGCTCCCGGTCCCGCACCACCACGCGCATGGCAGGAAGCGGGTTGGTTGTTCCTCTGCAGCCTGCCCTTGGCGATGTTCGCGTTCGGTCTGCCCTTCGAGCCCGACCACGCCGATTGGTTGTGGAACCTCCCCTTGGTGCGTCAGTTCCGCGCGCCGGGGCGATTCATTTGGCCTGCATGGACCGGACTTTCCCTCTTCTTGACCGCCTGGATGGCCGCCTTGGCGCAGGGCAACACGGGGCGCACGCGTTCTTTCGCCGCCGCGCCACTGTTCGCTGCGGCAGCGCTGTTCCTCTATGAAGGGATCTACTTCCAGCGCTCCTTCAGCGAACGTGCAGTGAGGCATCCGAACGTGTTCCGCGCGAAGAACCTCACGCCCGAGATGCTGGGCCTTCTCGCGGCGATACCCCAAGGCCGTTTCCGCGCGATCATCCCGCTACCCTATTTCCATAATGGGGCGGAGGACCTGATGCTGCCCTTGGACAATGAGAGCCTCCTGTGCGGGCAGCTGATCGCCTACTACACGGGCATTCCGATGATGGCCAGCAGCTTGGGTCGCACAAGCTTGGAAGAAACGCGCGAATTGATCGGGCTGTTGGCGCCCGGCTACATCCACTACCCGCTCGCAAAGCGTTTCAACAACGACGACCAATTGCTCGTGGCATGGACCGGGGCCGAACTCCCCATGGAGGATCATGCTATCCTGGAACGAGCGACACCCCTCGCGAGCAGCGGACCCTACGAGCTGCGGAGCATCTCCGCCAAGGAGCTCTTCGCCGACCGCACAGAAGCGATCTTGGCCCAGGCGCGCGCCGACCGGGCGCACATGCATCGCGCCGGTGATCGATGGTTCAGTGGAACGGACAGCTTGCTCATCTATCGTTCGTTCGATGATAGCGCCGCCGTGGAGCATAGCTATCGCGGAGCCAGCGCCGTGCGGTGCATGCGCAAAGAGGTGACGGTACTGGCCGAAATGAACATTGGTGTGCTTGATACTGGCGTAAAGTATGTGGCAACGCTTTGGGTGTACAACCGGGGGCCGATGCGGTGCCATGTGTTGTTCGGCATCAATGAGGTCGATCCGGTATCCTGGCAGGGCCGGTGGCATCATTACACGGACGGACGTTTCAGCAGGGTATTGGACGGGGATTGGTCGATGGTCCGCCTTCCGTTCCAAAGCCACGGTGCGGATAAAATGCATCAGCTCTTCGTGACCAGCACCGCCGCCGTGGACGACACGTTATGGATAGATGAAGTGCTCATTCGCCGGGCGGACGTCCACCTACAACGTTGGCCGGAGGACACTTCCGCCACAGGCGCAGAGGTAATGCTTGATGGTCACTTCGTACCGCTTTCGGCACGCGAGTAAGCACTTCGGATACGCCACAACTCGAAAGGCATGCGCAACGCATGCATCAGCGAGACAGAGGATCCGCCGGGGTCATGCAACCGGCGCAAGGGCACTTCCGCCACATGCTCCTCAACATGTGCTCGACCGAACAACGCGATACAGCGATAGAGCAGTTCGATATCGAACAACCAGCGGCTCATGAACGGCCGAGCGAACAAAGTGGACGCCATGTCAGCACGCACCAGCTTGGCGCCACACTGCGTATCGTAAACAGCCAGGCCAAGGGTCCAACTCACGAAGGTGGCGAAGACGCGACCGAGCAGGTGGCGGTGCAGATAGCGATCGATGCGCGTGGTGCCGAGCAACTTCACCCGACCGCTCAAGATGTAGACCGGGCGGCGCTCCTGAAGAAATGCGAAGAAGAGAAAAGCCTCGTTCAGCGGAATGGCGAGGTCGGCATCGAAGTAGCCGAAGTAGTCGAACGCACCACCTTGCCCTGCGGCATGCAACATGCCTTGGCGCACCGCTTCGGCCTTGCCGCCGTTGCGCTCCAGCACGATCAGCTGGGCGCGGTCGGCGTGGTGGGCGCAAAAAGTGCGCAGCAGCGCAGCGGTACCATCATTGCTCCCATCGTCCACGAAGAGCAGCGACAGATCCGGCAGCTCCTGCAAGGAGCGCGCGAACGCCTCCGCTGGAAACCGGATCTCCTCGTTGTAGCTGGGGATTATAAGGCGGATGCGCATACTCAATGGGGATCATGGTCCACGCGTAACACACGGAACGCGTCCAACGCAAATGGCACAGCGCCGGGGCACCACCAGTAGAGCACATTGCTCGTACCCACCTTCCGTTCCTGCATGTGTATGCGCACGGCGAACGGCCCCGCTTCCACGTCGGTTTGGTCGTACCGGATCGATCGTCCCTCTTGATCCTTTTCCACCAGAACAAGTCGCACGGGGCCTGTCGCCGCAGTGGGGAAGCGCAGGGTCCCCTCGGCAACCAATTCATGCCAAGCCGACCCGTTCGGCTTTACTGGACCTTCAAGCGTGAAGGGGAACTCCGACGAGAGACAGTTGATCTCTTCGGGTCTATCCGCGCAGGCAACGAATCCTTGCGCGCATTCCAAACGACGATCAGTGGCCGAGGCGAGATCGAACAGGGTATCCGTCACAACAACATGGTCAGTGCGGCGGCGTTCGAAAACGAAGACTTCGAAGTACGGGTCTGGTTCCCTTCCGGACCATGCGCCGACGAGCGTGAATTCTGGACTTTTCAAGAGTCTCCCGAGCGGAATGCCACCTTGCGTAGTGCTCATCTGCGAATCCCAGAAAATGAGATCACCCGCATCGAGACCCAGGTCTTCGCGTGTGCGGTCCAGCGTCCACATGGCCGGGGTTCGTAGGGTATCGAATGGATCGCGGTCGAGCGCAAAGGTGACGTAGGGCCGGGCATGGGCAATACGGCGGTCCGCAGGTTCCAGTGAACGGATGAACGCTACGCCCTCATCAACGGTCTGTTCGCTCATGGCGACCGGGACCGGGATGTGCACGCGCGCCAACAGATCGGTCGTAGCCCAAGCACCATAGCCCAGAAGAAGGGCAGCCCAGATCCAATGGCCTGTCACCCTATTGCGGCGGAGCAACAGGGCTAGCCCGTATACGGTAGACAACACCACCAGTGGCACGATGGTCGCCAGCACACGGACCAAACCGAACGAGCCATGGCTTCCCTTCCACCAGATCCATGAATGGATGAAGAGAACGGCGAAAATCGGGAAGAGCCCGAGCACCACAACGAAAAGAAGACCGCGGTCCTGGAGCTTGCTGCGCCATATCCCCGCAGCCAGTAGAAGCGTCGCAGCGAGAAAGACGATGAGCAACGGAAGGCCCACTATGCGCGGAGCTTCGACCACGTAGTGCAGGAAGGATCCGCTGCCGTAGTATGTTACATCGCTGAGATAGGGATGATCGTGCAGCAGCCAGAGCGGATCGCGACGCGCCCATGCGCCCAGCGCACCTACCACCAGCACCGTGGTCGCCAGCCAGGGTAGTTGGCGCCACGCGCCGTTCCACATCATCCATAGCGCTACGAACGGCAGGAACCCGACCCATTCGGGACGCGCGAGCGGCATCAGCGATGCAACGAGCGCAGCCGCCTTATAGCGGTCGTTCCAAAGGAACCAAAGGGTCCATGCGCTCAGCGCACCGAAGAGCACCTCCGTCATTCCGCCGACCACCATCTCCAGATACACGGGTGCGGGTAACAGCGCCACCGGCACGGCCCATGCGCTTCCGGCCAGGCGGGCTTCCGCCATGCGCATGAGGGGCACACAGGTCAGCACGAAAAGGATCGCGTTGAGCAATGCCAAACCCCATGCACCCAATTGGGCGAACGGCAGGGCCACGAACGTGAAGACCGGCTTGGCCCAGAGATCCAAGAGCAGCGACGGGTGTTGCGGTGCATAGCGCGCGAACTGGTAATGCATCACCCCGTCCGATGCCTCCGGTATGCCCGAAGACCAAAGCCGGATCGCCACGGCCAACGCGCCGAGCGACAACGACAGGGCCATAGGACCGCGACCAAGAGGCGTGCGGACCTGATCCATTAGAGGATCGAATGAACACCGGAAGGATCACGTCGTCGTCGGGCCATCAGATCCCGTACTTCACGATGCACCAGATCGCGCGCAGTCCATCGCGCCAGCCGATCTTCTTGCCCTCGGCGTAGGTGCGGCCGTAGTAGCTGATGCCCACTTCATAGATGCGAACCCCTTTCACCCGGGCGATCTTCGCGGTCACTTCAGGCTCGAACCCAAAACGCCTTTCCCGAAGATCCAGCCCTTTGGCGATATCGGAACGGATCAGCTTGTAACAGGTCTCCATATCCGTGAGGTTCAAATTGTTGAACATGTTGGATAGGGAGGTGAGGAACTTGTTGCCGATGCTGTGCCAATAGAAGAGGATGCGGTGCGGGTGGTGACCCATGAAGCGCGAGCCGAAGACCACATCGGCAAAGCCCTCCGCGACAGGCCGCAAGAGGTCGTTGTACTCACGGGGATCATACTCCAGATCGGCGTCCTGCACAATGAGATACTCGCCCGTGGCTTCTTTGATCCCGCGATGGATGGCAGCGCCTTTGCCCATGTTCCTCGTCTGCTCAAAGAACCGAATGCCCAGGTCGGGGTGTTGGGTCATGTAGGCCTGTATCGCCATGGCCGTGCCGTCGCGCGAGCCATCGTTCACGATGATCACGTCCTTGGTGAAGCCGTGGTCCAGTCGCACCTCGCGCACCTTGTCCAGGATACGGTGTATGGTGCGCTCCTCGTTGTAGGCCGGTATGATGATCGAGAGCTTCATGGGCATCAAATATCGTGGTGCCCCGTGCTTAGCGCCGCTCGGAACGGATGCAAGGATGGTCGCAGCGGTGGTTCTGGGGTCAGTTCCGGCGCAGGCAACGGCGCACCAAGCACAGCTGGTCCGCGGAAAAGGTCGCTCCGCTCTCGTTCCAGAGATAGATGCCCCGTAAGGCGTCCCGTGGCGCCCTTCCCACGGGGAACCGCACCTCACCCACCTCGGCGCCGAAGTCGATCTGGTGGTAGCTCGTCGTGGAATCGCCTACCTGTTCCGTGAACACAAAATGGAGGCCCTTAGTGCCCTGGTCGCCGAGCTTCAGCCGGTAGGAGATGATCCACTCCGTGTAAGGATCGCTATCGGTACAGGCAACCAGCGGCTTGAAGGTTACCGGGAATTCATCTCCGTTCGAGCACAACAGCGCGAGGGTGTCCGAGCCACATCCCAAGCCGTTGGTGCGCACATTCACGGCAAGGCCGCGAGACAGGTCCGCGATGGTATCCGTCGTCCAATGCTCGGGGCTCTCGCTCCGCTGGAACACGCAGATCATAAAGGGGTACTTGCCCCAGGCGCTACCTCCACTGTTGCAGTTCAAAAGGGTGAGCGAAGGGTCGTCAAGCAACACCTGCACATCGAATCTTCCATCGTCGCCCAGGTACTGATGGTCCCAGACGAGCAGGTCGCCGGGCTTCAGGCGCGCGCCGGGGCTCGTGGGGTCCAGTTCCTGCTGGTTCATCGCCCGGGTGGAGTCCCACACATCCAGACCAAGCGCCTCGGCGAAATAGGGGTGGCCGGATACGATGCGCACGCCAGGTTGCAGGTGAGGGCGCGTTTCCGATGCGGCGAGCGCTACCTGCCGTTGCTCGGTGTCCGCTTGTGCCGGCAAGGGGATCCGGAAGCGTAGGTCGTCTTGCACCCAAAGCGCGAGGGCTAGCACCGCGATCCCGCCAGCCAACGTGTGCCAACGTCGCGGCCGCGTGGGCAATAGAGCGCCCCAGGCGTGCCCGGTGAAGAGCACGGTGAGCGGCACAGTAGTGGCGAGCACCCGGATCAACCCGGAGGATGCATGGCCCCCCGCCCAGTAAGCGTATGAATGAATGATCCAGATACCGAGCACCGGAAGTGCCGCCAGCCAAATGATGGTTGCGTGCTGCGCACGCCGCTGTGCATCGCGCCAGAACAACATGACAAGAACAGGCACCGCGAGCGCAGCGAGACAGAGCAATGGGAAGCCAAGGATATCGGGGGACTTGACCAGGAAGTGATCCACCGGCCCATGACCATAGGCGGAGTTCCCTAGGTAAGGGTCCTTGGCGAAAAGCCAGAACTTCTCCCCCAGCACCAGCAGGCCTGTGGCGAGATAGAGCAGCGGAACAGGAAGGAGCCAGAGCAACGCGCGTAGCTGGCGGTGATAGAACACGAACGCCACTGCGAAGGGGGCGAAAGCAATGTACTCCGGGCGCGCCCAAGGTGAAAGGGAGAGGGTCACCATGGCCCAGGCCCACCGCTCACGCATCAAGAAGTAGACGCACAGGACGGTGACCAAGCCGAAGAGCGGCTCGGTCATTCCGGAGATCACCATCCGGAAATACTGCGTGGACCCGAGCAGGAGGATGGGCACCGCCCAGCGCACGATCGCCGGGCGCTCCCGAAACAACGCGATGAGCAACATGGCGGTGGCCCCGGCCACCACGGTGTTGAACAGCGCCATACCCCAAGCGCCGAGTTGTGCGAAAGAGCTTCCGAACAACACATAGAGCGGTTTGGCCCACTGATCAAAGAACAGGTGCGCGTGCTGCCAGGAGTGACGGGCCTGCAGGTAGTGCAACGCACCATCGCCAAGGTCCCAGGCACTGCTTCCCAGGAGCCGGAGCGCCAATATCATCACGCAGAGCGCTTGCGCGAGGATGATCGGGCCGCGACCCACCGTGCGGTCCATCGGGAGTTCTTCAACGCGTTCCATTGATCGTGCGGGTCGTCGGGGTCGCGTCGTAACGGGAAAGGGAGCTGCGGTCTTTCGCGCGGAAATGGAAGCTGGCGGGCCGCGTGGCGAAAGGCCGCCAAGATAGCCGGGAGCTTCAGAAGGGAGCCCTTCCGAAGAAGGCCTGGAACAGGGTGCGGCCGAAAGGCAGCCAATCGTGGTCATCGCCCATGTAGCAAGCCTCGAACTCGAGCATCATGCGATAGTTCACGAAGCAGACCAACACGAGCAATGGCGCCGCACCGTAACCTACACTGCGCCACCGTTCGCCCATCCAGGTGAACAAGCTCCAGAGCGCGATGGCCAGGAACGGGGTGTACTGTACCAGCGGTCGCATGCCAAAGGCGCACCCGAAGTGGAACGCGTGCCATGCCGCGCAAGAATAGACCACGAACAGCAGGAGCAGCGAGAGCGTCCATGCGGTCGCACGAGCGCGTACGAACAGCACTGCGATGCCGAACGGTAAAAGCAGGAATGCGGGAGCATAGGGCAGGGTACCATTGTGGGGGGAGAACAGCACCTCCATCCACTTCGGTTCCGCCCAGTGGGTGAAGCCCTCCTCCCCGTAGGAATAGAACAACCAGCTGCCGTGAACGAACTTCCAATACAGTAACTGCGGCCCGGCGAAGAGCACACCCAAAACAGCTTGCGCTCCATACAGTCGCCACGAGAGGAGAAGCCCGGGCCGCGCGACCCACAACAACGCATAGAGGGCGAGCACAGCAAGGCCGTCGATCGGTCGCACCACGACGATGAGCGCATTGGCCACTATGAAGAGCCAACGCATGGCACGGCGCATCGGGGCTCTGCCATCGGCATGGATCGCGTAGAAGGACAGCGCCACCAAGAAGAACGAATAAACGTGCGAAAAGGCCGGGTAGCGGTAGGCATAGTAGAACGTGTTGGTGCCAAACGCAACACAGCCCAGTACCAGAAGAGCGACCCCGTTGCCAGTAGGTTGCCAACGGCGCAGCGCCAGAGCGAGCAGCACCAAGGCGATGGTCCAATAGAACAGCCCCGCGACCTCCATCGCCTGATGATGTGTACGCGACCACCCATCACTGTTGCCGAAGCCCTCCACCAATTCCGCCGCAAGGAAGAACGGCGCCATGAGCAGTGCCGTGCCGTATGTATACTTCGTGACGATCCTATCCCGTTCGCGGTCCAGGGAGTATCCATTCCCCGCAAGCTCCACCACGCTGTCCTTCACCGCGGCCGCCCGCATTCCGTGGTGGAGCAGGCCGGGCAGATAGATGTAGTAGCCGGCCGCATCGGCGCGCAGGTCCGAACGCCAATCGTCCAAGGGGATCTTCGCGTGGTCCCGCCATGAGGCGGATAGGAAGAAGAGAAAAAACGCCAGCGCGCACCACCAGACCCCTTTGCTCGAACCCGCCCACGCGAAGAGTCGTTGCGCAGCCGTGGAGCTAACACGTCTGTAGCGTTCCATCAGCGGCACTCGTCGGAGATCGTAAATGCTCACCTCGCCGTGCTCCAAAATTCTTTTCCCGAGCCATCCATCAAGCCGACCTGTCACGGCGGTGTCGTGCCCGAGCACATAGAGGTACTTGGCTCCACGCGCCACCCGGTCGGCCACGGTCGTACTATCCATGCGCACGCCACCGAACTCGCTGAAACCATGCTGCCCGGCCAGGTAAAGGGCCGAGCACACCGACTCATCCGGCACAGTAATGATCAGGTCTTCCGGCCGAACGCCAGCGTTGCGTGCAAGCGGAACAATGTCCAGCAGATCCGCCATCGCCCAATACTGGGTCATGGTCCAATGCTTCAGCTCCGCCTCATGATAGAGGGGCAGCAGCTTGGAAGCGTCCAACGCGTTGGTGCCCTGCGTTCGCATCCGATGGTTATTGGCCGCATACGCGCCGTGATAGGTCGATTACGAGCAGGAACGCCGCCTTTCGCCAGCGCGATGCAGCCACCCTAGCCAGCGTTGTTGCGCCATCAAAAAGAACGTGAGCACCACCGCTATCGGAAGTACAAGTGGCGCTATGAAGTAGTAATCGTGATTGTTCAATGCGATGGTCCAGAGAAGCACATAGAGCAAGGTGCCGCCGAGCAGGAACGCATTGAACAGCACGAACGGCGCCGGGATAATGCGGACGTGGCGGATCAGTACGAAGAGCATTCCGGCAAGGGCCCACCAGATCGGTCCGTCGAAGAGCTGGTAGATCAAGATCTCCCGTCCGAAGCGCAGGGCGTTCACGCGATCCACAGCACCGATCTCCCAGTACGCCCAAGTGCCCATTACGGAATAGGAGGCGCTGTTCCAGCGGTTGTATTCGATCGCGTACCAGGTCCATGCGCAGGTGACCAAAAAGACCACCGCCAATACGCCCAAGGTGATGCGCACCCGATGCGGGGGTAACGGCGTCTTGGCACCCCACGCAGGTACTACGAGCATCGCGGAGAATGTCAGGAAAAGGGCGATGGGGACCATCAATGCGGTGATCTTCAGCAGGCCGCCCATTGCGAAACAGAACACCATGGCGGCTCCATTGCGAATACCTCCGGCCGCGAGGTAACGGGCCAATGCGAGCGCACCAAGCAGCACAAGATCCAATGCAGGCACATCGGGCAGAAATGCCAACGTGAAATACACCACCGTCGGCACCGTGAAAAAGAAGAGGGCGACCAGCACGGCCAATGCACCATCCTTCAGCACGCGGGCGGTGAGTGCGAAGAGCGCCCAGGAGCCCGCAGCATGCAAAAGGAGCATCAGCAGGCGATACGCGAACTCGCTTTGACCGATCAATTTCCACAATGCCCCAACGACATAGTAGATGATGGGGAACTCGGCCGTACTCCTCCCCGAGGAAGCATCATCCGCGATATAGCTCTGCACCGCCGGCGCTAGTAGCCGCCCCCCTGTTTCGGCGTACTCTTGGGTGATCGAAAGACAGGTGGTCTGGCGCCAGAGATGGTGCGGCAATGGTCGCATTGGAAGGACGCGGCCATATTCATACGCGCAACAGAGCAACACAAAACCGAGCAGGAACCAAAGCCCCCAAGGCAGCCTTCGCAGGCGGTCGATCGATCGTGCCACGACCTCAGACCACCATCTCCTTCACCGTGGAGGCGACCACCAACCGCCCTTCGGTCTTCGCTTTGATCTCCTCCACGCTCACTCCGGGTGCGTGTTCGAGCAGCACGAAGCCTTCCGGGGTGATGTCAAAGACGCCGAGGTCGCTCACCACCTTTTTCACGCAGCCCACACCAGTGAGCGGCAGGGTGCATCGTTTCAGCAACTTGCTTTCACCGGCCTTGTTGGTATGCATCATCACCACGATGATGTTCTGCGCGCTGGCCACCAGATCCATGGCACCACCCATGCCCTTCACCATTTTGCCTGGGATCTTCCAGTTGGCGATATCCCCGTTGTCTGCCACCTCCATGGCACCGAGCACGGTAAGCTGCACCTTCTGGCTGCGGATCATGGCGAAGCTGGTGGCGCTGTCGAAGATCACCGCGCCGGGTTTTAGCGTCACGGTTTGTTTGCCAGCGTTGATCAGATCGGCGTCCTCCTCGCCTTCATAGGGGAAAGGCCCCATGCCCAGGATCCCGTTCTCGCTCTGCAGCTCCACATCGATCCCTTCGGGGATGTAATTGGCCACCAAGGTGGGGATGCCAATACCAAGATTCACATAGAACCCATCCTTCAACTCGCGCGCTATGCGCTTGGCCATTTGATGCTTATCGAGCGGCATGGGAGGACAAGAGGTAGGTGTGGATCAAATGTAGCGCGTGCGTTCCAGCCGCGTTGCCCATCGCTCTGCGCGCCACGCATAAAGTGCGGGCGGGGAAGGCGCCTAGAAGCATTACTCACCCACCCGCGATCAGTTCAGCGCGGACACGCGGACATCGACAGCATCGATGCGCACCGGATGTTTGGTGCCGTTCCAGAAATAGACCAGGTGCTTCACAGCATTGGGCAATGGGTCGAAGCGGATCGCGAGCGCATAACGCCCATCGCTCCGTGCGAGATCCATGATCGATGGGTGGACCGCTTCCGAACTCAGCTCGTTCCCTTCGGCATCCTGCGAGGCCGCCACCAACAACAGGTCTTGCAGCCGCCCTTCGACCGGGAGCAGACACCGCACCTCGACGAGGTATACGCGGTGGTCGGCGCGGGTGGCCCACACTTCGAAGTTCTCGGCACCGGGATCCGGTTGCTTGGTCATGAAAGCGAGCAGTGGTTCCTTCCTGAGAGGCGTCGTGCGCGCCAGTAGATGGAGACGGTTCGTTGGGCTGGCATCCAGCTCCGTGAACCCCGCCGACGCCTCGGCAAGGAAGCGATCGTCGACAATGCGCACATCGTCCGCTCCTTCGGGGAAGTGCTGTGAGCATAGGGAAAGGGGGCTGCGCCCCAGATCGCGCACCGCATAAGGAAGTGCGAACGCGAGCTGATGATAGGCGCCGACCACAAGCGGGCGACCGGCGGCGCGTTGCATTGCATCCAAACGAACCACGAAGCGCTCGGGAACGGATTGTTCGGGCCATAAGGCAGTGTGGTCCACGTTGATGGTGACGAGACCGCGAAGCGGTAACAGCAGCAGGGGCAAGCCACACCAACGCACGCTCTTGCGGCTCGCGGCAAGCTCGTCAAGTGCCAAGGCCGCAGCGAACAGCACCAGCCACAATAAGTGCAGCGCTGCGCGGTCCTCCGGATAGTTCACATCAAGCAACTGCGCGAGCAGGATGCGCAGCAGCACGTCCCCCGATAAGGCCACGCTCACGATCCCCAACGGACGTCGCCATGCGTTCAGTGCGATGGTGACACCCAAAGGGAACGCGGCGAGCAGAACGACCACCAAGCGGATGATGGGACCATCACGGCCTAGCACGAACGTATTCAACGAAGCGATCGTCACCGGAAGAAGTCCGGCGGTGCTTCCATGGTACAGCAGGCCTTTCGCACGAAGGTCGAAGGCCAGGTCAACCCCCCAGAGCAACGGCAGCAGACCTATGAAGAGCCAAAGCGCGGCGTGAAGAAGGAGCGCACGCCTTTGGAACCTATGGCGAAGCAGCACAAGCACCACGGCCAAAAAGGCGATCAGCAGCGCCCACAGCGGAACCAATGCCAGCACGCTTAGATCGGCCAGGGCGATACCGGCGAGCAGTTGTGCGAACGATCGCGATGAGCGGATCCGCGTCCATCGCAAACCGCCGTCCAAGGCCACTGCGAGAAACGCAAGTTCCAACCCGTACCCGCGGAACAAAGCGAAGAACTCGAACAGGAAGGGGCAGAAAAGCAGCGCGGACCAAAGGCACCAACGGAGCGGTCCGGAACGCACAAAAGCGCCGAGCCGCCATACTGCCACGGCATAAAGTCCGAAGGCCAGCAAACTTCCGAGCCGTGAGGCGAGCAGTGTCAGGCCGAACAGTCGCAGGGACAAAGCGCCCAGCGCGGAACTCAGGATATGGTTGTTCGCATCCGCGTGCGCATATGGGGGCAGGAACACACCCGGCTCGGCATACCAGAAAAGCGACGCGCATTCATCATGCACCCAAGGGACCAACGCCGCGCGGGCGATCAAGTAACCGGCCACGCAGCATGCGAGGACGAGAAAGAGCCGAAGGTCCCTGCCGGTCATGGACGCTCGTTCACAGGCCGCGCTGGCCCATGCGTTCAGCCGCGTTTCCGCGTAGTGCGCTGTTCAATGCGCTTCTCGTAACCGCTGCCTTGAAAGATGCGATGCACGAAGATGCCCGGTGTATGGATCTGGTCCGGGTCCAGTTCGCCCGGCTCGACCAGGTGTTCCACTTCGGCGATCGTGATGCCGCCCGCCATGGCCATCATCGGATTGAAGTTGCGCGCGGTATGCCTATAGACCAGGTTGCCAAGCGTATCCCCTTTCCATGCTTTCACGAGGCTGAAGTCGGAGCGGAGCCATTCTTCCATCACGTACATCTTGCCGTGGAATTCGCGCGTCTCCTTCCCCAGCGCTACTTCGGTGCCATAGCCCGCAGGGGTGAAGAACGCCGGGATGCCCGAGCCTCCGGCCCTGCAACGTTCGGCCAATGTGCCCTGCGGGATCAGATCCACCTCCAGTTCACCGCTCAACATCTGTCGCTCGAACTCCTCGTTCTCCCCGACATAACTGCTGATCATTTTCTTGATCTGCTTCCGTTGCAGCAAGAGCCCCAGGCCGAAGTCGTCCACGCCCGCATTATTGCTGATGCAGGTCAAGCCTTTGACGCCCATGCGCACGAGGGCGGCAATGCTGTTTTCCGGAATTCCGCAGAGGCCGAAGCCACCGACCATCAGGGTCATGCCATCACGGATACCGTCCACAGCCGCGTCCGCGTTCGCCACCACTTTGTTCATCGGGGATGCCTTGAGAGTCTGGCGAAGATAGGCCGGTACTAATCCCACTCCGGGCTCTCGTCTTCGCGGAAGATCGGCTCCTTGCCGCCGCAGTCCAGCACCGATGCGTCGAAGCCCGTGGGCTGCTCGAAGTCGCCGGTGCTGATGGTGATCGAGCTGTCGGCGTACACCTTGTTCATGTAATACCCGTAGATGGGCAGGGCCATGTTCGCGCCCTGGCCTTTATCTGTGCTGGCGAAGCGCACGCTGCGGTCTTCGGCTCCTGTCCAGATCCCGGTCACCAGGTCCGGAGTGATCCCAATGAACCAGCCGTCGCTGTTGTTCTGTGTAGTGCCGGTTTTTCCGGCGGTGGGCACTTTGATGTTGCCATACTTGGCGCGGTTCCCCCACCCCATGCGCAAGCGCATACCAGTGCCCCGATCCATAACCCCCTTCAGCATGTCCAACATGATGTACGCCGTGTTCTCGTCCAGCGCCTCGATGGTGCTGGGCATCACGTCATAGATGGCATTGCCGTTCTTGTCCTCGATCCGGGTGAAGACGATCGGCTCGATGTAGACGCCTTGGTTCGCGAACGCGGCGAACGCACCGGTCATCTCTTCCAATGTGAGGTCAGCCACCCCTAGGCAGAGGCTGGGCACGGGATCCAAGGGGCTCTTTACGCCCATGTGCCTTGCGAGCACCGTGACCGGCAACGGACCGTATTGCTTCATCAGCCAAGCGGTCGCGGTGTTGATGGATCCGGCCAGGGCCTGTTTCAAGGTGATCATCCCGCCGTACTTGGCATCACTGTTCTCCGGACACCAGTCGGGTTGACCCTCCGGCATATCGAAACACACTCTTTGGTTGGGCAATGTGAAACAGGGGGCCAGTCCTTCGCGCATGGCCGTGGCATAGATGAAGGGCTTGAAGGTGGAACCGACCTGCCGGCGCGCCTGCTCCACATGGTCGTACTGGAAATGCTTGAAGTCGATGCCGCCCACCCAGGCCTTCACGAAGCCGGTGCGCGGGTCGATGCTGTACAGCCCACTCTGTAAGAAGCTCTTGTAGTAGCGGATCGAATCCATCGGGCTCATCACCGTATCGATCTCCCCGCGCCAACTGAAAAGCCGCATGGGCACGGGCTTCTCGAAAATGGGTGGGATGTCCTTCTCCTTCACCACCGGCCAGAACGTATCACAGCCGCCCAGGTCGGGCCGGCAGTGGTGGTGGCGCGAACCTTCATGCATCACCTCCTCTAAGTACTGCGCCGGGCGTTCGCACGCGGGGCATTGCTTGCCGACAAGGACACGGTAACGCACGCTGCGCTTCATCGCCGTGTTCATGATGGACGCGATCTCCGCCTCGGTCACCCGGAAGTCGAAGGGCCGGTGCTTTTTCTTCGCCAAGTCCTTGAAGAAGTCGTTCTGCAGTTCGGCGCGCAAATGCTCCTGTACGGCGAATTCGCCGTAGGCCTGCATGCGGCGGTCCACGGTGGTGTGGATGCTAAGACCATCGGTGTAGATGTCGTACGGGCTCCCGTCGGCCTTGGCCAACTTGTACTTGCCGGTGGCCGGGTCCTTCTCCTGGAACAGCTCGGTGAGTTTGGCGCGCAACACCTCGCGGAAATAAGGGGCAGGGCCTTCGGTGTGATCGATCCGTTGGAAACGCAGTCCGAGCGGAAGGGCCTTCAACGAATCGTACTGTGCACGGTCGATCATGTCGGCCCGTTGCATTTGCGCCAGCACAACCATGCGCCGATGTTCCGTGGTATCGGGGCGGCGGAGGGGGTTGAACAGCGCGGGGTTCTTGCACATGCCCACCAGCAAAGCCGCTTCTTCGATACGCAGGCTATCGGGGCTGGTGTTGAAGTACACATGCGCCGCGCTCTGGATCCCCACCGCCTGGTTGATCCAGTCGAAGCGGTTCAGGTACATCGCGATGATCTCTTCCTTGGTGTACTGTCGCTCAAGCCGAACGGCTATGATCCACTCCTGCAACTTCTGGAAGACGCGCTCCAGTGAGCTTGCGGGCTTTTCGGTGAAGAGCATTTTGGCCAACTGCTGGGTGATGGTGCTGGCGCCACCCTTACTGCCCATGTAGACCGCCGCACGGAGCGTTCCCCGCAGGTCGATCCCACTGTGGTCGAGGAACCGTTCATCCTCCGTGGCGATGAGTGCGCGCACCACATGCGGGCTGATGCGGTCGTACTTCACCGGTATCCGGTTCTCGCGGTAGTACTGGCCCATGAGGCTGCCATCGCTGAAGAGAATAGCGGTGGCGGTCGCTCCGCGGGTTCTCCAGATCGGCGGTCCCGGGAAGGTCACCGGTCGCGGCGATGAAAAGCGCGAATGCGATCGCTACCAGCGGCCCAAGAAGAACCGCCCAAAGCAACCAAAGGAGCGGACGGCGGCGCGGGGCTGCGGAGGTGGCGCTCATCGGCGGCCGAAGTTAGCGGCGGGGCGGTGGCACACTGGCTTGGGACGGGGCGATGCTGATCCCGATATCCAATACATCGTGTAAGGTGTCGGTGCGCATGGCCTGTTCCAGTCGAAGACAATAACGGCCGGTGCGCGGGAACCTATTGCCCAGCTTGTAAAGCACATGTGCCTTGAAGCGGTCGGCGAAAATGAATCCTGTCCCTCGCCCGTACCAGCGCCCCATGGGGTCGGCCAGGAGGCATTCCACCGTATCGCGCAGGATCCGCCCGTCCGGTGCGAAGATGTCGACGAACAGATAGAGGTTGCTGTAGGCGTAGTCGCCGGTGTGGCGCACATCGATGAAGACATCGTGCGGGGTCACGGTGTCCGTGATCCCGAAGCAGAACGAAGGATGCGAACCGCGGTCCCATCCAGCTTCCGGTAGCGCTATGTCGCTCTGATAGATCTCCGGTCGGCCACAGGCCATGAATGCCAAGGCGAACAGAAGCGCAGGGGCCGAACGGTTCACGCCTGTGGCGGTTGCGGGGGTTGTGCGGGGCGATCCGGCCGTGGGCCGCGGTCCCGGCGACCACCCCGGCCACGTCGTTCGCTACGCGCCTGGGGCGGCGGCTGACCCGCTCCCTGCGGGGCGGCCGACTGCGTAGGGCTGGGTGCGCCGCCTTCCGCACGGGGCCGGTCCCGGTTTTTGCGATCGCGATCGTTGCGCCCTCCGCGCCGCTTACCGCTCTTGGCTTTCTGGTCGAAACGGGTGAGGTCGTCCTGGCCCACCACGTTTTCGTAATCCGGTGCTTTTACGGCACTTACCGGCTCATCCACCATGTTCAGATCCACTTCGGGCTCCACACCTTCTTTGTTCTGCGCTAGGATATCGCGCACCACCTGGATGGGGAATCCCGCCATTACAAAAGGCTCTCCCGGGCGCTTGAAGCCGTACCACATCTTCTCCAGAAAGATGTCTGTTTTCATGTGCGCGCCAACCCCTTGCTTGGTTTTCAACTTCGCGTTCGGCGAAGGGTAGCTCTTCACCGCTTCGATGTACATATCGAGCTCGTAGTTGAGGCAGCACTTCAACTTGCCGCATTGGCCAGCGAGCTTCTGGGGGTTGAGCGCGAGTTGCTGATAACGCGCCGCGCTGGTGGTCACACTGCGGAAATCGGTGAGCCAGGTACTACAGCACAACTCCCGCCCACAGCTTCCAATGCCACCAATGCGCCCGGCTTCCTGCCGAGCACCGATCTGTTTCATCTCGACCCGCACCTTGAACCGGTCCGATAGCTTGCGCACCAGATCGCGGAAGTCGATGCGGTCTTCGGCCACGTAATAGAAGATCGCTTTGGTGCCGTCGCCCTGGTACTCCACGTCGGTCACCTTCATTTCATGGCGGGCCTCCCGGGCGATGGCGCGCGACGCGAACAGCGTCTCATCCTCCTTTTTGCGCGCTGCATGCCAGCGGTCCAGGTCCTCTTGGGTGGCCTTGCGGAGCACTTTGCGTAACTCGAAGGTGTCCATCTCCTTCTCCTTGCGGGACATTTGCGCGCGTACCAATTCACCGGTAAGGCTCACCACGCCCACGTCGTGTCCGGGGCTGGCTTCCAGCGCCACGGCATCCCCCTGGGTAAGCCCCAGGCCCGGTGGGCAACGGTAGAACCCTTTACGGGTGTTCTTGAACCGCACTTCCACGGCGTCGAAGGCTTGTTGGCCGCCCGGAAGAGGCACCCCAGTGAGCCAATCGAACACACCGAGTTTGTTGCAGCCGCTGCTGCTGCAATAGCCGTTGCTCTTGCACCCGGACGGCTTCCCATCCTTCCCACTGCTACAGCTCGCACATCCCATAGGGGGCGAAGATAGGCGGCGCAGTAGGGGCGCGAAATTTCACGCCCCTACTGCGCCCGCAACAATCCATGCACGCGATAGCTCAGGTCCATGAAGAGCACCTTCGGATTGGCGTTGCGTTCCAAATGCGCATGGGCCGTTTCCAGCTCTTCCCGCAAGCCGGTCACGCTGTGCTCGTTCAATAGCGCACCGAACTTCTGCACGAAATCCTGCTCCTGCCCCACCGCGCGCACGAGCTGTGGCACGCGCTCGGACTGCAAGAGGCTCATGCGGATAAGGTGAAGGCCATAGCGCATCAGGCTCTTCTGGCGCTCTCGGCCCATTTTCGCGAAATGCTCGGCGATGTCCACCGCCTCGTGTACCCGCAAGCCATAACAGGCGCGGAACCAATCCCGGAAAAGCACGAACAGCTCTTCCTCGCTCTTTTCGGCCATGGCGACCGCCTCCAGCAGATCACCCCCGCTGCGCACCGCACAGGCGCGGGCGTCCTCCGGCTTCAGGTCATCATAGCGGGCAAGTAAGACTTGTTCCACATCGGCATCGGCGAGCGTGGGCACCTTCACGAGTTGGGTCCGGCTGAGGATGGTGGGGAGCAATTGGTCGGCCTCGGTACCCACAAGCAGGAAGAGGGTTTGCGGTTCCGGTTCCTCTAAAACCTTCAGCAGCTTATTCGCCGCTGCGGCGTCCATCAACTCGGGAAGCCAGACCAGCATCACCTTCCAACCGCCGGAATAGGCCTTGAGGCTGAGTTTGCGCGTAATATCGGTGGCGATGTTGACACCCATCCGTAGCTGCTTGTTCTCCCCTTCCTGCTGATCGCGCCAGATCGCCGCATCCAAGAAGGGTTCCTTCAGAACGAGCGCGCGCCAATCCGCAGTGAACGATTCACAGGTCTTCACCTTCTCGCTCAAGAAGATGGGGAAGCTCAGGTGCAGGTCCGGGTGGGCCAGCTTGTCCATTTGCTTGCAGGCGGGACAGGCGTCGCAACTGTCGGCCAAGCCCGGGGCCTCACAGAGCAGGTAGCGCG
Source organism: Flavobacteriales bacterium (assembly GCA_016712025.1). Lineage (GTDB taxonomy): Bacteria > Bacteroidota > Bacteroidia > Flavobacteriales_F > PHOS-HE28 > PHOS-HE28. Next base: position 30,066 of record JADJRW010000021.1, read on the forward strand.
CATAAGCCAACGCCAGCGCGAGGTTGCCGCTTCCGCGCGGCCCGAGGAAGAACTGGGCATGCGGGACACGGCCTTCACGGATGTTTCCGATCAGCCGCGCTTTCAGCGCTGTTTGTCCGATGATGCGGGAGAAGAGCACGCATGCAAAGCAACACAACCTGCGCTCACCCGACCCTGTGTTCATCATCTCCCACGAAGGCTCGGCGTGGGCGTGGTATTTTTGCCCCATGCTGACGATGGATACGTTCGATTTCGCAGGCAAGAAAGCGCTCGTGCGCGTGGATCTCAACGTGCCGCAGGATGCGAGTGGCAAAGTGACGGACGATAGCCGTGCCCGCGCCATCATGCGCACCGTACAGAAGATCCTGAAGGATGGGGGTAGTGCCATCCTCATGAGCCACCTGGGCCGCCCCAAGGGGAAGGTGAACTACGCCATGAGCCTGAAGCCCGTGGCCGAACACCTCAGCACGTTGCTCGGCACGCCCGTAAGGTTCGCTACCGATTGTGTAGGACCGGATGCGAAGGCCATGGCCACCGCGTTGAAGCCCGGCGAAGTGCTGGTCCTGGAGAACTTACGCTTCCACCCAGAAGAGGAGGCTGGTGACGAAGCCTTCAGCAAATTGCTGAGCGAACTGGGCGACGTCTATGTGAACGATGCTTTCGGCACCGCGCACCGCGCGCACGCCAGCACCACCATCGTCGCGCGTTTCTTTCCAACCGCCAAGCTCTTCGGCTATTTGATCGAGAGTGAACTGAAGAACGTGGGCAAGGTGTTGGATAATCCCCAACGCCCCGTATGCGCCATCATCGGTGGCGCTAAGGTGAGCAGCAAGATCGCGGTACTGGAGCATCTCTTGTCCAAGTGCGACGAGGTGATAATCGGTGGCGGCATGGCCTTCACCTTCATCAAAGCGCATGGCGGCCAAGTCGGCGCTTCGCTCGTGGAAGAGGATCAACTCGACACCGCCCGTTCCGTCATGCAACAAGCGCAGGACTTGGGCGTGCATGTACACTTGCCCTTGGACGCTGTGGTGGCTGACGCGTTCTCCGATACGGCCAACACGGACATCTGCGCTTCGAACGCCATTCCGGACGGTTGGATGGGACTGGACATCGGCCCATCGACCATCGAGGCCTTCACCACGGTGGTGAACCGGAACAAGACCATCCTTTGGAACGGTCCCCTGGGCGTATTCGAGATGAAGGCCTTCCAACGCGGTACGCTCGCGATCGCCACGGCCGTCGCCGATGCCACGAAATACGGCGCCTTCTCCCTGGTGGGCGGCGGCGATAGTGTGGCGGCAGTGAACCAGTTCGGACTAGCGGACCAGGTGAGCTACGTGAGCACTGGCGGCGGCGCGATGCTGGAGTTCCTGGAGGGCAAGGTGCTGCCGGGGATCGCGGCGGTGTGGGAGTGACCGGCCGTTCGACCCGGTCAATCAGTCAACAACTCCGCCTCCTCCTTCACATCTTCCATCACTTGGTGCACCCACTTGGTCTCCGCGAGCGCAGGTATGATCAACGGCGCGAACGCCCGCAGCGGTTCAAAGAACTGGGAACCTTCCTGGACGTGCTTCGGTGGCGTGTCGCCCTTGGAATAGCCGAGCACGAGGTTCAGGGCGATACTGAGGGTGAACGCCGACCGCAGCACGCCGAAGAAAATACCCGACAACTTGTTGGGCAAGCCCAGCTCGGCCGCGTCGAGTAGCGTAGTAAGGAAGCGCGCGAGCAGGTGTACGCCGATCAGCACCAGCAGGAAGGTGACCACAAATGCCAGGATCTCCTTCGCTGGGTCGAGGCCGATCGCGGCAGCCACGCTGCTGCTGAAGTGTGTGGCCGCCCAGATCCCAGCGACCAGCGCCACAAGGGAAGCCAATTCCACAATGAAGCCCCGCGAAAAACCTTGGACGGCCGCGAGGCCCAACATGATGAGGATCGCCCAGTCCAGCCAGTTCATAACAGAAGATCCGTTCGCTTGGCGGTGAAGATGTGAAGATCTTCGCACCCGGAATTCCGACCCCGCACGTGGACCTGCAATTCGAAAAGCGCTGGCGCGACCTGCTCAAGGCCATGGAGAAGCGTTTTGGCGCCCCCGTGGATCTTAACGGGTTGATCTTCCTCATCGGCGTGCAGGAACTTGGGCAGCACGCGCGCGAGTTCAAGAAGGACGAAAAGTTGAACCTGATGCATATCGGCATCTGCGTGCTGCTGATGCCTTACGGCTACTACAAGGAGTTGGGCCGCGATGCGGACGGCTGGCCGCATTTCGAACGCGTGAAGGAACTACCGCCGCTGAACGACAAGGAGCAGGAAAGGCTGATGAAAGAGGCCGTGCTCGACTATTTCGAAGGATCGCACTGAGGTCGACCTGGTGGGTCGAGGCAACGGATCAGGGTGCGATCGGTACCAGGACCACGGTTTCCTCCGAGGTCTCCTCTTCCACGATCTTAATGATGCCTTCGCCTACCGCGCTGTCTTTGAAGCTCACGATGTCCAACACCGCGAACCCGGACTGGCCCTGCTCATAGAAGCTGGAATAGTCGAACTCCGCGCGGCCGTCGCTGCCGGTCAGCTTCTCCTGCATCAAGCGGGAGGGATCGCCCAAAGGGTAGACCGGATTGGCGTAGAGCTTCACATAGGCTTCCGCTAACGGGTATCCGTCCTCATCGGTAATGGTGACGATGGCCGTTGTGGGCTTCTCCTTGTTGCAGGCGGGCAGCACCAGCCAAAACAGGAGCAACGCGGAAACGGGAACCAGGGTGCGGAAGGTCGATCGCCTCATCGGTTTACTTTTGGGCGCCTTGCCAGCCAAGGCTCGGCGATCCTCAAAAGTAACGCTGCGCGCCATGTCCCTGCAACGCCTCCGGGCCAAAGTCCTCTCTGTGCTATCGATCCTGGCCGGGGCGATCGCCCTGCAGGCACAGCCAAAAGATCCGGGCACGCAGCACTTGGTGGAGGTCCGCACCAGCCTGGGCGTCATGGTGGTGGCCCTGTACAATGAGACCCCGCTGCACCGCGACAACTTCCTGAAGTTGGTCCGGGGACACTACTATGATAGCCTGTGCTTCCATCGGATCATTCCGAACTTCATGGTGCAGGGTGGCGATCCAGGCAGCAAGCGCGCCGCTGCGGGGATGCCCCTGGGCACCGGCGGGCCGGACTATAAGATCCCGGCCGAGATCCTCCCTGGCCTTTACCATACCAAAGGTGTGCTCGCTGCCGCGCGTCAAGGCGATCAAGTGAACCCGGCCAAGGAAAGCAGTGGGAGCCAGTTCTACATCGTGCAGGGCCGCACCTACCAAGCTGCGGAGATGGATATGATGAGCAAGCGCAACGCGAGCATGGGCACGCCGGTGAGCTATGACGATGAGGCCAAACGCATGTATGCCATGCAGGGCGGGGCTCCCCATCTCGACGGCGCGTACACCGTTTTCGGCGAGGTGATCGAGGGGCTGGATGTGCTGGACAAGATCGCGGCGGTCGAGCGCGACCCACACGACCGGCCTTTGGTGGATGTACGCATGTGGATGAAAGTGCTGGAATGAGTCTCTTGGAACGCATCACCACGCTGGAGGCCGAATTGGCCACCGCCGTCGCCACGACCGGCGAAGAGGTCGAGCGCTTCCGGGTGGCATACTTGGGCCGCAGCGGATCGCTCACCGCGCTCTTCGAGGCTTTCAAGCAGGTTTCGTCGGAAGAGAAGAAAGCGCTCGGCCAACGCATCAATCAACTGAAGCAGGCCGCACAGGCCCGCTTGGAGGAACTGCAGGCGGCCACCGCCGGACAAAAGGCGGCGACGACAACTTCGTCGGATGGCACACGACCTGCCGCGCTGGATCTCCCGGGCAGCCTGCATCCCATTACCCTGGTCCGTCGGCGCATCGTGGACATTTTCGCCCGGATCGGCTTCACGGTGAGCGTGGGACCTGAAGTGGAGGATGACCACCACAATTTCGGTGCGCTCAACTTCCCTCCAGAGCATCCCGCACGTGATATGCAGGACACCTTCTTCGTGGATGGTCCTGAGGGCCTCGCGCTCCGCACGCATACGAGCAGCGTACAAGTGCGGGTAATGGAAGGACAGAAGCCACCGATCCGCACGGTGAGCCCAGGACGCGTTTACCGCAACGAAGCGATCAGCGCCCGCGCGCACTGCATGTTCCACCAAGTGGAAGGGCTATACGTGGACAAGGGCGTGAGCTTCGCGGAACTGAAGGGCACGTTGGACCACTTCGCCAAGAGCCTCTTCGGTCCGGAGGTAAGGATCCGCATGCGGCCCAGTTATTTCCCCTTCACCGAGCCAAGCGCCGAAGTGGACATGAGCTGCAGCATCTGCGACGGCGCGGGCTGCGCCGTGTGCAAACAAAGCGGCTGGGTGGAGATCATGGGCTGCGGCATGGTGGACCCGGCGGTGTTGAGCAATTGTGGCATTGACCCGACGGAATACTCCGGATTCGCCTTCGGCATGGGTGTAGAGCGGATCGCTCAGTTGTTGTACCGCATCCCTGATCTGCGACTTTATTGGGAGAACGATGCGCGGTTCCTCGAGCAGTTCAGCGGTGAAGCTTTCCGGTCCTGAACTTGCCGGAATGGCGGCCGCTCGCAACGCAAATTGGACCCGCGCGAGGTGATCGTTCCATGAGCGAGGTGATGGACACGGATGTCTGTATTGTTGGCGGTGGCCCGGGTGGTTGCGCGGCCGCGCTGCAGCTTGCGAAGCACGGGGTCCGTACGTTACTGGTGGAGAAGGAGGTCTTCCCGCGCGACAAGGTTTGCGGCGATGCGCTCAGCGGCAAGGTCATGCGCGCCTTGGATCGCTTGGACCCCGCGTTGACCCTTGCGGTGAACCTAAGCGCACGGCGACTGCCAAGTTGGGGCGTCACCTTCGTGGCGCCGAGCGGAAGAGCGTTGCGCGTTCCGTTCAGCCGAGAAACAGGCCTCGGAGAAGCCCCTGGTGCCATCCTGCCAAGGTTGGACTTTGATGCGGTGCTTTTTGATGCGGTGAAGCGGAACACGCACGTGGATGTGGTCGAGGGGGCGCAAGCCAGGAGCTATGTGCGCTCCTCGTCCGGATGGGGCATTTCACTATCCGCCGCAACCAACGACCATCAACCGACAACCGTCAACTGCAAACTCGTTCTTGCGGCCGATGGCGCCAACTCATACTTCGCGCGCCATGTGGCTGGCTTGCCGATGGAGCCGCGCCACCATGCGGCCGGAGTGCGCGCATACTATCGCGGTATACAGGGCCTCGATGCGCACGGCTTCATCGAACTGCACTTCCTCAAGCAATTGCTGCCCGGTTACCTGTGGATCTTTCCCCTGCCCGACGGAAAGGCGAACGTGGGCCTGGGTCTGCGCAGCGATGTGGTGCGCGACCGGAAGGTGGATCTCAAGGCCGAGCTACAGCGGCTTATCACTACACATCCGACCTTGAGGGATCGTTTCGCTAACGCGACGTTGGAAGGACCCATCCAAGGCATGGGCCTTCCCCTTGCTAGCAAGCGGCATCCGTTGAGCGGCGATGGCTATATGCTCATCGGTGATGCCGGCCACTTGATCGACCCTTTCACCGGCGAGGGCATCAGCCACGCCATGATCAGCGGCGCGTATGCTGCCGACATGGCGACCGAAGCCCTGCGCGCGGAACGCCCAGATGCGGACTTTCTGAAATCCTACGACCAACGCGTGTGGCGGCGCCTGGGCCAGGAACTCGCGATCAGCACGCGACTGCAACGTCTCGCGCACAAGGCCTGGCTTTTCGACTTGGTGGTCGACCGTGCGAACAAGAACCCCGCACTGGCGGATACCATCAGCAGCATGTTCACGGATATGGATCTACGCGCGCGGCTGAAGACGCCCGGTTTCTACCTGGACCTTGCACTTGGCCGCGCCAGGAGGTGATCACCTAGCGCACACGCCGCGCGGCAACGAACCAATCCCAAGGGTAGGGCGCCTTCATCCATTTGGGAGGGGTGTTGAACTCGGTGTTCCACGGATACTCCAGTTTTTCGATGGTCTCCACCGCGAAACCGTGATGCGTCTAGCATCGCTTCGAGCTCCTCGCATAGGTAATGCTTGGTGGGCACCCCATCGATGTACACGGTACCGTGGTCCAGGCCCTTGCTATTGAGCGCGGCCGCTTTTTTGCCTCCTTCCGGATCCATGCCATCGCGCAGGTTCCATTGCAGGTGCCGGAACGCGGTGAGCAATGCTGGAATTCAGCGAAGGCACAACAAGCAGCAGGCGCCCTCCGCGCTTCACGCTGCGGCAGGTCCGGTCGATCAAGGGCTCGCGCACTTCGATCGAGGCGTTCAACAAGGTGTTGATGCAGAGCACGAGATCGGCTGCGGGATAACTGTTGCGGTCCGTGGAAAGATCCGCATGCACATAACAGATGTTCGTGCGATCGACACAGGCTTCGGCTGCGATCGTCAGACATTCGCTGCTCACATCAACCGCGTACACTTTCCCGAAGTGGTTGGACAACAACGGCAGTGTTCGGCCCACACCACAACCAAGATCCGTGGCTACGGCTTCCTTTGATGCATAACGCCGCACTGCCAAGGGGATCAGGCCTTTACGGTCGTTCGCCGGCACATTGAATATCTCTTCCTCGAAAGTTCCTGCCACTCGGTCCCAGTCGCGTTCCTGCATCGGTCCAGTGTTTGGCCGTCACCATTTCTCACGATGACGGGCGGTTGTGCAAGGCAAGGTATCCGGGGCCTCTGCGGGGGCGACGGGCACACGCGGTCATGTTTCCACGATCGAACGTGGGCAACGCTGGAACGGAGGGGGATACGTGTCACCTTTGTGGGACACGTTGATCGCATGAGAATATCCGCTTTCATCCTCTTCGCGCTTCTTCTCTCCGCGCACGTTCGGTCGCAAGGCACGTGGTCCACGCTCAACATTCCATCCTCCGCGCGTTACGATGATGTCTACTTCATCAACGATAGCGTTGGATGGGCGGCCGGTGGACCCACCGGATGGATCCGAAAGACGGTGAACGGTGGCGCCACTTGGAATTTGCAGTTCACCTCGCCGAGTTATCTACGCAGTATCGAGTTCAGCAATGCGGACACCGGCTTCTGCGGATCATTGAGCGGCGAACTCTATCGCACGCAAAACGGAGGCACCACTTGGACCGATGTAAGCGGATCGATCACTCCTTCGCCGCCGGGCATCTGCGGATTGTCCGCGCCCACGTCGAACACGATCTACGGAACCGGCCTGTGGGCTTCACCTGCCTTTGTGGTGAAAAGCACGGATGGCGGTGATACTTGGAACTACATCGACATGAGCGCCTATGCGCATGCCTTGGTGGACATCCACTTCATCAGCGCGGACACGGGCTTCGTCACCGGCACGGCAATTCCGGCGAGCAATGGTGGCATCGTTCTGTACACCACCGATGGCGGTACCACCTGGCAGCCCAAGCACCTCACCGGATTGGCATCGGACATCGTGTGGAAGATCCAGCGGCTGGATGCCGATCACTGGTACGCTTCGGTGTACAGTGAACCGGTGAACGATGATACGCGACTGCTCAGCAGCACCGACGGCGGCCAGACCTGGAACACGACCGTTGTATCCAACACATACACCTATGTGGAGGTCGTTGGCTTCCTGGATAGTCAGCGTGGTTGGATCGGCGGCGACAACTCGCTGTGGGGCACCACGGACGGCGGCACTACGTGGAACCAGGAGCCGGTCGGCAGCAATTACAATCGTTTCTTCCGCTTGAACGATTCGCTCGCGTACATGTCCGGAGCGCGGATCTACAAATACACGGTGGATGCGCCGACGGCGATCACATCGCCTGAGCCGGTGCCGCACTACCATGCGTTGGCGGTGGAGCCGACGATCACAGATGGTCGCGTTAACATTTCCATCCGCTTGGATCGATCCACCATCGCGGACCTTTCCCTATTCGGCAGCGATGGCGCCTTGATCGAACAACTATTGCACGGCCGCGCGGTGCATGGCGAGCATCGCTTCACCACCGACTTGTCGCGGTATGCGGGCAGCACCTTCTTCTTGGTGCTGAAGACGAATGAGGGGATGCGCTACGAGAAGGTGGTGGTGAAGTAATTCTGTACCGGAGGCGGCCGGAGCATGTTCGCCATGCCTTGTTCCGCGATGGGCTATAGGGCCATGTGTGCTAGAGGATCGCCCCGACCCCGCGATGTTTGGTGGCACACGGTCCTGCGTCTAGCTTCGTCGTAGAATACCACCTGCCATGAAACCGATGCCCGCTTTCCTGCTATTGCTGGCCTCGGCCGCGTCGGTCCATGCGCAGATCCTCCGTGGCCTGGACACGCTCGCTTGGAAGCGGCTCTTCGGACGCCGGGCACTTCATCCATCAGTTGCCCGACAAGAGCTTCTTTCTCGCAGCAACGAGCAATTCCGCCGATGGTCAGCTTGGCAACACCACGGGGCCGGCCAACGGAGAGGTGGTGTTCATCGGCCTCGACAGCTTGGGGCAGATGCAGTGGGGAAACCGCATCGGCGACCTCGGTAGTGTGCGGATCCTTCATGGCGAGGTGATGGCCGATGGGAATTATGTGGTCACTGGCGCCATCTACGATGCGGGGCAGGTGATCATCGATAGCTGGGGCGACGAAGACCTCTGGATCGTGAAGGTCTCCCCCGCCGGCTCTGTCATCTGGGAGCGCTTCTATGCTGGTCTTGTGGACCAGAACGACCTGGGGATCCATGTAGCCGCGCGATCGGATGGAGGTTGCTTCGTTTCCGGATTCCGTGGACAAAACGACTGGGAAGCATGGGTCATCGCCTTGGACAGCGATGGCAATGAACTATGGGAGCGCACTTATGGGGGCAGCTCCGTGGACATTGGTCAATCCATCATAGCTACTGCGGATGGCGGTGCCCTTCTCGCTGGGTGGACCGGATCCAACGATGGCGATGTGAGCACGCCGCTCCATGGCCTCTATGATGGCTGGCTCGTGAAGCTCGATGCGAACGGGGACATCGAATGGTCTCGAACGTATGGTGGCTCAAATTCCGACCAGTTCCAAGATGTCCTTGCCATGCCCGACGGAGAGTTCCTTGTTCTGGGCGCATCGAACTCCGTCGACGGGGACATCAATGGGTTCAACGGAGCTACGGATGTTTGGCTCCTCCGCGTGGATGCTTCCGGGAACATCCTCGGGAGTTACAACTTTGGTGGCAGCGGCACCGATATCGCATGGACCTTCATTCCCTATCAAGGGAATTATCTGATTGCAGGGAACACCAACTCATCCAATGGAGACGTAAGCGTTTCCTACCACCAACCCAACGGCACGCCCAATGAGGGAGATGGATGGCTACTGTTGGTCAGCCCCGCTGGTGATCTGTTATGGGAGAAGTCGGTCGGTGGCAGCAGTTGGGACGATCTGTATGCCCTTGCACCCACAGACAATGGCTTCATCGTCACCGGCGTTTCCAACTCCACGGACCATTTCGTTCCTGGCAACGTGGCCTATGGCGATATCTGGACCGTGCGGTTCAACAGGAAGAGCACCTTGCTCGCTGGCACGCTCTACGTGGATGCGGACAACGACACCAACATCAGCGTTGACGACCCGCGTATCGGTTGGCGGTTGGTGGGGCTGAACAACAATGGCGAACTAGCGCTTTCACAACCCAACGGCAGTTATGCGTTCGCGGTGAACGGCCCGGCCCAGCACACCATCACCGGCCCAACGATCCCGCACTTCGCACAAGATCCAGCCACGCATACCGCAAGCATCACCGGCAATGAACCAGCTGTGAGCGGGTTCGACTTCCGGTATACGGCCGGGGTGCCCGCGCAGGACCTCCAGGTCTTCCTCACACCCGTCTCGCCCTTCCGTCCAGGCTTCCCCGTGCGCTACGATGTGCTGTGCCGCAACGTGGGAACGATGAGCGTTGATGCAGACCTCAGCCTTGTTCTCGATGATGGCCTCGGTTTCGACTCCACGTCGATCGCACCCGGAAGCATCAATGGCAACATGCTCACATGGGCACTCGGACCGATGCTTCCGCTGCAGAACATCCAGCTCTCCGTGTACTGCACGCAATCCGTTGCGGACACACTGGGTAGCCCGGTGACCACAACGACCGAGATCACGCCAATCGCAGGCGATCTCGTTCCCGGGGACAACACCGTTACCACGAACAACCAGGTCACCGGCTCCTTCGACCCCAACGACATTCTTGTGGAGCCGACCGAAGTGCTCGTGAGCGCATTGGCCGATGCCGTTCTGGACTACACCATCCGGTTCCAGAACACCGGCACCGATACGGCTTTCACCGTTGCGGTTGAAAATCACCTACCAGCGAACGCGTCCCTACCCAGCTTCGAACTCATCGACGCGTCGCACCCATTGACACTGACCTACTACGACTTCGATCACAAAATGCGCTTCCAATTCGACAACATCCTGCTGCCGGATAGCAACGTGAACGAATTGATGAGCCATGGCTTCGTCCGCTACCGCATGCGGCCGCGTACCGATCTCCTGGTCGGCGATTCCATCCGAAATACCGCCGCGATTTTCTTCGACCTCAATGCCCCGGTGATCACGAATACGGCGCGAACAATGATCATCGCCACCACTGATATCACCGCGGCGGATGCAGCCGCGCAGATGCACCTGATGCCCAATCCAGCAGCTGATCTTGTTCAGCTTTCCGTGGAAGAGGACATGGTCGGTGGCCTGCTCCAAATGCACGATGCCAGCGGACGCGTCGTATTCCAGGAGAGGGTGTTATCAACCAGACAGACGTTCGATCTCTCCCGCTTGGCCGACGGGCATTACTTGTTGATGGTGCGCGCGGATGGCGCAGCACATAGGTGCAAGCTGATCAAACAGGCGCGTTAGGCCGGGCTCACCTTCAGCATGTTCGCCATGCCCTTCTCGGCGATGGGCATGCTAGCGATGTTGATCACTAGCTCCCCTTGCTTCACGAACTTCTTGTTCCGGAGGATGTGCTTGATGTCCGCGATGGTGTGGTCGGTGCTCACCGTCTTGTCGTAGTAGTGCGCACGCACGCCCCACACCAGGTTCAACATGCAGAGGATAGCGGGGTTGCTGGTGAAGGCATAAATGTTCGCCCGCGGCCGCATGCTGCTGATCTTGAACGCGGTGTAGCCGCTGTGCGTCATGGTGACGATCGCCTTCACGGGCATCGCTTCTGTCATGCGCACGGCAGCGATGCTGATGGCGTCGCTGATGGTGCGCTGGTTCTCTTCGAGCGGTGGGTTGGGCACATTGAACATGCCATCGGAGGTCTCCATTTCCACTAGGATGCGGTTCATCGTGCGCACCACTTCCGCCGGGTATTTTCCGACGCTCGTTTCGGCGCTCAACATCACCGCATCAGCATGGTCCAGCACGGCATTGGCCACATCGTTCACCTCGGCGCGGGTGGGCGTGAAGCTGGTGATCATGCTCTCCATCATCTGCGTGGCGACGATCACCGGGCGGTGCATGGCGAGGCAGCGGCGGATAAGGTCCTTCTGGATCAGCGGCACCTTCTCCATGGGGATTTCCACGCCCAGATCGCCACGAGCTACCATCAAAGCGTCGGCCTCACGAATGATGTCGTCGATCTCTTTGAGCGCTTCGGGCTTTTCGATCTTGGCCACGACACGCGCGTGCTTGTCCTGCGCACGTATGATGTGCTTCAACTCGATGATGTCGCGCGCACTACGCACGAAGCTCAATCCGACCCAATCCACATTGTGCGAGAGAGCGAAGGCGAGATCCTCCTTGTCCTTCTCGGTAAGGCAAGGCAAACTGATGCGGGTGTTGGGCAGATTAAGCCCTTTGTTCCCGGTGAGCCTTCCGCCGTTGATCACCCGGGTGGTCACGGTGCTGCGCCCATCGGTGGCCGTAACCTCAAGGCGCAGCTTGCCATCGTCAAGCAATACGAGTTCGCCAGGCTTCACGTCCTGTGGGAACTGGGTATAGGTCGTACTCACCAGGCCGGGTCGGCCCTTTACCGGATCGGTGCTGATAACCAGTTCGCTGCCATCGGCCAGATCGATGCCTCCGTTCTCCATTTCCCCCACGCGCATTTTGGGGCCCTGTAGATCGGCGAGTATGGCGGTATGGATGCCCAGCTCCTTGCTGAGCGACCGGATGTTGCCGATCACCTCGGTGTAGAAGTCGTAGCTGCCGTGACTGAAGTTCAGGCGGCATACATCCACCCCAGCCAGCAACAAATCGCGCAGCACTTCGGTCGAGGAGGACGCAGGGCCAATGGTGGCCACGATCTTGGTCTTGGGGTCGGTCATAAGGATCTATCGAAGCAGTTTGTGACCGGCCCTTAGCTGGTCGAAAGGCAATGAGAAGGCGGCAAGGACGAACTCGGCATTTCGAACGCGCTCGAGCAGCTGGTCCGTGCCGAGCGAAGCCCGCTCGTCCACAACAAGGAAGTAATCCGCCGAGCGCTGTTCTTTCACCAACAACCCGGACCCTCCGCGGTTGTTGACCAGGGTGAAGCGGGCCTCGGTTTCGGCCTCGTCGTGGTCGAAGGCCGCGTAGGTAGCGCTCCCCTCATCGTGAATATCGCGTTCGCGCCGCGTGAGCGCAATGCCGATGCTCCGGTTCAGCGCCCAGCAGAGGCGGTAGTCGTTCACATGGCTGCTGATGCCAATAACGTTGACCTCCGGATCGGGTTCCAGGTCCAAGCGCAATTTGGTGGTTTTGGCCATGGGGGCGGGCGGGGGGCGGCAGTGCGCCAAAGGTAGGCCTCGCCCGAACCGCGCGACCGGCGCGCGCGCTCGACATACCGTGATCACGCCGTGGGGGAGTTAACCCGCAGCGGTTCTACTTACCCTTCACTCACTTGTAGGCGGGCTTCCTTGATCGCGCGATGGTTTGTCTGAAGAGCGGCGCCCCGCGCGGCCGCGGCCGCGGTTCTGAGCGCGCCGTTCCTGGATCTCCGCGTAGGCTTGGTCCGCGGCCTCTTGCTCCGCCTTCTTCTTGCTGTTACCACGGCCCTTGCCACGCACTTGGCCCTCCACCTTTACTTCGGCCAAGTAGGTCTTGCCTCGGCCGCCCCGGCCACCTTCCTCGGTAAGGTGGAACTCCACACGCTTCTTATGCTTCTGCCCCCATTCCAGTAGACGGCTCTTGTTGTCGCGGTCCTCCTTCTCCAACTCGCGCAGATCGTATTGCGCGGCGAGCAACTTCACAATGGCTTTGCGGGCTTTTTCGAAACCCTTGTCCAAATAAAGCGCTCCGAACGTGGCTTCCAGCGCGTTCCCGGGCACGCTGGTCTCATGGCCGCGCGTCACATTGCTTTCGATCACGCGTTCGATCCCTACACGATGGGCCAGTTCGTTGAGCTGCTGTCGGCTCACCAATTTGCTCCGCATACGCGTAAGGAAGCCCTCACCCTCCTTGGGGTACTTCTCGAAAAGCAAGCTGCCTACCACGGCGTCGAGAATGGCATCGCCCAAGAACTCGAGACGCTCATTGTTCGCGAGGTCCGGCCGATCGTCCGGTACGGCGCTGCTGTGGCGCAATGCCTGTCTGTACAGCGCGAAATTCGAAACCCGGACCCCGAAGGACTTTTTGACCCACGTATGCTCTTGGTGGAGCAGATGTTCATGCGATAAGCCTGCTCGCCGAAGAGTTGCTGGATCGCCTTCAGCTCCTGTGGGTCGCCGATCGGGGTGCTGGTGCCGTGGGTATTGATATGGTCCACGTCGTTGGCGCTGATACGCGCGTCCGCCATGGCGTTCTTCATACACAAGAACACGCCGATCCCTTCCGGATGCGGGGCGGTGATATGGTAGGCGTCACTGCTCATTCCTCCTCCGATCACTTCGCAATAGATCTTGGCACCGCGCGCTTTCGCGTGTTCCAGATCTTCCAGAATAATGGCCGCGCCACCCTCGCCCAATACGAAACCATCGCGGTCCTTGTCATAGGGTCGGCTGGCGGTTGCGGGGTCATCATTGCGTGTGCTCATCGCGTGTAACGCGTTGAACCCACCCACGCCGGCCTCATAGATAGCGGCCTCGCTACCTCCGGACACCACTGCGGTGCAAAGGCCCAAACGAATGTTGTTGAAGGCGTCGATCAAGGCATTGTTGCCGCTGGCGCAGGCGCTCACGGTCACATAGCTCGGGCCGCGCAGGCCATGCCGCATGCTGATCAGGCCCGAGGCGCTGTCCGCGATCATCTTCGGAATGAAGAACGGGTTGAACCGCGGGGTGCCGTCGCCCTTGGCGAAGCCGATGCACTCGTCTTGGAATGTCTTGAGGCCTCCTATCCCGGATCCCCAGATCACTCCAATGTGGTCCTTGTCGGCCTTGTCCAGGTCCAGCCCGCTGTCTTTGATGGCCTCATCAGCCACTACGACGGCGTATTGGGCATAAGGATCCATCTTTCGGGCCTCCTTGCGGTCCATGAACTGCTCCGCGTCGAACCCCTTCACCTCGCAGGCGAAACGGGTCTTGAATTTGGAGGCGTCGAACCGGGAGATGGGCGCAGCTCCGCTGCGGCCGCTCACCAGACCCTCCCAATATTCTTGGAGGGTGTTGCCTATCGGGGTGAGCGCACCCAGACCGGTGATGACCACGCGTCTGAGCTGCATCCGCAGGCCGACTTACTTGGCGTTCTTCTCCACGTAATCCACCGCCTGACCAACGGTCTGGATCTTCTCGGCCTGATCGTCCGGGATGGCGATGTTGAATTCCTTCTCGAACTCCATGATGAGCTCCACGGTATCTAGGCTGTCAGCGCCAAGGTCGTTCGTGAAACTCGCCTCCATGGTGACCTCGCCCTGGTCTACCCCGAGCTTGTCCACAATGATCGCGATGACCCTGGATTTGATATCCGACATGACAGTGTCTTTTGAAAGTGAGGCTGCAAAGGAAACACTTTTTCGATCCGGCGCCACCGCGCATCGCAAGGGCGGTTAACCGGGCCTCTGGGGGGGCGTCCGGTCCGGACCTAGCGGGGGTCTATCGCGAATCGACACCTTCGCGCTCAACATGATCCGTATCGCCATCCTCGCTTCTGGCTCCGGCACCAATGCCCAGCGGCTGGTCGAACACTTTCAAGGAGACGGTGCGGCCCAGATAGCGCTTGTTGGTTGCGACCAACCCCACGCAGGAGCAGTGCAGCGTGCCTGGACCCTTGGCGTACCCACGTATCTGTTCGGCGGCCTGGACCTGCGGAACGGATCCGTGCAACGCGAGCTACAGGCCCAGCGGATCGACCTGGTGGTGCTGGCCGGGTTCATGCGATTGATCCCCGCTCCCTTCGTGCGGGCCTTCCCCCGGCGGATCATCAATATCCATCCGGCCCTCTTGCCGAAATACGGCGGCAAAGGGATGTACGGGCACCATGTACACCGGGCCGTGATAGCGGCGGGCGAGAAGGAAAGTGGTATCACCATACACTATGTGAACGAGCGGTATGACGAGGGAGAGCATCTGCTTCAGGTTAAATGCGCGGTCTTGCCCAACGACACCCCGGATACCCTTGCGGAACGGATCCATAAGCTGGAGCACCTGCACTATCCCGGCGTTGTCGAGTCGGTCATTTCGGCGATTGGTCTTTAGCCCCCTGCTGTTGGGTGGGCGGCGACGCACTGCGCACCCAGCAGCCGATAGCCAGTAGCGCATTCCGCACATTTGTCGAAGATGTTCGACCTGACCGAGATCGGCAAAGCCTTCCTCATCCTTTTCGCGGTGATCGACATCGTGGGGGGCATTCCGCTCATCCTGCAGGTGCGGCAGAAAGCCGGGAAGGTCTATCCATTGCGTGCAGTGCTGGTGAGCCTGGGGATCATGGTCGTGTTCCTTTATCTCGGCGAGACCATCCTCGGTTTCGTTGGTGTCGATGTCCGCTCGTTCGCTGTGGCTGGGGCGCTCGTGTTGTTCTTCATCGCGTTGGAAATGATCCTTGGTATCAAACTTTTCAAGGAGGACCACAGCGCACCAGGGTTGCCGAGCGATGATCCGAAAGTGTACAGCGTGGTCCCGCTCGCCTTTCCGGTGATCGCCGGCGCGGGCACGATCACCACCCTCCTCTCCCTTCGGGCCGAATTCCAACGCGAGAACATTCTGGTGGCCATCGTGCTGAACATGGTCCCGGTGCTGCTTGTGCTGCTGCTAACGGGACGGATCGAACGGTTGCTGGGTCGCGTGGGGCTTATCGTATTGCGTAAAGCCTTCGGCATCATTCTGCTGGCCATAAGCATCAAACTTTTCGCGGCGAACATCACCCAGTTGTTCCCACACTCCACACCATGAAAGTGACCGCTTACACGGACGGCGCCGCCAGCGGAAATCCTGGGCCGGGCGGCTACGGGGTAGTGCTCGAAGCGGGCCACCACCGTCGCGAGCTTTGGGGCGGGTTCCGGCATACCACCAACAACCGCATGGAGCTGCTCGCCGCCATCGCCGCGCTGGAGGCTTTGAAAAAACACGGCATGGACGTGACCATTGTCAGCGATAGCAAGTACGTGGTGGATAGTGTGGAAAAGGGCTGGGTGTTCGATTGGGAAAAGAAGGGGTTCGCCAAGCGGAAGAACCCGGACCTGTGGAAGCGCTTCCTGGTCGCCTATCGCCAACACAAAGTGAAGTTCCATTGGATACGGGGGCACAATGGCCATCCGCAGAACGAACTGTGCGATCGCCTCGCAGTAGCCGCCCGTGAACAAAAGGACCTGGAGGCGGACGAGGTGTACGAACAGCTCGGCGAGGGGGCGGATGCTTGAGCATCCCTGCGTCCGCTACATTCGCCAGCCATGGCCCGCAAACTCTACGTACGCATCAACCAAGCGGAAAAGCCCCTGGTCCTGGTCCGAGATCACGAAACGCGCACTTGGCGGCCGCAGGACGGTCAGCGGGTCGACCTGAACGCGGGCGACAAGGGGATCTTCAGTGTACTGATCGGCGGCCGATCCGTTCGCGCCTTTGTGGTGAAAGAGGACCGGGAGTTGGGTCTGGTGAAGGTGCGCATCGGCGGCAAACTGTATACGATGACGCTCGAGGATGAGCGCGCACACCTGATGCAAACACTGGGCTTGGATAAGCGTGCGGGCATAGTATCCCCGGAGCTGAAGGCTCCCATGCCCGGCCTTGTGCTCAACGTGCTGGTGAAGCCCGGCGATGCGGTGAAAAAGAACGATCCCGTCTTGGTGCTTGAGGCGATGAAGATGGAGAACGTGATCAAAGCCCCCGGCGACGCGGTGGTGGCCCAAGTGCATGCCGTGCAGGGCAAGGCTGTGGAAAAGGGGCAATTGCTGCTTGTGTTCGCAAAGGGATAGCGGCCCGATGGTTGCGTCGCGACCGGCCCATACACGCCTACCTTCAACCCACCAACCGACCCCCATGGACCGCAAACGATTCTTCACCCTCAGTGCACAAGCGGCGGCGGGTGCCGTTCTCGCACCATCGGTGCTTCGCGCAATGGAGCTTCCATACACACCAGAGGCGCTTACTTTCTCCCAAGCGCCACTGCCCTACCCTTACGAAGCGCTTGAGCCGCACATCGACACGCTCACCATGCAGCTCCACTACGGCAAGCACCACGCGGCTTATGTGAAGAACGCCAACGAAGCCATCGCCGCGGAGGCCAATCCGGCCACCTCGATCGAACAGCTGTTCGGCACGATCAGCTCCGCGAGCGCCAAACTCCGCAACAATGCCGGGGGCGCCTGGAACCACGACCTGTTCTGGAGCTCTATGGGGCCCGGTAAGGGCGGGCTTCCCGAAGGCAAGGTGAACGACGCACTTACCGGTGCCTTCGGTGGTTTTGAGAAGTTCAAGGAGGTCTTCACCGACGCGGGCATGAAACGCTTCGGGAGCGGCTGGGCCTGGCTCATTTCCCGGGAGGGCAAACTGGAGGTCACTTCCTCGGCCAACCAGGACAACCCGCTCATGGACGTGAGCGAGGTGCACGGCAAGCCCTTGCTGGCCCTGGATGTCTGGGAACACGCCTACTACCTCAAATACCAGAACAAGCGCGCCGACTACATCACCGCCTGGTGGAACTTGGTGAATTGGGACGCCGTGGCGGGCAGGATGGGATAGGCCATGCCGCAAGACCTCCTTCGCTTCAAAGCCCCAGTCCGGCCTGATACCCGCTTCTTTCTTACACCTATTAAGTTCGGCCTTTTCCGGTTGCGGGTGCGACTACAGCTGCGAGCGAATGCCCGGATGCGTCACGTTGCGTGCGATACGAACGCAGAACGACAGTCTCTTTGAGGCGAGAACCTATTGCTCCTCGTTGCATCTCTATGACGACGCACAACTTCAGGATTCCACAACGGCGTTCTATGCATGGCATTCCGCGGTCACGGACACGATCCTGAGACAGAACTCCGTCTTCACGTTTCAGTTCGACTATGATCTGAGTTGGCGCGATGGCCAGCGGCATGGAGCAACAATGGGCGTGCGAGTGTGACAAGTAGGGGTCACACGCTCGTGCAAGCCGAATACTCTACTCCTCTACCAGCTCGATATCGAAGTCCACCAGTTCCACGAACTGCTGGATCCGCTCGTCGATATCCTCCCGGCTCACCTCGAGCAGGCGTTCGATCCCGAAGCGCTCGCAGCAGAAGCTGGCCAGGGCACTGCCCACGATGATGGCGCGTTTCAGGTTGTCGAAACTGTGATCCTGCGTGCGGGCCAGGAAGCCGATGAAGCCGCCAGCGAACGTGTCTCCGGCGCCGGTGGGATCAACGACCTCTTCAAGCGGTAGCGCCGGTGCGAAGAACACGCGACCAGCACCGAAGAGCAATGCGCCGTGCTCACCCTTCTTCACTACGAGGTACTTGGGGCCCATTGCCAGGATCTTGTTCGCCGCCTTCACTAGGCTGTGCTCGCCACTGAGCTGGCGGGCCTCCGCGTCATTGATGGTGAGGATATCCACGCGCGCGATCACCTCCAACAACTTGGGCATGGCGCTGTCCATCCAGAAGTTCATGGTGTCCATCACCACAAGTGCGGGGCGCGCGTCCATCTGATCCAGCACTTTGCCCTGCACCACGGGGTCCAGATTACCGAGCATCACATAGGGCGCCTTGCGGTATTCGGAGGGTAGCTTGGGGTCCAGGTCCAGCAGCACGTTCAGGCGGGTCTCCAGCGTATCCCGCGTGTTCATATCGTAGTGGTAGCGCCCTGCCCAGAAGAAGCTCTCCTTCCCCTTCAGAACCTCTAAGCCCCGTAAATCGACCCCCCTATTGCGTAGCTCTTGCATCACGCTTTCGGGGAAGTCATCGCCCACCACGCTCACCAATCCCATTTTCTCCAGAAAGATGGAGGCGGCCAAAGAGATGTAGGTAGCGGCGCCGCCCACGGTCTTCTCGGCGATGCCGAAGGGGGTTTCGATACGATCAAAGGCGACGGTGCCGACGGTGACGAGTTGCATGGGTTGAAGTTTCTACCGCAAAGGACGCAAAGGACGCAACGCGGATGCGGTGAAATTGGAATGGACGCGCAGAACCCCTTTTCGGTCTTCGCGGCATGGGCCAGGAAAAAGCCCCAGCGGTGTGCTGAGGCTTTCGGCTCCCCGGGCTGGACTTGAACCAGCGACCCCATGATTAACAGTCATGTGCTCTAACCAGCTGAGCTACCAGGGAAGGTTCCCGAAAAGGGACCGCAAATGTAGCAGACCCGGCAGCACGGGCAAATAGGCCGCGTGTCAAGACTTGATCACGTTCAGGAGGTGCGGCTCGCACTAGGCGTCCTTCTGGTTCCCGCCACTTGCTCCCCGGGTCCCGCCACTTGCTCGGGGGCGCTTCACAACCCTTGCTGGTCGTGGCAGTTTTGACCCGTCGAACAGCAACAACCCACCGCCATGAAAGCCCTGAACCTCCTCCTCACCGCGATCCTGATCCTCGCCGCTGGTTCCATCTTCGCCAACAAGCAGATCACCTTCCACGGCCAGATCGAGACACTGGATGGCGGCTACCGCAAGGGAATGGTGATGATCGACCGCGCCGACGGCAGCACTGACAGTCTGGCCATCAGCGCCAATGGTAAGTTCAACATCACCGTGGAGGAGAACACTCGTGTGCTCCTCACCTTCAAGCAGAACGGCTACATCACCAAGGTGGTGGAGGTGAACACGGTGAATTGCTTCCCCAAGTTCAAGGCCGATACCGATCGCAGCGTTCGTTTCGACGTGCAACTTCTGCCCCAGAGCCCGAACAACGACCTAGCCTTCGCCGCTCCGGTTGGCCACATCACCTTCACCAAGGGCAGCGGCCTTATGAAGGTCAACTACGACCACACGCTGGTAACCCTAGCTCAAGAGAACGTCACCGCATCGCGCTAAAAACGACCGGCCCGGGCGTGTCCGTCCGGTCTGGTGCAACGGAGGGGCTGCCCGGTGGGGGTGGCCCTTCTTGCTTTCCTGGCCGGGCCGGGCCAATGCAGAAGGGGCCGCCCCTTCCGGAACGGCCCCTTGCCTATGCGCTGATGAAGGAGGATAGCCTCACGCCGCTTTCGCGGTAGAGCTCAAGAGCTGGAAGTCGTTGAGGACCACCTCGCTCACCTGGCGCTTACCCCCTTCCTTGGTCTGGTAGCTGCGGTGTACCAAGCGGCCCTCGAGCACCACGCCGGTGCCTTTGCGCAGCAAGCGCTCCACCATTTCTGCGGTATGGCCCCAGGCCACGACCGTGTGCCATTGGGTGTCGGTTACACGGTCCCCCGCTTCGTTGCGGTGGCTGCTATGTGTGGCCACGCTGATGCGGGCCACTTTGCGGCCTTTGGCGATCTCGCGCACTTCTGGGTCGAAACCGAGGAAGCCGATGAGCTGCACTTTGTTCTTCAGGGTATTCATGGTCTTGTCCTTTTGTCGTTCGTGGAATGGATCAATCAGCGCTCACCGTCTCGGGTTCGGCCTTGGGCACTACCTGGAACTCGCTTAGTACGACTTCCGTGATGTAGCGCTTCTGGCCGTCCTTGCCTTCGTAGCTGCGATGTACCAGCTTGCCTTGCAGGGCCACCTTGACCCCTTTGCGCAGCACTTGGGCCGCTTGTTCCGCTTGGGGACCCCAGGCCACAACTGTGTGCCACTGGGTGTCGGTGATGCGGTCACCGCTCTTGTTGGTATAGCTCTCGTTGGTGGCCACGCTGAGGCGGGCCATTTTGCGCCCTTGGGCGGTCTCCTTCACTTCCGGGTCGTTACCCAGGTTGCCGATCAGTTGCACGAGGTTCTTCATGGTGTTCATCTGTCTTCCGTGTTTGTGGGTTGACTGTTTCGTTATCCGGAGTTCGGGTTGTTGTTGAACTCCGCTGCAAACGTTCATCGGCCGGAAAGCGGGATCCGGTTGTTCTCCATTTGTAGTCGGAAGTAGTCGTTTGCACCCGTTTGTACAACGCCTTTTTTTGGTGAGATATCTCGCTCATTTTCAGTAGCTTTCGGCGTAGCTTATACGCAAGCACCCGCCAGTAGGCAGCGGGTGTTCGAGCAGACCCGTCATGGCTACGGAACGAACAACAACGGTGCGCGAACCCACAGAACGCGAGCTGGTGGAGGGCTGCTTGAAAGAGGACCGGCGCTTTCAGGAACTGCTCTACGCACGCTATGCACGGCGCATGTATGCCGTGTGTCTCCGCTATGCGCGCCACGAATTGGAAGCCGAGGACATGATGCAGGAGGGTTTCATCCGGGTATTCGACAAGCTGGGCGGCTTCCGACAGGATGGTTCGCTGGAGGGATGGGTGCGACGGATCATGGTGCATACCGCGATCAATCACTACCGCCGCAAGGCCTTCCAACTGGAGCGGTTCGGCCTTGAGAAACTACCGGAAAGCCCCGTACAAGAAACCGTGCTCGGCGACCTCGGAACCAAGGAGCTCCTGGCCTTGGTGGCTGCCCTGCCGGATGGCTACAGGATGGTGTTCAATATGTACGCCATCGAGGGCTACGATCATGCGGAGATCGCGGCCATGCTGGGATGCGGAGAGAGCACTTCCCGCAGCCAGCTAGCTAAAGCCCGCCGCATGTTGCAAGAACGCATTCACGCCATACACGAAACATCCCATGAGGGAAAGGCATCCGATCGATGAACTCTTCCGCCACGGCCTAGAACGGGCCGAGGTCACACCCCCTTCTGGTGTTTGGAAGGGTGTGCTGCGCGAGCGGTCCTGGGGCCATCGCCAGTTGTTGCTGCTGCGTCGTCGTTGGCCGCTCGTCGCGCTGCTATTCCTCGGCGCAGGGGGCGGTGTGTGGTACTCGGCACAGCCTCCCGCGCGCGAGGTGGCAAGCGGTGCGGACGCACCGATCGAGGTGCTCAGGGCCACGATCCCCAATGCACACACCACCACCTCGTTGGGCAATGCGGTCGATGTATCGAAGGGCGCTTACCCTTCTGATGTTGCATCGAAAGCCGCTTCGGAACTTGGTGCAGCTGCTCCACCCCATTCGTTAGCGACAACATCACCAACCGCCCCGCATGCGCAAGCGAGGGGTTCCGATGCAGTACCGGATGATCCAACACCATCGGCGCCCTTTCCCTCCCAGCAACTCGACCCGCGCTTGCCTGTCGAGGCCTCAGCTATCGGCAAGAGAGGCGCTCTTGTTGCTGATCGGATCGTTGCGCCGGTCGGGCCTTTGACCAGCGCTGACCGGGCTGGGGCTGGTGACCTATTGGAACCGGCTGCCCCAAGCTCGCTCTCCGCTATCGACCCCTTGAAGATGACCCCTTGGGCGATCGCGTTGGAGCGCAGCACGCCCACCCCTGTGGTCAGAAGCGCGACACAAGAGGAATATGTGGTTGCGCACGGGAGTTGGTGGATCGCCACCGCTGTAGGTCTTTTCTCCACAGAGCGCCGATGGAGCGGAGAGGATGAGAAGCTGGTTACGGCCTGGGATGAAGCCGAACGAAAGAAGCGGGACCTGCTTTATGGGTTGCACTTCGGCCGCGCTTGGCGCAGTGGTCTTTGGTGCGGCGCGGGGGTCGAGTTCGGCAAGGGGCGCTCCTCGTTCGATCGCATGGACCAGCGCCAGGACCTTACAATGGAGGTGACCACGCAGCTCGCCACGTTCGATGAAATGGTGATCGCGGTAGTGACCGATTCCACCGTGATCGTGGAGGAACGCAGCGAGACGTTCACCGGCACCAATCGGTCTTCGGTACTCCGGCTCCCGTTATTGGCCGGTTGGAGTTGGGGCCAGCGCCGATGGGCGCTGGGTGTTCATGTGGGTTTGGCCGGAGAGTGGCATACGTTGCGCGATGGCTATGTGCTGGTGACCAGCGCCAACGACTCAGGCGCAGAAACGCTCACGACGGAGGAACTGCCGGAGAAGGACCGTTCCTATGGACTATTGAGCGCTCAGGTCGGCCTAAGCGCTGGGTTCCGCATCAATGAGCACTGGGGTGTTTCCGCTGGTCCCGGTTACCAATCGGGACTTATCCTGTTCTCTTCCCGCGCTCCGCTGCAAGCCCTCCCAAGCCGCTTGGGGGGCACCGTGCAACTGACCTATACCCTTCCTTCGCGAACTCGCTGACCAACCCATGCGTCGAACGTTGCTCATAGCACTTCTTCTGGTGTCATCACTTTTCGGCGCACGCGCGCAAGGGCAGTCGTGCGACCCCACGTTGCAGGTTTCGATCGAATCCATTCAACTAGGAGGTACTTCGTGGGTCTTCGTGGCTGTGATCGATAGCGGCAGCTACGGCATTGTGGGTGTTTCCTGGAACATGGGCGATGCGCAGGCCTCTGTGCAGAACGGGCCTTACATCAACTTTGATTTCCTGTCCCCGGGCACCTATCTGGTGTGCCTGACGGTGACCGCCCAGGATAGTTTGGGACAGGACTGTGAGAGCACCGTTTGTGAGGTCATCGTGGTGAACCCGGCCCCCGCCGGACTCTGCGATTCCGTGGCGGTGGATTTCGCCGGCAGCTTTGACAACGGAGCGTTCACCTTCGCCCTGAACGACAGCATTGGGGCGGCCGTGACGGGAGTGGATTGGACCTTCGGCGACGGGTCGTATGGAGCCGGCGACCCCGTTACGCATACATTCAATGGCAACGGGCCCTACCAAGTTTGTATGACCGCCTACCTCTTGGACCAAATGAACCAGGACACCTGCACAACGACCGTGTGCCACTGGGTCTATTTCGGTCCGGACACACTGCCGTGCGAGCAGATACTGATCCCCTCCTTCGGCTGGTCGACCAATGGCCTTTTCTGCGCGTTCTTCAACACTTCTTTCACCCTTGGCTCCACCGGTTCGTTGCTTTGGGATTTTGGTGATGGGGCATACAGCACAGAGGAGACCCCGATCCATGAGTACCCCATGATCAGTAGTTATACGGTGTGCCTAACCGTATCCCTTTGGGGCGGGCTTGCGCCGGATACTTGCACACTTACCGCGTGTCTTCCGATCGACATGTACCCGCTGGTAACGGTCGAAGAGCTTGCACAATATGGATCACCCACTCTTTGGCCGGTGCCTTGTTCGGACATGCTCCATGCAAACGTTCCGCAAGGAGAGCGCGTGGACGCTTGGACGCTCTTCGATCTCCTGGGCAGACCGTTGCGCAATGGAAAATGGCCCGGTGGTTCGTCCTTGGACATAGACCTCGTCGGCCTGGTTAGCGGTGTGTATGTCCTGCGCCTAGAGCGCCCGGGGCGTTCCTGGAACGCGCGCTTCACGAAATCCTGATCGCCCGGGGCGACGATCCCCGAAGTGGTTGCGTCCTGTTCTTCGACACCCCGAACCAATGAACGTCCGACACTCCGCCCTGCTATCCATCGCATTCCCTTTCCTGGCCACGGCGCAGGTTCCCTGCGACTCATTGGTGAGCGCGTTCTTCACTCCGACGCTATCACAAGGCACCACCTACCTTTTCAATAACGGCAGCACCAGTCCCGACATCCAGAATACCGCCCTCTTTTGGTATTTCGGAGACGGGGGTACAAGTACACAGCCCATACCCGCGCATACTTTCCCGGTCGGCGTGTGGGAGGTGTGTCTTACTGTGACTTGGCAGAATTGCGTGAGCAAGTACTGCGACACACTCGTGGTGGGTATCAACAACGGGTGCGACAGCACTTTCGCGGCGGGATTCACATGGGCCTCGGTAAGTAACAACACCGTGCTTTTCGACGGCACAACGAATAATCCAGCCACCTGGCATTGGTGGAGCTTCGGCGATGGCGCGCAGGGGTATGGCGACCCCACACAGCACACCTATCCACAGGTCGGCCAATACCAAGTGTGCTATACGGCGGGTTACTGGAACGCCCTCTCTCAAGACACTTGCACAACGACCCATTGCCAGTGGGTGGTAGCGACCGGCGGCGGCGCACCCTGCGATAGCCTGCAAGCGTGCATCGACCACGAAGTTCTCGGGCAGCAAGCCGTGCTTTTCAACAATTGCAGCTCCGCGCCCGGACAGGGCGTACAATACCAATGGAACTTCGGCGATGGATCGGCGAGCACCGACGTATCGCCTTTCCACACGTTCCCGGGCCCCGGCATTTACACGGTATGTCTGGTCGCCTATTGGCAGAATTGCGTGGACAGCACCTGCACAACCGTACAGATCGGTGGCGGCGGACCTTGCGAAGACCTTACCGCCGCGTGGACCAGCCAAACCACCGGCCCGCTCACTGTTGAATTCGCCGCGACCGTGGTCTATGGCGGCTTGGTCCCGGCATACTTGGAGTGGAATTTCGGTGATGGCACCTACGCCTATTCCGCCAACGCCACGCACACTTTTACCGGGCCGAACTATTTCCAGGTCTGCCTGACCGTATGGGGCTGGGACTCACTTTCTCTGGACACTTGCCTGTTGACGATCTGTGGCATTGTCGACCTCCAAGTGCATAGTCCGTGCGACAGCCTCAACGCGGATTTCACCGCCATCCCGAACGGGCTCTCCGCCAGTTTTCAGAGCAATGTGATCGATCCGCAGTGGAGTTATCTATGGGAATTCGGCGATGGCACGTCCGGATCAGGGCCTATCGCACAACACACCTACCCATCTGACTCCACCTACCAGGTTTGCCTCCTCGTTTGGACTTGGGATCCGCTTACGCAGGACACCTGCTTCGCCGACCATTGCGAATGGGTGACCCTTACGAGCGGAGGCCTTCCGTGCGACAGTCTTGAGGCTTGCTTCGTGCCCTCGGTCTTTGGTCAACAGGTGGCTTTTTTCAACAACTGCACCTCCGCGCCAGGGCAGGGAGCACAGTACCAATGGAACTTCGACGATGGCTCCGGTAGCACGGATGTTTCCCCCATCCACACGTTCCCGGGGCCCGGGACCTATAACGTATGCTTGATCGCTTACTGGCAGAATTGCGTCGACAGCACATGCACTGTCGTCCAGATCGGTGGCGGCGGCGATCCTTGCGACGCGCTGACCGCCTCCTGGACCCACCAAGAAACAGGCCCGCTCACCGCGGACTTCGATGCGACCGTTACCTATGGAAGCTTGATCCCCGCATACTTGGAGTGGAGTTTCGGTGATGGCACCAACGCCTATACCCCAAGCGCGACGCACACTTTCCCGGGTCCCGACTATTTCCAAGTATGCCTCACCGTATGGGCTTATGACCCGCTTTCTCAAGACACTTGTATGCTAACGGTCTGCGGCGTTGTCGACCTGCAAGTGCAGAGCCCCTGTGATAGCCTGAACGCGGATTTCACCGCCATCCCCAATGGCCTCTCCGCCAGTTTCCAGAGCGCCGTGATCGACCCCCTGTGGAGCTATCAGTGGTACTTCGGCGATGGCTCGTCTGGCTATGGGCCGGTGGCGCAACACACCTACCAAGCCGATTCCACTTATCACGTCTGCCTGGTGGTGTGGGCTTGGGACCCAATGACGCAAGACTCCTGCTTCGCTGAGCATTGCGAATGGGTGACCGTGGCCAGCGGTGGTTCTCCCTGCGACAGCCTACAGGCGTGTTTCGTGCCTTCCGCGATCGGTCAACAAGCGCTCTTCTTCAACAATTGCACCTCCGGCCCGGGCCAGGGGGTTCAGTATCAATGGAACTTCGGGGATGGGTCTGGTGGCACCGATGTTGCTCCGCTGCACACGTTTCCGGCGCCCGGCGTGTATACCGTATGTCTGATCGCCTATTGGGAGAATTGTGTGGACAGCCTGTGTTCCCAGGTGGTTGTTCCCGGTATCGGGTCGCCCTGCGATAGCCTGAGCGCGGACTTCGACATGCAAAGCAATGGGACAGCGGTGTACTTCGAGAGTTCGCTGGTGCATCCGCAATGGAACTATCTCTGGTACTTCGGCGACGGCACGTATGACCAAGGCCCGAACGTGACCCACACGTATCCAGGAGGCGCGGTATACAATGCCTGCCTCGTGGTCTGGGCATGGGACCCGCTACTTCAGGACACTTGCTTCGCGGAACATTGTGAAGAGATCGACCTGCTCTCCACCGCGGTCGCGCCTTCCTTCCGGAACGATGTTCTGGTGGTTTGGCCTGTTCCGTTCAACACGGAACTGCATGTGCGGGGGTCCGCCCTCCTCGGCGCCCAGGAGATCCGGCTCACTGATCCTGCGGGCCAATTAGTGTGGCGCGAGCTGGTCGGGGGCCGGGTTGACGTCGATCTGTCCCCACCCGCCTTGGCTTCGGGCGTCTATCTTCTGGAGGTGTGGGGTGGCGGACGTATGCACATCCAGCGCTTACTGCGGATGCCGTAGCCCGGTGCGACGAGCTCCTATGACATCCAACGGCGAACCTTCCTGCTGGATGTCGCACGCCCGCTATCTTCGGCCGCTTCACCAGCACCTCCGCTACAATGAGCATGGGCAAGACAATCCTGGTACCCACTGATTTCACGAAAGTGGCGGATTGCGCCATGAACCACGCGATGAAGCTAGCCGAGCGCTTGGGGGCCGGCGTAGCCATCCTGCACATCGTCGACAAGGCTGCGCATACCGAGGAGGCCATGACGAAGTTGCACATGGACGCGGAGCGTGCGAAGAAATGGAGCGCGCAAGTGGCTGTAACGCCGGTCGTGCGCGTGGGAAGCGTTTACGAGGACATTGGGGTGGTGGCCGCGGAATTGAGCGCGACAATGATCATCATGGGCACCCATGGGATGCGGGGCATGCAGTTCATTACCGGCAGCCGCGCCCTTCGGGTGATCACCAATAGCTCCGTGCCCTTCATTGTGGTGCAGGAGCGCGATATCAAGGCGAACGGATACCGCGACATCGTGGTGCCCCTCGACCTGCAAAAAGAATCGCGGAACAAGCTCAGCATGGTTGCCGATATGGCCAAGTACTTTAACAGCCGGGTGCATCTGGTCGTGCCGAAGGAGAGCGATGAGTTCCTCCACAATCAACTAGGCAATCACCTGAAGTTCGCGAACCAGTTCCTCAAGGAACGGGGCATCGAGCACGAAGCCTCGATCTTGGACGAGGGTAGTGACGATTTCGTGAAGGGCGTCATCCGGTATGCGGTGAAGGTGGACGCCGACTTGATCGCGATCGTGAACATGCTCCAGAACAGCATCTTCGGCGTGCTGGGCGTTCCGAACGAACAAGAGGTGATCACCAACGAGCCTATGATCCCAGTAATGTGCATGAACCCGCTCAACACCACGGTGAGCGACATGCCGGTTTGGGGCCCGTAGGGCGCGATCAGGCGCGCATGCCGATCACCAGGATATCGTCCACTTGCTCGTGGGCGCCCTTCCACTCCATGAACGCGTCGAGCAGAGCTCGTTTCTGCGCTTCCAACGGCTCGTTGCTCACGCTAATGAGCAGATCACGGAAACGACGGTAGAGGAATTTCTTACCCTTAGGCCCCCCGAACTGGTCGGCATACCCGTCGGAGAAGATGTAGATCAGATCGCCTTCGCGTAGCTGGACCCGGTGGTCAGTGAACGCCTTCCCGTTCAGTTCGAATCCGCCAATGGGGATCTTGTCCGGAGTGAAGTGGATCACCTCCCTGTCGCGCACCAAGTAGAGCGGACAATTGGCTCCGGCATACTCGAGCGTTAGGTCTTTGGGATCGAAAACACAAAGCGCCATGTCCATCCCATCCCGCACCAAGGATTGGTCGCGATCCTTGTGCAATGCATCGAACGCGATCCGGTTGAGGTCCTTGAGCACCTCGCTGGGACGCACAAGTCCCCGTTCCTTGATCGCCTGGTTGAGGCCGTTATGGCCCACTAGGCTCATGAACGCCCCGGGCACACCATGGCCCGTGCAATCCACCGCTGCGAAGACGACCTTGTCGCCGACCCTATCGAACCAATAAAAATCTCCGGAAACGATATCCTTCGGGCGATAGAAAACGAATGAACGAGGTAGCATTTCCCGGATGCGGCGTTCGGGGGGCAAGATGGACTCTTGGAGGCGTTTGGCGTAGCGGATACTGTCCGTGACGTTCTTGTAGAGTTCCACCACTTTGCGGCTCTGGCGCTCCACCTCCTCCTTTTGGCGCACCACTTCTTCAGTGCGCTCCCGGACCTTCTGCTCCAGCGTGCGTTCCCGTTCCCCCAGTTCGGTGCGCATTTTCAGCAGGGCGTGACCCAATACGTCTTCCTCGCTAAGGGGTTTGTACTCTGTAACGAAATCACCCGCTGCCACGGCATGGCTGAAGTCCGTGGTTCGGCGAAGGCCGTCCACCAAGCCCATCAGCGCGCTGGTCATCTCGCCGATCTCATCGTTGCCCGCCTTCATCCGCGTTCGCGGGAATACTCCACGGCCCAGCCCCAGAAGTACTGTTCGCAGACGCTGAACAGGACCCACAATGCCTCGAATGATCAAGAATGCCACCAGCAGGCCGACCGCGATAAGGCCCATCCCCAGGTATAGCACGAAGAATTTGAGCGAGTCGAAGCTGCGGATCATCCCGTTGCTCAGTTGGCGACGTTTCGATTCCTGCATTACCAGAAGCACGTCCAGGTCGCTGAGCACCTTATCGGTCT
This sequence comes from Flavobacteriales bacterium, assembly GCA_016712025.1. GTDB lineage: Bacteria > Bacteroidota > Bacteroidia > Flavobacteriales_F > PHOS-HE28 > PHOS-HE28. The sequence continues at coordinate 59,952 of JADJRW010000021.1, forward strand.
GCTCGTCCAGCGGCCCCCCCTCCTCTGCCATGTCATTGCGCTCCAGGAAGATCAGCGGGTCGCTATAGCTCTCCATGTTGGGCAGCAGCTCCTTGATGTTCTCGTGGATGACGAAGAGCCCGTCCATCTCACCGAAAACCCGGTTGACCAGCGCGACCTCCTCCTTGTCCCAATTGGCCGAAAGGGTGTCGATCTGATCCAGCAACTTCGGCAAGCCCTGGGTGGTGAGCTCGATCAATGCGGTCTTCTCGCGCGCGTCCGGTCGGCTTTCCACAAGGGCCCAGTGCTTGATGAGCATATGGGCATTGACGATCAGGTTGCGCAAGCGCACCAAGGCGTCCACGCTGGGGCTGTACACCTGATTGATCTCGTCGTTGATCCTTCTGCTCCGTTCCAGGGTCCGGTTCGTGAGCAACAACACCAGCGCAGCGAAGAAGATGAACAGGCCGAAGCCCATTCCTATCTTCCTGCCAATGGTCATGCGGAACCGTGCCATCCTTCAATGGTCAGCGGTCTTCCTCCTGCGGGCCGAGTTGTTCGAAAAGACCGCGGTAGTATTCAGACTTCTCCGGGTCCTGCAGACTGTAGTAAATGCCCTCAAGCCCGAGCAGAGTCTCCTTCCGTTTGGGGTTCATCTCGAAGGCCCTCAGCATGAAGGGCAGCGCCTGTAGAAAAAACTCCCGGCTCACCTCCTGGATCCTTTGGAGGCTCGGGATGTCGCTCTCCACATCTACGCGCTGAATATTGTACACCCCCCGGTTGTAGTAGAGCGTGGCCAGATTGTAGTTGGCGCCATAGTTCTCCGGATCCATTCCGAGCACCTTGTGGTAGGTGGCCAGGGCCCGGTCATACCACGTTAGGGTCTCGCGGTCTTGATTGTATAGCTTGGTGTGTACTGTGCCCAACGCGTTATAGAACTCCACATCCTTCGCCTTCTCGTCCGGAAGACCCCCGGTACGCGCCACATGTAGCTTGTACTTGAGGTAAAGCGCCTCGGCTCGGTCGGGCTGCAATTCGTTCAGGGCTTTCGCCGCATCGTTGTAGCAGGTTTTGGTAAGGAATTCGAACGCCTGTGTGGCGTTGTCCCGATAAACCAACCCCGTGTCAAGGTCCAGGCAGATGCTCAAGGAGACGAGCGCTTCATTGCGCAGGGAATCTCCCTGAGGGTCCGCATTGTGGGCCTTGTAGAGGTCCTTGAGGATGAAACCGCGCAACAACCAAGCCTCCGGGTCTCGCGTGTACCTGGCGGATCCAACCGCCTCCTCGACCAGCGCGCGCGCTTCGTTGAGCGCACCTTCCTGATACTTGCGTAACGCCTCCGCAAGAGGGTCCTGCTGCCCGAGCACACCTTGGGCAAAGAACAGCGTGAAGAGCGCTATGTGGAACTTGCGCAGCATATCATTCCTCCACCCGGAGCGCCAGTTGTTTGAGCGTAAGAGCCACTTCCAGTTTGTGCTTTCGCGCGTTCACCACGCTCATCTCGTACTTAAGCGTGTTATCGGTACGCACGAAGTTCGCCACCGAACCGTCTTCCAGCGCGTCGGGGTATTCTGTAATGATCAACGTGCTCTTGCCTGCCAGGTAGCGGTAGATCTCTGGCATCAGCGCGATCTCGCTTTGGCCCACGAACAGGATGTGACAACGGTCCACAACCGCCGAGCGCGGCAACTTGCGCACCTCGATCGGCTGTTTGCCGATCGACTTAGTGCTGTATTTTTGATCATCTCTTGGTACAGATTCGCCCCGCCGATCACCCCGATGATGAACGTACCTGTGCTCATGGTGGGGTCCTTCCATTCAACGAGCTTGGCGATATTGTAGATGTAGCTGGCCTGTAAGATCGCCGACGTGTCCTTCTCCAATTCGCGCTGTGGCGCATTGGCCATGAACGTGGCCGAGACCAAGAACAACATAGCGGTGCGTGACCACGCGGTGCGGGAGCGCACCGGGCTACCTTTGGCGCCGCGTTTTCCGAGGATCATGTCGAGACTGAACACCGCGCAGCAAAGTAGATGCCTGCCCAGCATCGCATTGGCTTGCGCAATAGCCATCTTTTCACACGCGGGTGTTCACGGCCAGCGCGGGCTCGATCCCTTGCGGCTGTTCGAGCAAGAGGCCAGGACGAACGCGCAGGGCTATTCCTGGCTGAAGTGGAGCACCGAACACATCGGGCACCGCCTCACAGGAACGGCGAACGGTGCGCGTGCCGAGGAAACCGCGGACAGTCTTTTCCGCCTCTCCCGCCTTCCGGTGGTGGGCTATTCCCCATTCACGGCCACCGCATGGACACGTGGTTCGGTGATGCTATCCGTGCGGTCCGGCTTTGCTCTGGAGCATTTCGCATCCGTTGCCCTCGCCCATTCGCCCGATAGCGCTTCGCTCGATGCTGTTCTGCTTGATGTGGGAAATGGCTTGACGGAAGATCTCGAACGGATCGCCGACCTCGTGCCGGGGCGCGCGGTGTTGATGAACCTTGGGCTTGTGGCGGCTCCCTCGGGCACCCCGAACTTGCACCGCAGCGAAAAAGCCGCTTTAGCGATCCGGTACGGGGCTTCTGCGATCGTGTTCGTCAACAACGTGGAGGGCGGCATCCTGCTCACAGGAACCGCCTCCGTCAACGGCTCTGCCATCCCCATACCCGCCGTGTGCATCACTTCGGAGGAGGGCGGCGCTTTGCGCGGTCGTCTTGCTGCTGGGGAGGCGCTTTCCGTCCAGATCAAAATGAACAACCGCAGCGGGCCGGTAGAAGCCCGGAACGTTGTGGCGGAGATCCCGGGAACCCGATGGCCCGAGGAGGTCATCTTGGTCGGTGGTCATTTGGATAGCTGGGATCTGGCCACCGGCGCGACCGACAATGGCCTTGGCTCGTACTCCGTTCTGGACATCGCGCGCGCCATGGTGGCGAGCGGGGTGCGCCCGGCCCGCACCGTGCGGTTCGTGCTATTTATGGGCGAGGAACAGGGATTGCTCGGCTCGGAGGCGCTTGTGGCCCAGTATTCCCGCGCCGGCGAACTGGCGAATGTGCGGTGCATGATCAACCTGGATATGACCGGTGATCCATTCGGATTCTGCGCAGTAGGGCCGGAAGGCTGGACCGCAGTGGTCGATAGTGCGATGGCCGCCATACACAGCATGGACACCGCCTTTCGTGCAGAGCTAAAGGATCGGCCCGGACTGCATAGCGATCATCAATCCTTCCTGCTGGCCGGCGTACCTGTCATCACCCCTTTGAGCGACCTGGGTGGCCATGTCTACGGCTGCTACCATAGCAGCTGCGACGATGTACACCTCGTGGATCCCATGGACATGGTGAACAACGCCCGAATTGTCGGGATGCTCGCGCTATACCTTGCCAACACCCCTATACTTCCGGGCGCTTTCCAAGAAGATGCGTTAGGGGCGCGATTAAAAACCGCAGGGCTGGAAGAGAGCTTACGCCTGGCCGGTCTCTGGCGCTGGTAACCTACTCCTGGCCCCCTACTTTCGCGCCCTTGGTCGGTCCGCTCATTCCGACCAGATCGCGATCGAAAAGATACAATCCGCCCTTGTCGTTGCCGATCAGATTGAGCTTGTCGATCATGGTGCGGGCTAACGCTTCCTCCTCGATCTGTTCGCTCACGTACCACTGCATGAAGTTGTGGGTAGTGTAGTCCTTCTCCTTCAGGCACAGGTCAACGACTCCGTTGATCTGCTCGGTCACATGCGTCTCGTGCTCGAGCAGGGATCGGAAGATCTCGGTGATCGTCTGGAACTTGGTGCTCGGTTGCTTCAAAGCGGGCACCACCGCCCGGCCGCCACGCTCGTTCACGAACTTGATGAGCTTCAACATATGCAAGCGCTCCTCATCGCTGTGTCGGTAGAGGAAGGCCGCAGTGCCGCTTAGGCCCTGGTTCTCGGCCCAAGAGGCCATCGCCAAGTAGCTCTGACTGCTGAACGCCTCAATGGCCACTTGGCCGTTGAGGGCCGCTTCAATCTTCTTGGATAGCATGGGGGATGTGTGAGGTGTAAAAGTAACCACACCCTCGGCCGAATGTTCGGTCCAAAGTGTCGGGTCAGCGGTTGTTGAAGTGGTTCATGGTGTGCGCCAGCCCTAGCAGCCCGAATTGAACGATCGCTTTACCGGCGACCTCCGCGCGTTCCGGAAGCGCCAGGCGCTCTTCCTCGCTCCAGGGCCCGAGCACATACTCGCTCTGCCGCCCTCTTGGGTAGTCATTGCCAATTCCGAATCGCAGTCGTGCGAATTCCTCGGAGCCCAACACTTCGATAATGCTTGTTAGGCCATTATGGCCCCCGGCGCCGCCGCGCGCACGGATGCGCACTTTGCCGAAGGGCAGGGCCAGATCATCCGCGACGACGAGCACCTGGTCCAGGGGTAGGTCCTCTTGGGCGATCCAATAGCGCACGGCCTTGCCGCTAAGGTTCATGAACGTGCTGGGTTTGATCAGCACATACGTGCGCCCCTTGTGGCGGAATTGGGCACGGTCCGCGAGCCGGTCGGGCATGAACGAAGTACTGAACGCCCCGCACAAGGCGTCCAGCACGGAGAATCCGATGTTATGCCGCGTACCGATATACTCCGGGCCCGGATTCCCCAAGCCGACTATCAGCACCTTCATGCGCGCTCAAGAAGAGGTCCGTCCGAGCGAGGCTGTGGACTACTTCTTCCCAGCGGGTTTGGCCGGTTCTGCTTTCTTGGCACCGGCGGCTGGGGCCGCAGCACCAGCGGCACCGGCGGCAGGAGCTGCAGCGGCAGGAGCCCCAACAACAGGCGCGGCGACCACTTCGGCCTCCTTCTTCGGCATGCTCACCTTCACCACCACGTCCGACGGCTTTTCCAAGATCACCACACCATCGAACTTGAGGTCGCTTACGCGCACGCTCTGCCCCAACTCCAGGGCATCCACGTTGTACTCGAGGTGTTCGGGCAGGTTGGCGGGCAGGCCGCTCACACGCAGCTTGCGAAGGGTCTGGTTCAAACTACCGCCCTTGCGGACCCCGGCAGCGAGGCCGGTGAGCTTCAAGCTCAACGACACCTTGGCGGCCTTGTCTTCAGCGAGTTCGATGAAATCCGTATGCAGGATCTTGTCTGAAGTGGGGTGGAACTGGGTCTCCTGCATTTTAGCCATCACCTTGTCGCCTCCGAGATCGAGTTCGATGCGATAGGCCTCGGCGGTGAAGACGAGCTTGTTCAGGGCAGCTTCTTCGGCGGCGAAGTGTACCACTTTGCCCCCGCCGTAGAGTACGCAGGGCACTTGTTTATTGCGGCGGAGCTGAGCGGCGTTCTTGGTGCCGTTGACTTCGCGGAGCGTTCCGGTGAGCGCTACCTTTTTCATGGTCGTGGGGATCGGTTATGCGATGATGAAGTGATTGCTGATGGACTCGTGGCTGCGAACGCGCTTGATAACGTCGCCGAACAGCTCAGCTACCGTCAGTTGTTTTATCTTGATGGTGCGCGCCATCTTTTCCGCACTGATGGGTATGGTGTCGGTGACGATCAGCTCGGCGATCGCACTGCGCTCAAGGCGCTCGCACGCATCGCCACTGAGCACCGCGTGGGAGCAGACCGCGCGCACACTCGCAGCACCCTGGTCCATCATCATGTCGGCGGCCTTGGTGAGGGTGCCTGCGGTGTCCACCATGTCATCGATGAGCACTACGTCCTTTCCCTTCACCTCACCTATCACGGTCATGCTATCGACCTGGTTGGCCACTTTACGCTGCTTGTAGCAAATGGCCATGTCCACACCCAGGTGCTTCGCATAGGCACTGGCCCGCTTGGTTCCACCGGTATCTGGCGCGGCCATTAGCAGGTTAGGCAGCCCCATTTGCTTGATATGGGGAAGAAAAATGCTGCTTGCGAAAAGGTGATCGACCGGCACCTCGAAAAATCCCTGGATCTGGTCGGCGTGCAGATCCATGGTCATAATGCGGTCCACCCCGGCCGCCGTGAGCATATTGGCCACCAGCTTCGCTCCGATGCTAACACGGGGCTTGTCTTTGCGGTCTTGGCGGGCAAAGCCGAAGTAGGGCATCACCGCCACAATGCGTTTAGCGCTGGCGCGTTTGGCGGCATCCACCATCATCAACAACTCAAAAAGGTTGTCGCTGGGTGGGAATGTGCTCTGGACGATGAAAACGAGCTCTCCGCGCACCGTTTCTTCAAAGCTTGGCTGAAACTCCCCATCACTGAAGCGGCTCACGCTCACCTCGCCGAGTCGCTCGCCGCTGTGACTGGCGATTTTTTCGGCCAGATACCGCGTAGCAGTACCCGAGAAGATCTTAGCGGACTCGTACATGGCCCTGGCGAAAGGGCTGCGAAGGTAGTGATCTCCCGGAGGTTATCAACGATCGTTGGTGGACCTTGGCAACATGCCTTGATGCTTTGTGCGACCTTCGCCCGGTCCTCGATCCTAGCATGCCTTCGCGCAATCCTCCCCCACCACCGGCGCAAGCCCTTGACCAGCAAGTTATTTCCGCGATCCGAAAGCCTGGGCGCGCAGGTATTACAAGCCAGCAATTGGCCCTGCAATTGGGCTTCAAGGACAAGAGCCAACGTTACCTGATCTACGACGCGCTGGAGGCGCTTTTGGACGGCGGCCGGGTCGAAAGCGGAAAAAAGGGGCGCTACGTCGTTACCGGCGGCACCGACACCCTGGAGGGCAATATCGACATCATCGCCAGCGGAGCGGGCTATGTGCGCCTTCAGGATGGCGTAGGCAAGGACCCCAGCGATGTGTTCATACAGGCCCGCCATGTGGGAACCGCCTTGCACGGGGATACCGTGCGCATCAAGCTGGAAGGCGGGCGCGGCGCCCGGCCGGAGGGGCGTGTCCTGGAGGTGGTGAAGCGGCGACGAACAGAGTTCGTGGGTACCCTGCACCAACACCAGGGGCGCCTTGTGCTTGTGGCCGACGATCAGCGCGTACAACGCCCATTCATGATCCCTCCCCACGAGGCCATGAACGCGCGTGAGGGCGACAAGGCGATCATCGAACTCGGCGAATGGAAGGATAGCCGCGACGTTCCCCGGGGCAAGGTGTTACGTGTGCTGGGCAAGGCTGGCGAGCACCAAGTGGAAATGCACGCGATCCTGGCGGAATTCGGGCTGCCGTTGGAGTTCCCCGAAAGCGTCTTGCGCGCCTCCGAAGAGGTCGCGAACGGTTGCACGCCCGAAGAGATAAAGAAACGCCGCGATGTTCGGACCGTTCCCACCATCACCATCGATCCGGACGATGCGAAGGACCTGGACGACGCGTTGAGCCTGCGCAAACTTGAGAATGGCCATTGGGAGGTCGGGGTGCACATCGCGGATGTGAGCCACTACGTTCGCCCCGATACCGTGTTGGACATGGAAGCGGCCAGCCGCGCGACCAGCGTGTACCTCGTGGACCGCGTAGTGCCCATGTTGCCTGAAAAACTGAGCAACGACCTGTGCTCTCTCCATGCGGACACGGACAAGCTCAGCTTCAGCGCCATCTTCGAACTCGACGACCGGGCAAGTATCAAAGCGGAGTGGTTCGGCCGGACCGTGATGCGCTCCCGGCGGCGCTTCGCATACGCGGACGCACAGGCCATAATAGACGGTGGTGATGGCGACTTCAAGAACGAGGTGCTCACCTTCCACCGCCTCGCACAGGTGCTGCGCAAGGAACGCATCGCGAACGGGGCATTGGAGATCGGTGGCAACGAGGTGAAGTTCAAGCTGGATGAGAAGGGCCGTCCACTCGGCGTTTACGAGAAAGTGATGGGCTCCGCGAACTGGCCGATCGAGGAGTTCATGCTACTGGCCAACAAACGTGGCCGCCTGGGTGGGAAAACAAAGGGCCGGAGGGGTCCCGCCGTTCGTCTATCGCATCCACGATCTGCCGGACCCGGAGAAGATCGAGCAGTTACGCGCGTTGGCGAAGAGCTTCGGACACACCCTCGTCACGAACAAGGACGAGGACATTCCGCACGCCATCAATCGCCTGTTGCAGGATGTGCGCGGGAAGGAGGAAGAGAACATCATTAAGCAGGTGGCCATCCGCAGCATGGCCAAAGCAATTTACAGCACCGAGAACATCGGGCACTACGGATTGGCTTTCGAGCACTACACGCACTTCACCTCCCCCATCCGCCGCTATCCCGACCTACTGGTCCACCGGGCCATGGCCCATTATCTGAACGGCGGAGCGCACCTGAACAAGGGCGCGCTCGACCTAAGCTGCAAGCATAGCAGCAACATGGAGAAGCGCGCCAGCGATGCGGAACGTGCGAGCATCCGTTACAAACAGGCCGAGTACTTGCGTGAGCGGATCGGCCAGTCGTTCGGGGGGATCATAAGCGGCATCACCGCGTGGGGCGTTTACGTGGAGCTGCGCGAGAACAAATGCGAGGGCATGATCGGGCTTCGCGAGCTACCCGGGGATGTCTACCGTTTCGACCAAGAGCGCTACTGTGTGGTCGGGCAACGCACGGGGCGTAAATTCCGCTTGGGCGATGAGCTGTCCGTGACGATCAAGAGCGTGGACATGGACCGCCGCTCGGTGGCGCTCGTAGTGGAGGGCGCAGAGGCGGTCACCACCTCGGGGAAATTCGAGCGTTGGAACACCGCGCCAAAAAGAGCGGACAAGAGAGGGGGCCAAAAGAAGGCCCAGAAGAAGGGAAAGCGACGCTGACGAAGAGGGCTTCTGCCCCGCGATCACACCAACTTCAATCGCTTGGCAAGCTCGTCCTTGTAGCTGCCGCCCACCGGGATCACTTTCTTATCGTTCTCAAGAATGAGATTGGGCTGCTCGATGGCCACGATCTTGTCGATGCGCACGATGAAGGAGCGGTGTACGCGCGCGAACTCGTTCTCGGGCAACTTGCCCTCGATGTCCTTCATGGTGCTGTGCACGGTATAGCGGGCGCTCAGCGTATTGATCACCACATAATCCTTCAGCGCCTCAATGTAGTAGATGTCGCTGATCCGCAGCTTTACCAAACGGCTGTTGCTCTTGACAAAAAGCAGGTCGTTCGTGCCGCCCTGGTTCTCCACCAAGGAGAAGAGCAGGTCGCGCTCCTTGAGCACCTCCGCTTCCTTCTTGTGCTTGTAGAGCGCCATCTCGATCGACGTGTGTATGTCGATCTCTTTGAACGGCTTGATGATGTATCCGTAAGGCTGCGTTACCTTGGCCTTGCTGAGTGTGCTCTCGTCGGCATAAGCGGTGAGAAAGATCACCGGGATATTCGTCTCCTGACGGATCTGGGTGGCCGCCTCGATCCCGTTCATCTCGCCCTTGAGCATGATGTCCATCAGGATGATGTCGGGCTGGGTGTCCACAGCCAGCTTTACCGCTTGCTCTCCTGTGGAAGCCGCGCCTACGACGTTGTAGCCTAACTTCTTCAGACTGTGCTGAATGTCCTTGCTCACGATGCTCTCGTCCTCTACCACCAGGACATTGGTCTGGGCCATGGCCTATTTCTACTTGATACGTTCAAAAGTAAGGAAATACCGAACCCCGGGGCCATTTGGTCGATCCAGAGTAGCATCAAGCTGGTCGATCAGGGTATGCACCAATTGGAGGCCCAGGCTTCCCTGTGTGTCCGGATCGAGGTCTTCCGGCATACCCACCCCATCGTCCGCAAGTTCGATCCGCACAAGATCATCCGTGCAACGAAGACCGATGTGGATGGAGCCAGCGCGCCCATCCGGGAAGCCGTGCTTTAGTGCGTTGCTTATCAGTTCGTTGAGGATGAGCCCACAGGGGATGGCTTGGTCGAGCGTTAGTTCCACCCGCTCCAGGTCCGTCTCCAAAGCCACTTTTCCGCTCACGCTATAGCTCATCACCAGATTCCGCGTGAGGCGTTCGATGTAGCTGGCCAGGTCTACGCTGCTGAAGTTTTTGGTTTGGTAGAGGCTTTCATGGATGAAGCTCATGGAGCGAATGCGGTCCTGGCTCTCGTGCAGCAGATCCAGCATTCGTTTGTCCTCTCCCACGTAGGCGGTCTGTAGGTTCAGGATGCTGCTGATGACCTGCAGATTGTTCTTGACGCGGTGGTGGACCTCTTTCAACAACACCTCCTTCTCGTTCAGGCTTTCGCGCAATTGGCGTTCGGCCAATTTCTTTTCCGTGATCCCATAGGCAAGGCAGCTGATCTCGCGCACCTCGCCATCCACCTTAATTGGATTGAGGAAGTTCTCCACCCAGCGCGAGTCGCCGCTATTGTCCAAGAGCTCCACTTCGAACTGTTGGGGGCGGCCTTGCATGGCCGCCTCGTAATGGGCGCGCACCATGCGGCGCGCCTTGCTCGCCAACCGCTCGAGCATGTGGTCAAGAAATGCGTCCCCGACGAGGGGGGTATAGCCAAAGGCCTCGTGGCTGCTGTCACGGAAATGGTCGTTCAGCGAGGTGATCCTGAACGCGTTGTCCAACGTCCAGACCATCATGTTCGCCGAGTTCTCGAAGATCGCTGTTAACCGGGCGGCCTGTTCGCGGACGATGCGTTCGGCTAATTTCTGCTCGGTGATCTCGTGGCCTACCCCAAAAACCTCCTTCACCGATCCGTCCACATCGAAGACCGGGCTCAGGAAGATCTCATTGCTCACGAAGCGGCCATTGGCACCGTGCAGCTCGGTTTCGAAGCGTATCGGACGACCGCTGAAGGCTTCAGCGTACTTGGCTTCCCAAAACGCGTGGTATTCCGGGCTTGCGAAGAGTTTCCGGGGCTCCTCGTGCGCGGCGTTCACCTCGGGTCGTGATCCATGCAGGCGCTCGATCATGTCCGCATAGCCGCGGTTGAACGACGTTAGGGCGATGCGCTGGTCCACGGTCCAGAACATGTGGTCGCTGCTCTCGAAGAGGGCGCGCAATTTGGCTTCGTGCTCTTCCACCTTGCGTCGTGCCGCATGGACATGGGAGACATCCGTGAAGATGCTTCGGGTAGCGGCCGGTCGGCCGCCAACGCGGCGCAAGTTGGTCGTGCCCTCCACGCGCACGGGGCGTCCGTCTTTGGCCAGGAAGACGGTACTGAGACGCTCCACATCCTCGCCAGCCATAACCCGGCGGAATCGTTCCTCGAAAATGGCCAAGTGGTCCGGATGCACCACCTGCTTCAGCGTCAGCCGCGCACCTCTTCGTCCGTATAGCCAAGGGTCCGCTTCCAGGAGTCGTTCACGTATTCGATGCGCCCATCTGGAGCCACGCTTGGATCAGGTCCATGGCGTTCTCGAAAAGATCGCGGTACCGTTCCTCACTGGCCCGCAGCGCCTCCTCATCGCGTTTCATAGCCGTTATGTCGCGGCTGACGCCCATAGAGCCGAGCTGATGACCGGACTCATCGTGGAGGCGCGAAGCGGCCAGGAACGACAGGAACTCGCGGCCGTTCCGATCCACGTTCCGCACCTCACCGGCGAAGGCGCCATGGGCGTTGAGTTCCTGCTGGATGCGGTCGAACTCGGATTGATCGGAATAGAGTTGCCGTGATCCCTGGCCTAATACCTCATCCGCCTCGTAGCCGAACTTGATCGTAGCGGCGGGGTTGAATTCGGTAATGTAACCCTCACCATCCACGGCTATGATCATGTCCAAGGAACTGTCCACCAAGCTTCGCGCGAACCGACGTGAACGATGCAACTGTTCCTGGGTCCGTCGATGTTCTGTGATCTCCTTGCGCAGGACCAAGTTGACCTCTTCGGCCATTTGGGCGCGCATCCGTTCCTTCATCAAGGCTCTTTCCGGCCCGGGATCATGCAGCCCTAGCTGCACGGCCAGCCCGCCTTCATGGAACGTGGAGGAGGCCTCTACGAGGCGCTCGTGCCAGGGTCCTACCGCATCGCCGAACCGCAATTCCACGGGGCCGGCCGTTCCGATCCGTTCCGCCTCTTTGAACAGATCCGCACAGGCCTCCCGGTCTTGGGGATGGAGTATCCGGCCCAGGGCCTCGCCGTTCATGGGCTGCTCTACCAGCGCCTCTGCGGCGGGGTTCGCATAGCATATGCGGTCCTGCTGAACGATCATTATCCCATCGCGAATGCGCTCTACCAATCGCCGGTAGTTCTCCAGAAGGGATCGCTGCTCCATCTCGCCTTGGAGAAGCGCGGTGGTGTCGATCAGGGTGCCCTCTATAATAACCGGTCCTCCGGGTTGCCGGTTCACATGCACGTTCTCCAGGGCATGCACCGCATGTCCATTGACGTGTCGCAGCCGTATGGTGTGGTTGATGAGACTCCCTTTGTCCAGTAGCTCTGTCAGGTAGTCCTCGCGTTCGCGCGCATCGAAATACAGCGCGGACACCGGCTGTTTCAACAGCGCCTCCTCGTCCTCGAAACCCAGGATCCGAGCCATCGAGGCATTGCACCCCACAAAGCGCCCATCCACCGTCGTGCGGAAAACCCCGGCCATGTTGCGGCTCACCAGATCATCATACTGCTGCTTGATGGACCGGTAAGCGCTGGCCAGCTTCGCTTCCTTGTCCTGCTCACGCGGCCTGGGGGCGCTCATCGCCCCGAATTTACGCATGCCGCAGCGATGGGTGTGCGTTGGCGCTCAAGGAAGACCCTCTCCACCGGACCCGAACGGCGGTGGGACTTTTTCGCCATCGATGCGGATCTCCACCCCATCCTTGTAGCGAATGGTGAGCAGAAGAGTGCCATCTAATGCGTGGTGTTCAAAGTCACCTTGCTCTAACCCCACCGCATAACGGCCTTCCTGCTTGATCTGTCCGTTCGGCCACCACCACCGGTGCCGCCCGTTGGGCTCTCCGTTCACGAAGTCCCCCTCGAAGCTCCGTTTCCCGTTGGCATAGGTGTGTACCCATTCTCCCTCCTTCAGACCATCCTTGTAGGATCCCTTCTCCGAGTGATCTCCGACCCGGTAGGTCCACTCGCCTTCCTTGCGTCCATCGATATACTCGCCTTGCGTGATCACCGTACCCTCCTCGTCGTATTCCACTGCGGCACCGTCCTCCTTCCCCTTCCGGTAGTTCTCCTCCCGGTGGAGCTTCCCACCCTCATAGAACCATCTCCACGTGTTCTGCGCAAGGCCTGCTTGATATCGTCCCTTCTGTTCGACCGCACCGCTTCGGTGAAAGAAGGTCCACTCCCCCTCCCGTCTGCCCTCCTTATATTCCCCTTCAGCGCGCTTTTCGCCGGTCGCGTAGTATTCCACCCACTTCCCTTGTGGGACTCCGCGTTCATCCACTGAACCCTCGCGCAAGAGACGACCCTCCGCGTAGATCGCTGCGGAACGCACACTGCCTTGCTCGTCGAACTCGCGGAAAAGACCCTCCTTGGTGCCCTGCTTGCTATAGCTCCCAATGCTGGCCACCTTGCCATTGGTGTGGTAGGTGTTCTTGATGGTGAGCGTCATGGCCGCCCGCGATCCCACATCAACAAGGTCCAGATCGTACTTCACCATTTCCTTCAGGCTGCCACTACTATCGTACTCCTTGAAAATACCCTGGCGCTTGTCATCCACGAAGGTGCCTTCCCAACGTACCTTGCCGTTGGTATGGAATTCTTTCCAAGGACCCTGCCTCCACCCGTTTGCATCCAACTTATTGATCGTCTCCCTCCTCCTAAGCATGCCTCCGCCATAGGTGAGTAAACTGACCAGGCGCCCGTCCTCCGCGTACTCGAACCCCCTACCCTCTTCTTTGCCAGCAACGAACGGCACGATCTTCTGCACCGCACCGTTGGGATGGAAATAACGGCTCTCTCCCTCCTTGAGGTCATTGGCGAACAATTCCTCGCTCACCAACACCCCATCGCTGCTGTACTTCTTCTGGGGTCCGTTCTTCTGGTTCCGGGCGTAAGAGATCGTGGTGGTGAGCCAGCCTTCGGGCGCGTAGAACTTCCATAAACTGTCCAACTCAAAGCGCTCCCTGTTCCCCTCGGACCTCAAGGCTCCGTTCTCGTAATAGGTCCGCCAATATCCTTCGGGTTGTCCGTTCACCAGCACACCTTCGCTGCTTACCTGGCCATTGGGGTAGAGGTACTTTTGGGGGCCATCTTCCTGGGCTTCGGTGGTCGATGCAAATATGCACGCCACCATCAGGATGGTCGATGATCGGGTTATCATCCTTGTATTCATCATTAACTTCTTAAAAGGAATAGATGTAATGATAAGAGCTGTTGAAAGGGTTGATGATGGACCCGCCGCATGCTTGCAGAACTGGCTTATCAAAAGTACTCCACCGATGATGAACGATCCATCCGGTTCGATCCGTGCGCGAAAGCGCCACCATGGGTTGTTTCGGCTGAACCGCACAGGATCGTGAACAGGGGTACAGGCGCATAGTTGTTGGTAAGTCGTAATGAGTAAGGAGGCCGCTTTATGTGGGATCAAGGTGTACATCATGCGCACAAGAAATGCTTGCTGTCCACGATCCCAATGCGTATGGGATCGTCAGTAAGTTGAGGAGGTAGTAGGTTACCACCAAGGGTTAACAGGATCTGAGCATGGAGTGGGGTGTGATCGTGTACAACCCAAAGGCGCTTGCGGGGATATCTTTGTACCATGGTACCCAAGATCTTGATAGGCAGCGACCATGCCGGGGTAGAGTTGAAACATCGCTTGAAGGAGCATCTCAAGTCCCAAGGGGTGGAGGTATTGGACAAAGGCACCCATGTGAAAGACAGTGTGGATTATCCGGATTTCGCGCATGCGGTGGCGCAAGGTGTTCTTAGTACTGCCGGAGCATTGGGTATTCTAATATGTGGAAGCGGGAACGGCGTCAACATCACCGCCAACAAGCATGCTGGGATCCGCTCGGCCTTGGCTTGGGAACCGCAAGTGGCCTCGCTGGCCCGAGAGCACAACGATGCCAATGTGCTGGCGATCCCAGCACGCTTCGTCAGCGAAGAACAGGCGATGTCCATCGTCGATGCGTTCCTTGCGGCGCGCTTCGAGGGTGGTCGCCATCAAAGACGTGTGCTGAAGATCGAAGCACTACACTGAGCCATATTCCATGCGGAACCATCGTTCGGTCCTGTTCGCCGGGACCCTTCTTTCCGGGCTGCTCCATGCCCAAACAGACAGTGTGCGGTTGCGTTATGGGCAGACGATCACGGCCACGGACCTCATGCGCCACCTCGGTGTGATCGCGAGCGATGCTTACGAGGGTCGTGAAGCGGGCATGAAGGGGCAGAAGATGGCGGCCGATTATTTAAGGGAGCAGCTCGTCTCCTTCGGCATACCAGCGGTGCCCAATGCGGAGGAGCTCGGATTAGAACAAGGCTACTTCCAACCCTTCGATCTGGAGATCCGTCGTCCCGGAGGGATCGTGGTCTTTTTCCAGGAGAAGCCATACCGCTTCATGGAGGGACAGTTCTACTTCAATGAGAAGTTGAACGCCGATGTGAAAGTGAGCGAGCTGGTCGTGGTGGCGGATCGCACGGCGCGACCAGAGCCCTTCGCTGGACTGGAGTTGAAAGGGAAGGCCGTGTTGTTCGTGGACGGAGGGGATGATCAAGGAGCGCGGGACAATGTGCCCAGTGTCGGCCTCATGGCAAGGATGAGCATGTTGAGCGCGGCCGCAGAGAAGGCCGGAGCGGTGGTCCTGGTGTTCAGCACACCGACGTATGAGTCTTTGCGCAACAACAACGCGCACTACATCAGCAGTCCGCGGATGCAACTGCGCAAGGAAGGGGGCCCGCCGCGAACACCGGAACGCAGGTGATGCTGGCGGGGCGGGAGCTTACCGATGCGTTGCTCGTAAGTGCCGGCACGAACACGAAAAAAGCACTGCGCAAAGGCCGCAAGGCACGATACAGCACCACCACCTCGGCGGAGATCACCTTCCGCGCCACGCCCCTTACCAGCAGGGTGGTTAGTGAAAATGTCTTGGGCTTCATCGAGGGTTCGGACAAGAAGGAAGAAGTGGTGGTGGTGACCGCGCACTATGATCACATCGGCAAAGACGCCGAGGAGGTATACAACGGCGCGGACGACGATGGCTCAGGAACGGTTGCGCTATTGGAGATGGCGGAAGCATTCTCAAGGGCCAAGGCGGAAGGGCATGGCCCGCGCCGCAGCGTATTGTTCATGCCCGTGAGCGCCGAGGAGAAGGGTCTGCTCGGGTCAGAGTACTACAGCGAGCATCCGGTGTTCCCCCTGGAGCATACGGTGGCGGACCTGAACATCGATATGATCGGACGTCGCGATAGCGCTCACGCGGTTGGCGCGCCTTATGTGTATGTGATCGGGAGCGACCGGTTGAGCACCGAACTCCATGCGATCAACGAGGAAGCGAACGCGAAGTATGTCTCGCTCGACCTGGATTACACCTTCAATGCACCGGATGACCCGAACCGCTTCTACTACCGCAGCGACCACTACAACTTCGCCCGGAAGGGGGTGCCGGCCATTTTCTACTTCAGCGGCGTTCACGAGGACTACCACGGCCCGGGCGACGAGGTGGAGAAGATCCTTCCCGACCTGCTGGAACAGCGCGCCCGGTTAGTTTTCTACACCGCGTGGGAACTGGCGAACCGAGAGCAGCGCATTGTGGTGGACCGCCCCGAAGGAAGCAAGTAGGGCCCTCAGCGGTGGGCTTGAGCGACCGGGGTGGCGGCGGGCTCGCTCAGGAGGCGTTGTAGGAACACATCCAGATTGCGCTTGTAATGCGCATAGTGCTCTCCAGTGCCGGGCCCATAGAAGCCGGTGCGAATGCGCCGCACCTTGCCCGCCCGATCGATGAAGATGCAGGTGGGATAGCTCATTACATGGTCCAGGAAGGGCAGCTTGGCTCCGGCGACATCCTTGTTGGCCGAGCCGGCGTAAAGGATATCGTACTTCACCTCAAGCTGGTCGCGGAAGCGCTGCAATGCCTTGATGGCGCGGGGTTCGTCATCGTACTTTTCGAAGGCGATCGCGATCACGTCGAGTCCCTGTTCGTGGTACTTGGCGTACATCTCGTCCAACAACACGGTCTCATCCACGCAATTGGGGCACCAGCTACCCATCACCTGCACCATCATCACATGGCCCGCATGGCGCGGGTCTTTGGGCGACACGAGGCCACCATCGATGCTTGGGAAGCTGAAGTCGACCATGTCGTGACCTTCTTTCAAGAAGGTGAGGGAATCAGGGTCGCGCAAATGGAAAGCGGGGTTGCGCACCGCGACCCAAGGCTCCTGCCAATGGGTACCGCTCCAATAGCGGCCCAAAAGACTGTCATTGCGCAACAGGGCCTTGAATAGAAAGGCGTGTGAGCCATCGAAAGAAGAGAGCTTAAGCGAGTCACCGTCCAACACACCTTCCAGAAAACGGTAGTCGCCGGTCTCTGTGCCAAAGGTGCCCGTGACCCGCCCGTCCGTTTGTTGGAAGATGCCCAGTGCGTCGTAGGCGTCGGGCGTTCCGGGGCTGAAGTGGGCCTCCCATTGGCCACTGAGTTCGGCTGTGCCGCTGCTGGATGGCCCGAAGCGCGAGGTCGGACCTGCGCGGGCGACAAAACCGATCCGGTAGTCGGGACCCTTGAGGTAGTTGTGCCACTGACCCCGGATGGTGGAGTCGTTCAATAAAACACCTCGGAACTCCGAATCGAACAGCGGCATGCGCACGCGCACCGAATCCTTGTGCAGCACCAGATCGTTCACCACGATATGCTCTTCTCCGTTGTGCACCACCATGTGCCAGTCCGCACTGTCGCGTACCAGGTCGAACAGGAAGGGCAACTCCTCGCCGTTCAAGTCCAACGAGAGATGCCACGGCCCCTCGCGCGGGCCTAGCGGCTCCACGCTAGGCGCACCGCAGCCCAGAAGCAAGGCCGCAGGAGCGAACAGGAGCGTGCGGACAAAGGAGGGCTGGAGCATAGGAGGCGAATGTAGCCGACAGGGAACGCACAGCCCGACGGAAAGGGCTTACCCAGAGGAGTCCTAGAGGTCGAACGTGATGCCCTGGGCCAAAGGGAGCTTGGTGCCGTAGTTGATCGTGTTGGTCTGGCGGCGCATATAGGCCTTCCACGCGTCACTGCCGCTCTCCCTGCCGCCGCCGGTTTCTTTCTCGCCACCGAAGGCACCGCCGATCTCGGCGCCACTGGTGCCGATGTTCACGTTCGCGATCCCGCAATCACTGCCCGCCGCGCTCAGGAAACGCTCCGCCTCGCGCAGGTCCAGGGTCATGATCGCACTGCTCAAGCCTTGCTTCACGTTGTTCTGTATCGCGATCGCTTCGTGGATATCCCCGGAATAGCGCAGCAGGTAGAGGATCGGCGCGAACGTCTCTTCCTGTACGATCGGCATATCGGGCGTGGCCTCCACGATCGCGGGCATCACGTAACAACCGCTTTCATAACCCACGCCCGTCATCACGCCGCCTTCCACCGCGATGTGGGCGCCCTGCGCCTTGGCGGCATCCAGCGCGCGCAGATAGAGTGCGACGGCGGCGGTATCGATCAATGGGCCGACGTGGTTCTTCTCGTCGAGTGGATCGCCGATGCGCAACTGACCATAAGCCTTGACAAGCTTCTGCTTGAACGCCTCGTAGACCTTGTCGTGGATGATGAGGCGGCGTGTGGAGGTGCAGCGCTGGCCGGCAGTACCTACGGCGCCGAACACGCAGCCGATCAACGACATGTCCAAGTCCGCTTTGTCGCTGATGATGATCGCATTGTTGCCACCCAGCTCGAGCAGAGCGCGGCCGAGGCGTTCGCCCACCGAGGCACCCACCGCCTTGCCCATACGTGTGCTTCCGGTGGCGCTCACCAACGGGATGCGGGCGTCGTGGCTCATCCACTCCCCCACTTCGCGCCCGCCGTTCACGATCACGCTCACCCCTTCAGGAACGCCGTTGCGCGCGAACACTTGCGCGATGATCCGCTGGCAGGCGATGCTGCAAAGAGGCGTCTTTTCGCTCGGCTTCCACAGGCAGACATCGCCACAAACCCATGCGAGCGCGGTGTTCCAACTCCACACGGCGACGGGGAAGTTGAACGCCGAAATGATCCCCACCAGGCCCACAGGATGCCACTGCTCGTACATGCGGTGCTCGGGTCGTTCGCTGTGCATGGTGAGACCGTGCAGTTGGCGTGAAAGTCCCACGGCGAAGTCGCAGATATCGATCATCTCCTGCACCTCGCCAAGCCCCTCCTGGTAGCTTTTGCCCATCTCATAACTCACCAGCTTGCCCAGGTCGGCCTTGTACTTGCGAAGCTCTTCGCCGAATTGGCGCACCACCTCACCGCGCTTTGGCGCTGGCCAGGCGCGCCATGCGTGGAACGCCTCCTGCGCGCACACCACCGCAGCATCGTATTCGGCGCGGTCGGCGCCGCGCACGGTGCCGATCAGCGAGCCATCAACGGGCGAAAATGAGTCGATCCTTTCCCCTTTTCCGGCGAGCCACGCGTTGCCCGTGCTGATGCCGCTGTGTTCCTCGGAGAGGCCCAGCACTTTCAGCACATCCGAGATGGCGTGGTTCTGTGCGACCAGGGTCTTGCTCATGGCTTCCATTTTTCGGGGCGCAAAGGTACTCTGGTGGCTTGCCGACCCGGCCTTGGGCATCATATCGGCTCCTATCGATGCGATTTTGGCTCCGCATCCCAGTAGATGATGCGTAACGCCCTGATAAACAGCAATATATGTAGCACACAAGAACGACCTCCAAATTCAAGCCAGGAGACACGAACGGCGATGCGCCTTGGGTAATGTACTATGGAAGGGCCCGATTGCCGGAAAGGCGAAATAAACAGCCTCCTCAAAGAGGGGTCTTTCGGGCGATGTAGAGCGAGCTCGAATCCGGACGGTTCAGAAGGAAGGCGACCAGATCGCTCCAGCCGCCGAGCAAAATGCCCTTGGTCAGGGCAACCCCCCAAGAGGCGCCTCGGTAACGCTCGCTCAACATGGCGATATAGAATGCGTCCAAGGGCATTCCACGTACCTGAATGAGGTCGAAACCATGTTCGCGCAGTAAGCTTTTCACATCCTGCTGACGAAAGTGCGAGAGGTGGCGGGGCACATCATACGCCGCCCAGTCGGGTCCGTAGTGCTTCGCGTCCCAGCTTCCACGGTCGGGCACTGCGATCACGAGCAAGCCTTGGTCGGAGAGCATTGCGTGCAATTTTTTGAAGGTGCCCCGGATCTCCGGAAGATGCTCCAGGACATGCCAAAGGGTAACCACTTGGAATTGGCCGCGCGCGGGTACGGCATCGATCCCAGGCAGCACCTCCAAGCTGTGGTTCGCTATGGCGGATTCCCGAGCGCCCAAGTCCGGCTCCACCCCGGTTACGAGATAGCCTCGGCTCTTCAGATAGGCCAGAAACTCACCGGTGCCGCAGCCGACATCGAGGGCCTTCCCATGGGGCTGATGGGACTTGATCAGGGCATATTTGCGCCGCAAGGCCACCCTGCGAGCGAGCTGGTACAGCCGATCGGTGAACGACCGCTTGGCGTTGCTGTGCGAGATGTAGTTCCCTCCCTTGTAATATGCTCCGAGCCGGGCTGTTTCCGGCCGCGGGTTCGTGAAGCGGAAGCCGCATGCGTCACAATCCTGCAGAGTGAACCACTCCCCGCTTATCGAGTGGTCACGGACGGTAAGCACGGTTCGCAACGCTGCCGAACGGCAGAGCGGGCAACCGGAAAGGGTCTCGAGAGGGGTCTGTTCCACGTGGAACGATCAATAGGTTCTAGCGGCCAAGGTAGACCATCAGTACGCTTAGGTCCGCAGGTGAAACACCGCTTATACGGGAGGCTTGTCCCAGGGTATTGGGCCGGACCTTATCGAGCTTTTGACGGGCTTCCATGGACAAGGAGGTGAGGCGCGCGTAGTCCATTTCCAAGTCGAGGGGAACATCTTCCAGCCGGGTGAGCTTGTGAGCCATGTCGCGTTCCTTCTCCAAATAGCCGTCGTACTTCGCGTTGATCTCCACCTGTTCGACCACCTCGTCCCGGAGGTCTTCGAACAGATCGGACAACTCTGTGATGCGCCGTGATAGCGGCATCAGCTCGGTGAACGAGAGTTGTGGGCGGAGGAGTAGGTCGTACAGTTTCGTGCGCTGTTTCACAGGCGATGTTCCACGTGGAACGATCACGTCATTGGCCACCTCCGGCGCTATGCCCTCCGCCCGCATTTCGCGTGTTAGTTGATCGGCGAAAGCCTGTTTCTGATCCACTCGTCTCAACCGATCGGCGGAGGCCAATCCAAGCGCATGACTTCGAGGCGTCAACCGGATGTCCGCATTATCCTGGCGGAGCAGGATCCGGAACTCGGCCCGGCTGGTGAACATGCGGTAGGGCTCTTCGGTGCCTTTGGTGATCAAATCGTCGATCAACACCCCGATATACGCCTCATCCCGTCGGAGTACAAAGGGCTCTTTTTCGTTCAGCCCGAGGTGGGCATTGATGCCGGCCATCAGGCCCTGGCCCGCCGCCTCCTCGTAGCCCGTGGTGCCATTGATCTGCCCGGCGAAGTAGAGACCGGCCACCAGTTTGGTCTCCAGGGTGTGCGACAATTGGGTAGGGGGGAAGTAGTCGTATTCCACCGCATAGCCGGGACGGAACATGCGCGCCTGGGCGAAACCGGGGAGTGCCCGCAAGGCGGCTAGCTGGACCTCCTCGGGCAGGCTTGTGCTGAACCCGTTGATGTAGGTTTCTATGGTATCCCACCCCTCTGGTTCCACGAAGATCTGGTGGCGTTCCTTGTCGGCGAAGCGCTCGATCTTATCCTCAATGCTTGGGCAATACCTGGGACCAAGGCCCTGGATCCGGCCAGCGAACATCGGGCTGCGGTCGAAGCCAGTGCGCAGGATGTCGTGTACTTGTGCGTTGGTGTAGGTGATCCAGCAACTCATTTGCCGCTTGGGCGGGCTGGTAGTTGGCAGGTAGCTGAACTTGCTTGGGATCGCATCGCCCGGCTGCTCTTCCAACACGGAGTAGTCAATGCTCCGCCCGTCCACCCGGGGTGGGGTTCCGGTCTTCATGCGGCCCGCTTCGAAGCCCAGTTGAACGAGCTGTTCGGTGATGCCTTTGCTGGCCTTTTCGCCTGCCCGGCCGCCGCCGATCTGGCGCTCGCCGATGTGCATCACCCCGTTCATGAAGGTGCCGCTTGTTAGCACCACCGCCTTGCAAGGGATCACCATGCCAAGGCCGGTTCGGACCCCGGTGATCCTCCGCTCTCCGGCCCCGTCCGTTTCGGTGATCAGCTCCGCCACCATGTCCTGCCAGAAGTGGACGTTCGGCGTGCGTTCCAGCATAAGGCGCCATTCTTCGGCGAAACGGGTACGGTCGTTCTGGGTGCGGGGACTCCACATCGCGGGTCCTTTGCTGCGGTTCAGCATACGGAATTGGACCGTGCTGCGGTCGCTCACAATGCCGCTGTACCCACCGAGCGCATCCACTTCGCGGACGATCTGGCCCTTGGCAACGCCCCCCATGGCCGGGTTGCAGCTCATCTGCCCGATCACCCCCATGTTCATTGTCACCAAGAGAACGCGGGAGCCAAGGTTGGCCGCCGCCGCCGCCGCTTCGCAGCCTGCATGACCAGCGCCGACCACCACTACATCGTATGCATCCAGGGTGCTCATGGGCGGATATCCGGCGGACTTGTTCATAACCCCGTGTGTTCCACGTGGAACGATCGTTGAAAAGATCTGATCTTCAGGGTGTTGGTGCGGGTTCTGTGCGGGCGTGTGGTTTTCCACACCGCGACCACAGCGCACAACACATTGTATTCGCCTGAACATCAGGCGGCAAAGATAGCGGGGGCGCCCAGCTGTTGGCCGTTGGGCCGAACCTACCGACCGTAATAGAAGACCACGCTCGCCTTGGCCAGCATCTGGCTGTTCAGCGTGTAGCCCACTGTCGCTGGCGAAGCGCTCTGGTCAAGCCCCAGCTTCTCGGTCTTCAGCGCGAAAACGGTAATGATGTACTGGTGCGGGCCATGGCCGGGAGGAGGGCAGGGGCCGCCATAGCCGAAGCCCCCGAAATCGGTGCGGCTTTGGACCGCGCTGCCGGGCATGCCCGGCATGCCGGGAGTGCCTGCTCCGGCGGGCAGGCCCATGGTGGTGGTGGGCAGGTCGAAAGCCACCCAATGCCACCATCCGCTACCGGTGGGCGCATCGGGATCGTACATCGTTACCGCATAGCTCTGCGTGCCCTCCGGCGCGCCGCTCCAACTAAGTAGCGGGCTGCGGTTCTCGCCCGTACACCCGAAGCCATTGTACACCTCGCGCATGGAGGCCTGGCCGCCGAGGTCGGTGGTGAGGGTGAACCCGTTCTGGGCCATAGCGGCGGGCGCGGCGCAGAATATCGCGAGCGCGAACAAGGTTGAGCGTACCATAGGGGAGGGGGCGAGTGCCGAAGGTAGGGACCGAGGGTCCGACCGACCTCCCCCCGCCGGGTCGTTCAGGCCTTCAACAGCCCATAGCGCATCGCGAAGAGCACCAACCCGGTCTTGCTCTTGATGTTGAACTTCTCGAAGAGCGCGATCCGGAAATTGTCCACGGTGCGGCGATGCACACCCATCTCGTCAGCGATCTGTTCGTAGGTCAGCTCGTCCTCCGAACACACCAGCAACAGGAACTCCATTTCGCGCGGCGTGATCTGCGCAAGCACGCGCTCGCGTTCGCGTTCATCGCGCGTCATCGCACCGAAACCCTGCATCAAACTTTCATGCGCCGCCTCACTGTGGTAATAGCCGGTGAGCATCAGCGAATCCAGCGCGGTCCGCAACACCGCTGGTCGCACGTTCTTCAATAGGAATCCCCTGGCTCCGACGCGGATCGCGCGCACCAAGGCATCCTCGCCGGCGTCGAAAGTGAGCGCGAGCGGCAGGATCTCCGGCCGGTTCGTCCGCAACCAGGCGATCGTTTCGTAGCCGTCCATCACGGGCATGTTCAGGTCCACGATGGCGATGGCCGGCGGTGGCGCATCGCGCAAAGCGTCGATCGATTCACGGCCATGGGCCGCCTCAATGGTCACGTGGTATCCGTCCAAGCCGTTCAGCATGGCGGCCAGGCCGCTGCGCATCAAGTGGTGGTCGTCCACCAGGGCCAGGTCATACGCCATGGGAGGGGAGTTGTTGAATGGTCCAAATACACCCGGCGCCGGGTGCGGTTTTGAGTTCGGCACGGAACCCGATCAGGGCGCAGCGCCGACGGATGTTGGCGAGCCCGCTGCCCGCCGCCTGCTCCGATCCGCGAAGCCCATGCCGTTGTCCTGGATGCGCAGCACGAAGGGCGGACCCATCGAGCAGGATCCGGATCGTCGGCATGCGCATGCCTGAGCGCGTTGCTCATGATCTCCCTGGAACACGCGGAAGAGCACGGTCTTGGTATCGGGGGAAAGTCCGGCCCCGCCCGCAGAATGAGCGGCGCACCGACCTGGCCCATGCGCTCCACCTGCGCGGCCTCACCGCTCACAGCCTCTAGAAAGGAGCGGTGCTGCCAGGTATCGCTGTTCAGTGTGCGGCCCAAGCGGCGCACTTCCTCGATGCCTTCTTCCAGGGCGTCCAGTGCGGCCCGCAGCGGTGGATCGTTCCGACCCGCGTCCAGCAATCCGTACAGCCCCATCTCCGCGACGGTGAGCAGCTGGGCTACGTTGTCGTGCAGCTCCCGGCCCACCTCGCCAAGGGTTTGTTGGGTGGCTTCCCGCTCCGCGGCCATCACCTCTTTATCGCGCAGGAGCTTCACTTCGGCCAGTTCGGAGCGGTGCCGGTGCCGGCGGGAGTAAACGATGATCATGGAGAGCACCGCCGTGCCGATCAATAGCAGCATTACCAGAAAGGCGATGATGACGAGCACCGCGATATCGTCCCTTCCGCTCATACGGTGCCGGGAACGGGGTGCATGTCTTCGGTGCGTTGAAGGCCCCATGCGATGGCGACATAGCGCACGCAACACAGCAGTTGCAGCAAATAGTACAGGCTGCTGGCCACCAGTGGGTCCGTCTCGATCAGCAGGGCCATCGGTGCCACCACCGGGGTCATTGCCCCGAAGAAGATCGCACGCCCAGGCCGACCCAAAAGAGGCGGTCCTGGAACAGCGGACCCTTCACGCGGTTCGCCCGCTGCCAGAGCAAACGCAGATAGAAACCGGTGAAAGGAAGGAGCTCTAGAGCCCGCGCCAAACCCAGCAGGAGAAGAAACTCCACCACCACGTAGAGATCATACAGCCAGGCGTTCGGCGCGTGCATAAGGGAGAGTGCCGTGCCCAACACCTCTACCACGAGCGCCACCCAGAGCTGTGCGCCCAGCAAACGTGCGGCCATGTTCCGGGGCTGGGGTATCCGCCTCCAGGCGGCCACGGCCCAAGTGATGCTGGTCAGCACGAGGAGGGTGCGGAGGTAATAGATGGACTTGACTTTGCGCCAAGCTAGGGACGCAGGTCGATAGGTACCAAGTAGTAGGGGCAGCTCGGTGGGCAGAGATTGCCCAGATCCGCGCCACGCCTATAAAAAGGACGCTCCGGGTAGGGCAGGTCGCCATCCTCCAGCAGGTCGATGCGCTCTCCACCGCGGTAGAGCCTCAGGTGCAGGCACAGGGTGTGTCGGAAGCGGCCCTCCCGGGGTTCGGTAATGCTGGTCACCACCAGCTTGAGGCTGTCAAGATCCACCAGGGCATCCTCATTATCGTGGTACAAGCGCAGCAACTCCAGTTCCCAGGGGAAGTCCGCCGAGCGAGCGTTGTTCACCGGGTTGGCTTCGAACCAATTTCCGCCCTCTTCCGGGCGCACCTCCATGACATTGAAATAGGCGCCTGCGGTGGTGGCGTGTTGGAACGCGGTGTCCCATGCGCCGGGCCCGGCGATCGTCTCCATTCGGCCGCCGATCCAATGCCGGACCGGCAAAGTGTCTGGATCGAAGGCGTAGGTATGCGCCGTGCCGGTGCGGGTCATGGGCATGAAACCGATACCCAGATGGAAGTCGGGTGAAACCAGCCCGTAATGGAAACGGAGCAGCACCCCCTGGTCATCGGGATCGGGTAGCGCCTGTTGCACCAAGGTGGCCCAGTGTTGGATCGTGTCCCAAGGGATCTCGATCTCGCCCAGCGCCATGGGCGTTTCTTCATCGATGCGAAAGTGTCTCGGGAAGCGGTCGCGGGTGTCCTGCAACAGCTGTTCCGGCACCCAAGGATGGAGGATCGAGGTCTTCTTGGGCGAATGCGGCGCCACGCTCATACTCGTCCGGTGTCCAATGCGCGGTCCAGCGCTGCGCCGAGGCAGCAGCGGCCCCTCCTTTCTCGTTGGGGCCAGAGCAGAAACAAGGACCAGCGCCCCGAAAGGACCGAGCTGCGAAAGCGTACCAGGGTGCATGTGTGCGTGGTGTCATGAGCGTTTGGATCGTAGGGGCGAAACAACGCGGTAGAACCATGCGGGGTAAGGTGAAAAAGACGTGGGCGCGACCTGTGAAAAAGACGTGGTCCTCTCACCGCGCCATCATGCACCGTTG
>JADJRW010000022.1 GCA_016712025.1 Flavobacteriales bacterium
AAGCCGCGTTAGTGAACTTAAACACCATTTAGGATGGCTGAAAGCAACATCAACTGGAAGGTCATGAACGATGCCGCTGTGGTGGCGCAACTGGGCAAAGAGTTGCGGCGCATGCGGCTGGAGCGCAACCTGAGCCAAGCCGAGGTGGCCACCCGCGCCGGCCTGGACCGCACCACCGTGGTGAAGCTGGAGGCCGGCAGGGCCGCCACCCTGCTCACCGTGGTGCAGGTGCTGCGCGCCATGGACCACCTGGAGCTTCTGGATGCCTTCCACCAGGAGCCGCAGCCCACGCCGTACATGCTGGTGGAGGCGCAGGAGAAGTACCTGAAAGCGCAGCGCCAACGTGCTTCGCGGAAGAAGCCCGTCATTACGCCGCCCAAACCGAAGAGCACGTGGTAACGCATGCGACCGTGAAGCTGTGGGGCCGGCCGGTGGGGCTGGTGATCTGGAACGAGCGGGAGCGCCGTGCGCAATTCCAGTACGACCGCACCTTTTCGCGCAGCGTCCTCGAGGTGGCACCGCTGATGATGCCGCTGAGGAAGCAGAAGGCGGTGAGCATGTGTTCGCGTTCGGCAGCTTGAAGGACGAGACCTTCCGCGGCCTGCCCGGCCTGTTGGCGGACAGCCTACCCGACCGCTTCGGCGAGCAACTGATGAACGCGTGGCTGGGGAGTCAGGGCCGCACACCGGGATCGAGCAATCCGGTGGAGCGCCTGTGCTACATGGGCCAACGCGGCATGGGGGCGCTGGAATTCGAGCCGGCGCACCATGCGCTGGAGGCACCGAGCGAAGCCGTACACTTGGATGAGCTGGTGCAGGTAGCTGTGCAGGTGCTCAACGACCGCCAGAAGTTCAGCACCCGAAAGTCAAAGGGCAAGGAGGAGGCATTGCTGGACATCATCCGCGTAGGCACCTCGGCCGGTGGTGCGAGAGCAAAGGCGATCGTGGCCTTCAACGCGAAGACGGGCGAAGTGCGCAGCGGTCAGGTGGGTGATCTGCAAGGCTTTTCCTTTGCCTGATCAAGTTCGACGGCGTGACGGCCGATGCCCTGCGTGATCCGCTGGGCTTCGGTCGCATCGAATACGCCTACCACCTGATGGCAGCGGCCTGCGGCGTGGAGATGATGCCGTGCCGCCTGTTGGAGGAGCACGGCCGCGCGCACTTCCTCACGCAGCGTTTCGACCGCGTGATCGACACCGAGGAACGACACATAAGCTGCACATGGCCACGCTCTGCGGCATCGCGCACATGGACTACAACGATCAGGTGGCCTACAGCTACGAGCAGGCGTTCCGGGTGATGCGCCAGTTGGGCCTGCCCTACCCTGCCGCTGCGCAGTTGTTCCGCCGCATGTGCTTCAACGCGATCGCCCGCAACCACGACGACCACACGAAGAACATCTCCTTCCTGATGGATCCTCAGGGCGAATGGCATCTCAGCCCCGCCTACGACGTGACCTTCGCTTACAACCCGGATAACCTGTGGCTACGGCAGCACCAACTCAGCATCAACGGCAAGCGCATCGGCATCACACGCGATGACCTGCTGGCCGTGGGCAAGGACATGAACATCAAGAAGGCCGGTGCGATCATCGACGAGGTCAAGGAAGGTGTGAAGAAGTGGAAGATTTTTGCGAAGAAGGCGGAGGTGGATGCGAAGCAGGTGGAGATGATCGGGAAGTTGCACTTGACCAAGCTCTGACATGTCCAAACTCAAACTCGACCTCCACGACATCTTCAACAAGGGGAAGGACATCGACCGCGCGTTGAACGACATCATGCAAGAAGCCGTGGACAAGCGGATCCCGATCGTGGAGATCATCCCCGGCAAGGGCAGCGGGCAGTTGAAGAAGAAGGTGATCCGCTTTCTCCAGCAGCCGCACATCAAGAAGTTGTACCACCGCATCGACAAGGACCGCGACAACTTCGGAAGGCTGTTCGTGCGTTTTAAGCACTGAAGTCACCTCGTTTTCCAAGCATGCTCGCAACCCGAAAAAGGTTGGCTCCTCCCTGCCGAAATGAGTTTCGTTCTGAACCTCGGATCCCTGTGCCTACATTGAACCGGCCTTCCTACTGGTCCAACGAAATAAACCTGTCCATGCACTTCTGCCGAAGTATCCAAGTTTCCGGCTTTGCCTTCGCCCTTCTGCTCACCGCTTGTGGCGGCGAACAGGCTCCCCAGGTGACGGATGCACCCACGCCCTCTTCAACGGTAAGCACCCCGAATACTGCGCCGGTGCAAATGGCACCGCCCACCAGCACCGCTGTGCTGGATCCCAATCCCGCGCACGGACAACCGGGACACCGCTGTGAGATCGCTGTGGGCGCATCACTCTCCACGGCCCCTCCAGTGGGCGCGACCAGCATCACCCCATCCAACCCGGTGATGACTACCGCACCGACCCCAGGTGCACCCGTGACCGCCCCGGGTCCCACGCCCCCCGGCATGAACCCACCGCACGGTCAACCGGGACACGATTGCAACGTCGCCGTGGGAAGCCCGCTGCCGAAATAGCGGCAACGATCCGCGAAAGGCCGAACCTCATACTGCCGTCGGCCGTGGATGCACGGACCGATCCGTCAAAGCAGCAACTGGTGGCGTGGGATCAGCGGCTTCAAGGCACCCCAATGGAACACAATAGGCGTAGCTCACTTGATCGACCGCACGGTGCGCACCGCATCCCCGTCGATCACTTTCAATAAGTAGCAGTTCGCATTGAGGAAAGAGAAGTTCTGGCTTTCGATGTGGGCGCCGCTCCAGAGCTTCCGTCCGGCCGCGTCCCATAGTTCGCACTGCTCGGTTCCGCGCGGTGCGCGGAGCACAATGCGATCGGTGAACGGGTTGCAGAGCACGATGTCGGCCGCATACATGCCCAGGTCGCCTATGCCGTTGGCTCCGTTCCAGGTGATAATGCAGTAGCCGTCGCTGCCAATACCTGCAGGTGACCCAATGCCATTGCCGCCGCCGCCGCCACCGCCATACCCCGCACCATTGGCACCCGGATCGGTCGCGGTGCAGCCCGCATTGGTGAAACCGGCCCCTTACCACCATCGCCCGCCGCACCACCGCCGCCAAGGCCAGCGGCACCACCGGGCGTGAGACAATTACCGTTGTAGACGATCGTGTTGCCGCCTGCACCGCCGTTGCTCAGGTTCGCAGCCCCCCGCCGCCGCCGCCGAAATACGTGTAGTAACCACCGCCTCGGTGCCACCGGTCCTGTTCACCTGGCCACCCAAGCCGGTGCCGCCCGCGCCACCGCCACCCCATTGGGGTTGGACACGTTGCCGCCATTGCCGCCCGCATTGGCGAGCATACCCAGCCCACCTGCAATGCTGGCCACCCCGCTCCCACCGGTACCAATGAAAATCGAATACGACGCGCCTGGAGAGACGGTGAAATTGCCAGCGGCATAGCCACCGCCGCCGCCACCGCCGCCGCCATTGGTGCCGCCATTGCCGCCGGGGCCGATCAATTCCACAGTAATGATGTTAACCCCGGCGGGAACGACGAAGGTGCCACTGGAGGTAAAAAGGGCTTGGGCGGCAAGCCCGAAACTGAGCGCGATGAAGAGCGCGGAAGTGGTGATGCGTTGCATGCGGTCGCGGGTATCAGTTGGTGGTGGCTGGTGGGATCCATGGCAGCCAAGACGGAACAGGATGCTGATGTTACAAAAGATCCGTGGAACCCGGTGGACTTGCCTATCGACTCACACGCTGAAGCTACGCGAGACAGACCGCTTGCGCTCCTCCGCACCGCGGGTGGCGAACCAGAGATGGTGGCGCGTGCCCGTGCTAGCATGCGCATGCACGGAGGCCTCTGCCACCTTGAAACGCGCCATGCCCTAGGCGCTTGGTGAAAGGAGCATCCGGATGCGTGGACCATACGGCAAGCACCCCGTGCGGACGCAGTGCCGCGAAAGCCGCATGCAAACCGCGATGCGAGTAGAGCCGGTTGTTAGCCGGTTGGGTGAGCCCTTCGGGGCCATTGTCGGTATCGAGCAGGATGGCATCGTAGCCGGCCTTCTCCTTGCGGATCAACTCCAACACGTCCGAAACGCGCACGACCGCGCGCGGATCGCGCATGGGATCACCAGCGCGCGCGCCCAACGGTCCTTGGTTCCACTTCACCACTTCAGGAACCAGTTCCGCTACCACGATCTCGGCTTTCGGGCCGGTGTGTTTCAGCGCAGCAGCGAGCGTGAAGCCCATGCCCAAACCGCCGAGCAGCACGCGTGCGGTCAGTGGTTGCTTCAGCCGCCTCAGGGCCAGTTCCGCCAGCGCATCCTCGGATCCGTGGATCGCGGTGGTCATCAATTCACCGCTGATCCCTACCACTTCGATGCTGTACTCATCACCGCGCTGGTAGAAACGCAACTCACCCCCGTTGTCCGGTATCTGGGCAGTATCGAGCAATTTGTTGCTTCGCATTCGCATGGCGAGGGCGCTGCAAGCGATGGGCGTGAGGCGCGGTGCAAGATCCGCAAAGATCCCGGACCACTCAGCGCCATTGGGCAGTGGGTCCTCCAGCAGCAGCGTTCGGCGAATGTGCGACGCCCAGCTCGAAAGGCGCATAGATCCGGAACGAGGCACACGCTCTGACGATCCGTCCGCCGGCGGCGCATGGCCCGGGGCTTGCCCGGCGGTGCGCCACACGTAACGCCCAAGGTGATTGGAACTCCGCAAACCACCATCCTCCCGCGCCGAGCGCACACCGGATAGCACCCGCTCGCGGATGAAGGCTGACAAGGACGAATTGTCGAAGAGCGGAACGCGCATGTCATGGCGCAAGGCGTTCTGGCAGTTCATCTGGCCGCGCAGGAAGCATGTGCTCATCGGGCTGGGTCTTATAGCGATAAGCCGCGTGGCCAGCTTGGTCCTTCCCGGCGCTACCAAATACCTGATCGATGATGTGATCGTGAACAAGGACCTGCTGATGCTACGCACCTTGTTGATCGCGGTGGCAGTGTCGATCCTGGTGCAAAGCGTCACCTCCTTTCTACTCACGAAACTGCTTAGTGTGGAGGCCCAACTGCTGATAAGCAAGTTGCGCGCTGAGGTGCAACGCAAAGTGCTCTCCTTGCCGATCAGCTACTTCGATAACACCAAGAGCGGCGCGCTCGTGAGCCGGATCATGACCGATGTGGAAGGCGTGCGCAACTTGGTCGGGACCGGTTTAGTGCAACTCGTGGGCGGCACGCTCACGGCGGTTATCTCACTGGTGCTTCTCCTCCGGATCAGTCCGTTGATGACGGTCTACACCTTGGTACCAGTGGGCATCTTCGCCTTCATCGCGATGAAGGCCTTCGCCCGTATCCGCCCTATTTTCCGAACGCGCGGCGTGATCAATGCGGAGGTTACCGGCCGCCTTACGGAAACGCTGAACGGCGTCCGCGTGATCAAGGGGTTCAATGCGGAGGAACAGGAGAACCGCAGCTTCGAGGGCGGCGTGGAGCGGCTCTTCCAGAACGTGAAGCAGAGCCTTACCGCAACCGCGCTCATCACAAGCTCATCCACCTTTCTCTTGGGCCTGGCGAGCACCGGGATCATGGGCATAGGCGGCTACCAGATCATTCACGGAGACCTGACCCTGGGTGAGTTCTTATCCTTCACCCTCTACCTGGGATTTATGATCGCGCCGATCGTGCAGATGAGCAACATCGGGAGCCAACTCACCGAAGCTTTCGCAGGCTTGGACCGGACCGAAGAGATCATGAATATGCAGCCGGAGGATGTGGAAGAAGAGCGCCCGATCCGGTTGGAAGGGGTGAAGGGGGATATCGAATTCCGGGATGTCCAGTTCGCTTACGCCGAGGGAAAGGAGGTGCTCCACGGGATCAGTTTCAAAGCCCCGGCCGGGTCGGTGATCGCACTGGTGGGCACATCAGGCAGCGGCAAGAGCACGATCGCGGGGTTGGCAGCCAGCTTCCTGAACCCAACCTCAGGTAAGGTGACGATCGATGGCCATGATCTGGCGCGCGTGGGCCTTGGCAGCTACCGGAAA
Organism: Flavobacteriales bacterium; assembly: GCA_016712025.1. Taxonomy (GTDB): domain Bacteria; phylum Bacteroidota; class Bacteroidia; order Flavobacteriales_F; family PHOS-HE28; genus PHOS-HE28. Next base: position 6,000 of record JADJRW010000022.1, read on the forward strand.
CACCTGGGGGTGGTACTCCAGGACGATTTCCTTTTCGAAGGGACGATCCGTGAGAACATCTTATTCCCCAGACCCCAAGCGAGCGAGGAACAATTGCAACGCGCAGTGGAAGCCGCCTATGTGAACGAGTTCACCGACCGCTTCGAATTGGGGCTCGACACGGTGATCGGTGAGCGCGGGGTCAAGCTCAGCGGAGGCCAGCGACAAAGGGTGGCGATCGCACGGGCCATGCTGGCCGATCCGAAGATCCTGATCCTGGACGAGGCCACAAGCAACCTCGACACCGAGAGCGAGGCCTTGATCCAACGGAGCTTGAACGCCTTGGTGAAAGACCGCACCACCTTCGTGATCGCGCACCGCTTGAGCACTATCCGCCAGGCTACGGAGATCCTCGTGATCGAACAGGGTCGAATCGCTGAACGGGGCTCCCACACGGAATTGATCGCCCGCCAGGGCCGATATTTCGAGCTGTACACCTACCAGGCAAGGATTTGACCTAGCCGCATCGAGTTGCCAACCGATCGCGTCCATCGCATGCCAGATCGGCCGGAAGGAAAGCACAGCCTGCCATTGCCTACCAATCCGCCCCTGCTGCGCATACCGGTCTGAAAAGGGACCTACCTTGCTCGGGTCGGGAAGACCGGCACGAACATCGCTAAGGGCGCGCGCATGAGCAGTAGGAAGAAAACATTGATCTTGACCCAACCCCCCTTGAAAGAAGGGACCAAGCAGATAAAGGTGCGGTTGGACGCCCGCACAACGGTGCATCTGAAGAGCATGAAAGCGTTCGCCTTCTGGAAGGAACGCTACCCACTGGCCGAAGTGATAGAGTAATACCATCTCGCATTAGGACATGGCCAGGGAGTCCTAGCCATCTGACCCCAACGGCGTTCTGGCTAGCGGAGCGGCAAGGCCGCAAAAAAAGCGCCCACACGATACAACGCTCACCTTCCCCGATCGGCCGTGCGCTGCGGAGGAATGGAACGCAAGTGCCAACGCCTTCGCCAGTTGGTTCGCGATCGAGACCGAAATACCGGTCGAACGACACCGCAGGGATGAACGGGTGAACGCAACTATCAACTTGCCTTGTCTTCCTTACACGCCCGCTGCGGAGCCTCCCTTGCTTCGATGCGGCACAAACCGCCAAACCCCGCTCGATGATGAAAAAACCTCTCCTCTCCATGATCTTGGGGATCGCCGCGTACGCTGCACAAGCGCAGGTGATCCTCTACGTGAACGAACCGGCGAACCTGGCCGGTAACTACGACTTCACCCTGGCCACGACCGGGTGGGGCGGTCCTGATATGAACGACCCGATCAACGCCATCACCGATACGGTAGCGTTGGTGGTGGACGGAACCACCGGGGACACCTTGGCGTGCGATCAGATCGTCGGGGGCAATGACCTTACCGGCAAGATCGCCATGTTGTACCGCGGCACGTGCGAGTTCGGCACCAAATCATTGAACGCCCAGAACGCTGGCGCCATCGCGGTGATCATCGTCAACAACATTCCCGGGGCCCCGGTCGCCATGGGCGCGGGCGCCGATGGTGCCACTGTGACCATTCCCGTGGTGATGGTGAGCCAACAAGACGGTGCTGCGATCCGAGCGGAACTGGATGCCGGCACGCCGGTGGAGGCCTTCTTGGGTGCCATCAACGGTTTCTACGAATTCAGTCTAGGCGCATACAAGAGGGATATTCTGCTGGCGCCCAGCAGGACGGCCCGCATTGATCTCTCAGGACGCCACCGGAGTTCAGCGCCGAACTGGGCGTGTTCGTTCACAACTTCGGTACGGTCGATCGGTCCGACGTGACCTTACAGGGTATGGTCGACCAAGGGGGTACCGAGTTGCACAACCAGACCAGCACTCCCCGGGCCATCGTGCTGGTGACAGCCTTTTTCATCGCGCTACCCGCCTTCTCGCAAAGCAGCTACACGGATGTGCCCTACGAGGTCACCTACATCATTGGTTCTTCAACACCGGACGACTTCCCTGCGGACGACACCGCCAAGTTCTCCTTCCAGGTAGACTCTGTGTTGAGCTATGCACCCATGGCAGGCACACCGAACCGCCCTGTACCCAACGCGCACTACCGCCCGGGTGATGATACCGATGGTTTCCACACCTGCATCCACTTCCGCGACCCCAATGCGAGCCGCATGGCGGCGACCGGTATCTACACCTCCGCGACCACGGCGGCCGATACCACCTTGGATGGCGCTTTCCTTGGGGTTCGTGTCTTCGAGTGGGCCGATCAATTCACAGGTCTCACCGACCCGAACTATCCCGCTCAGACCGCCTACAACATAACCGAATTGACCAATGCTGCTGGAGAGTATTTCTACACGTCCGACCAGCAGGGTGAAGTGATCTTCATCCCCATGCAGACCCCGTTGGTGTTGGCGGACGACCAGAGGTATTTGTTCTGCGTGTACACGGTGGACCCGCTCATCTTCGTGGGCTTCGATTCCCAGAACGACTATGATGAACATACCATCCTTTACGACCAACCGGTCTCGCTGATCGAAGATGGTGGTACTTGGTTCAACGTTGGATTCGGCACGGATGTGACCACCGCGATCGGCGTGGAGATGATCCCTGCGGGGAACATCGGGATGAATGAATTGAGCACTGTGGAGGTGACGCCCTACCCGAACCCAACGATGGATCGGATCCGCGTTCCCCTGCCCGGCCTGAGCGGTGCCGCCGAGCTGCGCATCCTGGACATGGGCGGCAAGCTGATCGAACAGCGCCGCGTTTCCGTAGCCGGCGGATCCCTCGTGCTTGATGTGACCAGTTTGAGCGCGGGCACCTACCAGTTCGCAATGGCCTTCCAAGATGGTGGCCGCACCGCCTTCAAAGTGATGGTGAACAAATAAGCACTACGAGGACAAGAGCAGAACGCGGGCCTACGGCCCGCGTTCTGCTTTTACAGGGACCTCCATAGGTCCAGATGGTATTTTAACCGACGTGAGCCGGAAGATCACCGCACGCACTTCAGCCTTAGCGGGAAACCTTTTCTGAAAGCTGCGTCTTAGGTTCCAGAGCTCCCGCATGACGCCTTGCCCTCTGTTCCCGGTGCGACCTACGAGGCCGCGCCTAAAGAACCTACTTCGGTTATCTATCCAGCTAGCGCTCATGCTCGCACCCTGCGTGCCCGTGATCCAGGCTGCGGGCCCTACGAGCTCGTCTTGCCATGGGACTGCATGGCCCGCAGCACGCTCGCTGGTCGCTTCGTTAGCGAACCAACGCGCCAAACCTTCCGCAAACTCCGCAATCGTACCAGTGGGCCCACGGTGCATGACAATCACTACGTTTTCGGGCCATCCGCGATCCCGATCGAAAGTGGCGGGGGGTACTATCAGAACGTGAGCATCCTGATGCACTCCGCCTTCTATGCACCGTTCACAGGTCTCACGATCGGTGGAGGGCTCCAGGTCGGCTCCTTGATCAGCAGCATCGCTACGAAGAGCGGCGGGCCGATCGTCCACCTGCGGATAAACGGTGGGGCCCAACTAGCGCGAAGCCACGTCTACCTTGGTGGATTCGCCATGGGTGCGCGGATCACCGCCTCCATCCCGTTCGAGAACACCGAACCCATTCCGCTCACGATCGGGTTGTTCGCGGCCCAAGGCACCTTCGGGGGAGAACTGTTGCACATCACCACCACGGTAGGCTGGGGCGTGGAGAACGGTGCGCTTACCCGCGGTCCGCTCCTGGGGATCAGTGGCCTTTGGCATATCACTGATCTGGTTTGTGTGCTCACCGAGAATTGGCAGCTTCCGTTCGTGGATCGGGAATACCGCGTGTTCTCCTACGGTGTGCGGTTCACCCATCGGAAAATGGGCTTCGACATCGCGTTCGCGAACAACAAGGACCTTTCCGACTTCTTCATCCTGGGCGTGCCGTTAGTGGGGTTCTCCTTGCGCCTCTGAGACCACCAGTGGACGTACTTTCGGCCATCATCGCAATACGTCATGGCAAGCTTCGACATCGTGAGCAAGATCGACCTTCAAATGTTGGACAACGCCGTGAACACCGCGAAGCGGGAGGTGGAGACCCGCTACGATCTGCGCGGTAGCAACAGCACGATCGAACTGGACAAGAAAGCCCTCAGCATCAAACTGACCACCGAAGACACGATGAAGCTGGACGCGATCGAGAAGATCGTGCTCGAGCGGAGCACCAAACAACATATCGACGTGAAAGCCTACGATCTGAGCGCCGAGGTGCAGCCCAGCGGCAAGGTGGTGATCAAGACGATCAAGGTGCAGCAAGGCATCGAGCGGGAAAAAGCGAAAAAGATCGTGAAGGCGATCAAAGACAGCGGGCTCAAGGTGCAGCCGCAGATCATGGAGGACATCATCCGCGTGAACGGCAAGAAGTTCGATGACCTCAGGCAGGTGATGGCCCTGTGCCGCAGCCAGGACTTCGAGGTGCCGCTGCAATACGAGAACATGAAGAGTTGAACGGATGTCCCAGGATCATTTCGCGGTCATTTCCGCAAGCGTGCGCGAAGGCGCGCCCGGGCCGGGGGCCCGCCTGGAAAGAGGAAGCGCGCCTTACGGGGCGCGCTTCGTTCTTTTCCCGACGCCGGCTTACGGGCCGGTCGAGGTTTCTTCTGCCTTAGGGCGTCTCTTCCTCGTTCATCGGGGATGCGTGTGCGGCCTTACGGGGCCGTGGTGTAAGTACAGCCTTACGGGGCTGCCATGAAGTTGAACGCGGGACCACGGTCGGATGTTACACTTTCGAACAAAAGATCCGATAAAGGATGGACCTGGGACGGGAGATGCGAGCGCAGCGCATACCGCAGTGGCGCAGGACCCGCCCGCACCCGGACAAATGAACGCGAGAAAGTGAACAAGCGGAAAGTCCCGAATGTGGGTCCTTTCAGAACACGCCTCCGCTCCGCAGGAAGAGAACGAAGATGAAGGTCATCAGGAAATGATGCACCAATAGGAGCACCGAGGCCAGCGCCAGCATCGTTTTCCCACTGGAACGGAGCTCCGGAAAGAGCTTCTTGTTGTTCAGCGCAATGATCGGCAGGGGAATGGTGGCCAAAAGAAAGGTGATGGCCAGGGCCTTGAACAGAAGGTCATTGTCGAGCAATCCAAAGAAGAGGTGCGCGTAGTAGAACACGAACCCGAGGAAGGACAACACCCCAAGGCGTAGAAAGATGCGGGCTTCGTAGACCATTTTGGATCTGGGTTCCATAGCAAAGACGCATCGCTTCTACGCGGTTGCGTATGGAGGGTTCCAGAATTATCAACAGCAGCGCGAAAGAACGGCAGGCAACCCTGCTTCAGTGCATGCGTACTGCGGTCCACAGCAGTCCGGAAGCTGAGAGGCCCGCGCCAACAAGGAACAATTCAAGCGGGAACACCTGCGGGCGATACTGTTCGAGCACTGCCAACGCTTGCTGTGGATCGAAGAAGGCGAATGGGGCGGGCGTTCCCGTGTCCAGCATGACCTGCCAGGGCTCCAGAACGAACGAACCGATCATGAGCAAAGCACCCGAACACAGCAGACAGGCCAATGATGCAGGCCAGTCCAGTAGCACCTTCAACCATACGTAGTAGAAGAGATCCCAGACCCCGAAACCGAAGCAGAACCAAGCGAATCGCTCCAATAGCGAGCGGGTGACCAACAGACCCGGGGCCATCAGCATCACCAACGTCGCGAACTCACGGCCAACCTCCGTGCCGACCAATTTACCGTCCATGGGCACCAAGGGGAAAGCGAAGCCCTCTGGATAGTATAGTGCGCGCAGGTACACCACAACGGCGCTCTCAAGAAAGGCCATGGCGATGAAGAACACCGCCATCCGAACCAAGTTCCGATGAAGATCAGTGCTCATGGGCGATGATCTCCAGATCGGCCAACAAGCCGCGATGATCGCTCCCGGAAATGTATACGGTACGTACCGATGCGGTGGCAATGCCCGGCGATATCAGCAGATGATCCAGCGGGATCAAGGCGAAAGGCCCGACCGATGGCCATGTGCGCTGGAGTGTTGCCGTTGTAGCGCGCAAACCTGTCCGCGCACAGAAGCGTTGGAACGCGCTGTCCCAAGGCACGGTGTTCAGGTCGCCGACCACGACGGTGGCCTTGTCCTGCCGCGCAAGGTATTCACCCAAAATCCTCAGTTGCTCGTTGCGCTTGCGGAAATAGCCATAATTGGTCGGTGAGGCCGCATGCACAGCCAGCAATCGGACCGGTTGACCGTTCACTTCCACCAGCGCTTCAATGAACGGAGTTCCTTGAACGGCAATGGTCCGCACCTGCGTGAACGGGACCTTGCTGAACAGCGCGATCCCATAGCAGTTCGTTCGTGGTTCGATGTGGGCGTAAGGATATCGGACGCGCAAGCCTTCGCTCAATGCGATCGCCCATTCGGGGCCAACCTCCTGCACCGATAGCACATCCGCATCAATGGCCAATGCTTGTGCAACGGCCTCTTGGAAAGCCGTGTTCGGCTGCAGCACGTTCATGTGGAACACACGGAACCCCTCGCCATTGACAGCCGTCGCAGCGAACGGCGAAGGGACCTGTATCACCATGATCGCACAACCCACCGCAGCGCTTTGGGCGATCCACCATTTCCTGCGCGATGCGGCCAACCCAGCGAACCCCGCAAAAAGCACTGCGCCAGGCAGGATGAACGCGCGCGCCAGCATAGGCAGATAGGAATCCGGAGCGAGCGCGGCTATCACGGCGAACACCAACAACATCATCGCCATGCGGAGTTCATTGAACTTCTTCCTGTCCATCATAGAAGTGGACGCTTGTTCCGCGTGGTCCATGGCTACTGGCTCGGTCCTTCGCCAAGTGCGCTGAGCGCTCGCGCCGTGCGGCGATCGGCCAGGCTGCTCTCCTGCCAATGGGCATTCACGTACCGCGCATCGAAACTGCCGCGCTTCGCGTCCAGCGCGCGTCGGAAGTCCTGGATATCCAAGTGATCCACCCAGCGAACGGCGTTCTGGCTGTGCTTGGCCATCTGCGCTTCGACCTTGTCGATGTTGGCATACAGCAACGGCAGCACCTTATCGCTCATGGCGAGGTAGTTGTCCACATCGATCTCGCCCTGGTTCCAGTGCGCGAGGTTGAAGCGCACAATGGCGCTATCCCAATCCACCGTGGAAAGGCCCACGAGCATGATGAACGCGGCCCATCCATTCACCCGCGCGAGGTAGAAAAGGCTTTTCCGATCCCGGATCTTGATGTACAGCGTGATCAACCCTACCAGGACCAATACCAGGAACACGATCACACCAACGCGTTTGTAAGCCAATCCATGGAACGAGATGTAATGGTAGTTGCGCAGGAACACCGAGATGCCGAGAATGAAGTTCTGCATCACCCAGGCGATGGCCAGCATCTTCAATCCCTTGCTGCGCAAGTAGAAATTCTGGTTCCTGCGGAAGAGATACATCAACAGGAACATGCTCAGAAGCATGCTGATGATCAACATCCAGGTGCCTTCGTGCACGAATTGTTTCAGGCTGAAATCAAGCGGCACTTCGAAGCCGAACCACACCCAATCAATATCGATCGCATTGACCACCGCAAGCAGCAGGTTTACGGCCACTAAGAGGATCATGCCCATGCGCCGTTCGCGTTCCAACGGATCCATGGATCGCGGTGCCATCCAGTGCGGGCTGCGGATCCGGGTACGCACCAGCGCGTCCTTCCAGCCTTGCTCCATGCGCACCACCGCATCAGGGACCACATGAAGGACCAATGCCCCACACAGGACAGCACCAAAAACCATGAAGAGCATATGCTCGGTCAGCACCTCGGCGAAGAAGTCCTCGAAGAACTCGAACAACCCGTTCATGAAACCTGCTGTGAGCGCATCGAACTTGGGGTTCCCGGCACGGTAGAGTTGGGTGAATAGCAGCAACAGTGCTGCAGGCAGTACTCCGAGTTTCATCCACCGCAAGCCGCTGCGGGGCGCACCTTTCGCAGGGGCCAGACGATCCAGCCGCGAGACGGCTTTCACTGGCGTGAGCAGGAAGTTCGCTGCGCCCTGTAGTCCTGCGACGAACAGCGACCTCAACCGCGGCTCATGCGCGAAGGCGGTCGCAGCACCAAGCGTGACGATCGAAGCGAAGATGGCGATGAGGCTATCGTGGATATACACCATCGTCCCTGCCACCACGGAGGCCAGCAATGACCATCGGGCCGCGTTGGACAGTCCCCGCCATGTATAACGCTGCACAAGAAAACCGGAGATCAGAAGGTTGAACAGCGCGAAATTCAGACCCGGTAACCGCTCCCAGAAAAGCAGATCGAAGAGCACGGTACAGACTGCAACGCGGATCAGTGGTAGAAGGGCTTTGCGCGTGGTGGGGATCGTCGCGATGGCGGACATGGGTCAGTGTTTGGGGATCAATCCTTCTATGGCCTGGAGGTGTACGCGGAAAGCGTTCGCGCCGGTAACGGATGAACGGTAGCTCGTATTGGGGCGCTTCCCAACGAAGCGTTTGCGCACCTGCACATACTTCAGATCCTCCAGGGCGGCGAGGTGGCTCGCGAGGTTGCCGTCGGTCACGTTCAGCAGCTCCTTCAGCCGGGCGTGATCCACCCACTCGTTCACCACGAGCACCGCCATGATGCCCAAGCGCACACGGCTCTCGAACGCCTTGTTGAGGTGTTCGATCATGCGCTCTCCTTCGAAACGCGTTCGTAACGCAGATACATCAGGCCTCCATAGAAGATGTGGAGTACTCCGAAGCCGAGCGCCCAGAACAGCAGTGCGGCATCCAGCCAGAACAGGGCGACCACCCCGAGCACAAGTTCACTCGCACCCAGCCAGCGGATCTCGTCCAATGTGTACTTGCTGGCACTGAAAAGCGCGAGGCCGTAGAACACCAATGTGGCTGGCGCCACCAATCCGGGCAAACCGTAGTAGAACAACGCCAGAGAAAAGACCCCACCCACGCCCAACGGCACAAGCATATTGATCATGAGGCGGCGGGCGCTCGCATCCCACAGATGCTGGCCGGTGCGGTGGCCGCGACGCCAGGTGAACCAGAACGCGCCCAACAATGCCAGGACGAGCACGAGCGCCGCATCGGCGATCAAGGTGAGCAGGAGTTCATCGGCTTGGTCGTACCCCCTACCCGTTCCATAGGTCAGCACATCGGCACCGGGGGCGAGCGACTGAGTGATGTGGTATCGCGCCAGCGTCGCTCCGGCAAGTGCGACCACGCCAGCGACCACGCCGCTGAGACCGCTGAGGCTGAGGAAACGGGTACTTCGATCCATCAGCCCGCGAATACGGGCGAGTTCTTTGAGTTGGTCGTTCGGCGTCATTAGCAAAGTACTTTGCGGTACAAAGTAAAGCGATCAACGCGTACGATGATGAACTATTGTGGCCCCAAGAAAAAAGGCACCGTACGGAGGATCGCGCTACGCCTCTGCGATCGTCCCTGGTCCCTGGAACGTCAGTGCGTATGCCCGGCCAGCAGCAAAGCCGCCAGGGCCGCCCCCACGATCACGGCTACAAAGCGCGCCGCATTGAAGCGATGCTCGGGCGCGCTCTCGAAGATGATCGTGGTGCTGATATGCAGCAGCATACCGATCGCCAGGCCAGCATAGCATCCAGGAACGCCGCACCAAGGCCCTCACCGGCAACGCTGCCCACAAAGATCCCGAACGGCGCGGCCAAGGCGAAGATCACGAGCAATGACCAACTGCGCAGGTTGTCCGCGCCCGAACGTTGCAGCACTGCGGCCAGCGCAATGGCCATGGGCATCTTGTGCAATAGCACGCCAGCGAGGAAATACGGATCACCCGCCACGTTGGGATCGGCGAAGGGCATGCCCTCGGTGAAGGAATGGACACAGAGGCTCAGCAACGTAACGAACGGAAGCACCTTGCCGGGTGCAGCATGCACATGCATATGGCCATGCTCTATCCCGTGGCTGAAGAATTCGAGCACCACCTGCAAGAGAAAGCCGACCAAGACCCACATACCGATGCCGATGCCAGCCTCGGCGTATAGTTCGGGCAGCATGTGCAGGAACACCACGCCCAACAAGAACGATCCACTGAATGAAAGGAGCAGCCGCAGCCATCGGGCATCGGGCTTCATGATGCGCACCAGCGCCCCTGCCCCGAGCGGCACCACGAAGAAGGCTATGGCCACGGCTACTGTCACGCCAGGGGTTTTCGGGTCCATAGCACGAAGCGCTGCGAATGTTGTTCATCAAAGGGCTTGGGCTCCGGCCCATCCGTGCGGTCTTCGATCACTAGGCCAGCTTCCAGCGCCATAAGCTCCAGTTCGCCCGGGTGAAGGGCTTGCACGCGTTCCTCGAAACGATGCTCCACACCCTCGTCCAAGACGGTCACGCACTTCACCAGAACACCCTCCTCCAGCCTGCGATCGATCCGAAAGAAGACCCCTTCACGCTCCAGTTCTTCATGCTTCACCAAGTCGCGGAGCACGAGCGGGCTGTTCATGAAATCCAGGACGAATCGACCACCTGGCTTCAAAGCGGCAGCCACGGCCGAGAACACCTTCCGGTCGTCCTCGATCGTGTAGAAGTAGCCCAAGCTGGTGAACAGACACACCGCCGCATCGAACCGTTCCACAGCGAACGGCTCGCGCATGTCCTGCACGCGCAGGTCAACTCCTGGCAGCAAGGAGCGCGCTTCCGCGATGCTCTCTTCCGAAATGTCGATGCCGGTCGCTTCCATGCCCGCGGCATTGAACCACCGCACATGTCGCCCCCTTCCGCAAGCCAAGTCGAGGATCGTGCTCCCGGGGTGCAAAGACCATGTGTTCAGGATCGCCTCCACCCAGTCGCGCGCATCGTCCTGGTCGCGATGTCCATAAAGCAACTTGTAGTATCGGGTGCCGAACCAGTGCTTGTACCAGGCCATCCTTGAAAGGCCTGCGAAAGTACGCACCGCACGGTGCTACTTTCGCCGTTCATCCAGCCAGCGTTCGAAAGAACGCACCGAACGAATGTACCGCTCCCCGGTCCTGCTCTTGATCCTTGTCACCCTGCTGGGTGGTTGCCGGAAGGACGAAGAGGAGGCCACCGAACAGAACGTGGCAACGATGATCGACCATGCCGTTGCTGAAAAAGGCATCTTTCCGTTGTTCGCGCATCTGAAAGGCCTCCGGCTCGGGCCAGGAAGGTGGAGCCCCACCGGGGAAGTGCCATGCATCACGCTGGACAGCATTGTAGGCGACACCGGGGCATTCCCGATGAACGGGCCAGTTACCGCGTTCCTGCGCTTCCTTGGCCCGGGCTGCCCTGGGTTGGATGGCGTACAGCGGAACGGGACCATTGTTGTACGGTATGATACGACCCTCGCTCAGGAGGCCCTGATCGGCGGGTTCAGCACCACGGATCTTGACCTGGGGGTAGGTCGCTTCCGTTTCGGCGCAACGGTCGATGCGCCGAACGGGACCACATCAACGGTCCATATGGACAGTGCGTTCGTCCAATACGCGGGGGCCTGGAGCGAACGTTTCCGGGGGAACATCATCTACTCCTTGCTGGACGCGCCGCTGGACAGCGTGGTCCAGAACGATCGGTACAGCGTGTTGTTCGACCTGCTCGGCAAGGATCACAACGGCCGCACCTATGGTGTGGTCCCGGTTGAAGCATTGGAGGTCGAAGTGGATTGCGCATGGATCACAAGGGGGATCGAGGCCTTCACCTTGGATGATGGCATTGAACGGCGCATGTACCACGGCGAAGGGTGCGATGACCATGTCGAACTCCATACGAACGAGCAGGTCGCCGGGTTGACAATTCCGTGAATAACTCCGGGACACGAGTTCCATGGGGAGAACGGTCCTCCCCTTCTTTTGCCGCCGGTGGCCTTGTGCCGAACACCATGCTGGACAGGATCTATGACCTCTATGATGAATTGGAGCAAAGGCGTGTCATGCTTTCGTTCAAGGGCGACCTCAGCGAGGAGCTTGTGAGCGCGTTGTTGGGCCTGGTGGAGCGCAAGATGAGCATCTTGGAACCCGATGCGCGCATGCGCAAGCGGGTATTCAACGTTGCTATGGAGTGCTTACAGAACCTCTACCACCATAACACCCGTCTCGAACTGGCCGATGCGGAAGGCAGTGCGACCAACATCCCGCACGGGGTAGTGATGATCATGCACCATGATAAAGGATACAGTGTGCTGACCGGCAACTTCGTCGCCGACAAGGATGTCCATCTACTGAAAGATCATTTGGACAGGATCAACGCGATGGCCCCGGAAGAGCTTCGTGGGTTCTACCAGCAAACACTGGCCAACGGGCGCTACACGAACAGTGGCGGCGGCGGCTTGGGTATCATCGACATAGCGCGCAAGAGCGGCCAGAAGCTGGAATACGGCTTCGTGCCGTTCGACACCGAGAACGCCTTCTTCAGTTTGAACGTGAACGTGACCAATTGAACCGCACCATGGAAGCGCTGATACTGGAGGGAACTCCTAAGACCCCGCATGTACACTTCGACGCCGCCACCGGTCGACTGGAGCTCAAGGGGCGATCGATCCCTGAAAATTCCATCGACTACTACAAGCCCTTGATCACTTGGGTGGACCGCTATGCCCGCGAACCCCGCCCTTCCACCGTGCTGCATATACAGCTGGAGTATTTCAACACAAGCAGCAGCAAGTGCATCCTCGACCTGTTCAAGAAGTTGGAAATCGTGCGTACCGCGGGCAACGAGGTGGTGGTGAACTGGCACTATGAAGAGGATGATGAGGATATGCTGGAAGCTGGTGAAGACTACCAAGCCATCATCAACATCCCGTTCAAGATGATCCAGATCGAGGAGGTGGATGGCCACTGAACTGCCTTCGGAACTGAACTAGAAAGCCCCGCCCTGCGGGGTTCTCTGTTTTTGGGCAAGGTGATCAACTCCTCCGACGAAAGGCCGAAAGGCGTTCGATAAGGACTTGGAACACTTCCAGCCGAAGCGCGACCATCAGCATCATTGACATGCCCCAAAGCACCATCAGATTGCCCCAGAAAGTGGGCACCCTGAAACCGAAGAAGCGCTTTGATGGGGCGTAGAAATGCGCCTGGAAGAATCCAGGGGCACGTGGTTCCAGGTAGATCGGATCGCTCTTTTGCACCAATTCGCCGTCCTCCTCGGTGATCACGTTCACGTCGTTCTTGTTCGTGACGAACTCCGCCAGGCTCTCATTGCGATGCGCATCCAGCAACGCGAAGTAGGCCTGACGCGCTTCGGGTGTGGAGGTCAGCTCCGCGATACGTTTCTCCTTCTCCTGCTCCGCTTGCTTGTAAACGCGCCGGTAGTGGGATGTGAGCAGCTCCAAGGCTTTGTCCACCTCATCCAAATGCGCGGGGTCACGGCATCCGGTGTCAGTTGTGATGATCCGACGAAGCCGAGACCTTGTACACGGCTGTTCTCCCGTTCCATCTCGTTGCGCAGCAACTCCAGATCGCCGCGCAGTTCCGTCGCCCGTGCTGGATCGCCCAAGGCACGCCGTGCGGAAGCGCTGCGATGCTGGAGCTCGCTGATCCAGAGATCCTTTTTCCAGTTGGCGGTCTTCATCCGCTGATCGAAAGGATAGAACAGGCGTTCGTAAGCATTGTCCTGATACTGCGTGACGGCAAGGCCCTCGTATGCCCAACGGCTGGCCATGATGTTGCCGATCCACGGCACACTTCGCTCTGAGGAGAACCAAGGATGGAGCTTGTCGAACCGGACGATGATCCCGCTGAAGAGCAACTGCGGGATAATGAGCATTGGGATGATGATGTAGATCACCTTCGCGCTATTGAAGCTCGCACTTACGTTCAGTCCGAGCACATTAGCGAAGCATGCTGTGCTAAAGAGCAATGCCCAGTGGACGGCTGTCATGTCCGTGATGCCGAGTACCGCGTTACCGACAAGTACGAAGAGAAGTGCCTGTATGGCCGAGATCATGAAGAGGATGGCGACTTTGCTGAGCAGGTAACTGTTGCGGCTCAACGCCAGGAACTTCTCCCGCTGTAGGATCTTCCGGTCGCGAATGATCTCTTCGGCAGCGACCGTCATGCCAAGGAACAAGGACACGATAACCGCGATGAAAAGGTACTGGGGGATGTTGTCATTGGTGCGGTAGACATAGTTCGTCACGCCCGCATTCCCTGCACCGTGGTAGCGCAGGAAGAACGTCATCACGAAGGCCAGTACCGGGGCTTCGAGCAAGTTGATAAGCACATACTGCCGGTTGGCCAATTTGGCGAGGCCGTCACGTTTGAAGAAGACACTGAGCTGCACCAACCATCCCGGCGCCTTGAAGGTGCTCTTGGGCACCGCGCGGCTTGCTGCCACTTGCGCCATACGTCCCTCCATCTGGGCCCGGAAGACCTCGTTCCAAGCCTCGGGGCCGATGCGGCGCTGGTCGGTCTCCATGCCGTATTCGTCCACCAACTTGGCCTCAAGTATGTTGAAGATCTGCTCCGGGTTCACGTTGCCACAACTCCGGCACTGCCCTACATCGCTGTTCACTTGGCCCGTTACCCGCTTGAAATACACCACCGAGTCAACAGGGTCGCCGTAGTAAACAGGATAGCCTTCCTGATCCACCAGAAGCAACCGGTCGAACAACTTGAAGATGTCCGATGAGGGTTGGTGGATGACCACAAAGACGATCCTGCCTTTCAGGGCGAGCTCCTTCAGCAGGTCCATGATATTCTCCGAATCGCGGGAACTGAGACCACTGGTCGGTTCATCCACGAAGAGCACGCTCGGCTCGCGGATCAGCTCCAGCGCGATGTTCAGGCGCTTGCGCTGGCCACCGCTGATGGTCTTGTCGAGCGGGTTGCCCACCTTCAGGTCCTTGGTCTCGTAAAGCCCAAGCTGCTGCAATAGTTTCAGAACACGCTCGCCGATCCGTTCATCTGAAAGGTCGCCGAAGCAGAGCTTTGCGTTGTAGAAGAGGTTCTGATAGACCGAGAGCTCCTCGATCAGCAGATCGTCCTGACTGACATGGCCGATCACCCCCCGGATGCGTTCCGCCTCGCGGTGGACATCGATGCCATTGATGGTTACGCGACCGGTGCTGGGCCGCAAGTTCCCGTTCAACACGTTCAGCAGTGTGCTTTTGCCGCTGCCGCTGCCGCCATGATCCCCACGAGCTTGCCCGAGGTTTCGGCCAATTCGAGATCGTGCAGACCGACACGCCCGTTCGGAAAGGCGTAGGTGATGCCCTCGGCTTTGAACACGATGGGCTCCTTCCCGTGGCCCTGCATAAAACTGCCTAGGATGTCGCTGTAGTAGATGGGCTGGCCGTTCGGCGGGCGGACCGAACTACCGTTGGAGAGTACGTAGTGATGCTCTTTGCCCATGGGCTGACCATTGAGCAATACGCGATCATCGCCCAAGTAGCGCATTACGTAGAGGTTCACCGTAGGCAAGTGCAGCACGCGTAGCTCACCGTCCAGGTGGGCGTGCAAGTGCCGCGCATTGGTGAGCGCAGGCGCAGGTGCCGCATCGATATAAAGGAGATGGGCGACATCCTCGCGGGTCGCAGCGTTCTGGTCCACGAACGCTTGACATCGTTGGAACTCCGCGTGGCCGATATTGAAGGTCTCGGCCACCGTGCTCACAAACTCGTCCTCCTGCTCGGCCACTCCGCCAGCATGGATGAACTCGAGCAGGTGGACCAGCACCACGAACTTCTGACGCTGGTTCAACTCCTCGTTCACCTGCATGCAGATCTTCAACACCTTCACGGAGTTGAGCGAGGTACGCTTACGTCCTTGACGGCTCTCGCCACCGGTGCTGTGGAACGCAGCCACGTGCGCATCGAAGGTGGCCAGATGTCCGGACGCTTGCTCCGCGGTGAACTGCTGCCGGAGGAAACGTTCCAGTATCGCGCGACCCCCGAGACGGCCGGCCTGCCCGCCCGGATCGGCCTTCGCGATGATCGCGAAGAGCTGGAGCAGTGCTTTGAGGATCTTTTCGCTCATGGAATTTCCTGTCCGGCAGGCCGGAAAGAAGAACATCCCTCTTTACGGGAGGGATGTCTGAAAGTTCCAGAAGCGACCTGGGCAGTGCTACTGCTTGAATCCGATCAGCATCACCGCGCACCCCGAACCCGCTTTGGAGGGGTCCAATTGGGCCTCGATCGTCACATCGAGCGAGTTGGCGATCACCAGATCCCAGTAGGGCCCGTTCGCATGCTCCCGATTCGTGAACAGCAGGTTCCGCTCCGGTGCGGTATCGTATACGGAGAAGATCAGGTTACCGTCGCTCAGCCCGCTGCAGGCGGCCACGCGATAGGTGGTTCCCCCAAAGAGCGTCAGCCCGAACTCCGCCACCTCATCGCCTTGAAGAAGAGCGCGGTAGAACTGGCCGTCCGGAATGTAGGAGGAGGTGATATGCTTGCTACAGAGTGTCGCGATTGTGTCGCACTGCGCGACAGCCGGAGCTCCGAACAACAGGAAGAGGGCCGTCAGGGAAGTTGCGGCGAAAGGGGTCCTCATGGTCAGATCAGATACTTGGTACGCAAGGTCTCCACTTGCTGAGCGATGGCGGTCAATTGTTCCGGAGTGACCGTTACCGATGAAGCTCCATTGATGAAAGTGGTACGGGCGGCGATATCGGTCACCGGTTTCTCGAACTGATAGGTGCTCTTGATAGCGTCGAAGGCCTGCTTCAAGGTTTTCAGATCGGCACAGAGCGCACCGCACTGCTTCTCCTTGTCGTTCGCCTCGATCAACGCGATGAGATCATCCAATGCACGCCGCTGTTCCCCGACACGTTGCGCCACTTTTTCGCTGCCTTTCCCACCGGTATGGCGCAGCGCTATGTGCAGGGACCCCAGCCAACCACCTGCGAGTATCAGACTGGAGACATCGCCCCGATCGTTGGTCTTCAAGTACTGATCGGAGGCTCGGAACGCCTCTCCGCTCAAACGCAGCAGGCTATCCTGGTCGTTCATGTTCGCCTTGAACCGGTCCAGCAAGGACTTGTCGAACGCATTGCCCAACTCCAGGCGTCCGCCCAACTGCTCAATGGTCTGGAGCGTAGCGAGCGCGGTCTGGCCGTCCTTGTGGATCGTGGCATAAGCTAGGTCGGCGCCATAGAGTCCCATAGCCAAGGCACGACCGACCTTGGAGGTTAGTCCATCCGCCTTGGCGCGGTCAAGAACAATGTCCCGCTGGTAGTCTGCTCCGGTGCTTCGGATCATGAGCGCGGTCTGGACCGGGGACGGAATGCTGAAGAGCTTACCTCCGATATTGACAACTCCTCCCCCATCGGAAGGGGCGACGGTCAGCGTATCAGCATTGGTCTCTGTCCGCGATCCGTCCGGATCACCGCCACACGATGTGGAACCAACGAGTAGCACCAAGGCCACTGCGGTAGGTAGAAGTTGATGGGATGCCATACGAACTGGTTGGACCGCAAAGGCGCGGACCGGGACGAAAGTAAAGGCCCCCGCGAGGAGCGCCGGGGGCGCCTTGACGCACTTATCAACAGGAACGCCAGAGAAATCCCGGTGCGTTGGAGCAAGCCCGCTGGCGAACTCCGAACATCACCAGTTCAAAGCCTTCTTGTAGTACCGGGGGAATTTGATGCACTTCCGCCTAGCACGATAGTACTTGTCCCAACGCGGGGTGCGGAGATCATAAAGCGAAGCTGCTCGGTCGGTTCTGGTGGTCGTGGTGTCGGCGGTCGGCATTGTTCAGAACGTGTTCCAGACAAATGACCGATCGGCACGTCGAAATGTTGCCTGGACCGCCGACGCGCCTAACTACCGATCTGCCGGAACGACCTACCGGAGCAGTGTGACGTGCCCCATGCGTTCCTGGACCGCCCCTTCAATAGCCTTTACCCGGTATCGATAAACATAAACGCCGGTCGGAAGTGGAGTGCCATTGAGCGTGCCATCCCAGGCTGTGGCGATATCCGAGGACTGGAAGATCGTGGCACCCCAGCGATCGTGCAACCGGATCCAGAACTCCTTCACACCGGTGCCGATCACTTGCCAGGTCTCGTTGAACCCATCTCCATCCGGAGTGAAGCTGTTCGGGATGTAGAGTTCGAACTCGGGATCGACCACGATCGTATGTGAAATGGAGTCCAAGCAACCCAAGGTGTCCGAGACAAGGAGCTGCACATCGTAGGTGCCGGGATCAGGGAACGTAGTGAACGGATATTGATCGCTGCTCTCCAGACCGGGTACACCGAAATCCCACCACCAAGCGGTGGCCCCAAAGGATTGGTCCATGAAGGAGATCGGGAAGTTGTTGACCCATGTGCTGCCACCCCACCAAAAAGCCGCCAACGGACTATTGACCCCCACGCCCGCTTCGTCGTAGTTGCTGATCCCGCAAGCATCAGTAATCGTGACCGCATAGAGTGCATTGGTGGCGGGGGAAACCGCAAGGGTATCCGCGGACCCGCCCGGGAGCCAATCGTAGTCGTAAGGTTCCAACCCCAGCTCGGTGAGCGCGTGCAGCGTGGCGGTATCGCCGAAACAGATCACGGTGTCTGGCGAAATGACCACCCGGACCGTGTCGTAGTCCACTGTCACGGTCACTTGGTCGCTCGTATCACGCCCGCAGAGGTCCGTCACGGTCAACGTCCAACTTTGGGTGGTCGCGGGAGCCACCTGCGCATTTGGCCCTGTGCCGAGATTCCCTGTCCACTGGTAGGTGTAAACGGGAGTGCCGCCTTGCACTTGTGCGGTGAGTAGAACCGTGGTTTCCGGACAATACACGGTTACATCGGATTGCACGGTGACGCTGAGGGGCTGCATGATGGGGACCGTGACCGTGACCGCATCGTACTCCGTGATCACGCCACAATCATCCGTCACCGTGAGCACATAGGTCGTCGTCTGCCCCGGCGAGACCCAACCGTCGTACTGTCCGTCCGGCACGCCTTGGTCCCAATCAAGCGTGTAGTTGCCAAACCCTCCGGTGATCACCGCGGTGATCAATGTGCTGTCCGTGCATTGCACGGTGACATCATTGCTCAGCAGCACATCGATCGGCGGGGCCTCTTCAATGAAGATCTCCACAATGACGGTATCACCCCCGCATGCGGTCTCGTTGATCACCATGAGGAGGATGTTCTCCTGCCCTTCCGCGAGCCCATCCAGGATGGCCGAGAACTGTATGTTGATCGAATCTTGCCCGGGAAGGAAGATCACTTCTGCGGGTATGCTGGAATAATCAGCGAGTTCAGTGGCCGAACCACCCAAAAGAACCTGCACGGTGTCACTGTCCAGCAGCAAACCTCCGCGAACGAGGTAGAGCGAAGCGGTACCACAACCCTCGTAGAAAAGACTGTCGACACCACCCGCGATGACCTCGCCCACGATGGATATCTGGTTGCTCTGGAAGCTGCCTGCTTCAAGGAATACCGCTGAATCCCAGACCGTGTCGTTGGCATCACCCACCGCGATCTTAATGTGGTACGTCTCCCCGCAGATCACCTGCGCCAGTGCGGTCATCACGGTGGTAAGTCCATCATACTGCACGTAGGTAGGGCTCGTGCTGAAGGGCGGGGTAACTCCATCCCCGTTGTCGACATAGAACTGCGGGTTCACCACGTCGTTCACCGTATTGATCGTCACCGGGTCGGTGGTTCCGGGGATGAGCGCGATGTTGATGGCGTTGTTACTGTAAGGTCCGGTGATCCCGGGGCCGCTCAAGAAGAAGCCGAAGGCATCATTGATGCTGTTCACGAACTCCAGGAACTCTTCGGAGCCGAAAACGAAGTTGAACTTAAGGGAATCACCGGTCGGCACGAAGTCGAACTCCAATACCGCGCAATCGTTGACGTCCTGAATGGTGGGTTGGCTTTGCTGCGCGAGCAGGAGAAGGTCGGGATCCTGTACGCTGATCCCAGTGATCGGAACGGATGAACTTCCACTGTTGTTGGGACCAAGCGCGTTGGAAATGCCCCCGGTCGCCAGGATCAGTCCGGCCGGTAACCCGACGTTGGCGTTCGCACTGTTGAACTCGCCAGCCTGGCTTGAGACCGCGTTGCCCGGTGCCCCGTTGAATGTGATGTTGCTGACCGTGACACCGGCTCCCAAAAGCACGTTCTGACGAGTTGGACGGGGGTCTGGGTATTGGTGAGGACCAACTGCGCCCGGACAGGGACTGCGCAACCAAGAAGCAGCGCAAGAAGTCCGGAAAGCAAGGCCCTCATGAACGCGCAAGTTACACCCCCTTCCATGCGCGGTCTACCCGTTGATCCGCTATTCATGGGTTCACAGCCGTGTTGCGCTCTAAACTTGCGCGTTCGATGCCGCGCTTCGTTGATGTGATCATTCCGGCCGCCGTACCCGGCGTGTTCACCTACGGCTTGCCTGAAGGGGCGTTGGACGTGGCGCCAGGGATGCGCGTGGTGGTGCCCTTCGGTTCCGGCAGAAAGCTCTACGCGGCCATGGTGCTAAGCACGCATCAAAAACAGCCCGAGCACCGTTCGATCCGCACCGCACTTAGTGTGCTCGACCATCAGCCAGTGATCAGCCTGCAGCAATTGGAGTTGTGGCAACGTATGGCAGACCACTACTTGTGCGGTCTTGGTGAGGTGATGCTCACGGCCATGCCGGGTCCACTTATCCTCACCAGCAACACGCGGATCATTGCCACGGAACACACGGCGGAGCACGCGGCACGGACACCCCGTCTCGCACTGTTGCTCGCTGCGTTGGAAAAGCAGCCCGCCATCACGCTCGCTGAAGCGGGTGATCTTCTTCAGGTGCAGGATCCATTGCGCGTGGTAAAGGAACTGGTGGACCAGGGTGCGGTCGGTCTGGAAGAAGACCTTCGCCAGAAGTACAAGCCCCGGACGGAGATATGGGTGACGCTCGCCGAAGATGCCTCCAACGAGCAAGCCCTCCACGCCTGGTTCGACCGACTGGAACGTGCCCCAAAACAGTTGGCGGCGTTGATGAAGGGGATCGAATTGGGTCGGTGGTTGAGCGATGATCCTTCGGCGGTGCTGCTTCCGCGTTTGATGAAGGCGGCTGACGTCACGCGGGCTATCGTCGACGGGTTGGCACGAAAAGGTTTGCTGTTGGTCACAGAGAAAGACGCGCACAAACCTTTCCATGGCCTTGCGCCAGGGATCATGCCCACCCTTTCCGCGGCACAGGAGGCAGCCTTGACGGCCTTGCGAGCCAGCTCCGTAAGCATCGGTGCACCCTCTTGCAAGGTGTTACGGGATCGGGGAAAACAGAGGTTTACGCGCACTTGATCGACGCCGTCGTTCAGGCCGGGGGCCAGGTGCTCTACCTTCTTCCGGAGATCGCCTTGACGTCAACGCTCATCACGCGTCTCAAAGCACGTTTCGGCGAACAGGTCGCTGTGTTCCATTCCCGACTTACGGCGCGACAACGCGCCGAGCTCTGGATGGGCCTGATGGAAAGGCCCGAAGCATACCCGATCGTGGTCGGTGCACGGTCCGCCCTCTTCCTACCCTTTCAGCGTCTTGAACTGATCATAGTCGACGAGGAGCACGATCCCTCTTACAAACAACAGGACCCCGCGCCACGCTACAACGCACGGGACATGGCGGTCGTGCTCGCCGACATCTGTGGCGCACGCGTGGTGCTCGGCTCGGCCACACCCTCCATGGAAAGCGCGCACAACGCACGCCAAGGGAAATACGGATGGGTGCGGCTCGATGAGCGCTTCGGCCGCAGCGTGCTCCCGTCGGTGCGTATGCTCGACCTGCGCGAAGCCTATAAACGCAAACGGATGCAAGGGCACTTCGCGCCCGAACTGTTGGAAGCCATTGATCGGACCGTGAAGCGCAAGGACCAGGTGATCCTGTTCCAGAACCGCCGCGGATACGCCCCGGTATGGCAATGCGAGCTATGCGCCCATGTGCCCTCCTGCGACCATTGCGATGTGAGCCTCACCTACCATAAGCGTGACCATAGCCTGCGTTGCCATTACTGCGGACGTGTCTACACACCACCCACCGCTTGCGCGAGCTGCAACAGCCGACGTTTGCGGATGATCGGGCTCGGGACCGAACGCATCGAAGAGGAACTGGCAATTCACTTTCCTCAACTCCGCATCGCACGCCTCGATCAAGACACCGCGCGTGGCAAGCAGGCCTTGGAAAAACTTCTGTCCGATTTCGCCGAGGGCGCGATCGATGTGCTCGTCGGCACCCAGATGGTGACCAAAGGGTTGGACATGGAACGGGTCACTTTGGTAGGCATCCTCAGCGCCGACCAACTATTGCGTTATCCGGAGTTCAGGGCGCATGAACGCGCTTTCCAATTGATGGCCCAGGTGGCCGGACGAAGTGGACGCAGGACCGACCCTGGCGAGGTGCTCGTGCAGGCGTTCGATGTGGCGCATCCCGTGCTCGGCTTCGTATTGACACATGATGTAAACGGCTTCTACACGCGCGAGTTGGAACATCGCCAGGCGCACAACTATCCGCCTTTTTCACGGCTGGTGCGTTTCACACTGAAGCATCGCGATGAACAGCGCGTCGCCGACGCGGCGCAAGCCCTCGTGGAGCGCCTACGTCCTCATTTCAACGACCGCGTGCTGGGCCCTGAAGTACCCGGAGTAGCCTGGGTGCGCGATCTCCATATCCGGAATATCCTCGTGAAATTAGGTCGCGGCCACCATGCTTCGGAGAAGGATGAAGTGCGCTCCGCCTTCGAAGACCTGCGTGCCTCGGAAACACACGGGCGCGTGCGGATCATCGCGGATGTGGATCCGATCTAAAACCATCCCATGTGATCAGCGCTCAACGCGTGCTGCCCGGATCAACGGCAATTCGTGGTTCACGCGCTTGGACCAACGTCCTGACCATGCTGTGCGGGGTCATGATCCGCGAGCGCGAGCAATGCGGCCCACACTGGCGTGGCGGGTGGAGGAGCGGTGACGATGACCGGGGTCTGCGTGATGGGGTGCCGGAACGAAAGCGTATGCGCGTGCAACGCGATGGAGCGGTCCTTCTCTCCGCGGCGAGCACCGTACTTCACATCGCCTTTTATCGGCATGCCTGAAGCGGCCAACTGCGCGCGGATCTGATGGAAACGGCCTGCTTCAGGTTCCACTTCGATAAGCGCGTAACGATCACCTTGTACCATCCGCTTCGCACGAAGCCTGGCCAGAGCGCCGCTCGCATCGATCGCGCGCTTTCCGCCAACGTCCGTCCTGTTCGATACGGTGTTCCAGAGTGAACGTTTCCGCAGGGACCCCTTCAACGATGGCCAGATAGGTCTTGCGGACCTGGTGCTCGCGGAACAGCGCGTTCATGCCTGCGAGGGCAAGCGTGTTCAGCGCCACGATCAGCGCGCCACTCACAGGTCGATCCAGTCGGTGTACCAGGCCGACATCCGCTAACGGATACATCCGCTGAACGGTACGAAGCACATCCATATCAGCGCTTTGGTCCGGTTGCGTCGGCATGCCACCCGGTTTGTGGATGGCCACCAAGCCCGCCTCTTCCCACAACACAGGCAGGACCGGAATACCGTCAGTACTGCTCGTCGTCACTGGGAAAGTCGCGCGAACGCACATCGCGGAGATAGGCGGAGACCGCTTCGGTGATCACCTTGTGCAGATCGGCATAGCGCCGCAGGAAACGGGGATTGAAGGTCTTGTTGATCCCCAGCATGTCATGGAGCACCAGGACCTGTCCGTCCACACCACCGCCAGCGCCGATGCCTATGACGGGCACATGCACGCTCCGGGCTACTTCTGTTGCCAGGCTCGCAGGGATCTTCTCCAATACAATGGCGAAACACCCGGCCTGTTCGAGCAGCACCGCATCTTCACGAAGTCGCTGCGCTTCGGCCTCTTCCCGGGCACGGACGACATAGGTGCCGAACTTGTAGATGCTCTGCGGAGTGAGACCCAAATGACCCATTACCGGTATCCCGGCCGAAAGGATGCGTTCCACCGAACCCAGCACCTCCCTTCCTCCTTCCAACTTCACGGCATGGGCACCGCTTTCTTTCATGATCCTGATGGCCGAGTTCAGGGCCCCTTTGGTATTGCCCTGGTAGGTGCCGAAAGGCAGATCCACCACCACCAACGCACGCTGCACCGCGCGCACCACACTGCTGGCGTGGTAGATCATTTGATCGAGGGTGATCGGCAATGTGGTCTCGTGCCCAGCCATCACATTGCTAGCGCTATCGCCCACCAGGATCACATCCACTCCGGCGCTGTCCACCAGGCCAGCTAGCGAAAAATCGTAGGCCGTGAGCATGGCGATCGGTTGGCCGTTCGCCTTCATCTCTTGCAGCACATGGGTGGTTATGCGCCGTACGTCTTTCTGTTCGTTCTGGGCCATGGGGCTGTGATCCGCGGTCAAAGCTAACGATCGCCAAAGGCCGCTTGTCGGCCCAACGCGCCGTTGCTCGGCCCATTGGCCCGAAGCGCACGGAGGCATCTATCTTTGGCACTTCAGAACAGCATCATGTTGGCCATACGCGTGCTCGCTTTCGTTTCGACCTGTATCCTGCTCGCCGCTTGCAGCACCGATCTGGAGGTGACCGCCCCGTACAAGGAAATCACCGTGGTGTACGGCTTGGTCTCCAAGACCGCGAGCAACGGTGTGGACGAGCAGACGCGCCACTATGTGAAGATCAACAAGGCCTTCCTCGGCGATGGCGATGCCTTGCTGTACGCCTTGGTCCCCGACAGTTCGGAGTATTCGGATGAGACGCTTCCTCCTCAGGACCGCTATGTGGAAGACGTGGACAACGGCGCGCAGTATCCGCTCATCGATACGTTGATGCCGCGCGATCCGGGTGTGTTCAATTCTCCGTTGCACAAGATGTACTACTTCGATGCATCCATCAACCAAGACCACGCCTACAAGGTGGTCCTACGGGTGAAAGGGACCACGATCGAAGCCACTGCACCCGCTGTCAATAACATCACTTATGTTACGGGTTTCCTCTCCGAGAACGGCAATCAGGAATTGAAACTTCATTCAAGGAGGGGTCTACAATGAGGTGGATATGAAATACCGCAGTGGAGCGGACGGAAAACGGTTCGACGTGTTCTTCCGGGTACGCTACGCGGAGGACCGGGGCAATGGGGACATCCGCGAAGAGAATTATCGATACAAGATCGGAACGACCACCAGCAATACAACGGTCGGGAACGAGCAAATGCAGTTGACCGTGAGCGGCTTGGGGTTCTACGAGACGCTGCTCGGTATGATGGAGAATGATGCGACCATCGAGCGCAGGATCTTCCGGGGGCTGGACATCGAGTTCGAGGTAGCCGACATTGAGTTGACCACCTACCTGCGCCTGACCGAACCGATCAGCGGGATCGTGGAAGAACGCCCCGAGTACACCAACATCACCAATGGCTACGGTCTCTTCGCAGCTCGCCACTTCCAAACCACGCGGAACGTGCGGATCGGACTGGACAGTTACTTCGAATTGGTGGAGGGGCCGCTTACCGCTGGCCTGAATTTCTGCGTGGACCCTGCGCTTGGGGTGACCAATTCGAATCTGGTCTGTAACTGACGATCTGTCGATCTGTCAGCGACCCGCAGGCCGGTGAAGACCGCACCCTGACCAGTGCTGGCAGATTTTCGCCATGCGGACGGTGATGGCATAAGCCTTGACAACGGGCGGGCCGAACGAACCCAATAGCATGAGCAAGATCATAGGTATCGACCTGGGAACCACCAATAGCTGTGTCGCCGTAATGGAAGGCAACGAGCCGGTGGTCATCGCGAACAGTGAAGGCAAGCGGACCACCCCGAGCGTGGTGGCCTTCGTGGAAGGTGGCGAACGGAAAGTGGGCGACCCGGCCAAACGGCAGGCGATCACCAACCCGACCAACACCATCTTCTCCATCAAACGCTTCATGGGGAACACCTATGAAGAGGATGCGAAGGAGATCGCCCGGGTCCCCTACAAAGTGGTACGCTCCGGGAACGGCATGCCACGAGTGGCCATCGGCGACCGGGATTTCACCCCGCAGGAGATCAGCGCCATGATCCTGCAGAAGATGAAGAAGACCGCCGAGGATTACCTCGGCACCACGGTGACCGAAGCGGTGATCACGGTACCCGCCTACTTCAACGATGCGCAACGGCAGGCCACCAAGGAGGCTGGCGAGATCGCCGGACTGAAGGTGCGCCGCATCATCAACGAGCCCACGGCCGCAGCGCTCGCCTACGGTCTGGACAAGAAGCACAAGGACCAGAAGATCGTCGTGTTCGACTGCGGTGGCGGCACCCACGATGTGAGCGTGCTCGAACTGGGCGATGGCGTGTTCGAGGTGAAGAGCACCGATGGCGACACGCACCTCGGAGGCGATGACTTCGACCAAGTGATCATCGACTGGCTGGCGGACGAATTCAAGAACGACGAAGGGATCGACCTGCGCAAGGACCCCATGGCCCTGCAACGCTTGAAGGACGCGGCCGAGAAAGCCAAGATCGAACTGAGCTCCACCACGAGCAGCGAGATCAACCTGCCCTACATCATGCCGGTGAACGGCATTCCCAAGCACTTGGTGCGCAGCCTCACCCGCGCCAAATTCGAGCAGCTCGCCGACAGCTTGATCAAGCGCACCATCGCACCATGCGAGAGCGCACTGAAGAACGCAGGTCTCAAGATCAGTGACATCGATGAAGTGATCCTGGTGGGTGGTAGCACCCGCATTCCGGCGATCCAGGAAGCGGTGAAGAAATTCTTCGGCGGTAAGGAACCCAGCAAGGGCGTGAACCCGGACGAGGTGGTCGCCGCGGGCGCTGCGATCCAAGGTGGAGTGCTCTCGGGCGATGTGAAAGATGTACTGCTCCTGGACGTAACTCCGTTAAGTCTGGGCATCGAGACAATGGGCGGCGTGATGACCAAATTGATCGAGGCCAACACCACGATCCCCACCAAGAAGAGCGAGACCTTCAGCACGGCCAGCGACAGCCAGCCGAGCGTGGAGATCCATGTGCTGCAAGGCGAACGCCCCATGGCCAATGGGAACCGCAGTATCGGCCGCTTCCACCTGGATGGCATCCCTCCCGCTCCGCGCGGTATGCCGCAGATCGAAGTGACCTTCGACATCGACGCCAACGGCATTCTCCATGTGGGCGCGAAGGACAAAACGACCGGGAAGGAGCAAAGCATCCGGATCGAGGCGAGCAGTGGCCTGAGCAAGGACGATATCGAGAAGATGCGCAAAGAGGCCGAAGCCAACGCCGATGCCGACAAGCAAGCCCGCGAAATGGCGGACAAGTTGAACGCAGCGGACAGCCTGATCTTCCAGACCGAAAAGCAGCTCGGCGAGTTCGGGGACAAGATCCCTGCGGACAAGAAGAAGCCGATCGAAGACGCGCTCGGGCGGCTCAAGGACGCGCACAAGGCGCAGGACCTCGTGGCCGTGGAGAAGATGATGGGCGAATTGAACGCGGTGTTCCAAGCCGCCAGTCAGGAGATGTACGCCGCAGCGCAACAAGCCCAGGCCAACGGCGGTGCCCAGCAGAACACCACCAACACCGGAAACGACAGCGAAGTGACCGATGTGGACTTCGAAGAGGTGAAGGACGAGAAGAAGTAAGCACGTATCGCCGGCAGCCGGTCCGCAGGTAAGGAAGAGCGAAAGCCCCGTTCGATGGAACGGGGCTTTCGCGTTCGGTGTGAGCAGACCTGATCTACTTCGCACTGCCCACGTCCTGCGGGCTAGTGCGGCCCTGCGTACGCGCGTGTACTTTACCATCCACATACTCTTCACCACCCGCGTTGTGTCCTTCGGCATCGAAGAACACCCAACTGCCTACGCGTTGCGTATCCATCCGCTGCGGGTTGTACCGCGCACGGCCTTCTGAACGGAGCCTGCCGTTCGGATGGAACTCGCGCAAAAGGAATTCTATGCGCTTGCGGTCCACCAGTTCCATCGTGCTTATCGGTTTCCCGTCCGGGGCATGGATGTTCATGCGTTCGTAGTAGTCACCGCTGCGGTGTTTCTCCTCTAGGGAGACCATTGCAATGCCGGACCGAATCACCGCCGAGCATCGCACTGTAGGCCTCATAACCGCCGATCGTGGCCGTCGGATCTTCCAGGAGCGCGGTGTCGATCACGAAATCGTCCGCTGCGAGAATTCCGTCGTCATCCTGGCCATAACTACCCAACGCGAACGCCAATGGGACGAGGACAAGGTAGCGGCAGAGTAATGCTTGTAAGCGCATGGCCGTCGTACGTAGATCGAAGTGCCGGGGTTCAGCAGTGATCCGGACCCCTCGCCACGCGCACCATGCCAACCCGCGCACGGGCCAACGGGGCCGCGATCCCCATTGATAAGGTCGAAATGCGCTGAAGCACCAGCACCTTCAACATCATCACCTTGTCGAAGGCCGGGCGTCCTCCCTTCTTGGGGTCGCTCACCAGGAACACCCTCTTCACCCGCGCACGGAAGGCTTCCAATGGATCATCGCCTTCTACAGTGGTATCGGATCGTTCAACTGGTTCAACCGCTGGAGCGCGTCCTGCTCATCGAACCGTCCTCTGGCACTGCGTAGCTTCGTGCTTTGCCAGCCATAGTTTTAGCGAAGGCTGTGCGGCCAAAGTGCTCCATTGTTCCCCGGATCGTCAAGATCACAACCTGTCGAAATATCAACAGGCTATTTGAGGGACCCTATCGCGATCGACGGATCCATGCCTCATCGTTCTATTGGATCCTCCTCACATGACCGCTGACTCAATAAGCGGTGCCATGGACGATTGCGGGGCAGAACCGGTCCAACACAGCTCGTCAAGACGAATGGGCGAACATCCCTGCGGTCATGATCCAAGCGCACATGGACGCTCACTCAAACCATGATCCATGCAGGCGATCCTCTCAGGCCCGAAGTCATGAGCGAACGTCGCGGTGCTCGTCGCGCGGAATGTTCCTGCAGCGTAACGCTATGGCGCTGGGGCTTCCCAAGGTTCGCCTACGAGCGCCATCAACTCGTTGTAGCGGGTCCAGCAATACGGGCTCATGTTGGTTGGGCCCATGGCCTTTAACTGCGCACCCATTTCATCGATCTTGAACACCCAGGCCTTCGAGCGGGCGATCTTGGCCTCTTGAGGCACGAGGGAATCGCCCAGGAACAGTTTATACTCCGCCACTGCGACCTCCAGTTCCGGCAAGGGAGGATGGCAACTCGTGGGCTGTTCCGCAGTGGATGTGCTATCGGCCCGCTCAACTCCGGCCTCCGTGGAGGGTTGTTGTCCGCAGGCGAAGAACAACGCGCTGTATGAGATGAGGTGGAGGGCGCGGGTGGGCAGGGTGATCGGCATGGACCGCAAAGCAGCATACCATTCCTCGTATTGTCAACCCCTGCCCGCCGTGCTTGCGGCCCAAGGGTGACCAGCGGAAGGCAAGCCAACGGCGGCATCGCGAAAAGGGTTCGGTCGGAATGCGCGGATCGAAAACGGCGCTGTACATTGGCAGGAACGAGCCATTCGCGCCGCCTTACGACACGCTCGTCGATCGGTTGCCTCCTGTTGAAAAGTATTTTTCACTTGCCTTCTAACATTCAACCCCGTTACTTCGGGCGTTCCCTTGAAGTTCCTTACCCAAGACGATCACCCTAACCAAAACCCGTTCCACATGAATAGTAACAACCCCTCGCCGCGAAACACGCGGCGAACGCGTTGGTGGCACCGCACGGCGCTCTTTGCGTCCGCGTTGACACTTAGCGCGGCAGTGAACGCCCAGTGTATCAATGCTTCGGCCTTCGGAACCGCAACGGTCGCCGCTCCTGGAGGTAACATCAACCTGACCACATGCGCTTTCGGCGGGGAGTTTTCCACCGCCAACGGTCTTGTGCCCGGCAACTCTTACAATATCACGGGTACCGGTGGTATTGGCAACTACCTCACGATCACCGACGGGGCGAACGCGGTGATCCAGTTCGGGTTCTCCCCCCAACTGGTCACCGGGATCACAGGCACCATTCGGGTCCATGTGAACACCACAGCAGGCTGCGGCACCGATGGCTCTTGCCATACGGTGAACGTGGCTACGCTGCTGCCTCCTGGCCCACCTAACTGTGCGACCACCTATACACCAGCGAACTTAGCGGTGCAGGTCGGTTTGGCGCAAACATTGAGTTGGAGCGGAGCTACGGGCAACCCAGCGATCACGGGTTACGATGTGTACTTCGGTACCGTTACCCCACCGCCATTGGTGTCCCCGGCGCAAGTCGGCCTCACCTACAACCCAGGTCCGTTGGCCTGCAATACCGTTTACTACTATCAAGTGAATCCGATCAATGCCAACGGTACTACCGTTTGCACGATCAACAGCTTCACCACCTTAAGCACGCCTGCTTGCCCGGCCACATTCACACCGGCTAACCTGGCTACCAACGTCGCCCAAACACAGGTCCTCTCGTGGGCCGCTTCCGCGGGCGCTACAGGCTATAACGTCTTCTTCGACGTGGTGACCCCACCCGTGGTACAAGTGGCCACCAACCAACCTGGCACGTCGTGGACACCTCCTTCCTTGTTGGGTTGCAACACCGTGTACTACTGGCGCGTGGAGCCGATCAACTGCGCGGGCACGAACACCGGCTGTGCGATCAACACCTTTACCACGGTAAGCACGCCGCCAGTGCTATGTCCTACCACGCTCAACCCCACGAACCTCATTACGGGCGTGAACCTGCTTCCCACGATCAGCTGGTCCGCTGTAACGGGTGCTTCGGGGTATGATGTGTACTTGGATGTGGTTACCCCGCCGGTCGTACAAGTGGCCAGCAATACCACCAACTTGTTCTACTCGGTAAACACCGCGCTGCTACCCAGTACCGTGTACTACTGGAGGATCGCTCCGCGCAACTGCATCGGTGCGAACAACGCTTGCGTGATCCGGTCGTTCACTACGACGGCCGCACCCGCGGTTCCGCTGCAATACGATGTGACCCTCGGCACCACGCCGATGACGAGCATCGCCGGAACAGGCACCTCGTTCGTCTTCCCGGGCACCAGCACGGATGACAACACGAGCAACGCCGTGACCATTCCGTTCAGCTTCATTTACCAAGGTGTGGCCCGCACGCAGTTCAAGGCCTGCACCAACGGTTGGCTCACCTTGAACGTGGCCCAAACCACCACCTCGTTCAGCAACGTGCTGGGTGCGAGCGCTACGATCAACACGGTGATCGCTCCTTTCTACGACGACATGGTGACCCAGGGCAACCCCGGCACCACGGCTTCGCTGAACGCGAGCATGAAGTACCAGGTGACCGGCTCGCCGGGTAGCCAAGTACTTACTGTGGAGTGGATCAACATGGAGCGGTTCGGCAACGCCGGACCCAACATGAACTTCCAGGCGAAATTGTACGAAGGCTCGAACAACATCGAGTTCATCTACGGCACCATGGAAGCCTATGATGGCACGGTGAACTTCAACTGGACCTACTCCATCGGTTTGAACGCTTTGAGCGTTACCACGGCCGCCAACGGTGGCCCAGGTGCTGGCGAAGTGATCGCGCAACAAGTGGCCCGGGAGAAGAATTTCGGTCCGCAACTCACAGTGACCGCCAACGCCGGTGCCAACGCGAATCAGCGTGTGCCCCGTTGCGGTACGAGCATGCTTTGGACACCGGGTGCTTACTCGGGCAATGGACCCGCTGTAGGAGCTCCGACCAATGAGGCGATCGGTTCCGCCGAAGTGCTCCCAGTGAACCCGAGCACCTGCGTTACCGTCAGCCTTTGCGGCACTTACCGCAGCAGCCGCCTGGCCACGGCCAGCGGATATCCGACATGCGGTGGTAACCCCGACGATGACGTGTGGTTCACCTTCACTCCCACCAACGGCTTCCCAGTTTCGGGAACGCGGATCACGGTGCGCAGCTACGACGGCTACGACGCGCACTTGGAGGTGATCAACCAGGCGCTCACCACCATCGGTTGCGTGAACGCCACCGGCGCTGGTCTTACGGAGGTCTTCGATATCACAGGTCTGAACTACAGCTTGGGCCAGCAGTACTACGCACGTGTTTACCACACTGGCGTAGGCAGCGGCACCACCTTGGCACCTGCGGAAGTGGCCGGTGAGTTCGGCATCTGCGTAAGCGACATCATCCCACCACCGGTGAACGATGAATGCGCAGGCGCGATCACCTTGACCAGCAACCTCGGTTGCGTGTACACTGCTGGTAGCACGATCGTGGCCACCGCCTCGGCCGGCGTTCCCGCGTGCAACACGCCGGATGATGACATCTGGTACACCTTCACCCCGCTCACGAACAATCCGATCATCACCGTGCAAAGCGGAGCTGGCTTCAACGCCGCCTTCCAAGTATTGGGCGGACCATGCGGCACGTACACCTCATTGGCCTGCGTGAACTCCACAGGGACCGGTGGACTGGAGAGCAGCGCTCCGACCTTGGTAGCTGGAACACAATACTGGATCCGTGTATTCCATGCCGTGAGCGGCAGCGGAAGCGGCAACTTCCAGATCTGCATCGATGAGACACCAGCATGTCCTACGCTGACTTCTCCTGCGGATTTGGGTTCCACCAGCACTCCCACCCTGACGTGGAACGCTGGGTTGCGCAACTCGGGTTATGATGTGTACCTCGATGTGGTGACCCCACCTGTAGCCCAGGTGAGCTCCAACCAACCTGGCCTGTCCTATGTGCCGGGCGCATTGATCCCGAACACCACCTATTACTGGCAGGTGGTTGGACGCAACGCACTCGGCGCGGCTACGTGCCCAACGGTGTTCAGCTTCACCACATGTGACGCTGCTGCGGCCACGGCCTCTGCAGGCGTTGCGAGTTGTGTTCTGCCGACCTGGGACCTCACTGTAACGGTAACGAGCATGGGTTCGGCCGCCAGCATCGATGTCTCCAGCAACTTGGAAGGTGTGCTGGGAACAGTGACCACGCCGGGTGTCTATGTGTATGCGATGAGCAACTACGGCTCCCATGTGATCACCTTGATCCACGACGGAAGCGCTGGTTGCAACTTCACCCTGCCTGGCACCTACAGCCCATCGGGCCCAACGTGTTTGACCTGCGGCGATCCCGCGATCCCTCAGACATTCTGCTACGGCCCCAACGAGAACACGACCTGGTTGTACCAAGGGGATAACCCGGGCGGTACGGCGCTCCTCGTGTGCGCCAGCGGCTTTGTGGAGAGCAACACTTGGGATGATCTGACCATCTACGACGGACCGGACAACACCGACCCGGTGCTGTACGCGAACCCAGGGGCCACGGTCGATCTGACCGGCCTGACCATCGTTGGTAGCACCAACGAACTGTTCATGAGCCTTACCTCCGATGGCTCGGTGCAGTGCACGAGCCAGATCGGTTGGACCTGGAACTGGACAGCCCAGTGCTTGGATTGCGACCTCGTGCAAGCGAACGTGACCGGATCCAGTGTGGATTGCGGCACGGCCACCTACACCGTGGGTGTTGACGTCACCGATCTGGGAGATTCGCCCGATGTGGACATCATTGCGGACTACCCTGTTGCGAACACCATCGTGCATAACGATGTCGGTCTCGGCAGCTACACGGTACCTGGCATTCCCGTGGGTACCCCGGTGAACATCGTGGTGCAACACAATGGAAGCTTGATCTGCAGTGAGATACTTCCCACGCAGAACCCATCGAGCAACTGCATCGTTTGCGACAACTCGGTCTTCAACGAGGGTCCTTTCTGCTACGGCCCGAACGCGAACCAGACCTGGAGCTACACCTCCGATGGCAACGGGACGATGTTGCTGACGTTCTCATCGGGATCTATCGAGAGCAATACGTGGGATGACCTGACCATTTACGATGGTCCGGACAACACCTTCCCCATCCTCTTCGCGAACCCCGCTAGCACCATCAACTTGGCCGGCGTGCAAGTACAAGCCACGGGCAACGAACTGTTCATGACCCTGACCGCCGACGCTTCGGTGCAGTGTACATCGAACGTTGGTTGGGATTGGAACTGGGGCGTACAATGCGTGGATTGCACCTTCCCAGCGGCCACCGGCACGGTGATCGAAGATTGCGGGAACAGCCAGTTCAGCATCAGCGTGAACGTGACGGATGATTCCAACGCGAACGCAGTGGATATCACCACGGATTACCTGGGTGATACCGAACCGACCGGTGTGGGCCTAGGCACCTACGTGATCGGGCCTTACCCGATCGGAACGGTGGTGAACGTTCAAGTGGAACACCCCACCAACGCGTTCTGCACCCTCGATCTTGGTTTGTTCTCTGATTGCTGCAACGGTGCGTGCGCTACCGCAGCCACCGCTGTGATCGGAAACAACTTCAACGGCGAGTACAACTGCGGAACACCGGTGGATCTGTTCATCAATGGCATCCCACCGACCGATGCACGTTGGTGGAACTTCACGCCTTTGGTGAACGAGAAGATCACCATTGGCGCCTGCACTCCGCCCAACAGCACCAACACCGACACCTATTTGACGGTGAGCACGGGTCCCTGCGGTGCGCAGGTCCTGCATGGTGGTGATGACGATGGTTGCGTAACGCCTGGCTTCGGCAGCACCTACACTTTCAAAGGTGATGTTGGAACAGAGTACCACATCCAGTGGGACGATCGTTGGGGCGATGACGCCGCGCACGATTGGAACCTGGCTGTAACGCCCTGCGTGAGCCCAGCGAACGATCTGTGCAGCAGCGAGAACCCTGCAGCAAGCCCGGTATCCATCGGCTCGCCACAGACCTTCAACGGTGTGCGTGATTGCGCGAACAAGGACGGTATCGTGAACCCCCTCACCTTCCCCACCATCGCTGGTTGGGTTTGGGAGAGCTTCGAACTGACCCAGTGCGCGAACATCACGATCGATTACTGCGGCACTGCGGGTGGCACAGGTAACGCGGCGTTGAACATGTACGGTGATTGCGGCACGCTGTTCATCAACTCGCAGACCTTCGCCTTCAACTGCGATCTGAACACGAACGCGACCATCACCTTCGCCGACCTCTCCCCGGGCTTCTACTACTACCCGGTGCTGTGGGATCCGGTGAACCTGGCGGAAGGTGCGTACACCATCACGGTAACGGCGTTCGCTCCGACCAACCCCTGCCCGACCAACCTGACCTGCGCCACGGCGATCCTGATGGTGTGCAACGACATCTTGTTGGGCAACACGAACAACCAGTTCCCCACATTGCCGGCCAATGCCTGCGCCTACCCGAACAGCCCCATCTCGGGCGGTTCGCTCTGGTACAGCTACACCCCGGTGGTGAACGAGAACGTGGTGGTGAGCACCTGCGGTGCAGGAACCTTGTTCGACACGCGTCTGGATGTGTACACCGGCACTTGCGGATCTCTGACCTGCTACAACTTGAGCGACGACAAGGGTGGTGCCTGCACCACACGAAGCCAGCTCGAGTTCTACGCGCAGGCTGGACAGACCTACTACATCGCGGTGCATAGCGCTACGCCGTTCATCGATTGCCAGTTCGAGATCGCCATCGGTTGCGGTGCGGCCTGCGTACCTCCTGCCAACGATGTGTGCGGCAGTGCGATCGGTCTTACCACCTACCTCACGGATAACACCACGTTCTTCCCTGGTGTACCCACGGCGGGTGACAACGGCTGCGCACAGAACGATCCGTTCACCTCGTGCTCGCTGCTGGCGAACAACCAGGGGATGTGGTACAGCTTCAACAGCGGTACGAACACCATCCACTACCTCACGCTGAACACCTTCGACCAGGATCCCCTGCTCACCTCTACCGTGATGAACTACACGCTTTACAGCGGTGGTTGCAACGGTATGCAGGGTGTGGCGCAAGGCACCTGCGTGCTGAACGGTGATGGCGACTACCTGCTGCTGCCGAGCCTGACCACGGGCACCAACTACCTGCTGTACTTGTACAACCAGGGTGACGCTGGCTTCGAAGGAACCTTCGAAGTACTGATGGAGCACCCCGGTATGAACGATGCGGGTATCATTGGTGTGAACGATCCGGTCGGTCTGATCTGCACCTCGACGATCACCCCGGAAGTGGTGCTGAAGAATTACGGCGAGAACCCCTTGACCAGCGTGACGATCACGTATGATCTCGACGGTCTTACCGGACCCTTCGTCTTCAACTGGACGGGCAACCTGCCTTTCCTGGGAAGCGAAGTGGTGACCTTGCCGAGCTTCACCGCTCCGTACGGAAGCCACACCTTCAACGTGAGCACGAGCGCACCGAACAGTCAAGTGGATGAGATCCCGACGAACGATGCGGATGTCGAGCTCAACGTGGACGTAACGGGTGAGACCATGATCGTGGAGATCACTACGGACAACGATCCAAGCCAGCTGATCTGGCAGATCTACGACCAGGGCAACCAGTTGGTAGGTGTATCGCCGGTGTATGCTACACCGAACATTACCGACCCGACGACCCTCTGCTTGAGCACGTTGAACGGAACTTGCTTCAACTTCTTCCTCTTCGACTTCCTGGGAGATGGTTTGAGCCAGACCGGCAACGGAAGCGGTTCCTGGAGACTGCGCACCACCGGCGGCGCCACCCTGTTGGGTGACGACTTCGACGGAACGGTGGACGGCACCTTCAGCCCGACCGTATCTCCGCTCAGCGGATGGTATACGAACGGCCATCCGTTCTGCCTGCCTGCTGGCCCGACCGAACCGCTGCCTAGCGAGTGCGGCATCTTCACCAACAACCTGCAGAGCAAGGTTTACTGCAAAGCCCTTCCTGGGGTCACCAACTACCAGTTCCAGTTCCTACGTCCGGATGAAGGCTACAGCCGCCAGATCTCCGTGCCGCGTAACTGGGTGAAGTTCGGTGAGATGCAAACCTTCCCGCTCCAGCCTGGTGAGACCTACTTCTGCCGCGTACGGGCCGACCAAGCTCCGTTCGGCAACTACAGCACCGACAAGTACGGCACGGGTTGCGAAATGGGTATCGACCCGAGCCTGGTGCCCGGTTGCACCGGACTGGTGGACGACATCGGCGCACCTGCACATAGCTGCGGCGTGATCAAGGTGTTCGGTGGTTCGCAGAAGATCTGGGCACAGCCTGTGTTGGGCGCGACCCAGTACCGCTTCCGCTTCCAGAACGGCCTGATCGATCCCGATGGACCGAACTTGCCTGGCGCTCCCGCTCTCGGTACACGTATCATCACCGTGTCTTCTTACGCACTGGTGTTGAGCTGGACCAACTTCACCTTGGTGAACGGTAGCACCTACGATGTGACCGTCGAAGTTCTGGTAGCCGGCCAGTGGAGCGGCTACTGTGGACCGGTCTGCCAGGTGGAGATCGACAACACCCCGGGCCAGAGCCTGCGCGGAATGGAAGCCAGCACCAGCAGCGATCTGCAGGTATGGCCCAACCCGGTGCGCGATGGTCAGGTGAACGTGCTGATCGGTGGTCTCACCGACGATACCCAGCGCATCACCCTGGACGTGTTCGACATCTACGGCAAGCGCGTGATGGCCTTCGACAAGGAGAACAGCGGTAGCGTCTTCAACACCATTCTCGACATGGACGGCATCGCCGCCGGTGTCTACATGGTGAGCGTTACCGTCAACGACCGTGTCTACCAACAACGTGTAAGCGTGCTCTAAGCACTCTAGCATCCAAAAGGAAGGCCGCCCCTCGGGGCGGCCTTCTCTTTTTTACCCAACGTCATCGCGATCATCCCCCGACGCGTCGGGGGTCAACGAAGCGATCTCTAATTCGTGCGCAGGGCTGCGCGTGGACAACACGGATCCTGCACGGATCCATCAAGATCGCTTCGCGCCTCCGGACGCTCGCGAACACGGTTGAACAAAAACGGATTCGCGAGGATCGGCCCTGACGGCGGAGCCGGAAGGCGACGGCCGAAGCGATCGGCGCTTAATTCGTGCGCAGGGCTGCGCGTGGACAACACCAGATCCTACACGGCATCCAACGAAGGTCGCTTCGCCCCGGACGCTCGCGAACACGGTTGAACAAAAACGGGTTCGCGAGGATCGGCCCTGACGGCGGAGCCGGAAGGGACGGCCGAAGCGATCTCTAATTCGTGCGCAGGGCTGCGCGTGGGCAACACTGATCCACACGTGACCCATCGAGAGATCGCTTCGCACCGATCCCGCCGGAATACCCCGTTTCGCCGATCTTCGGCGATCGCATCGGTGGGGCCATGAGCACGAGGAAGAAAGAACAGCTGGCCCCCGCCGCACCCCGCGAACCGCTTTCGGCCACTAGCGACCCGCGCACGAACGCTTGGTTCTGGCCCTTGATCGCCGCCGCACTGCTGGCCGTGATCGCCATCTACCACCAGGTCCCCTCCTTCGCCTTCACCGATTGGGACGACCTGCACTACATCAGCGACAACGCTTTGCTGAAGAGCCTGAGCATCGCACAGGTGCGCACGGAATTCTCCCGCTATGTGATGGGCAACTACCATCCCATCACCATGCTTTCGTACAGCGCGGAGATCGCCCTCTTCGGCAAGTCGCCGGGTGCGATGCATGTGACCAACTTGCTCCTGCACCTGCTGAACGTGGTGCTGGTAGGGCTCTTTCTGCGGAAGCTCACCAGGAACGATCTGCTCGCCGCTCTGGTGGCCCTGCTCTGGGCCGTTCACCCCATGCGCGTGGAGAGCGTGGCCTGGCTGAGCGCCCGCAAGGATCTGCTGATGCTCTGCTTCGGTCTCTTGATGTTGCTCGCCTACCTCCGGTGGCGCGACCGCGAACGGCCGGTGTGGTACCTGCTCGCTTTCGTCGCCTTCCTCTTCAGCGGACTGAGCAAGGCGATGGCGGTCTCCTTCGTGCCCTGCCTGCTGCTGATCGACCTCGCAAGGCCGAAACTTGAAGGCATGGAAGCCTTGGACGGAAAAGACCCCTTCTTTCTCGCCGCAATGGTTCTCGGCCTGGTGGCCGTGGCTGCGCAAAAAGCGTGAGCACGATCGCAGCCAACCGCTGCTCGCCTTGGACCGCTTCTGGACCGGCGGCGCGAACCTGGTGATCTACATCGCGCAACAACTCGTACCGATCAACCTGAACGCGCGCTATGCCTATCCTTTGACGAACGGGCATCTACCCGCGCACTATCCGGCACTGGCGCTGATCGGCCTCGCGGTGCTCGCACTCTACGCGTGGCGGGCAGGCAAGCGGACGTGGTTCCTGTTCGGCATCGGCTTCATGCTGCTCCATCTGTTACCGGTGTTGCAATGGCTGCCCGTGGGGCTTGCCATACGCGCGGATCGCTACACCTATGCGGCCGGGATCGGGTGGAGCCTGGCCATCGGTTATGTGATCGTGCTTCTTTCCAATAAGATCCGCAGTGCGAGCACCTACCTGCCTCTTATCCTCGGTGTACTGCTGGCCCTGCCCTATGCCTGGCTGGCCTACCAGCGCACGGAGGTATGGCGATCCGCAGTGAGCGTGCGCTCGGACATGATCGCCCTCGAGCCCCGGAACTTCACCCTCTACATGGACCGCGCCATCAGTCGGGACCGCGAGGGCGATCGCGCCGGCGCACTGGCGGACTACGACAAGGCCATCCGCATGCGGCCCGCGAACGACTACAAGCCCTACTTCGAGCGCGGCATGCTCCACTTCCGGCACAAGGACTACCGCGAAGCCATGCCGGACCTGATCACCATCTTCCAGCATGTGCCCACGCACCCGGGACTGGTGCCCAACATGCTCTTCGCCCAGATGAAGCTCGGCCTTTGCGACGAGGTGGTGCGCAATGCCACGGGGGCCATGCAACTGGACACCGGCTCCACCGACCTGCTGAACATCCGTGCCTATTGCCTGCTGCGCGCGGGTGATCATGCCAACGCGCGCAAGGACATCGACCGTTCCATGGCCAGACGTGCGGACTACGGCGAGATCTGGTACCTGAAAGCCTGGGCAGCGCTGCAAGCGGGCGACAGCGCGGCCTGCTGCGAGGCCCTCGTAAAGAGCCTCCCCAAGCCCATGAGCGATGCGGACCTCCGCCTGGAGCGCGACCGGCTCTACGGCCGGCAATGCCGATAGCTGTTACCGACACGCGAACGCTTCGCGAGCGGATAGAGCCCGGCATCGCATGCTCCGAATAGGGCTGGGCCGCGGCAGCCTTCCGAATGCCCCCCGGCCTGAGCCGGGGTCGCGAAATAGCAACCCACGCCACCAAGCGGACACCCATAGGCGCTGGATCGATCTGTTGAAAACTCTTTCCGACGAAACAGGCCCGAACTTCGACGAAGTGACCTTTCAGGTGTTCCGATCCACAACCAATCGCTACTTTTCCCGTCCTTCCGATCATAACCGTTCAACCCAACCTCTTACCAAGAGCACCCGATAGATCGCGACACCACGCCGTTCGCGGCCAGAAGCGCGAACCCCGCATTGATCGCAACGCACCGACCGGCCGATGGCCGTACCCTCCGGACGATGGCCCGGGAACGCCACAGAACCGAACCCTTTCAAAAACCAACACCACAAACCATGAATTGTCGGAACTCATCGACATTGCTCCAGCGAACGCGCTGGCGGCTGAAGTCCGCCCTGCTGGGCACGGCCTTCGCGCTCGGCGCGATGGTAAACGCCCAAGTGGGTACCAATTACAATTTCAGTTCCTCCACCGGCACCTACACGCCGATCACCGGAGGGACTGTGCTGGTGAGCCAAACCACCACCACTGCCGCGAACGTCAACTTGGACGATGGACTACAACGTCCCGTCCGCGACCATTCCGTTCACCTTCACCTATGATGGTGTTGGTTACACCGGTCTGAATATCAGCTCGAACGGCTTCATCACTTTCGGGGCTACGCCGCCCGCAGGAGGGCCCTACGCTCCGATCAGCAGCGCGACGGCTACATACGGGTGCCATAGCCGCCTTCTGGCGCGACCTGAGAGGTGGCTTCGTTTCACCGCCACCCGCACGACCTTGACCAACGCCGCCTCGACCACTGCTGGGCGACCGGCCCTCGGTGCAGGCGATCTCTCCGGAACAGGCATTCCCGCTGGGGCCACCATCCTTTCGATCGGTGCCGGCACCATCACCATGGCGCCAACGCCACGCTTCTCGGCACCTGCTACCGCCAAGGTGCTGGCCGATGGAACGGGAGATCCGCTACCAGACCTTGGGCTCACCACGAACCCAGGAGTTCGTTGTTCAGTGGAGCGGCATGAAGCCCTTCGGCACCACCTTGACCACCGGTCAACGCCTGGAACTGAACTTTCAGATCCGCCTGAACGAGGTGGACAACAGCATCGAAATCGTTTACGGACTGCACCCCATCGCAATGACGACGCTACCACGGTCAACCAAGTTGGCCTGCGCGGACCGAACGCCACGTTCCCCGCGAACGTGAACAACCGCCAGATACCAAAAGGTTAACGACAACTGGGCCACGCATCCGTCGCCGGGAACCCGGCCAACTGCCTGGTTTCAACAACATCGCCCCGGCCAACTGATCCCTTCGGGCCTCACCTACCGCTGGTTCGATCCCCCTGCGCTTCGCCTTCGGCCAACGTGAGCTTGAGCGCGCCGAACTGCGCGACCAGCCAGTACACGGCCACAGTGAACGTGACCGCCCTTGGTGATGCACCGAACGTGAACATCATCAGCAGC
The DNA here is from genome assembly GCA_016712025.1 of Flavobacteriales bacterium. Lineage (GTDB taxonomy): Bacteria > Bacteroidota > Bacteroidia > Flavobacteriales_F > PHOS-HE28 > PHOS-HE28. Next base: position 47,495 of record JADJRW010000022.1, read on the forward strand.
ATCCACGGCACCATCGCTACAGGGTGTAGCGCAGCTGGTCCCTACCCCAGCCACCCGAACGTCCACGGCACACCAGAGAGCCGCACGGTGGTGCATACCGTCAATCCGATCTGCAACATCAGCTTGGGTCCTGTGAACGTGAACGATGGCGACAAAACCTGCTTTGGCGCTACGGAGTACACCGTGAGCAACACCTTCCGGCACGCGCTTGGTGCCCTTCTGTGTAGCGACCCCGGCAGCTCCCTTGGGCGTGGACGTTTTCGTGCAAAGCGTGGAATTGGTGATCGCCCACACCTGGAACGATGACATGGATATCCAGCTCATCAACCCGAACGGCACCATTGTGAACCTGGTGAACGACCGCTTCGGCAGCGGCGACAACCTGGGTGTGATCGCTGGATGCGCCACCAAATTCGTTCTTCAGGACGGCGGCCTTGCGCTGACGAACACCAACACCAACGCGGTTACCGGCACTTGGAACCCGGAGCAGCCATTGACCACCCTGCATGATGCCAGCAACCCCAATGGTGCTTGGATCCTTCGGGTCACGGACGACACCGGCGGAGACGACGGCAGCGTGCGTTGGGTAAAAGTGAACCTGACGGCCTGCCCCGATCCAGTGACGGCCAACAATAGCGCAGCGGTGAACAACTGCGGTGGCGGCACCTTCACCTTCAATGTGAACGTGACCAACGATGGCCCGACCACGGTGGACATCAGCACCAACGTGCATGGCACGATCCACACCGGTGTCAACAACGGCAGCTACGCGGTTCCCGCTACGGCTTGGGGAACGCCCGTTACCGTGACGGTAACGAGCACTTCGATCCCTGCCTGCACCACCACCCTGGCGGCCATCACCTCGAACGACGCGGACAACGTGTGCCACGCGGCGAACACCTACCCGATCCCGGATGTAGCATGTGTGGATATACCCTTCTGCATCACCGATCCTGGTACCGCCCTGGGTACGGACGCTTTCGTGAGCAGTGTGGAACTTGTGATCGCCCATACTTGGAACGATGACATGGATATCCAGCTCATCAACCCGAACGGCACTATTGTGAACCTGGTGAACGACCGCTTCGGTAGCGGTGACAACCTGGGTGTGGTGGGCGCTTGCGCCACCAAGTTCGTGCTGGCCGCCGGTGGCGCTGCACTTACGGCTACCAACACCAGCGCCGTAACCGGCACCTGGACGCCCGAGCAGCCGCTGAGCACCTTGCACGATGCGAGCGACCCCAACGGTACCTGGATCCTGCGCGTATGCGACGACACCGGCAGCGATGTGGGTGACGTGCGTTTCGTGAAAGTGAACATTGTGCCTTGCGAGAGCCCTGTGGCGATCAGCCAGATCATTCTTCCGGATTGTCTGAACGACCAGTACCTCATTGAGGTGAACCTGTCCAGCTTGGGCAGCAGCGCCACGATCGACCTGACGAACGACTACGACGCGAACGTGGTAACAGCTGGTGCGACCGGCACTTGGAATGTGGGTCCCTTCCCCAGTGGCACCACGGTTACGGTGACCATGGAGGCGACCAACGCCCTGTGCGATGTGACCCTCGGTGCGCAGACCTACACCTGCCCACCACCGAACGACGATTGCGCGAACGCGATCGCGGTGGCTTGCAACAGCATCACCAATGGCAACACGACCACCGCTACGGCTGAGGTGCCCCTGCCTGGTTTCTGCGGCACGAGCGTGACCGCTCCTGGTCTGTGGTACACCGTGGTAGGTACCGGTGGTCAAATGACCATCAGCCTCTGCGGCAGTGCGTTCGACACCAAGTTGAACGTGTACACCACGCCGGATTGCGCGACCTACACCTGCATCACCGGCAACGATGACGCGGCGCCACCAAGCGCCTGTGCTTTCAGCTTGCAGAGCGAAGTGAGCTTCCCGAGCACCTTCGGCACCACCTACCATGTGTTGGTGAACGGCTTCAGTGGAGCTACGGGCGCCTTCACCATGGAAGTGGTATGCGGTGGTGATGATGCGTCCTTGCGCGGATAATGAAGTGTCGGTAACCATGAAGACCGACGCGAACGGCGCACAGACCAGCTGGGAGATCACACCTTTCGGCAACACCATCCCTGTCTGCACTGGATCGGGCTTCTCGAACAACGCGGAGGTTACTACCACCTGCTGCCTGATCGATGATTGCTACGTGTTGAGCGTGTTCGACAGCTTCGGTGATGGCATCAACCCAGGTGGCTATCGTTTGACGGTGGGAGGTGAGCGTATCATCGACAACTGGAACAACGGTCAGAACTTCACCAGCTTGAGCGAAGCGGCCTTGCCGTTCTGCCTGCCGATCAGCACCCAGAAGTTGACCTTCGCGAGCTGCGATCGTGAGGACTGGACGCCGAACGAATTCGTAGTGGCCACCCCGGACGCCGCGGTTAGCGCAGAGTGGACCATCGGCGACCAGACGGATGACGGTTACCAGTTCTGGTTCTTCAACCCCAATGGTGGTTACAGCCGCCGGATCTTCCGCAACCACGCCACCTCGGGCGGCTTCGGCCCCCCAAGCGCAACGCGTGCCTGCCACGTGAAGATCGCGAGCATGGTGACCCTGCCGGTGCCATACGATGTGCTCTTGAACGTGCGCGTGCGCAGCCGTGTGAACGGTTTGTACAGCGAGTTCGGCCCGGCCTGCCGCTTCCTGATGCCGAGCACGCCTCCGGCCTGCCCGCTCACGAACCTGATCAACAACCCGAACAACGCCAACTATAGCTGCGGCGTTACCCGCTCCTTCGGTGGTTCGGACAAGGTGTACGCGAACAACGTGACCGGTGCCAACAAGTACCGCTTCCGCTTCGAGCGGGACGGTGGTGGATTTGTGCGCACCATCGCTTCCAACACCACGGGCCTGGTCCTCAACTGGATTACCCTGCCTTTGGTGGACGGCGACCTGTACAATGTGACGGTGGCGGCCAGCTTCGACGGCGGAGCGACCTACTGCCCATACGGCATCAGCTGCCAGGTACAGATCACGAACCCACCGGTGGCGCAGAACCGCACACTGATGGCGAACGAGAGCGCCTTCCGCATGTACCCGAACCCGAACAACGGCCAACAGGTATTCCTCCAGATCGGAGAACTGCCTGAGACCGATGTGCTGGTAACGGTGGATATCGTGGACGTGTTCGGAAAGCGCGTAATGAGCGTGACCGAGACCGCCCAGAACGGTTCGCTGAACACGGTGCTCGCACTGGACAACAGCCTGGCCAGCGGCATGTACACCGTACAGGTTACCGCCGGTGACAAGACCTTCACCGAGCGTTTGGTGATCAACAAGTAAGGCGCGAGCCTTTCAGAAAGAAGCCCCCCGGCCCAGGCCGGGGGGTTTTCTTTTGGTGCCCTGTTCCTGCCGAACCGGATAGATCGGGCAGGTGGAACAGGCCCACCCGCGCCCAGAATCCGCGCAGTATTTGCATTGGCCTTCAGGGCATTACAAAGCGATCATCCATCTCGGATCCAATCTCCTTCAGAGCGGCAATGAGAAGAGGCTTCACCTGCGTTTTGAACCCCCTGGTTGATAAACACTTGGCATCTGTCGGCGAATGAAGAAGTTTTGTCGACAAGATTCGTAGCGCCGTCATTGAAACGGTATCGTTCGTCGACAAAAACAGAAGAAAATGGCACATCGATACTCACCCCTCGTACACGGTCTTATGACCAGTACACGCACGATCCGGCTGTTCGCAGCCGTGCTGATCGGACTGTTCCTACAGTCTGTTTCCGCGCAGGTTTCCCAAACGTTCATCACCTCCAGCACCTTCAACACCCCGGCAGGGGTGAACAAGGTGGTAGTGGAATGTTGGGGAGGCGGCGGCCGCGGCGCTTCGCGGACCACCAATGGCCAGGGCGGCGGCGGCGGCGGCGGGGCATATTCCCGGTCGGTCGTCAACGTGACACCGCTGACCAGCTATACCGTCACGGTTGGCACGGGAAGCACCAGCGGTGCGGTAGCCGGGGGCGATTCCTGGTTCAATACCGCCGGAACCGTGATGGCCAAAGGCGGGGGCAGCGTTACGGATAACAACGCGACGGGCGCTGTGGGCGGAACTTCCGCTGCCTCGATCGGAACGGTCAAATTCAACGGCGGCAACGGAGCGAACGGTGCTTCTTCATTCGGTGGTGGTGGAGGGTCCTCGGCTGGTTATGGCGCGATCGGTGGCAATGGACCGGGTGCTGGCATCGGCGGCATAGCTCCGGCTGGTGGCGGTGCTGGCGGCGGTGGCCCGTTTCTATCGGGCAACGGCACAGCAGGCACAGCTCCTGGCGGTGGAGGTGGTGGTGCGGTGAAGAACTTTCTCTCCGGCGCGGGCACCGGTGGAAATGGCGCGAACGGCAAGGTTATCGTCTCCTACTACAACAACGGGTCTTGTATGGCCACCGCCAGTGGCTTCAATAACATCACCGATAACGGATGCGTCGGAGGACAGATAACGAGCATCCCCATTGAGATCACGGGGCAGCCCACCACTGGGCACCGCACCTGGTAATGCGAAGCTGTTCAACGTCAAACTGATCGTGGCGCACACGTTCAACAGCGACCTGCAGATAACGCTGACCAGTCCAAGTGGCGTAACTCGGAATTTGGTCTTGAACAAGTTCGGGAACGGGGACAACCTTGGTAATCCAGCGGCGTGCCCGGGCACCGTGCTCACTTTGCAGGATGGCGGTACGACGCTTACCACCGCCAACACGAGCAACGTGGCCGGCACCTTCGCACCGGAACAGCTTTTGTCCGGTTTCACTGGCGATCCGAACGGAGCGTGGACGCTGAACGTCTGCGACAACGCCGGCACTGATGTGGGCCGGGTCGTATATGCCCAACTGAATTTCTGCACCTTACCACAGATCACCGCTACCAGCACGAACAGCCCGGTGTGTTCGCCAGCAGCGGTAACGTTGGGCGTCACTGCTACAGGCAGCCCTGCTCCCACCTACTTGTGGGCCGGCACCGGCACCTTTGCTCCTAACACTACCAGTGCGAACGTAAGCGTGACCGGAGCGGCTTCGGGCAACTACACGATCACCGCCAGCAGTTCCTGTGGTACGACCAATGCCATCGTTCCGGTCGTAGTGAACCCACAGCCGGTGATCACCTGCCCGGGCAACAGTGCAGCGTGCCTCAATACGCCCGCCTTCGCCCTTACCGGTGGAAGCCCAGCAGGGGGTGCCTATTCGGGAACGGGTGTGAGCGCTGGCACGTTCGATCCAGCGGTCGCAGGGGTCGGTGCGCACACCATCACGTATAACTACACCGATGGTAATGGTTGCACGAATACGCCCTGCACCTTCCAGATCACGGTGAACGCGTTGCCGGTGGTCACCTGCCCGAGCAATAGCGCGGTGTGCATCGATGTACCCGCCTTCGCGCTCACCGGTGGAAGCCCTGTTGGCGGAACCTACAGCGGAACCGGTGTGAGCGGTGGCAACTTCGATCCAGCAGTGGCTGGCGCCGGAGCACACACAATTACCTACAGCTACACGGACGGGAACACCTGTACGAACACCTGCACCTATCAGATCACGGTGAACGCACTGCCGGTGGTTACCTGCGGTGGCCCCTACGGTCCAGTATGTATCGACAATGGTCTGGTGGCGTTGAGCGGTTCGCCGGTCGGTGGCACTTGGATCGGGACCGGTGTGAGCGGCACGAACTTCGACCCAAGCGTATCGGGTACCGGCTCCTTCGGCCTTACCTACAACTACACCGACGGCAACGGCTGCAGCAGCAGCTGCAACACGAGCATCACAGTGAACCCGCTACCGGTGGTGACCTGCCCTGCGGACGCTGCGGCATGCAGTGCTGACCCGGCTTTCGCCCTTGCGGGAGGCAGCCCGGCCGGTGGAACGTATAGTGGCACCGGCGTGAGCGGTGGCAACTTCGATCCCGCGATTGCCAATACCGGAGCGAACACGATCACCTATTCCTATACCGATGGCAACGGTTGCAGCGCGAGCTGCACCTTCACGATCACTGTGACGGCAGCGACCCCATGGTATGAGGACGCCGACAACGATACCTATGGTGATCCCGGCAGCATGCTGATGGATTGCGTGCAGCCCTCCGGCTACGTGGCTGACAACACGGACGATTGCCCTTCCCTCTTCGGACGGAACGGAGATAGCTGCAACGATGCCAACCCGTTCACCTCGGGCGACGTGATCACCGCTTGCGTCTGCGCGGGCACCCCGGCCCCATGTGACACCTGGAACTTGGATATCACCACCGACGCGAACGGGGCCGAGATCAGCTGGCAGGTGAAAGACGCGAACAGCGCGTTCATACTCGCTTCAGGTGCTCCGGTGCTCAACAACAACACGGTGAACTCCTCCTTCTGCGTGCCCCAAGGCGCATGCTTCGAACTGATCATGAACGATGCGGGTAACAATGGATTCGCTGGTGGTGGCTGGGTGCTCACCGACAACAGCGGCAACCGCGTGATCGATAACGGCGGGAACGGCGGTGCGTTCACCAACACCTGCACCTCGACACCGGAGTCGTTCTGCAACCCGGTCGGAACGGATAAGCTGATCGCCAGCGACTGCGCACGTGAGTTCTATGGTGCGAACGACAACGTCTTCGCCAGCGCCAACCCGGCGGTGAGCGCCGAATGGCCGGTAAGCAGCAATGCCAACCTCGCTGACGACGGGTACCAGTTCTGGTTCTTCAACCCGAGCGGAGGATACAGCCGCAGGATCTTCCGCAACCACGCCACCAGTGGTGGTTTCGGCCCTGCGGATGCCATCCGTGCGAGCAAATTGGCCCTCGATAACATCCAGACGAACCCGCTGCCATTGAACACGTTGCTCAACGTAAGGGTGCGCAGCCGCGTGAACGGTTCGAACAGTGCATGGGGGCCGGCCTGCCGCCTCCGGATCGCGGTGGATCCCTGCCCTTCCACCAAGTTGATCGATGCGCCGAACCACCCGAACTTCTCCTGCGGTGTGCAGCGCGAGTTCGGCGGAAGCGACAAAGTGCATTGCAATCCAGTGGCAGGTGCCAACAAGTACCGGTTCCGCTTCGAGAACGCGGACGAGGGATACCTGCGGAACATCGCCACGAACACCCCCACCCTTGTGCTCAATTGGGTTACCCTGCCACTGGTGAACGGAGGTATCTACGATGTACGGGTGCAGGCCAGCTTCGATGGTGGAGCCACCTATTGCCCGCTCGGTGCTGCGTGTGTGGTGAACATACTGAACGTGCCTGCGCAGAGCGGACGCGCGATGGAGACCACCGATGTGGCGGCACTTGGGACCGAGCGCCCCGAGGTATGGCCGAACCCGACCGCCGATGGATCTTTCGATATCCGCTGGACGGTGCCCATGGAACAGGAAGGGACCATCACGCTGGAGATCCTCGACATGAACGGCAGAACGCTGCACCAGGAGCGGATCGCGGTGGCCGATGGTATCCTGCAAGCGCACATCAACCCCCAGCATGCCTTGAGCGGTGGAGTGTACCTCCTGCGCTTCACCACCGGTGGCACGCAACACATGGAACGGCTCGTGGTGCGGTAAACCACCACATCATCCACTGCTGGAAAGGCCTCCTTCGGGGGCCTTTTCTTTTTCCAGAACCCGAGGGGTTATCGCCCCGTAGAACGCCCACGGCCACATAGCCCCCAGCTGGATCATGGATCGGCGAACGGGCGAAGGCCGCAGGACATCCGAAAACCCGCGATCATGAACCAGTCTTTCCGCAACGTTCCGAACCGCTTGATGCGCACGCTGAAGAGCACGTCAACCTTGCTATGCTTCCTGCTCGCGTGGGTGGCCACATCCCAGGCGCAGGTATCCACGAGTTACACGTTCGCGGGAAGTTCCGGCACGTATACCGAGATCACTGGCGGTACCCAACTCTGGGGAGGCATCTTCCAACTGGACAATTTCGACAACTCGGTCTCCTCCGCGCAGACCATCCCGTCCTTCAATTTCAACGGCACGGCGTACACGGAGATATACGTGTCCACGAACGGCTTCATCACCTTCGGGTCCGCGCCCACATCCACCAACTTCACGCCCATCAGTGGGAACGAATCCTATGCGGGAGCGATCAGCGGTTTCGGCGCGGACCTGGAGAACCGCAGCGGCTTCAACTCACGTGAGGTGCGCTGGGAGACCATCGGGAACGAAGTGATCATCCAATGGAAAGGCGTGCGTCGGCAGAACCTGAGCGAGAACTTCAACTTCCAGATCCGGCTGAACACCACCACCAACGCGATCGTGATCATCTACGGTCCGCGCAGCACCCGGACAACGCGACCACCTTCCAACCTGAAGTGGGTCTGCGTGGACCGAGCAACCTCTTGCTATCCAACCTGAACAGCCGACGTGTGGAAAGCGGCGCCGAAACCTGGGCGAACAGCCTGGCAGGAACCTCGTTCAGTCACAAGGTGCGCTTCACGAACGCCTCGCCCGCGAAATCCTGGACCAGCGGGCAGATCTACACCTGGTCGGCCTGCACGCCACCTACCGTATCGGTGAGCCCTTCCCCTGCTAGCTATTGTCCCGGAGGGAGCGTGGCTTTGACCGCATCCGGTGCCACGAGTTATGCGTGGTCGCCCGCGTCGGGTTTGAGCGGGACCACCGGTGCCAACGTTACCGCGAACCCATCCGCATTGACCGTGTACACCGTGAGCGGCACCAGCACTGGCTGCGCGTTCGCTGGCACGCAGCAGGTCACGGTCGCCATCAAAGGGGCACCCACGGCTGCGAGTGCGACCCCCTCTGCCACCTCCGCATGCACGGGTGGCACGATCAACCTCACCGGATCCGCTACGAACCTTCCGGGCACCCTCTTAAGCAACAACTTCAACAGCGGCCTCAACGGCTGGAGCACAGTGAACAGCAGCACGGGCGGGACCCCGGCCGATGCGGCCTGGACGCTTCGGCCGAACGGTTACTTCTACAACGCTTCAAGCGGCTCGGATCCCACCTTCAACAGCAATGACAATACGCAGTTCCTTCTGAGCAATTCGGACGATCAAGGTTCGGGCGGTACCACCGCCACGATCCTTCAGTCGCCGGGGTTCAACACCGAAGGGTATACGGCAGTAAGCTTGACTTATTTCCACTACTTCCGGTTCAACTCCGGCCCCGACGACCGCGCCCGGGTGGAGGTTTCGACGGACAACCAGAACTGGACCATCCTTCAGACGCACAGCACGACACAAGGCACTGCCACCGGTTTCGTATCCACGAGCGTAAACCTGAACGCTTATGTGGGAGAAGAAGTCGTGTATGTGCGTTTCCGCTACTCGGCCAGCAACGATTGGTGGTGGGCGATCGACAACGTGACCGTGACGGGAACTCCTGCGGCGCTCACCTGGGGATGGACGTCCACCCCTGCGGGCTTCACCTCCAGCAGCCAAAGCCCGAGCGGCGTTGCAGTGAGCCAAACGCGTGTGTACAACCTGACCGCGACCGCAGGCAGTGGTTGCACAGCCACCGCCAGCACGGCGAGCGTGACCGCAGTGCCCCCGCCCAATGCCGGGACCAACGGCTCATTGAGCGTATGCGCCACCAGCACCACGGCAAGTCTCCTCACCGCACTGGGTGGCTCCCCCGATGCAACTGGATCCTGGAGCGGACCAAGCACGGTGATCGGCAACAACTACAACGCCACCACGATGACACCGGGCGTCTACACCTACACGGTGACGCCTACCTCGCCATGCGTCGGGAATGCGACCGCCACGGTAACGGTTACCGAACAAGCCGCGCCCAACGCTGGCACCAACGGCTCATTGAGCGTATGCGCCACCAGCACCACGGCAAGTCTCCTCACCGCACTGGGTGGCTCCCCCGATGCAACTGGATCCTGGAGCGGACCGAGCACGGTGATCGGCAACAACTACGACGCCACCACGATGACACCGGGCGTCTACACCTACACAGTGACGCCTACCTCGCCATGCGTCGGGAACGCCACCGCAACAGTAACGGTTACCGAACAGGCCGTGCCCAACGCTGGCACCAATGGCTCCCTCACCATTTGCAGCAATGACCCCTCTGCAGCGCTGGTCGCTTCGCTGGGAGGCACCCCGGACGGCGGTGGTGCATGGACCGGACCCAGTGCCGGGATCGGAGGCAGCTATGATCCGGCCACCATGGCTCCCGGCGTATACACCTATACCGTGAGCGCAGCTCCGTGCGCGGACGCATCGGCCACCGTGACGGTGACCGAGAATACCGCAACGCTCTGGTACGCGGATACGGATGGCGACGGCTTCGGTGATCCGGGCAGCAGCCAACTGGCCTGCACCGCCCCCTTGAACCATGTCGCGAACAGTACGGACAACTGCCCGAGCGTTTTCGGAGTGATCGGAAGCAGCTGTAACGATGGGAATGCGTGCACCCTTGGTGATGTGCTGAACGCCTCCTGCACCTGCGCGGGCACCTACACCGACACGGACAGCGACGGCGTGTGCGATGCGAACGACAACTGCCCCACGGTGAGCGGTCAGATCGGATCCGCCTGCGACGATGGTGTGGATTGCACCGTGAACGACGTGCTCGATGGTCTGTGCAATTGCGCAGGCACATTCACTGACACCGATAGCGATGGCACCTGCGACTTCGACGACGGCTGCCCACTGGATCCCAACAAGACCTGGGAGGGCATTTGCGGCTGCGGCAACCCGGATGTGGATGGTGACGGCGATACCGTGATGGATTGCCTCGACGGCTGCCCTACCGACCCGAACAAGATCTCGCCGGGCCTTTGCGGCTGCGGCACGCCGGACACCGATACCGATGGTGACGCCGCTGCGGACTGCAACGACCTGTGCCCGCTCGACCCGAACAAGACGGCACCCGGCACCTGTGGATGCGGGAACGCGGAACCCGGTACCGCTTGCAACGATGGCAACCCGAACACCGGCAACGATGTGGTGAACGCCAGCTGCCAATGCATCGGCACTACGCTGGATTGCGCAGGTGTTCCGGGTGGGCCAGCGATCCCAGGCACCGCCTGCGATGACAGCAACCCGGGAACGGTGAACGACGTCTACCTCGCGAACTGCACTTGTGCAGGAACACCAACGGGCCAGATCGTGGGGCTGATGCTGAACACCGATGCGAACGGCAGCCAGACCTCCTGGGAGATCATTCCCCTGGGCGGCGGCGCGGCGCTGTGCTCCGGTTCCAACTATGCGAGCAACAGCAGCATACCGTTGAACTGCCCCCTGGCCGACGGATGCTACGTGCTGCGCGTCATGGACAGCTTCGGGGATGGCATGACCACCGGTGGGTATATGTTGCATGACGGACAGAACAAGCGCATCATCGACAACGATGGGGACGGCAACTTCACCTTCACCAGCGAATTGGCGAACGGCCAAGGCTTCTGCCTGCCCTTGGGCACGGACCGGGTGAAACCGAGCCGCTGCGACCTGGAGAGCCTGCTGCCCACCGACTGGACCGCAGCGGAGGAGAACCCGGCCGTGAGCGCTCAGTTCGGCATCGGCAACCAGGCCGACGATGGGTATCAGTTCTGGTTCTTCAACCCGGACGGTGGTTACAGCCGCCGCACGTTGATCACCCATGCGACGAACAACTACCTCTTCCCATGGGGTCCTGCACGTTGCAGCTACCTGCGCCTCAGCGACCTGGTCACCCTGCCCTTGCCACACAACACCCTGCTCAACCTGCGTGTGCGCAGCCTGGTCAACGGCGTGTACGGTGAGTTCGGTCCGGCCTGCCGCCTGAAGATCGATCTGGTGAACCAGTGTCCGACCACGCAATTGGTGGACGATACCAACTCACCGAACCACTCCTGTGGGCTTACCAACGTGCTGTTGAACGGCAGCCAATACCTGCACGCGGTGTATGTGGCCAATGTGGTGAAGTACCAGTTCGAGTTCGACGACATCAACTCGACCTACCTGCGCCGCATCGCCATCCCGGGTTCATCCCTCCACCTGGTGCCATGGGCCACGCTTCCCTTGCAGTACGGCACCACCTACTCGGTGCGTGTGCGGGTGAGCTATGACAACGGTGCGAACTACTGCCCGTGGGGGAACGCATGCACCATCACTACCGCACCTACGCCGCCTTCACAAAGCCAGGGTCGCGGCATGGTGGCTCTGATCAGTGCAGAGAGCCATGAGTTCCGCCTGTGGCCGAACCCGAACCGAGGCGATGTGCTCAACCTGATCGCCGACGGGCTTTCCGAAGAAGCGGTGACCGCCGAGGTGGTGATCATGGACCTGTTCGGCAAGCAAGTGCATGCGGCCCAGGTCCCAGTGACCGATGGCGCGGTGCGCGAGATCATGTCGCTGGACGGCCGCTTGCCATCCGGCGTGTATCTGGTGACCCTACAGACCCAAGGCACGCAACAAGTGCAGCGGTTGGTGGTGGAGTAAGCGAAGCAAGAACTTGAACGGTGAAGCCCCTTGGGAGAAGCCCGGGGGCTTCGCTTTTCCCCCCAGTCGACCGGAGAAGCAGCCGACAGTCCGCACCCCGGGCCAGGGTTGGGTGCGGACTCTTGAGAATTAGGCCACCACGCTTGCCCGTTCCGGGCAACCTCCTACCTTTCAAGACCTACCCGATCACCTCGCTGGGCGACCCTTCCGGCGAATAGGCTCCATCCACCTTCCAACCCTACTACGATGCGGAAAGCAGTACTCCCTTTGTTCCAAGCGATCGCGCTGATCGCGTGTTGTTTCGGGATCGTTCGACAGGCGCACGCCCAGACCCCATTGATCACAGCCAGCGATGGCGGATTCGAGAACGCGACATCCACACTGGCAGCGAATGGCTGGACCGGGGTGGATGCCACTTCCATTACGTGGTTCACGGGAACCGCAGCAGGAGCGGCAACAGGAACCAAATCCGCCTTCGTGGGGTCGAGCAACACGGTGTACACGGGATCGACCGTTTCCGTGATCAAACATTTCTACAGGGACATAGTCATTCCCGCAGGTGCAACGAGCGTCTTCCTCAACTACAAGTTGAAGATGCCGATCGTCGACTGCTGCACCTTCGACTTCTTCCGCGTCTACACGAACACAACAGCGCAGACCCCTGTTTCCGGAACGTTGCCAGCGGGCACCCAGCGCGCGGTATACAACACCCCGGCTCTCGCCAACTTCACGGCTCAGCCTCACATCGACCTGACCTCATTGGCAGGAACCACGGTCCGATTGGTATTCACCTATCAGACGGACGCCGCTTCTCCGTTCGCGAATCCGGCGGTGGATGATATCACGCTGACCTACATACCAGCGGCGGGCTGCACCAATACGAGCTTGTTCCCGGGCGCCTCCTTCGCCGCACCGGCACCCGGAGCAGGTGCATACACGATCGCCACGAACCAGTTCCAATCGGAGTACAACTCCATGACCGGTGCCGTTGCCGGTCACACGTTCAGTTCAACGGGGAGCATTGCCGGAACCTACATTACCGTTCGTTCGGGCACCTTCAATGGTACGCTGGTAGCGGCTGGTACCACCCCGTTGAATTGGACCGCAACAGCAGGCGGCGCTTATTTCATCCATTACAATACAAACTCATCGTGCGGCACGGCGTCGACGAAGCATGACCAGTACGATCACGAACACATCTGCTGTTGCGCTACCCGGGGAGAATTGTTCCAATGCCCAGAATCTGGCTCTACTTACCAGCCCTTACAGCGCAACGACCGTGGGGTATACGGAGGACATCTCGATCTGCCGCACGGGCGCTCCGGACCGGATCTTCTTCATCAGCGTGCCGAATGGATCGCAGCTGACCATCGGAGAAAGCACCAACAGCTATGACGAATATGAGTACGTGGGCTATGGCGCCACCTGCCCCGGTACCACCACTATCCAGTGCTGGGACAACGATGGGCTCGCCCAAACGACCTGGCTGAACAACACGGGCTCGACCCAGACCGTGTGGTATGTGCAGGACGCGTTCACGGCAGGTGGAACAGGCACCTTCACCCTGCAATGGTCGATCACGGCCCCGCCCAGCTGCGCAGGCGCGCCGACCGCACCAACGAACGGCGCAACGGGCATCACTGCCAGCGGAACGACGCTGAGCTGGCCGTCCGTAGCGGGCGCTACCGGTTATGACGTGTATTTCGGCACCACCAACCCGGCCCCCACGCTGGTATCGTCCAACCAGGCAGGAACGACGTATGCCACGGGCGTCATGTCGGGAAGCACGACCTACTACTGGAGGATCGTTCCGCGCAACGCGTTGGGGGCAGCAACGGGCTGCACCAATTGGAGCTTTGCCACGGCCGCGGGTGCGCCTGCGAACGACAACTGCGCCAGCGCCATCGCGATCGGTTCGCTGCCTTACACGAGCGATGTGATCAATAACGCACTGGCCACGGATGATGCTCCTCTCAGCAGTTGCGATGGTCCATACAAGAACGTGTGGTGGACCGTGCAAGGGATATGCGGCACAATGACGGCGATCACATGTACCGGAAGCACGAACTTCGATGATGAGATCGCGGTCTTCACCTCCACCGGCGGGTGCAGCGGCCCTTGGACCCAAGTGTCCTGCAACGACGACAACGGTGCCGGTTGTACGAGCAACTATGCCGGCACAAGCTGGACGGCGACGGCAGGAACGACCTACTACATCACGGTGGGCAGCTACTTCAGCAGCACGGCTACGGGCAACCTCCAACTGAATGTGACGGCGACACCGTTCACAGCATCGGTAGCCCCCACGGGCATCAGCGGCACCACGACGGTCTGTGTTGGCGGAAGCACCACGCTTACCGCCACAGGTGGCACAGTGGGTACCGGTGCCACGATCGAATGGTTCACGGGATCCTGCGGCGGAACGCCTGCCGGCTCCGGACCATCGATCAGCGTTTCCCGGGTACGACCACCACCTACTACGTCCGCTACAACGGAACGTGCAACACTACCGCGTGCGCAAGCGTGATGGTATCGGTAACGCCGCTGCCTACGGTGAGCATTACTCCCGATCCGGCGGTGATCTGCGCTGGAGGCTCCACTACCCTCACGGCCACTGGATCGCCTGATAATTCGCTGGCCAGTGTGCTCAGTTCGATCAACGCGAACAGCGCGAGCTTGATCGCTTCGATCCCGACACCGAGCGGCTTCAACATGGACCTCGGCGTGAACGCGACGAATATCAGCGACGGTTGCAGCGACATGTATGATGGAGGCAACTACATCAATACCAACCTGGGCTCTGCCATCAGCTATTCCGATAATGCCATCACCCCGAGCGTTTCCTTCGGCACGGGTGGTCAATACTTCACCCGCTACCTCGGACCGGGTGGTTGCCAGACGGGACCGGCCACACTGTTCTTCTGGGCTGCCGACATCAACGGCCTCAGTTCCATGAGCATCACCGGCAACAACGGAGCGGACGGCCAAGGCACACAGGACACGCACACGTTCACCGTTACCGCGAACGGGATCACCTACACCGCCTTTCTGAAGCGCGTGTACAACGCATTCGACCCGTCGATCAACCAGCTCTTCTTGATCCCCCAGCCAAACAGTGCGAGCCAGACGATCGGCGTCACCACGGACGATAGCCAGCAGAACATCACGGGTCTCACCGGGGTAACGCGCGTGTTTTACATGCTTTACGCCGGGGCCAGCGGTGCCTTCATCAACAACGCGCAAGCAACGACCATCGCGCAGAACTTCGCGAACATCATCCCCACGGCGAACAGCTACTCCTGGAGCCCGGGCGGCGCTACCACTGCGGCGATCACGGTATCCCCAGCAAGCACTACGACCTACACGGTCACTTACAACAACGGCATCTGTTCCAACACGGCCACGCGCGAAGTCACAGTGAACCGGGGGGGGGGGGGGGGGGGGGCGGGCGGGGAGGCGGGGGGGGGGGGGGGCGCGTTGCCGGTGGTCACCTGCGGCACCTACGGTCCGGTTTGCGAAGACGCTGCTGACATCACCCTCGGTGGTTCGCCAACGGGCGGAACGTGGAGCGGCACCGGTGTCACCGGCAACAGCTTCGATCCGAGCGTGGGCACACAGCTCGTCACCTACAGCTATACCGATGGCAATGGTTGCACGGCGAGTTGCCAGACCACCATCACCGTGAATGAGTTGCCGGTGGTCACCTGCGGCACCTACGGTCCGGTTTGCGAAGACGCTGCTGACATCACCCTCGGTGGTTCGCCATCAGGCGGAACCTGGAGCGGCACCGGTGTTACCGCTGGCGTCTTCGATCCGAGCGCGGGAACGCAGCTCCTTACCTACAACTACACCGATGGCAATGGTTGCAGCGGGCTGTCTCCACCAACGGTGCGGGCTGGCGGTTCTTACGGCCTGTTTGCGAAGCCGCTGACTCACCCTCGGTGGCTCCACCACCATCACCGTGAACCCGCCTGCCACACGGATGGCACGGTGGGCTGCTCCACCCCATCACCTGACGTGCCGACGGTGACCTGTGACGGTCCCTATGGGCCGTTCTGTTCGGCGGACGCGGCGATCACCTTGGGCGGTAACCCGAGCGGTGGCACCTGGTCCGGGACCGGAGTGAGCGGAAACCAGTTCGACCCTGGCGCTGCGGCGAACGGAGCGAACAACCTGACCTACAGTTACACGGATGGCAACGGCTGCACCGATGATTGCGCGGTGGTGGTGAACGTGGATGCCGTCGATTCGGATGGTGACGGCACAGCCGACTGCGGCGATGATTGCCCGCTGGCGGTGAACAGCACGCCCAACCTGAACACCACCACGTGCAACTGTGAACTGGGTTATTACGCCACCACGACGGCGATCGGTCTCAATGGGTGATCACCGCCTGCACGCTTTGCCCGCCGGGTTCGTATTGCCCGGATGGCATCGACCAGTTCGCTTGCCCTGCTGGTTATTTCAGTGACAGCTTCGGACAGGTCGTGTGCAACGCATGCAGCGCAGGTACTTTCAATGCTGTTACCGGTTCGATCGCCTGCCAATCCTGTGCGGCCGGTTACTACAACCCGACCACCGCCGCCACTTCCTGTCTGGCTTGCGATGCTGGAACGTTCAGTGCTGTCACTGGTTCGATGCGTTGCGCGGCCGGGTCCCGACACCGCGTCTCCATGCGAACGTTCAGGCTGTCACTGGGTCGACCGCCTGCCAGTCCTGTGCGGCCGGGTATTACAACCCGACCACCGCCGCCACTTCCTGTCTGGCTTGCGACGCGGGAACGTTCAGTGCTGTCACTGGGTCGATCGCCTGCCAATCCTGCGCGGCCGGGTATTACAACCCGACCACCGCCGCCACTTCCTGTCTGGCTTGCGATGCTGGAACGTTCAGTGCTGTCACTGGTTCGATCGCCTGCCAGTCCTGCGCGGCCGGGTATTACAATCCGACCACGGCGGCCACCGAATGCCCCGGCATGTCCCGAGGTAGTTTTAGGGGATCGATGCGGCGCTGTGGAATGCACGCTCTGCGCGGCCGGCACCTACAACCCGGTATAAGCGGCGACCTTGTCCTCCGGATTGCCATGGGGGTAGAGAACAGCGGGATCGGCGCAACGGACTGCTTCGATGACATGGACGGGGATGGATCGAGGACGCGAAGGACAACTGCCCCACCACACCCAACCCCGACCAGACGGATACGGATAACGATGGCCTCGGAGATGCCTGCGATTCCTGCCCCTTCGTTACCGGCCAGGTCGGAACACCGTGCAACGATGACGACCCCAACACCTCCAACGACCAGCTCAATGAAAGCTGCATCTGCCAGGGCAGCTGTCCGGGCAACAATTTGGAGCTCACCCTAACCACCGACGGAGCCGCCTCGCAGACCAGCTGGGAGATCATCCCGCAGGGTGGTGGCGCACCGGTGTGGTCCGGTAGCGGCTATGCCAACCTGAGCACCGTGATCATCGATCAATGCCTGCCCGCAGGGTGCTACTTCCTGCGTGTGCTCGATAGCGGTGGCAACGGCATGGGCGCCGGTGGCTATGTGCTGGGCGTGCAGGGCGGCGGTCGCATCATCCACAATGCCGGTGATGGCGTCTTCACCAGCGTGAGCCAGATCGCCGGGGTGAGCGGTTTCTGCCTGCCCATCGGCACCGACCAGGTGGTGCCCTGGCGCTGCGATGTGGAGACCTGGCTGCCCAGCGACTTCATCCAGGTGCAGCCCAATCCGCTCGTCAGTGCGCAGTACGGTACCGGCAACCAGACCGATGACGGCTACCAGTGGTGGTTCTTCAACCCCGATGGCGGATACACCCGGCGCATCTTCGTGAGCCATGCCACCGCCAGCTATCAGTTCCCCGTCGGTGCCGCACGCTGTTCCTACCTGCGTTTCAGTGATCTGGTCACCCTGCCACTGCCGCAGGATGTGCTGCTGAACGTGCGCGTGCGCAGCCGCGTCAATGGCACCTACGCGGAATTCGGCCCCGCCTGCCGCCTGAAGATCGATGTGGCTGGCCAGTGCCCGCTCACCCAACTGGTGAACGACATCAACTCGCCCTACCATAGCTGCGGCATCACCAACGTGGTGCTCAACGGCAGCAAACGCTTGTACGCGCAATACATCTCCGGCGCCAACAAGTACCAGTTCGAGTTCGATGACATCAACTCCAGCTACCTGCGCACCATCGCCTCCACAAGCACCTCCTTGCTGTTGCAACCCTGGGCCACCCTGCCCCTGCAATACGGCAAGACCTACAACGTGCGCGTGCGAGCCAGCTTCGACAACGGGGCCAGCTATTGCCCCTGGGGGCTCGCCTGCACCATCACCACTGCCGCGGCACCACCTGTGGCGAGCAGCCGCGTGATGCAAGACCTGGTGGAGCCCTCCTCCGCTGTGCAGTTCAACCTCTGGCCCAACCCCAATCGCGGTGAGGTGTTCACGATCGAGGCCAGCGGTCTCTCGGAAGAGACATCCCGTGCGGAACTCTTCATCCTCGATCTGTTCGGCAAGCGCGTGTACACCGGGCAAGTGCCGGTGGCGGGAGGCGCGGTCCGCGAGATCCTGTCGCTGGATGGGCGTCTGCCGTCAGGCGTTTACCTCGTTACCTTGCAGGACAGGAGCACGCAGCAGGTGCAACGCATGGTGGTCGAGTAATTCACACCTTCTTTGTGAGAAGCCCCCGGATCGATCCGGGGGCTTCTTTTCTTTCCAGGGGACTGGGCCACATTTAGGGCTTTGTCCGGAACCCCGCAATAGAACGAAATCCCCCTTACTGGGTATTTTGAGACCGGGACCGACCGATCACCTTAGCACCCTAACAACAGCCCGCTATGTACCCCTTCCAAAAAGCCATTTCAAACACGCTCGCCGCAGCATGTCTGCTGCCCTTTGGGGGCGCGGTCGCTCAACAAGTGGAAGACCACTGGTGGATCCCTAACAACACAGTGAACGCGGTCGCGCTCGACAGCGCCACAGGCACCGTTTATCTCGGCGGCGATTTCACCACGGTGACCTCTCCATTGCGCTACGGGGCTGCCTTGACCCTGTTACCGGGATACCGGAAATGACCTGGGCCAAACCGAACGCAGCGGTTTACGAAGCGCTGCCCGATGGTTCTGGAGGTTGGTTCATCTGCGGGGCGTTCACCCAAGTGGCCGGAACCGCCCGCGTGGGTGTAGCTCGGCTCAACAGCAACGGCACCTTGCATCCGTTCAACTGCGCCATTTCAGGCCTGGTCAGCGACATGGCCTTGAGCAACGATACGCTCTATCTGGGCGGCGCATTCACCAGTACAGCCATCAGTACGCAGCGCAACATCATGGCGGTGAACGCTGTGACGGGTGTGCCGTATGCCATGTTCCAAGGGGGGGTGAACAATACCGTTCGCGCCATGGAGAAGGCAGGCACCACAGTATTCGCTGGTGGTGATTTCACCTACCCCAACGGCGACGGTCCATACTTGAGCCAGATGGACAAGGCCAGTACCGTTGCGGATTGGAGCTTCGTGAAACCCAACGGCCAGGTGCTTTGCGCCCTTCCCGATGGCGCTGGCGGTTGGTACATCGGCGGGGCGTTCAGCGTGGTAGGCGGTGTGGCACGCAACAACGCAGCACGTATCAATGCCGATGGAACCTTGCATGCCTGGAACCCGAACGTGATCGGTACCGGCACTGCTGTTTCCGCCCTGGAAATGGTGGGCAGTACGGTCTATCTCGGCGGTTCCTTCACCAGCGTTGGCGGACAACCACGGGGGTGTTTGGCCGCCGTGGATGCCACCACGGGTGCGGTATCGCCCTTCTTCAACAACATGGCCGCGAGCCTGGGCAACGGGTTCGGTGTGAACGATCTCCAAGTGAACGGTGGTGAATTGATCGTTGGCGGGCGCTTCCCATACGTTGGTGCGCAGGAACCCTATGGAGCGAAGCTCGATGCCGGCACGGGTACACCTGACTTCAACTACCTGAACCCGAACGGCACGGTGAACGTGGTGATCCCGGATGGAAGCGGCGGATGGTACGTGGGCGGTGGCTTCAGCCAATTCGGTGGGGTCTCCCGTTTGTATCTGGTGCGCGTTAATAGCGATGGCACACTGAATGCCTGGAACCCCAACGTAACCGGTGGGTTCGCTGCCGTGAATGCACTGTTGTTGGATGGGACCACCCTTTATGTCGGCGGTAGTTTCACAGGTATCGGGGGGCAATCACGACGCTTCATCGGTGCAGTGAGCACCGTGACCGGTTTGGCCACGGCCTTCAACGCGAACAACATCGCTGGCACCGTGGTGTACTCCATCGCCAAGGATGGCAGCAACCTGTACCTCGGTGGTTCCTTCAACGACATGGGCGGCGACACCCGCCAGAACATCGCCGCTGTGGATGCCACAACCGGCAATGCCATACCCAACTGGCGGTATGCCACGAACAACACCGTACGCGCCCTCACCACCGACGGTGGGCAGGTGTATGCCGGTGGTGATTTCACACAACTCGGTCTCGATCGCCCTTACGGAACAGCGGTGGACCCTGTGACCGCAGTGCCTGATTTCGGCTATCTGGAACCCAACCAGATCGTGAACGTGACCATTCCGGACGGTTCGGGCGGGTGGTACATCGGTGGAGGATTCACACGGCTCGGCACGGTTGCACGCAACTACATCGCCCACCTGAACGCTGATGGCAGTTTGGATCCGTGGAATCCGAATGTGACCGGGCAGGTGCTCGCGCTCCTGCGCGTTGGCTCCACGTTGTATGTGGGTGGCAATTTCAACAACATCGGTGGGCAAGCACGCAGCCACTTGGGTGCGGTGAATACCACGACCGGACTGGCCACCGGGTTCAATGCGTTCTTGAACAACCCTGTGAATTCATTGGCTACGGATGGTTCCCTGATCTACGCGGGAGGACAGTTCACTACGGTGGGTTCACCCGCCATCGCTCACTCGTATTTCGTGTCGCTCGATCCCGTGACCGGGGCGCGAGCCACTGAGCTTGCGGCGAATGGGCAGGTTTATGCCCTGAAGTCAGTGGGCGGAACGCTCTATGCCGGTGGGAATTTCACCGAGCTTGGCCGCCCTGTGACCGGTGCTGTTGTGGTAACGACCAGTAACAGCACGTTCAACGCGAATACCGTGCGACCCAATGGTGATGTGCGGTGTTCTGCTCCGGATGGTGCAGGTGGCTGGTACATCGGCGGTACGTTCACCACGGTGGGCGGCGTTACCCGCAACCGCCTCGCACGCATCAATGCCGATGGCACCCTGAACGCTTGGAACCCGAACGCGGACCAAGCTGTCTTCAGTATGACGGTGAGCGGAGGTATCGTGTACGTCGGTGGCATCTTCTCGAATATCGGTGCTTCCAGCCGCAGCCGCATCGCCGCAATCGACGGCACCACAGGGATAGCGACCGCATGGAACCCCGGAACCAGCGGCCAGATCAATGCCCTGGAGGTGGTCGGCAGCGTGGTCTATGCTGGCGGGATCTTCAGTTCGATCGGGGGGCAGAGCAGGAGTCTGGTAGCCGGTCTGGACATTGCCACCGGTCTGGCAACCGCTTGGAATGCCAATATGACCGGCAGCTACGTGTACGCTTTAGAAGCATCCGGAAGCGGAACGATCTACATAGGTGGCGGCTTCACGAATTGCGGTGGAGCAGGTCGCAACAATGCAGCTGAAGTGTCTCTTGCAACGGGCCTGGCAACCGCATGGAACCCGAATCCTGGGGCCCCGGTGAACGTCCTCAAGGTGTTCGACGCTGCGAGCGTGTTCATGGGAGAGAACGGAGGGGCTGGTCTCAGCAAACGCAACCGCATTTCCGGCGCCATCATCTGGAACTTCGCACTGGTGGCTGTTCAATCAATAGATGTTGACGCCTCCGCCGTCTATTTCGGAGGCAGCTTTTCGCTCATTGCGGGTTCCCAGCGCTTACGCGCTGCGTCGGCTGATGCCAATACGGGGGCGCTCCTTCCCTGGGACCCGTCCATTTCAGGTGGTGCGCCGAACGTCCTTACGATCTCCATCTCCGGAACGGATGTACTCTTGGGTGGACAGTTCTCCATGGGCAACGTCTTCCCCCGCAGTCGTTTGGCGGAGATCGTACCTGGCACGGCGACATGCACAACTTGGAACCCGGCCCTGAACAACATCGTCTATGCGCTCGAAGCGAATGCGACCACGGTGTATGCTGGTGGGGATTTCACCACTGCTGGTGGAGCGTTCCGCAACTACATCGCGGCCCTTGATCGCACCACGGGGCTTTCGACTGCATGGAACCCTGGAAGCAGTCACAGCGTGCGAGCGCTCAGTCTGCATGGGGCCACAGGGATCTACGTGGGTGGCTATTTCTCCACCATCGGTAGCGCGTCGCGTGGGCTCATCGCCGAACTGGATCTGACAACTGGTTTCGCAACGGCGTGGGATCCCAGTGCGGATGTCACGGGTTCCACCCGCATCGAAGCCATCGGTTACGATGGCACACGCGTGTATTTCGGGGGCCAATACACTTGGTTGAAACAAGCCTCGCGCAATCGCCTCAGCGCGTTCGATCTCGCAACCGGTGATGTGGCCGCTTGGAACCCGAATAGCAACGGGCAGGTCTTCGCCTTGGCGGGGAGTGGTTCCAACATCTATGCGGGTGGCAACTTCACTACCGTGGGTGGTCAAACACGGAACCGCATTTCCGCACTGGATGTCAGCACCGCACTGGCCACGGCATGGAACCCGAACATCGACAATGAGGTGTACGCCCTCCAGATCGACGGATCAACGGTATACGCCGGTGGCGTTTTCCTGAACGTCGGTGGACTTGAGCGCGGCACGCTCGGCCGCCATCGATATCACCACGGGTGTGCCCACGGCTTGGGACCCCGGTGCAGACGGCGGCGTCCGCAGCTTGGCGAAGCAGGGCAGTGCCGTCTATGCAGGTGGCGACTTCACCTTGATCGGCGGAAAGATGCGGTCCGGCTTGTTCGCGATCGACAGGACCACCGCCATCATCACAGCGTGGGATCCTCGGGTGAGCGCGGGCAATTCGATCAACACCATGTTCGTGGATGGCGGGCTGCTCTACGTGGGTGGGTTCTTCGGTTCCATCAAAGGTGTGGCCAAGCAATCCATCGCTGCGATCGATCTGATCACCGGCATCCCCACATCTTGGGCACCGACCTGCAATCTCCAGGTCTTTGGTATGCAGAAGCTCGGCTCCACCGTATTCCTGGGTGGGTCTTTCACAACGCTTGGTGGCCAGGCTCGCAATTTCCTCGGCGGGGTCGATGCCACAACTGGTCTGGCAACAACATGGAACCCCGCACCGAACAACCAAGTAAGCGGGCTCACCTTGGATGGAACGGACCTCTATATCGGCGGCACGTTCACCACCATCCAAGCCACGGCACGCAACCGTGCAGCAGCTGTCAGCACAGTCGGGTTCACCCTTCTTCCGTGGGCCCCCAACGCGGATGGTGATGTTTCGGACATCACCTTCAGCGGCACCAAAGCGTTGCTCACCGGAGCGTTCACCAACATCGGTGGCCCGCAACGGTTGCGTCTTGCCTCGTGGAACACCAACACCGGTGCGCTCAATGCGTTCGACCCGGCACCGAACAACCTTGTCCACGATCTGAAATGGGATGGCGGAACGCTCTATTGCGCCGGGCAGTTCTCCATCCTGGCCGCAACGACGCGCAACAACATCGGCGCCTTGAATGCCACCACCGGGGTGCTTACCTCGTGGAACCCCAATGCGATCGGTACTGTTTACAAACTCGGCATCGCCGGGTCGTCGATCTACGCTTGCGTGTTGTTTTCGACAATAGGCGGCCAGAGCCGCAACCGTCTTGCGGAAGTCAGTCTTGCCACAGGCCTGGCATCAGCATGGAACCCGAACGTGACCGGTGGTACGGCGATCAACAACCTGGCCGTGACAGGTTCATCCGTGTTCTTCGTGGGGAACTTCACTACCGTTGGGGGGCAAGCGCGCAGTAACGTTGCCCAGGTCGATCGCATAAGTGGCTCTGCCACCGCTTGGAACCCGACACCGAACGCGCAGTGCTATGGTGTTGGGACCGATGGCGTTCATGTGTATGTCGGCGGCGACTTCACCACCATCGGCCAGCAAACACGCAACAGGATCTGTGCGCTGGATGCGAACGGCAACCTCACTTCTTGGAACCCTGGATCCGACAACAGTGTGCGCTCGTTGGCGCTGGATGCCAACAATGTTTACGTGGGTGGCCTCTTCAACAACATCGGCGGTCAGGTGCGCGGTCACATTGCCGCGATCAGCAAGAGCAGTGGGCTTGCGACCGCATGGAACCCCAATTCAAACGTCACTGAAGTAGCTGCTTTGGCAGTTCGGGGCAGCACTGTGTACGCTGGAGGTGATTTCACCAGCATCGGTGGTCAAACGCGGAACCGCATCGCTGCACTGGATGTTTCTACCGGTCTTGCCACCGCTTGGAACCCGAATGCGAACAGCACGGTACGTGCGATCCAGCTTACGGCGACCACGATCTATGCGTCAGGCTTGTTCACCAGCATTGGAGGGCAAACACGGAATCGCATCGCGGCCTTGGATGCCAGCACCGGTCTTGCCACCGCTTGGAATCCGAATGCGAACAACAATGTATTGGGCATCAGCCTGAGCGGCAGCACGTTCTACGCTGTGGGGAACTTCACCACCATCGGTGGGCAAACGCGCAACAATATCGCGGCGTTGAACACCACAACAGGGCTGGCCACTGCCTGGAACCCGAACGCGAACAGCACCGTCTCCGCCGTCGATGACTTCGGCAGCAGGGTAGCGGTAGGCGGCTCGTTCACCAGCATCGGCGGCAACTCACGGGCGCGCCTATCCGTGTTGGACAACAGCACGGCCAGCTCGACCGCGTGGGACGTAGGCGCAGTGACGGGCGCCGGTCTCAATGCCGTTGTCACCGATGGCGCACGCGTTTATGCCGGAGGCAACTTCACCGCAATGGGTGGTACCACGCACAATTACTTCGCCGTAGCAGGACTTTGTGCATCGCCTTCCACGTTCTATCGCGATGCGGATGGGGACACCTTTGGCGACCCGAACGCGAGCGTGCAGTTGTGTGAGCAAGTGGCCGGTGTGGTCACCAACAGCACTGATTGTGATGATGCGAACGCGGCCAAGTACGTTGGTGCGCCATGTACCGATGCGAACACCTGCACGAACCCGGACGCATACGATGCCAATTGCGTTTGCGTAGGTGTTCCATTGATCGACACGGATGGCGACCTTACCTGCGACGCGCAGGACGGGTGTCCGCTCGATCCATTGAAGATCGCCCCAGGTCAATGCGGTTGTGGTGTGGCTGATACCGACACGGATGGTGACCTCACGGCCGATTGCAACGATCTGTGTCCGCTCGACCCGCTGAAGATCGCACCGGGTGCTTGTGGCTGTGGGGTAGTTGATACGGATACTGACGGTGACCTTGTCGCGGACTGCATCGACACCTGCCCACTCGTTCCGGGCCAGATCGGAACGGCCTGCGACGATGGCGATGCATACACCTCCAGTGATCAACTTAATGGTAGTTGCATCTGCCAAGGCACCTGCCCCGGTACCACGCTGGCCCTGGACCTCACCACAGACAACAACGCTTCGCAGACCAGCTGGGAGATCATTCCGCAAGGTGGCGGAGCGCCCCTCGCCACCGGCAGCGGTTACGCCAACTTGAGCAACGTGATCCTCGATCAATGCCTGCCCGCAGGGTGCTACTTCCTGCGTGTGCTCGATAGTGGTGGCAATGGCATGGGCAGCGGTGGTTATGTGCTGAGCGTACAAGGCGGCGGCCGCATCATCGACAATGCCGGTGATGGCGTCTTCACCAGCGTGAGCCAGATCGCCGGCGTGAACGGCTTCTGCCTGCCCATCGGAACCGATCAGGTGGTGCCCTGGCGCTGCGATGTGGAGACCTGGCTGCCAAGCGACTTCATACAAGTGCAGCCCAATCCGCTCGTCAGTGCGCAGTACGGAACCGGCAACCAGACCGATGACGGCTACCAGTGGTGGTTCTTCAACCCCGATGGCGGATACACCCGGCGCATCTTCGTGAGCCATGCACCGCCAGCTATCAGTTCCCCGTCGGCGCCGCACGGTGTTCCTACCTGCGTTTCAGCGATCCGGTCACCCTGCCACTGCCGCAGGATGTGCTGCTGAACGTGCGCGTGCGCAGCCGCGTCAATGGCACCTACGCGGAGTTCCTCCCGCCTGCCGCCTGAAGATCGATGTGGCTGGCCGGTGCCCGCTCACCACGCTGGTGAACGACTCGCCCTACTCATGGCTGCGGCATCACCAACGTGGTGCTCAACGGCGGCAAACGCTTGTACACGCAATACATCTCCGGCGCCAACAAGTACCAGTTCGAGTTCGATGACATCAACTCCAGCTACCTGCGCACCATCGCCTCCACAGGCACCTCCTTGCTGTTGCAACCACAGGCCACCCTGCCCCTGCAATACGGCAAGACCTACAACGTGCGCGTGCGAGCCAGCTTCGACAAGGGCCAGCTATTGCCCCTCGGGGGCTCGTCTGCACCATCACACTGCCGCGGCACCGCCAGTTGCGAGTCGTACGATGGACGAACCAATGGTGCAATTGGGCGGTATCGAGCTCCTGCTTTGGCCCAATCCCAACCAAGGTGACCAGTTGAACCTGAGCCTGACCGGGATGAACGACTACGAAGGCCCGGCCTACCTCGAGGTGCTCGACCTGCTGGGACGACCGGTACTACGCCACGCTCTGGTGGTCGC
>JADJRW010000023.1 GCA_016712025.1 Flavobacteriales bacterium
TGCCATCGATGCACGCGCCTACAATGGCACGGATGCAACGTTCGGCGTGGATGCACGCCCGCATCGAGGATGGAACGACCTGCGGCGATGTGGAGGAGTGCGGGGCGTGGCGGAAGTGGACGCGAGCAGTTCCACATCCCAAGCCATTGGTGCCCATACGCCAAGTGCGCAGCCTCCAGGTGAAGTGAGCAACGGCTGGGGGCTCTCCGCCACGATCGAAGCAATGCTGTTCCGGCGGTATGGATAGAGTTATGCGGACGCGGGACAGCCACTGGGCTCAACTTTGGCCAGATCACGCGTGCCAGCGCGAACAACTCCGGGCGATAGATAACTTCGGCCCATACACCAGAGCCTACGATGGCGCTAGCGACAACAGCACTGCTACCAACTGGGATCACGCCTCAGTGCTTCCGCGCTCAATGCATCGACCGATGACTACGCAGGATGGTTCCAAGGCAATGTTTGGATTAGCGGTGACGGTTGGATCAACGGCGGCACACCGATCCCAGAGCGATGCGAACTTGAAAACGAACGTGGAGGAATTCACTGGTGAAGACGCCGCCGATATCCTGGGCCAGTTGCAACCCAAGCGCTACGAGTACCTGAGCGAGTTCGACTACATGGGTGTTCCCGAGGGTACGCAAGTGGGCTTGATGGCCCAAGAGGTGAACCAGGTATTCCCTGCGGCGGTGGCATCTACTGTTGTTCCCACCCAATACGATGAGCAAGGCGTTGAAACGCATGCGAGCATGCCGGTGCTGGGCATTGACTACGAGAAATTCGTACCCCTGCTCATCGCAGGTTACCAGGCGCAGCAGGCGACTATAGCCGCGCTCAAGGACCAGGTCGATGCGATGCAACAGGACCTCTCGGCTTGTTGCGAAAGTGGCCGGGTAATGCAAGGTGCCGGTAGTGGCAACGATATCGACGATGTCGCGAACGATCTCCGCAATAGCGATGCGACCGACCAGCGCCTCACCATCACCCCGAATCCCTTCAGCGAGGGCACGGTTATCGGCTACACCTTGCCGAAGGCCGGTATGGTGAGCCTGCGAAGTGAAGCGATGCGAGTGGCAAGTCGCTGTTCAACCTCTTCGAGGGCCAACAGATGGAAGGCACGCAACGCTTCGATTGGAACACCAGCTTCCGGCGCCGGGCATGTACCGTGTTACCCTGCTGGTGGATGGTGCGCCGTTGGTGAAGAAGGCGGTGAAAGTGGCGCGGTAAACAAGGCTGTTGAAGTTTTGAAAGGCCCGGGCGATGCTCGGGCCTTTCCTGTCGGGCAACACCGTCGCGATCCACCAACACGGTCGCCCGCGCCAACTCGATGTCGAAGGGCATGCTGATCGCTCCTGTGCGCCCTTCCTTCGCGAACATGAGCTCCACTCTGCTCCTCAGCATCGTCCTGGCGTACTTCCTTTTGCTGCTGGGCATCGCGTGGTACACCGGGCGTGGCACCAGCGGCCATGCCTTCTTCACTGGAGACCGCAAGAGCCTGTGGTGGGTGGTGGCCTTCGGCATGATCGGTACCAGCCTCAGCGGGGTCACGTTCATCAGCGTGCCCGGTTGGGTGAAGAGCAACCACTGGAGCTACTTGCAGGTGGTGGTGGGCTATGTGATCGGGTATTGGGTGGTGGCCGGTGTGTTGCTGCCGCTCTATTACCGCATGCAGCTCACAAGCATCTACGGCTACTTGCGCCACCGCTTCGGCATGCACAGCTACCGAACGGGTGCTTCGTTCTTCCTACTGAGCCGCACGCTCGGCGCCACCATCCGCATCTACCTCGTGCTGAACGTGCTGCAACTCGCCGTGGTGCAGGAATTGGGGATCCCGTTCTGGCTCACCACCGCGATCATTCTGCTCATGATCGTGCTCTACACCTTCCAAGGCGGCGTGAAGACCATCGTGTGGACGGACACGCTCCAGACGCTCTTCATGCTGGCGGCGCTGGTGGGCGCGGTGGTGTACATGATGCAACAACCCGGCCTCGCGGATTGGACCACGCAATTGGGCACGAGCGGCATGACCACCGTGTGGAATTTCGATTGGCGCAGCGATGGGTTCTTCTTGAAACAAGTGCTCAGCGGTGCCTTCATCACCATCGCCATGACGGGCCTTGATCAGGAGATGATGCAGAAGAACCTGAGCGTGGCCACGGTCGGCGGTGCGAAAAAGAACATGCGCGTGTTCAGCGTGGTGTTGCTCGGCGTGAACATGCTCTTCCTGTTGCTGGGCACCTTGCTCTATCTCTACGCCGATCACCTGGCGCTCACACTGCCGGCCAAGAGCGACGATCTCTTCCCCATGATGGCCTTGGAGGTTTTCCCGCCTTGGCTGGGTCTGCTATTCATCATCGGGCTTATCAGCGCCTTGTTCCCCAGCGCGGATGGAGCGCTCACGGCGCTAACCGCGAGCACATGCATCGATCTGATCGGCCTCGGCGAGCGCGGCTGGGATGAAGCACGCCAGACCCGTGTGCGCAAAACCGTTCACCTCTCGATCGCTGTGGTCTTCTTCGGCTGTGTGATGTATTTCCATTGGTTGCAGAGCGGCACCGTGCTTAAGACCCTGCTCGATATTGCAGGTTATACTTATGGCCCATTGCTGGGGCTCTATGCCTACGGCCTTCTGATGAAAGGGCATCCACAGGAACGCTGGGTGCCGGTGGTCTGCGTGCTTGCCCCGGTGCTCACGTTCGTGATCAAGACCTGGTCGCCGCAACTGTTGTTCGGCTACCAGATGGGCTTCGAAACGCTCATTGTGAACGGGGTGTTGACGTTTGTGGGGTTGCGGGTGATATCGAGATCCGCGCAGGCGCC
Source organism: Flavobacteriales bacterium (assembly GCA_016712025.1). Lineage (GTDB taxonomy): Bacteria > Bacteroidota > Bacteroidia > Flavobacteriales_F > PHOS-HE28 > PHOS-HE28. The sequence goes on from JADJRW010000023.1 coordinate 2,821, forward strand.
ATAGTCTGTTCGGTCGACCCGCTGGGTCGACGCTACGGGATCTCTGTGGCGAACGCTGCGCGCACTGGCAACGGGCAACGGACCACTAATCCTGCCGCTGCCAATTCCGCTCGATCACCTCCAACAATTCATCGTGGATGGCGCGGTTGGTGGCCACGATCTCCTCATCGAAGACCGGATCCTTGCTCGGTGCGAAACCGCTGACACGTCCGCCCGCTTCGCGGACCAGCAGCACACCGGCGGCCACATCCCAACTGTTGAGGCCGTACTCATAGAACGCCTCGAAGCGACCGCAGGCCACGTATGCGAGATCCGCGGCCGCGCTGCCCAGGCGACGGATGCCGCGTGTGCGGTGCATCAGTTCGCGCAGCAGGTCCATGTACTCGGCTTCGTAGCCGAAGTCGTCATAGGGGAACCCGGTTGCGAGCAAACTCTCTTGCAATTCCTTCCGGGGTGAAACTTGGATACGTGCGCCATTGAGGTAGGCGCCGCCGCCTTGCCACGCGGTGAAGCGCTCGTTGCGCGTTACTTCCAGCACCACGCCGAGCAGTGGTTCGGTGCCGTCCACCAGGGCGATGCTGATGCAATAGCACGGCACGCCGTGTACGAAGTTGGTGGTGCCGTCGAGCGGGTCGATCACCCAGTTGAGGCGCTCGGCGCGATCGCCGCTGCCTTCCTCGGCGATGAAGCCCGCTTCGGGCAGGATCTTCTCCAATGCTTCCACGATGCGGTCCTCGGCGGTGTGGTCCACATGCGTTACCAAGTTGTTGGCGCTCTTGGTGCTCACGCCGGCTTCGGTGAACTTGGGCGCCTCCTCGCGGATGAAGGCCGCCACGTCAATGCAGATCGCTTCGACCTGTTCAGTGAGCTTCTTGAGATCCATGGTATCTCGCCGCTGTGCGACGTAGGTGTTGAACTGTTCGTTGGCGCCGATCACGCCTGTGGCGAAGGCGGATGGGAGTTGTTCTTTCTGCGGATCCAGATCAAGCCTGCAACACCGCTGAGGATGAGTAGGGTCGCGATCACTTCCGCTTGGGTGATGTTACCGATGAGTTTCTCGTTCACGCGGATCTTCTCGATCAGGAAACGCTCGATGCCGTTCAGCAGCAGGAAGAGGAAGAAGATGCTTCCCGCAGGACGCAGTCGTTTGCGCAGCGCCCAGAGCACGCCGAAGAGCAGCAGACAGGCGATGGTTTCGTAGAGCGGAGTAGGGAAGACGGGCTCCGGCAACACCCTGCAATAGCCTGGGAAGCAAGTGCCCTCGAGAATATCGATGCCTACACCGTTCACATTGTTCGGGTAGGTGTAAGACCATAGCCAATCCGGCATCCAGCTTGGGGCTGGCTTCAGGTTCACAATGCCCCAATCGCCATCGCCGCTCACCTGGCAACCGATCCGCCCGACGGCATAGGCGAGCATGACACCCGGTGCTGCCGCATCCGCGCCTTCCAAGGCGGGCATGCCGTGCCGCACGAAATAGCGGATCACCATGGCTCCGGCGCAGATCAGGCCGCCGTACATCGTCAGCCCGCTGAAGAACCCAGCGCCGCTCGGGTGCTGGATCATGTCCATGAACTCATCCGGATTCTCCAGCCAGTGGAAGATCTTGGCACCGATCAATCCCCAGAGCGCTGCCGTAAGTGTGATGTTGCCCGCATGCTCCGAGGGCATGATCCGCACCTCTTCCACACGAGGCGTCTCGAGTTTCTGTTTCTCCTTCTCACGCCAGCGAAGCCAGGTGAGGAAGGCACCGACGGCTAGCCCCCCGAAGAAGCTTCCTTTCCCGCTCAGCAGAAATCCTTGCGTATCGGCCAGGGCGGTGTCCGGGTCGAGCAGAAGGAAAACGCCTTTCCAGCCCAGCAGGAAACCCAGTACGCCGGTGGTCACGAGGTCCATCAGGCTGGCGGGAGCGCCCACGGTCACCTTGCGGGTGCTCGGCTGTAACAAGCCCAGGGCGTGCTTCCTGCGCAGTTCCATGGAGAGCGTCCAGCTCGCCAGGAGGAAGGCCACTGCCACGAAGAATCCGAAGCTGTTCAGGAACTTCAGAAAGGGAAGGTCAAGACCCGTGAGGTCCAGCAGGGCGTGGTAGAGGGTGGGATACATCAGAGCGCGGTGGCCAGTTGATGGTTGGCGGTTGTCCGTATCGGCATGGTTTCGCTGTTACCGGTGATGTGTCCATCCCCATTGATCCGTTCCAAGTTCACGGGTACGATCGTGTTGGTCATGCCAGGATCGAAGGGCTGCGAAACGCGCAGATAGTTGTCCGTGAAGCCGAGCATCTGGCCATCGTGTTCTTCTGCCTCGAACAACACGGGACGGGACGTACCGAGATGCTGTTCGTAGAAAGCGCGCTGCAACTTGCTGCTCAGGATGCGCAATTGTTTGGTACGCTCGCGCCGCACGTCCACCGGCACGCTGTCCTCCATGCGCACGGCCGTGGTGTTGGCGCGCTCGCTGTAGGTGAAGACATGGAGATAGTCCACCGGGATCGACCGCAGGAATTCATGTGTCTTGATGAACTCGTCGTCGGTCTCGCCAGGCGTGCCGGTGATCACATCCACGCCGATGCACGCATGCGGCATCCGGTCTTTGCGCGCGACGCGCTCGGCGTACAATGCAGTGTCGTACCGTCGGCGCATGCGCTGAAGGATCGTGTCGCTGCCGCTTTGCAAAGGCATATGGAAGTGCGGGGCGAAACGGTCGCTACACGCCACGAAGTCGATGATGGCGTCGTTGCACAGGTTCGGCTCAATGCTGCTGATCCTGAAGCGATCGATCCCCGTCACCCGGTCCAACGCTTCGATCAATTGAAGGAAATTCTGATCGTGTTGGCGGCCGAAATCGCCGGTGTTCACACCGGTGAGCACGATCTCCTTCACGCCATTCGCGGCGATGCTCTCGGCCTGCGCTACGGTCTCTTCGATCGTCGCGCTGCGGCTGCGACCACGGGCCAGCGGAATGGTGCAGAAGCTGCAGAAGTAATCGCAGCCGTCCTGCACTTTCAGGAAGGTGCGCGTTCTGTCACTCGCGTTCCAACTCGGAACGAAGTGTTTCAGGTCCTTGATGGGGGAGTAGTATGCCCTCACCCCCGGCACCTCTCCCAAGGACAGCGGGGAATGCCGCTCTTGGATGTACTTGGCCAGATCGAACTTCTCGTTCGCCCCGAGCACCAGATCCACACCGGGGATGGCCGCGATCTCCTCCGGCTTCAGTTGGGCATAGCAACCCACCACGGCTATGAAGGCCTCCGGATTGATCGCTTGGAACCGCCGCACATGGCGGCGGCATTCCTTATCGGCGTTCTCCGTCACGCTGCAGGTGTTCAGCACGAAGACATCCGGGCGGTCCTCCACCTTCACCCGGGCATAACCCGCCTCTTCCAGCGAAGCGGGCCAGTGTGCTGGTCTCGCTGAAGTTGAGCTTGCAGCCCAGGGTGTGGAATGCGGCGGTGCGGGCGGAACCCATTTGGCAGGGGCAGGGGCGGGAGCAGGGGGCAATTGCGTCTGCCCCTGCTGCTGCCCCTGATCGGGACCGCGAAAGTACCTATCGGCCCCTTGAGGGCTAAGAGCGTGTTCAGGATCTCTGCACATACGTCCCCCGGCCTCTTTTCCGCTCAAGCTTCACTAGTACCCCGAAATTCACCACTAGTGGGTACACGCGCCCCAGGAGGTGCATCGCTCAGTGATCGCGGATCGTCATCCCCGGTTCACATGGCCCCACCAACCGTCCGCACGCTGAACGGCTTTGTGCGCACCACTCGGTTGATCGTCCGCGTACCTTCGGTCAACCCAACCGAAACGGCCATGCGCACCGCCCTGCTTTCCGCCTTGCTCTTCGCTTCATGCACCGTCTCAGCCGAGCGCTTGGTCGTGGTCGTGCATACCCGGGATGCGATGGTGCGCACGTTCCGAACTTCGTGTGGGGACGGACTTGGTCGGTCTGCGGGCCCTTACCAGCGTGTGGTGCGCACCAGTGGCTATGTGAACTGGCATGCGGTCGGTGGCGTGCAGCCCTACACACTGTTGGAGCAAAGCTCCGATGGTTTGGGTAACGTGCAGGTGATCGTGAGCGATGCTGCGGGCTCCATTGCCATAGGTTATGGAGTGATCCAAACCGTGCGCACCGAGACATCGATGCCCTGCCCGAACAGCACGCGCGCGGCACCTGCCGCATGTGCGGATAGCCTTCGCACCCAGGCCGATCCGCCAGAGGCCCACGATGGCGCTGGCCCCCGTCCGCCGCGCCCTGCGGTGCGCATGAAGCACGAAAATGTGCGCGGCGAGCAAGGGGATGGCCGCCCGGGCACTATCCGCTCTATTGCCGTGGAGCGCGGCACGCCGCGCGGTGGCTCGGGTTCGCCCTACAGAGCGGTGCAGCACCCGGCCGCAGGCCGATAAGGCCAGACACCCGGCAAAGCGCGGGTGATCGGATCCATGCTGAAGATCAATGGGTTGGGCCGGGGCGATAGGCCATTCGTCGCTATTTGTCAATAGGGTATGGCAACCCTCTTGAAAGAACAGCGTCTAAAGGATGCGTTACAGAAAAACATGGGCACCCTCCGCGCTCCCTCCGGCAATCGCTCCCAGTTGATCATGACCGGCAGCATCGTTTCGGCCGTTCTCTCACTGGCTTCGTTCCTCCTGGCCTTCGCCAAATTCTGACCGTTCTGCGGGCCTATCTTGGCCGCATGCGTGCTGCGCTCCTGCTGCTTACCCAGGTGATCGGGTTCGTCGCGTCCGCGCAAGGCACTGAACGGTCGTTGTTATGGCGGATCCGCCCGGCGGAAGGCACGTCTTCCTCCTACCTCTACGGCACGGTACACAGCCGCGATGCACGGGCGTACCGGGGGAACGATTCGCTTTGGGCCGCCTTCGGGCAATGCCCCCGTGTGGTGGGCGAACTGGACCTAAGTGCCGCTATGCAAGGGGCAGGCGATCTGGTCAATTCCATGATGATGCCCGCAGGCACCAATTTGGAGGACCTCTACCGCAAGAAGGACTTCGCCCAAGTCGAGGCAGCCCTGAAGGAGCACCTCGGCGTGGCGGCTTTCACCACGGATCACCTCAAGCCGTTCTGGTCCATGGCCCTGCTTTCGGAGGCCATTATGCGCAGTGATAGCACCCTTGTTCTGGACGACTACCTACAGAAGCGGGCCCTGGCCGAAGGCAAAGAGGTACTCGGTCTGGAAACGGTGGCCGAACAAATGGCCGCCATCCAAACCATCCCGCTTAAGGAACAAGCCCAAATGCTGCTCGACATGGTGCAACATGATCTCTATCGCGCCGAGATGGACCAGATGATGGATGCCTACGCCGCACAGGACCTGCAAAAGGTGATGGAGGTGGCCGAAGCGGGCGGCATTCCGCAGAGCTTGGACAAAAGCCTGCTCCAAGACCGCAACGCACGCATGGCAACCGGCATGGACAGCCTGATGCGCTCCGGTCCGTCTTGCTTTTTCGCCGTGGGCGCCGCTCACCTGCCGGGCGAACAGGGTATTCTCGCGGAGCTGCGGGAGAAGGGTTTTGCGGTCGAGGCCGTGGCGCCTGCACCGTGAGTTGCGCTCTTCAGCGTTTACTCGGACTTTCTGAAAGCCATTTCGCACACGATCGGCCGGTGGTCGCTCAGTTCATCGGGCAACGTGCGGAAATTCCAACTCTCCAACTCCGGTGCGTGCAGGATGTGATCGATGCGGAAGCTGGGGAAGGCGCCGATGTAGGTATGCCCTGCGCCGCGCCCGCTTTCTACGAAGGCATCGGTGAGCCCTTCGGCGAGGTAGGCGTAGCTGTAGCTCATCGGCGTGTCGTTCATGTCGCCGCAATAGAGCACGGGATGCGGACTTTCGGCCATGTGGGCCTTGATCATGCGCACTTCGTCCGCCCGGCGAATGAAGGCATTGCGCAACAGGTTCATGATGCGCACGCCGCCGTTCCGGAGGCTATCGCTGTGTGTGTCGGTGTCCAGGTCCTTCATGAAGCGGTAGTCCTGGTCGCCGAAGCGGATACTGGCCAAATGCGCGTTGTACACGCGGATCGTATCGTCCTGTATGCGGATATCCGTCCAGATGCAGAGGTTGTTCAGCTCGTCGGGGAACGAGATGCTGCCTTTGCCCACGATGGGGTGCGAACTGAAGGTGGCGATACCGAAATGGTGGCCGCGTTTGGTGTGGTGCGTGTATTCGTCGTGACAGCCCTTCAGGCCGAAGCTGCGCATCAGGGTATCTTTCGTGTTGAAGAAGCCATTGTCGGCCTTGAAGAATTCCTGCGTGCAGAGGATGTCGGCGTGCTCGAAGGCGATCACGTCGAAGATCTCGTTGCGTGTCTGGGCATTGTTGTTCCAGTTGTAGAGGTCGAACAGGCGCACGTTGTAGGACATCACCTTGAAGGCTTCCCCGGAAAGGCCATCCGGTGGATCGGTATGACCCCGCAGTTGGAAGTATTCGCCGACATGCCCCCAGCCCAATGCGATCGTCAGGGCGGAGACGAGCATACGCTTCGGGCGGAACATACCCCACCAGAGCAGGAAAAAGGCGTGGAACGGCAGGACGAAAGGGTAGGCCATCCCGAAAAAGGCGAGCGGCCATAGTTTCTGTGGATCCACTGTGGTGCTCGCGTAGGCTACCAACAGCACGAGGGACATGGCCAAATTGAGCCACCACAGTGGGAGGTGCCACCGCGAAGGCCTGCGTTTCGGCGGCGTCTCAGCGGTCATTGCTGGCGCGGAACAGGAAATCCTTCTCCTCTTTGCTCAAACTGTCGTAGCCGCTGCGGCTGATCTTGTCCAGGATCGTATCCACCCGCGCCTGGCGATCGCGCTTATGTACCGCTGCCCGCTCGGCCATCACCGTTACCGGGTCTTTGCGGTGGGCCACCTTCAACCGCCGCACGCGCGCACCGGAAATCAGGTCCCAGGCGCGCTCCCAAAAGTTGACGAAGGCCATCGACCAGTCCTTCCCGCGCCGCAGTTGCACCGCGGCCAAATAGCCGTAGAGCGCGCCACCAAGGTGAGCGATATGCCCTCCACTGTTCCCGCCTTGGCGCACGCTGATAAGGTCGATCACGACATAGATCAGCGCGATCCATTTCAAACGCACAGCTCCGAAAATGACCAGATGTAAGACCATGTCCGGACGGTAGGCCGCGATGCCAATGAACACACCCATGACCGCGGCCGAAGCTCCCAGGATCGTGCTCCCTTCCGCGAAGCGCTGGAAAGGCGGGAAGAGATTGTAACTGATGACATAAAGTGCCAATCCGAAGAAACCGCCCAACAGGTAGTTGCCCAACAGGCGCTTGGGCCCCAGCAGGTCTAAGAACATGCGCCCGGCGAACCAGAGCATGAGCATGTTGAAGAGGATGTGGAACAGGTCCCAATGGGCGAACATATAGGTGAGCACCGTCCACGGCCGCACGAGGAGTGTTGGAAGATGGCTTGTGCTCGTCAGCCACTGCAGCACATCGGGTCCTTGGTTGCCCGTAAGGAAGAAAATGAGATCCACCAGTCGAAGCGCCAGGAACACCCCCACGTTGATCAGGATGAGCCGCACCAGCACGCCGCCCGTGCGCCACTGAACCGCCAGTTCATCCTTCAAAGCCATCCTGTTCTCCGTTCGTGTGGTTCTGAGCGGGTACCCACTGTGCAAAGGTCGCGCCCTGAACGCAATGTGGGAAGGCCTGATGGACGACCGGTCGTCAGTGGATGGTTGTCGGTCGGCAAGTGGCCGTGGCTCGCGCGGAGGGGAGCAAGGACAGCTACATCAACCCCACAAACTTCCCTTTCGGCGCCAATGCCGGATAAGGAAGAAACCGAAGAGCATGCCGCCGAGGTGCGCGAAGTGCGCAACGTTATCACCTGCGCTCTGCTGCACGCCCATGTAGAGTTCCACCAGACCGTAGATCACCACGAAGTATTTGGCCTTGATCGGAATGGGCAACAGGAGCAGGAAGATCTCCTGGTTCGGGAACATCATGCCGAAGGCGAGCAAGAGACCGAAGACCGCTCCGCTGGCTCCGATGATGGTGCCTTGGTAGTCGTAGAAAAGTTGTGCGAGGGTGGACTCTGGTACTTGGTGGGCCAGGGCGATCTCGGTAAGTGCGCCGTTCGCCTCTTCCAGCGTTGGCAGCGTGGTGGCGTCTTTCACTTCCTGAACATCCGCACCATAAGCGGTCACCGCTTTTTCGTCGCCCACCACCTCGTAGGCGTTCACCCCGGTATGCAGCGCGGCGGCACCCAATCCGCAGACGAGGTAGTAGGTGAGGAAGCGTTTCGACCCTAGGGCACGTTCCACTGGCCCGCCGAACATGAACAGCCCGAACATGTTCATTACCAGGTGCCCGATGTCGCCATGCAGGAACATGTGCGAAATGATCTGCCACGGCCGGAAGTGCGGCGATCCGAGGTAGTACATGCCCAGATGGCTGTCCAGCAAGTTGCGCCCCAGTTCATCCGTGCCGAAGCTCATCTTGGCCAGAAAGAAGAGGCCATTGATGATGAGCAGGTTCTTCACCACCGGTGGCAGCAGCCCGCCGATGCCCGATCCAATTCCGTTCATCCGCGTTCGAAACGTTGGGCCAGTTCGTCCAGGCCGTAGGTGATCAAAGTGGGTTTGCCGCCCGGTGTGTAGTAGGGCATCTCGCAGGCGAAGAGCCGATCGATCAGGTCGTGCATCTGTGGCGGGCTCAAGGTCTCGTCCGGACGCATCGTTACGCTGCGTGCCATGCTGCGCGCCAGTGCCGCATGCCGTTCCAGCTTCAACGCGCCGCGTTCGGTATGCAATTGTTCGATCAGTTGTTCGAGCAGGCGTTCGGGATCTTCCTGCGCGGACCCCACTGGCATGCCGCAGACAGTGAGCGTGCGTCCGCCGAAAACTTGCAGGTCCAATCCGAGCGCGCGCAGGTCGGGGAGAAGGTCCTCCACCAGGGCCCAGTCCGCCGCGCTCAGTTCCACGTTGCGGGGGAATAGTTCGGCCTGACTCTGTCCACTGCCTAGTTCCAATTGCTTCAGCGCACGTTCGTAGCCGATGCGTTCCAGTGCGCGGCGGCGGTCGATCACCACAAAGCCATGGCGCAACTGTGCGATGATGTAACTGCCGTGCAATTGGAACACCGGTCGCGGCCCCTGCTCGCCTTCCAATTCGCGCATCGGCACCACTTGGTCGGGCATCGGCCCGGGATCGGTGGACAACCCCGGCATGCCAGGTGCCTTGTCGCGTAGATCGAAAAGTTGCTGCCAACCGGTTACCGCATGGCGCGGCCCGAGATCCTGCGGTCGCCAGGGTTGCACCGGAGAAGGAGCGGACATCGGCTGCGCCGACGCACCGCTGAAGGCCGCCATGATCGCTGGCTCGGGCTCGAAGTCCAAGCTCGGCGAAATGTTGAAGCGGCCCAAGGCCCTGCGCACCGCGGCATGCACGATGGCGTACACCGTGCGGTCATCGCGGAACTTGATCTCCGTCTTGGTGGGGTGGATGTTGATGTCGATCTGCGATGGGTCCAACTCCAGGAAGAGGAACCACGAAGGATAGCTGTCGCGTCCCACCAACTCATCGTAGGCGGTGCGTACCGCGTGCTCCAAGTAGGAGCTGCGGATGAAGCGGCGGTTGACGAAGAAATACTGCTCGCCCCGGCTGCGCTTGGCGAATTCCGGCTTGCCGATGAAGCCTTGCACCCGCACGAACTCGGTGGCTTCTTCCACGGGCACCAAACGTTCATCGTACCGACGGCCGTAAAGGTGGACCACGCGTTGGCGCAAGGCCGTGGCTTCGCTCGCGTCTTCGGCCGCGCCCGGCATTCGGAACAGCTCCTCTTCATTGTGCAGCGCTTGGAACGCGATACCCGGATGCGCCAGGGCGACACGCTGGAACTCTTCCAACACATGCTTCAGTTCCACCGCATCGCTCTTGAGGAACTGGCGCCGTGCGGGCACGTTGTAGAACAGGTTGCGCACGGCGATCGAAGTGCCGACCGGGGCGGCCACAATTTCTTGTGCGCGCACCTGGCTGCCTTCCATTACGATGCGCGTGCCCAGATCCTCGGCGTGCAATCGGGAGCGTAGTTCCACTTGCGCGATCGCGGCGATGCTCGCCAACGCCTCCCCACGGAAGCCCATGGTACGCAACGCGAGCAGGTCATCCGCCGCGCGGATCTTGCTCGTGGCGTGCCGCTCGAAGCACAACCGGGCATCGTTCATGCCCATGCCCGCGCCATCATCGCTCACTTGGATCAGCGCGCGGCCGGCCTCCTTCAATACCAAGGTGATGTGTGCGGCTTCGGCGTCCACACTGTTCTCCAGCAACTCCTTCACCACCGAGGCGGGACGTTGCACCACTTCCCCCGCCGCGATCTGGTTGGCCACATGGTCGGGCAGCAGCCGGATCAGATCGCTCATCGGATGGGAGAGGGCAGGTTGAAGGCCAAGCCTGTGCGCGGCGGCCTGCCTTCCCCGCGGGTGCGCAGCGCGGAACGGGTGCGGACGGGCGGAACAGGCACCGCGAGCGTACCGCGCCATCTGCGGTAGCTCGGAACCTGATCCGCGCAACCACCGCGTTGGTGTTGAAAACCGGCGATCCCACCGACGGTGGCACGGTGCTCGCACGGGTAGTTTTGACCGCCCTCCATGAATAAAGTCCTCCTTTCCGCGCTGGTCGCCGTTTTGGCGCTTTTCAGTACCGGCGGAACGCCGCCCCAGCGCACGCCGCCCGCCTTCCTGAACGACGGTATCGACTGGGCCGATTCGGTGATGGCCACGCTAAGTTCCCGGCAGCGCATCGCCCAGTTGATGATGGTGGCTGCTTACAGCAACAAAGACACGAAGCATATCACGGAAGTGGATGCGCTGGTGCGCGACCACGGCGTGGGCGGTCTCATTTTCTTCCAAGGCGGACCTGTTCGTCAGGCCAACTTGACGAACCGCTTCCAGGATGTGTCCAATGTGCCGTTGCTCATCGGCATGGACCTGGAATGGGGCCTTGCCATGCGCTTGGACAGCACGATGCGCTTCCCGAAGCAAATGACGCTCGGCGCGATGCGCAACGACTCGCTGATCGAGACCATGGGGCGCGAGATCGCCCGGCAGATGCAGCGGCTCGGCGTGCATGTGAGCTTCTCGCCCGTCGCCGATGTGAACAACAACCCGGCGAACCCGGTGATCAATGACCGCAGCTTCGGCGAGGACCGCGACAACGTGACGCGCAAGTGCATTGCGTACATGCGCGGCCTGCAGGCCGGTGGCGTCATCGCCACCGCGAAGCACTTTCCCGGGCATGGTGACACCGACACCGATTCGCATACCGCGCTTACCCATCATCGCGCATACACGGGGCCGATTGGATTCGCTCGAACTCTATCCCTTCCAACGGTTGATGGAGGAGGGCCTCGCGGCGATCATGGTGGCCCACTTGGAGGTGCCCGCGTTGGACACCACCCCAGGCATGCCCAGCACTTTGAGCAAACCCGTGGTGATGGATCTCCTGGAGCGCGAGCTCGGCTTCCAAGGATTGGTCTTCACCGATGCGCTGAACATGAAGGGTGTCGCCAACGCCGACAAGCCCGGCGAGATCGAACTGCGCGCCCTGCTGGCGGGCAACGACATGCTGCTCTTCCCGCAGGATCCCGTGAAAGCCATCGACCGCATCCAACAAGCGGTGGACAGTGGCATCGTGCCCAAGGAGATGGTGGATCACAAATGCTTGAAGGTGCTCCGCGCCAAGCACTGGGCCGGGCTGCAACTGAAGCGGCGCATCGAACCGTTGGGCATCGTCGCGGACCTCAACACGCCACAAGCCAAGCAACTCCGCCGCTCGCTCTATGCCGATGCGATCACTGTGTTGCGCGATCGTAACAATGTGCTCCCAGTGAAAGATCCTGGATCCATGCTCATCGCGGCGCTGGCGTTCGGGGACACCGCAGGCAATGCCTTCCATCGGGCGCTGGGCCGGTACGCGAACATCACCACCATCGGGGTGCCGAAGGAATTGCATCGCGACAGCCTGAACGCGCTGCTCACTTTGCTCGAAGGCCATGATCTGTGATCGCGTCCGTGCATCGCACCAGCTTCCGGGCCGACAAGGAGTTCGGTGTGCCCGATCGCGTGTTCGAAGTGCTGCAAGCCGTGCAACACAAGCACCCCACGGCGTTGGCTTTCTTCGGCAATCCCTATCGACTTACGCGTGCTTACGGTGCCAGCGATCTGGATGCATTGGTGGTAGGCTACGAGGACGAAGCCGATATGCACGACCTGATGGCCCAGGCCTTTTTCGGAGCGAGCGATGTGAGTGGCCGACTGCCTGTTACCCCTTCCTCACAATTCGAAATGGGTCAGGGGATCGCATGGACCGCGCTTGATCGTGTCCGCTACACCTTGCCCGAGGCCATCGGGGTGCGCACCGCCGATCTGGAGAGCATTGACGGCATCGTTCAAGAGGCGATCAACAAGATGGCTTTTCCGGGTTGCCAGGTGCTGGTAGCGGTGGATGGGGACGTGATCTGGGACAAGGCCTACGGCAAACCGACCTACGATGCGGCCCGCAACACCCGCACCGATGATCTCTATGATCTCGCCAGCATCACCAAAGTGGCGGCCACCACCCTCAGCGTGATGAAGTTGGTGGATGAAGGCCGCATCGACCTGAACAAGGATCTGGGTACCTACTTACCTGAATTGAACGGCAAGCACGAGGACTATGCGCGCCTCGGGCTGCGCGACATTCTCACGCACCAAGCCCGGCTGAAAGACTGGGTGCCGTTCTATACGCGCTTGATCGCGGACAAGAAACCTCGTCCCGGTGTGGTCGTGGACAAGCAGGATAGCGTTCACACCCTGCGGATCGCGGAGCGCACGTACATCAACGCGGCGTACCATGACAGCGTGTTGTACTGGATCCTGGCCACGCCACTGAACCCGGTAAAGAGTACAAGTACAGCGATCTCGGCCTGCTGCTGATGCAGCAGGTCGTGGAGCGCGTTACCTCCACCACGCTCGATCGCTATGTGGACAGCGTTTTCTATCAGCCGATGGGTTTGGGTCGCATGGGCTATCGCCCGATGGAACGCTTCCCACGTTGGCGAATGATCCCCACAGAGTATGACGCCGAGTTCCGACAACAGCAAGTATGGGGTGATGTCCACGACCAAGCCGCTGCGTTGCTCGGCGGTGTCGCGGGCCATGCGGGCCTCTTCAGCAATGCGGGTGATCTCTTCGCCATCATGCAACTCCTGGTCGACAAAGGAACCTTCGCGGGTAAGCGCTACTTAAGTGCTGGCGTCGTTGACGAGTTCACGAAGTGCCAGTCCTGCGGGCCAACGCCTGCCGCCAAGGAGAACCGGCGCGGCCTGGGCTTCGACAAGCCCGTGCGTGGCAAGGGCGGTCCCACTTGCGAGTGTGTGAGTTATGCCAGCTTCGGCCATACCGGCTTCACTGGCACCATGGCCTGGGCCGATCCCGAGCAACACATCGTCTACATCTTCCTCAGCAACCGCATCTATCCCACGGCGGACAACAAGGCCCTCACCGAACTGAACCGTCCAGGACCAGGATGCGGCGGTGGGGGCGAGGGGAAGTGGTGCATGCGGCGGTGGCCACGCCAATTTGATTGGGGCCGGGCAGTGAATTGGGGTAGAGTTCCGCCTGCGGGGGGGGGGGGGGGGGGGAGGGGTGGGTCTATCGCCCCCCGCTATCTTCACCCCCGCATGCAGGCGGTCCCCATTCTGGACAGCAAGGCCTTCGGGCTGACGGTCAACCGCCTTTGCTATCAGCTTATCGAGGACCACGGACGACCTGCGCAACACGGTGCTGCTGGGTATGCAGCCGCGCGGGGTGTTGCTGGCCCGAAGGATGCGCAGGGAACTGGGCCGGATCCTGAAGCACGATGAGTTCCTGTACGGCGAACTGGATATCACCTTCCATCGCGACGATTTCCGCCAGCGGACCCTTGCCCCGAGCACGACCCAACTCGATCTGAGCCTGGAGGAACGCAAAGTGGTGCTGATCGACGATGTGCTTTACACCGGCCGAAGTATCCGAGCTGGCTTGGACGCCCTGTTGAGCTTCGGGCGGCCGAGCGCCGTGCAGTTGCTCGTGCTGGTGGACCGCCGCTTCGAGCGGGAACTGCCCATCACTCCGGACTATGTGGGGCGTTGGGTGGATAGCATCGCCGGCCAGCGCGTGAGCGTGGAATGGAAGGAGGCCGAGGGCAAGGACCAAGTGCTCTTGCTCACAAGCGGCGCGGCTGACGAGCGCGAGAAAGCCGCGAAGGAGCCCGTGCATAAACCCGTACCCACCCGCAAATGAGCCCGAACATTCCCCGATCGGGCCAAAGCGGGCAAAGCGACCAGCTGAGCACCGACCACCTGTTGGGGATCCCGGACCTCACCGTTCAAGACATCGAACTCATCTTCCGCACAGCGGACAGCTTCAAGGAGGTGCTGGCGCGCCCGATAAGAAAAGTGCCTTCGCTGCGCGATATCACCATCGCCAACCTCTTCTTCGAGAACAGCACCCGCACACGCATCAGTTTCGAACTGGCGGAGAAGCGCCTGAGCGCCGACGTGGTCAACTTCTCCAGTTCTTCCAGCAGCGTGAAGAAGGGCGAGACCCTGATCGACACGGTGAACAACATCCTGGCGATGAAGGTGGACATGGTGGTGATGCGCCATCCGGATCCCGGGGCAGCCGTGTTCCTGAGCAAGCATGTGGACGCCCGGATCGTGAACGCCGGTGATGGCACGCACGAGCACCCCACCCAGGCCCTGTTGGACGCATACAGCATCCGCGAGAAGTTGGGCAGCGTGAAAGGGAAGCGTGTGGTGATCGTGGGCGATATCCTGCACAGTCGCGTGGCCATCAGCAACATCCATTGCCTGCACAAGCTGGGGGCGGAGGTGATGCTCTGCGGGCCACCCACGCTGCTGCCGCGCCATGTGGCCAGCCTTGGGGTGAAAGTGGAACACGACTTGGATAAAGCCCTGGCGTGGTGCGATGTGGCCAATATGTTGCGCATCCAGTTGGAGCGGCAGGGTGGGGATGGCTTGGCGCTGTTCCCCAGCCTTCGGGAGTATGCCATGCTTTACGGCCTGGATGGCGATCGCTACCGCCGCGCGGGCAAGGAGCTGGTCATCATGCACCCGGGCCCCATCAATCGCGGGGTGGAAGTGACCAGCGAGGTGGCGGACCACGCCAACAGCATCATCCTGGACCAGGTCCACAACGGGGTGGCCATCCGCATGGCGGTGCTCTACCTGCTGGCCGCAAGGATCCCACGGGACAATTGAACCGGTGGCTATATTTGGGCCGAACGCTTGAGCGAGCACCATGAACTTCACCATCGAGGACAAAGGCAAGTACACGTTGGTAGCCTCCAATGTGGACAAGCTGGACACCACCTGTGCGCCGGAGCTGAAGAGCGAACTGGTGTACCTGAACAAGACCGGTGTCCGCAACATCATCATCGACCTGAAGGCCACACGCTACTGCGATTCCAGTGGGCTGAGCGCCTTGCTGGTGGCCAACCGCCTCTGCCGCAGCGTGAACGGCTTGTTGGTGGTCTGCGGTTTGCAGGAGCCCGTTCAGAAACTCGTACAGATCTCACAACTGGAGAGCGTGCTCTCCATCACCCCGTCCCTCAACGAAGCCATCGATCTGCTCTTCATGGAAGAGATCGAAAAGGACGTGAAGAAGGACGAATGAACCGGAATCCGAACGCATGAAACAACTCGTACTCTCACTCGCCGCTGTCGCTCTTACCGCTGCCGCATCGGCCCAATGCACGCCCGACCCGCTTTACACCGACAGTGTTTTCGGCGTATGGCCCGATACCATCGAGAACTTCAAACCGGGCATGGTCAACGTGATCTACAGCGACACGCTCAACCTGATCATTCCCACGGACGCCAACTCCCTCGATCCGAACATCCCCGTGGGCACGGCCACATTGGACTCGGTCCAGCTCCTCAATATCGTGGGGCTGCCTCCGGGTCTTGTGAAGAACTGCAATTCGCAGACCTCGGCGCCATGCACGTATCTCGGCGGTGTGCTCGGCTGCGGCTTGATCGAAGGCACCCCCACCGTGGAAGGGACCTTCCCACTTGTCATGGAGGTAACGGTGTTCGCGAGCACCATCCTCGGCACCATTCCGTTCGACACGGCCTTCTATGGCTACAAGATCGTGATCGGTCCCAATACGGTTGACATCGTGGAGAACAGCCTTGGTTTGAGCGGCGTCCGCAACATGCCGAACCCGTTCACGGAACGTACCACCATCGAGTATCAACTCAACGAGGCGAGCATGGTGAACATCCGTGTCTTCAACTTGGTGGGTGCCGAAATGCGGTCCGCACGTGTGGCTGGAAAGCCCGGTAGCAACAGGTACATCTTCAACGCCAATGGCCTGGAGGATGGCATCTACCTCTACAAGGTGGAAGCTGGAAAGCACAGTTATACCGGCCGCATGGTCGTGTATCGTTGATCGCCCATCACCCCATGCGAAGCCCCGCGCCGGTCCTCCGGAACGGGGCTTCGTCTTTCCCAGTCCGATGCGCTTCCAAGTGACCCCGCTTGGCACTGGTGCCGCCCTGCCCGCCCGGGGGCGCTCGCCCAGTGCGCAGGTGATCAACGCGAACGAGGACCTTTATCTGATCGACTGTGGGGAGGGCACCCAGGAGCGGTTACGGATGGCCGCGTTCAACTTCCAACGCATCGGTCACATCTTCATAAGCCACCTGCACGGCGATCACTACCTCGGCGTCATGGGCTTGATCAGCACTATGCATCTGCTTGGCCGCGATCGCGAGTTGCACATCCACGCCCCGCAGGAACTCAAAGCGATCATCGATCTGCAACTGCAGGCTTCCGGTACCTGGTTGCGCTACCCGTTGCGCTTCTATGCTACGCGGGTCGAAAATGGTGCGGTGCTTTGGTCGGATGCCCATGTGGAGGTGACCGCGCTCGCGCTGAAACACCGGTTACCCACCACCGGGTTCCTCTTTCGCCAACGACCCGCCCCGCGCACGCTTCGGAAGGAGAGCGTGCATTTAATACCGCATTTTCGTCGGAACGCGATCAAAGCAGGGGAGGATCTGGTGCGCGAGGATGGGACCATCGTACCCAATGCCGAACTAACCTCGGATCCGCCGCCACCGCTCCGCTACGCCTACTGCTCCGATACCGCCTACAACACCGACCTCATCCCGCACCTGCACGGCGTGGACCTGCTCTACCATGAAGCCACGTTCACCGAACACCTGGCGGCGCGAGCCCGGGAGACCCTGCACAGCACCGCACGTCAGGCGGCCACGATCGCGCGCGATGCGGAGGTCGGGCAGTTGTTGCTCGGCCACTTTTCGTCACGCTACAAGGATGTGCGGCCCTTGCTGGAGGAGGCGGTCGCGGTATTCCCTGCCACGCGTGCTGCCGATGAAGGATGCACCTATCCGATCCAGCGGTCGATCGTGCAGAACTCCTGATCGGCCGATCGGGATCCACCGATACCTTCGTCCCACTTTAGAACGATTCTAAACGAACGGGGAGGATGCGGGTGAGAACACTGTTGGCGGACCAAGCCGACCTTTCGCTGGTCGGGTTGCGCGCTATCCTGTGCGACGTGCCGCGCGTGGACCTTCTCGGCGAAGTGCGTTCCGCAGCAGCGCTGTACACCCGTTTGGATGAGTTGCGACCGGACGTGGTGCTGATCGATCACACCGCCGATGGGTTCGGCGCCGAGGCCATCCGCGAAGGGTTGCGCCACAGCCGTCGCACCCGATTCATAGCGATCACGCACGATCCTCCGGTCCTGCGCTCACCAATGCTTTGCGTGCCGGTGTTACCAGTTACATCCGCAAGGATTGCGAGAAGCAGGAGATCATCGATGCGGTGCTGGACACTGCGGATGGTTCCAAGTTCTTCTGCGGAAAGGTGCTGGCGGTTTTGGATCGCAGCGCTGCGGAACTGGATCGTCTCGCGCAGGCTGGATCGAACTGTGCCCCGGTCACTTTGAGCGCGCGCGAATGCCAGATCATCAGCCTGATCGCCGATGGGCTTTCCTACACACGCATCGCCGACCAACTCGGTCTTAGCGCGCATACGGTCACCACGCACCGCCGCAACCTGATGCAGAAACTCGGGGTGAACAGCACCGCTGCCGTGGTGATGTACGCGGTGAAACACGGCCTCACCACCCCGAACAAGTACCTGTTCAATCCGCCCGCGTAATTTCCCCGCATGAGCGGGCTTTTGTTGGCGGATATCGGCGGTTCCTCCTCGCGATGGGCGGTGCTCTCGGAGGATGCCACCACGATCCTGACCGCAGCTGGTAACTGGCCAGGCTTCAATCCGGCAACGGGGAACGGTGATGACTTGGTTCGTATGATCGATGTTCACAGGAGCGCTTTCGCTGGTCTGGAACAGGCGCATCTCTATGCGGCAGGCTGCGGAACACCGGAGCGCGCTGCGTTGCTCCAAGGTGTGCTTCAACCCGTGTTGCCCGGTCTTCGCATCGAGGTCCAAAGCGATCTGCTCGCTTCGGCCCGCGCGCTTTGGGGGCAGGAGGCAGGCGCCGCGATGATCCTTGGAACGGGAATGAACGCGGGTTTATATGATGGGCGATCGCTCACGCGCACGGTGCCTTCGCTCGGGTACCTCCTGGGCGATGAAGGCAGTGGCGCCGATCTGGGCCGTTGCCTCTTCCGCGATGCGTTGCAGGACCGCATGCCGCTCAAGGTGCGCGCAACGGTGTTCGGTGTGGAGGGGCCGGACCTTGCCAACACGATTCGTACGATCTACCGCTCGGCATCCCCGGCCAAGTCGATGGCAGAACCCGTGGCGCGTCTCGCGATGCACTTGGATCATCCTTACGTGCAGCGGCTCCTGGCCGATCGTTTCGCGCTGTTGGCCGTGGAGTTGAAACGAACGCTCGGGTCAGCGGAAGTGCGCGCTACAGGAGCAGTGGCGTTCGGCTTTCGTAAGGAACTCGCATCCGCGCTCGCAGGAGAAGGTTTACAACTCACCCAAGTGGAACGCGATCCGCTGGAAGGATTGGTGCGGTACTACCGTGGAGCGCGCTGAGCGACTTCCACGGGTGCGCTTGCCCCCGGTGCCGTGAGTTGCTGTAAACGCCGGAACGCCGCTTGGTTCTCCGCGCTCCAAAGTGTGCGGTGTACCTGGCGTTTCTCCACGGCGGTGAGGTGCCAGCTCAATGAGATCTCGTCGCTCTCGTCGTGGCGGAGCTGCAGGTCGATCACATCGATCGGGAAATCGGCCCAACCGCTCACTTGTTGCAGCATGAGGTCGTAGTCCTGGTCCTGCACCCGCACGAAATTGCCGAAAACGTTCCGGGCTGGATCCAGCAAGCGGCTCATGAAGGAACCGCTGATCGGCTGCACATCCAGTTCCTTCTGCTTGTCGCGCATTTGGATCAGGATCACACCGGAGGTGTTCTGCGCGATCCAATCGCGGTGGGCGAGCAGGAAGCTGCATAGCGTGCGGAACCCGTAGTTGTCCCGTATCCCCGCGTCCATCACGCGCATCGGTGGATCGCTGGGGAGGCTCACCACGGGCGTGATATAGGGGAAGGTCGCGCTCATCCGCAATGCGCTCGTGAGTTTCAACGAAGCGGCATCCTGCCCGGCGAACATCCGTTGGAACTCTATGGCTTCCGGTTGCGGATCATGGCGCATGCGCTCCACGGGCTGATCGGTGGTGAGGTGCGCCACGGGCAAGGGGCTGATCAGCAGCCGCCGACCGTCGTTGATCGAAGTGGGGGCCAGCATCAGCATCGGCGTGCGTGCATCGCGTTCCGCGTCCTCCAGGTCTTTCAACCGCACGTCCAGGACCTGCCCGGTATTCTCGTTCAAGCGTTGTTCGAACACATAGCCGCGGTCGCGCGTGTAGAGGCGGGATCCATCGCTCACGCGTTGATAGCGGATGAACATGTCGTTGGTGACGAGCGTGAAGGCCACGGGGTTCAAAATGTCGCGGCTCATGTTGCCCGCATGCACCGCATCGGTGGTCGGTGCGGTTCCCGCATTGGCGGCATCCAGCGCGACTTGCCGGAAGTACGCAGCACCGATCGCGCCTCCTGATGATCCGGTGATGAGCGCGGTCTGTCGCATCAATCCGCCGTTCAGCAAGCTGTCCGCATGCTGCATGCAGAGATAGGTCCACAGCATGCTGCGCAATCCACCACCGCTGGTGCTCACGATTACCATGGGCGGAAGACTGTCGCGCCTGGCGTGCTGGTTGTGCAGGCGCCAGCGATCGAGCACGGCTTCCATCGCTTCCCGGTCCTGCGTGGCGCGAAGGGTATCGTACGCCAGGGCGACCAGCGCGGCGCGATCGTACCGCGCTGGAGGGGCTTGATAGTCCAGCCCATAGGCTTGGTTGTCGTACAGGAAGCTCTCGGTGCGGTGGCTCAACAGGTTCAAGCCCACCATCAAGGCGATCACAATACTCAGGGTCCAGCCTTTCAGCCAACTGTACAAGGCGCTGAGCACCATCAGCAACATGGTGAACAGCAAGAAGGCGCTCGCGCCCGTGGGGATCTCGAAGGCCTGTAGGCCCGCGAACGCACCCAGCGCTACGAAGCTCACCACCAGGATCACTTCGAAGATCGATCCGTTGATATGGTTCTGCCACAGCACGCTGCGCAGCAGGTCTTTGTCATAGTGGTGGCTGCTCCGTGCGAGCGCGATCCGGAAGGAGGGCAGCAGGTAGGTCTCCACATGCCATTTGCGCGTGCGTTGTTCACGGCGCAACCAGCGCGTTGCCCTCCGTTGCTCGGACCGCATCGGCGGAATGGGCGGCATGGGGCCGGGCAGGTCCAACTGCGGTGCTTCGGGGCGGTATTCCTCGGCCTTGGTCCCGGTCATCTTGGTGATGTCCGTATTGGTGCGGGTGAAGTACAGCAGGCTGATCAACTGGAAAACGGCGATACCCACTACGAACGAGAACAAGTTCAGCGCCACCTCCCCGCCGGGCACAAGTTCCTTGAACAACTGCACACGCGCTGAGCAGTACAGGTAGGTGAGTGAGAACGCCACCGGGATGATGGCGTTGTTGATGTTGAACTTGAGAAATGGCCGGCTCAACGTGGCGATGAACGGGAACCGGTACGCGTGCATGATGTAGCTGTACAGGTTGAACCCTGTGATGAAGGCGCCCAAGGCGAAGCCGGTGAGCAAATAACCCCAGGGGCCCACGGTGCCGAAGTATTCCGGGTAGAGGAACAGGTAGGGGATCCCGTACTTGTTGCCCATGCTCTGGGTGATGTAGGCCCAAAGCACCAGCCAGAAGAGCAGCAGCAGGTGGTTCTTCTTCACATGCAGCACGAGAAGTTGCAAGGGAAAGAAGTAGATAAGCCTCTTCCAGACCTGGGCGAACGTTCTGCGGTGTACGATGCGCTGAAGGTAGCGGACCATGCCCTTCCTACGCGCGCATGCGTACTTCTGTTGTGCGCACCGGGAGGTGCGGTCGCAAGGAGGCCAGGATCAGACCTTCGCCAGGGTTGTGGCCATTACTGTGGCCTCGATCCGCTCGGCTTCTGTTTTCAGATGTTCCGCTTTCGCCAGCACATCTTTCTTCCACGCCTCATCGTCCAACCCGGCGCAATTGATCCGCACGTTCAGGTAGGCGCCCAGTGCTCCGGTGCGTGCGCACATGGCGCCCACGCCGGCATCGCTCACGCTGGCCTTCAGACCGGTCTCGGCCATGGCTTGCATCACCGTCATGCTTTCCACGCAGACCTCCATGGTGCGGAGCGGTACCAGGATCGCGCCTTTCGTCGCCTCGTTCATGGCCGTTCGGCGGTCCGCTTTCTGTTCGGCGCTCTCCTTCGGCAACTGCATGGCCTGCATGATGCGGTCGAAGGAGCGCGTGTCCTCATCCACCAGGCGGAGCAACTCGTTCCGGAACGCCTCGCCCTTCACAGCCCACTGGCTGAATTCCTCCCAGCGCTCGTCCCAGCCGCGCTTGTGGGCGCTGAGGTTCGCCACCATGGTGCCGAGCGCTGCGCCCAATGCACCGACATAGGCGGCCACGCTGCCACCGCCGGGAGCAGGGCTCTCCGCAGCGGTTTCTTCACTGAATCGGAGCAGGTCCATCCGCACGAGCCGTTCTTCCTTGGGATCGGCCAGCAGGTATTCGATCACGCGTTTCTGCGGATCGAAAGGGGCGAGGTCGTCCAAGCCCATGGACTTGATGGCGATCTTGATCTTTTCGCGTTCGCTGATGCCCAAGCTGCGTTCCTGCCGCTTCAAGAAGAAATCAGCGGCATCCAAAAGCGACTGCTTCGGCACGAGTCCGACCAGTTCGCTACCCGTAACGCGGATGCCACGTTCTTCGGAGCTCTTGCACGCTTCGTCGAAAGCGATGTGCATCGGTGTTACGTCCAGGTCCGTGAGGTTGAGCGAGAGTTGGGCGATGCCGTATTCCTCAATGAACCAGCCGATGCCCTTCACCGCTTTCAGCTTTCCCGGGACCTTCTTCGGTTCGCCGTTGGCGTCCAGGATCGGCTTTCCGGTGAGCGGATCGCCATCGCGCAATACCCGGCCCGCTTCGCGAATGTCGAAGGCGATGGCGTTCGCACGCCGCGTGCTCGTGCTGTTGAGGTTCACATTGTAGGCGACCAGCAACTTGCGCGCACCGATGGCCACGGCGCCGCTGCGGGCCACGCTCTCTGTGAACGCCGCCGGACCATGATCGGGTTTCAGGCGGGGTCCACCAGCTTCTTGGACAAGCCTTCATACTCGCCCGCACGGTTGTTCGCCAGGTTGCGGCGCTTCTCCTCGCTGGCTGCGAACTCGTACCGGTACACGGGAATGCCCAACTCTTTGCCCACCCGTTCGGCCAGTTTCTTCGCATAGGGCACCACTTCGTCCATGGTGATCCCGCTGATGGGCACCAACGGACATACATCCGTCGCACCGAAGCGCGGGTGCTCGCCCTTGTGGCCGCGCATGTCGATCAGTTCCTGTGCCTTCTTCATCAGCCGGAACGCCGCTTCGATCACCGGCTCGGGTTCACCCACGAACGTGATCACCGTGCGGTTGGTGGCCTGGCCGGGATCCACATCCAGGAGGCGCACGCCTTCCACGGTCTCCACCACGGCGGCGATAGCGTCGATCTTCGCACGGTCTCGCCCCTCGCTGATGTTGGGGACGCATTCGATGAGTTGGCGGGGCATGGGCTTGCGTTCAGAGCGCCAAAGCTAATTGGGCACCCACCTACCTTCGGATCCGTTGCATGAAGCGCCTGGTGTTCCTCGTCTTGTTCGTTGTGCCCGTGGGTCTGTGCGCCCAAACGGACTATGTGGAGCCACCGATGCCGATCGAACCAGCGCCAGCAGCTTTGCCCGCCGCATCATGGTCCATCGGGGTGGACCTGCTAGGTCCCGCATCAGCCCTGTGGTCGAACTCCGCCGATGAGAAGGTCCTTCGCTTAGGTCTGGTCGCACACCATTGGATCAGGGACAACAACGCATTGCGCATCGGCTATTCCTACACCCGTTTCACCTGGGATATTCCATATGAGCGTCCCCTCGTGGACAGCGTTCAGGAAAGCGGGTTGGACCGGTACCGGGATCAAGTGCATGCATTGCGGTTGGGCGTGGTTTCCATGAAACGCGATCGTCGTTTCTCGCCCGTGATCGGCCTGTCCCTCGTGCTCTCCGCGGATGAGGTTTATCGCAGCCGTTCGGCCGAGGCCCAACGATTGGACTCTGTGGTCGGAGATGTGGTCGTCCTGTCCGCGCTTCCGGACTACGAAGGCGCTTCGGAAGGCTATCGTCAAGACTGGTGGGGCGAGATCGGCGCGGAGGGTGCGCTCGGCTTATCCGTCCGGCTGACCGCTCATTGGGAATTGGAGGGTCGCGTTGCGCTTTGGGCGCGTTGGCGAGCCATGCTTTCCGGCAATGGCGAGGACCCTAAGCCCGACCCGGGGCCAGCAGGGGAGGTTTTTCGTGTGGGGTTGGTGTACCCCGCCTTCTTCCTGCACTATGCCTGGTAGGCGAGCAACAGGCTTACCACGTTGTTGAGCATGTGCAGGCCGATGGGCAGCCAGAGCGAGCCGCTGCGCGAACGCGCATAGCCCAGCACTACACCAAGTACCAATACCATCAACATGATCGGTATGGTGTACTGCATGTGCATCAACGCGAAAGCACCGGCGGTGATGGCCACGCTCATGTGTTCATCACTCACTTGCCGCAAGGTGCCATAGAACAGCCCGCGCAACATGGCCTCCTCGAAGAGCGCGGGCAGGATACCGATGCCCAGCAGCAGCAGCCAAGGTTTGGTGCTGGATCCCACCACTTGGGCCATGTAGTCCGTGGCGAACCACTGCGGAAAGAGATAGCCGACCACTTCCAAGACACCCGCCACCGCGAGAAAGATCCCCAGCCAGAGCCACATCGCTTTGCGATCCGGCGCGCGCAAGCCCAGGAACCGAGGGAGGTGTTGCCCCACCCATTGGCGGCAAAGCAGCAAGAGCATGGCCAGCCCCGCGACCCCGCTCCACAACGAGGCCGAAGCCACCGCATCACCATGGGTGCCATAGGTGCGCATGGCCTCAAGAAGTTCCGGCGAAGCCAGCAGGTCGGAGAGCGAGAGCTCCTTCAAGGCTGCTGTCATCTGCCGGCAGTAGGCGATGAAAGCCGCCGTCTGCACTAGGAAGAACGTACACAACACGATCAGGAAAATACCCATGCCCCTTGCGAAACGCAGGCCAGGTGGCAGCGACAGCTCGGTGTCGAGGTGGTCCTCAGGCAAGGGCCGCTCCGGCCCGGACAGGTTCTCCATCAATGATCACGGTGTCGATATGATCGCTGCCGAAGGCATAAGGCAGGTAAGCGAGCGAGGGTACTTCCTTGGTGATGATGCAACTCGCCCGCTTGCCCACGGTGAGGCTTCCCAACTCGTGGCCCATATCCATGGCGGCGGCGGCGTTCAAAGTGGCGGCATTAACGGCTTCTTCCGGCAGCATGCGCAACTGGATGCAGGCGAGCGAAAGGACCAGGTTCATGTTGCCACTGGGCGTGCTGCCGGGATTGTGATCGCTCGCCAGAGCGACCGCGGTGCCCGCATCGATCAATGCGCGGGCAGGGGCATAAGGAATGCGCAGGAAGAACGAGCAGGAGGGGAGCAGAGTGGGGATGGTCGAGCTCCCGGATAGTGCAGAAATATCCGCTGGCTCCATCACCTCCAGATGATCCACGCTCAGGGCACCCGCCTTCACTGCGGCTGGGATCGCTCCCAGGCTGGTGAATTGGTTCACATGGACCTTGGCGTGTAGACCATGCACTGCGCCTGCCACCAACACTTGGATCATTTCATCCACGGTGAAATAGTCCGCCTCGCAGAACACGTCCACGAAATCCGCCAAGCCTTCGGCCGCGACCTGCGGGATCAGTTCATCGGTGATCATCCGCACATAACCCGCGCGGTCTTGGGCGAATTCCGGCGGTAATGCATGTGCGGCCAGCAAGGTCGCTTTGATCCGTAGCGGAAGTGCATCGCGGAGCTGGCGCACCACGCGCAGTATTTTCATTTCGCTTTCCAAGCTGAGACCGTAGCCGCTCTTGATCTCCACCGCCACTGTGCCCTGCCGCATCATCTCCTCCAGACGAGACTTGGCCTGCACGAAGAGATCCTCCTCGCTCATATCGCGGAGCCGCAAGGCGCTGTTCAGGATGCCGCCGCCCTTCGCCGCGATGTCCTGATAGCTCAGGCCTTTGATCCGGTCCACAAATTCGCCATCGCGCGGTGCGGCGAACACGGTATGCGTATGAGGATCGCACCAACCCGGCAGCACGTAGCGCCCGCTGGCGTCGATCACGGTCAGGTCGTTCCAGTCGGTGATGCCAGGCCAGTCCGCCATGGTGCCCAAGGCCTCGATCCGCCCATCACGGGCCAACAGCCAGCCTTGCTCGATCATAGGTAACTGTGCCATGGCGGCGCCTGCCACGCGCGTGGTGCCGGGGGCATGGGTACCCACCAGGGCCTTTGCGTTCTTGATCAGGAGTCGGGACATCTGCTGGGAGCGATCGCGAAGTACAGCATCTTCCGCATACCACGATGGTTCCCCGGCACTGCGCACCTTTGCGCGGCGGAATTGTTCCCTCCGGTCATCGGTCCCCATGCGCATCGGCATCGTTTGCTATCCCACCTTCGGCGGTTCCGGCGTGGTGGCCACGGAACTGGGCATCGCCCTGGCCGAGAAGGGCCATACGGTACACTTTATCACTTACGATCGGCCCGTGCGCTTGCGTGACGTGGAAGGGCGGGTGTTCTATCACGAAGTGCGCGTGAGCGACTATCCGCTTTTCGACTATCCGCCCTACGAGTTGGTGTTGAGCAGCAAGTTGGTGGACGTCGCCGAGAACGAGGGGCTTGATCTGGTGCATGTACACTATGCCATTCCACATGCGAGCGCGGCCTGGATGGCCCAGCAGATCCTCATTTCGCGCGGACGGCGCCTGCCTTTCATCACCACGCTGCATGGCACGGACATCACCTTGGTGGGACGCGACCCCAGCTTCGAACCGGTGATCACTTTCAGCATCGAGCGCAGCGATGGTGTTACGGCCGTTTCGGAGAGTCTTCGTAAGGATACCTATGAGCATTTCCCGGTGAAGCGGGACATACAGGTGATCCCCAACTTCGTGTGCGTGGACCAGTATCCGCAGCAGCCCGATCCGGTCCTGCGGAAGCGTTACGCGCCGAACGGGGAACTGCTCCTTGTGCATACGTCCAACTTCCGGCCGGTAAAACGTGTGGAGGATGTCGTGAGCGTCTTCGAGAAGGTGCGGGAACAACTACCGGTGCGTTTGCTGATGATCGGTGACGGCCCGGAACGCCAGCGCGTGGAGACCCAATGCCGGCAGCATGGCGGATGCAGCGATGTCCTTTTCCTCGGGAAGATCACGCGGCCGGAGGATGTGCTGGGTAGTTGTGATCTCTTCGTGCTTACCTCCGAGAGCGAGAGTTTCGGTCTCGCAGCGCTGGAGGCCATGGCCTGCGGCGTTCCTGTGGTGAGCACCGACACCGGTGGAACGCCGGAGGTGAACACCCACGGGGTGAGCGGCCTGTTGAGCCCTGTGGGGGATGTGGACCGCATGGCAGCGAACGCGATCACCATTCTAAAGGATGCCGAGAGCCGTGCGCGCTTCCGCCAAGGTGCCCTGGACCGGGCCGCGCAATTCGATGTGGCCAAGGTGCTGCCACGCTACGAGGCCTTGTACGAACAAGTGTTGAAGAACGGCAAGGGCTGATGGAATTCCTGAGCGAGCGGGTGAGCATGCAGCGCAACGGTGCGCACACCTCCATCGTGATCAGTCCGCGTCTTTCGGCAGGTAAACGGACCTTGCTCGTAACGTGGACCACCGCATGGACGCTCTGCGGCGCGTACATCCTCTTTGAACTGTTCGGCATGCCGAGCGGGGATCAACGTTCGTTCACGCTCGCGTTCATGGCCTTCTGGACCTACTTCGAGATCCGTCTGCTCCGCGTGGTCGCTTGGCGGCTGAAGGGATTCGAACTGGTCCGCGTGAAGGACGGGGTGATCACGATCAAGAACAGCATCGTCGGCTACGGCCGCGCGCACGACTTCTTCATCGAGAACATACAGGGCCTCGGGCCATTGGAGATCGATCCCACCTCCTGGAAATGGCAACTGAACGATTCGTTCTGGGTGATCGGCGGTGACCGCCTGGGCTTCGAGCACCTCGGTAAGCAGGTGGACTTCGGTAAGGACCTTTCGGAAGCGGAGATGACCGCGGTGTTGCGGGCGCTGAAGGACGCGCTGAAGCGTGCGCGGCGCGATACGAAGGTTCAGTAAGGCACGATGGTGAACACGTTGCCGCGTAAGCGGGTGGTCGTGTGCTCATCGATGCTGCTCTCTGAGCGCATCGCACGCGCGACGGGGGTCGCCAAAGCCTCGCGCACCGAGCGCACCGGGCCAGCGGGCACATCGTGCTCGGCGAGTTGGCCCAGAAGTTCTCCGCGCATTCGCTTTTGAACGCACGGTCCGATCAATTCGGCCAATGCGTTCCTGTTCCGAACGCGCTCCGCGTTGTGTTGGAACCGGGGATCACTGGGCACAGAAGAAAGCCCGAGCACAGCGCAGAGCGCGCCGAACTGCGAGTCACTGCCCACGGCCAGAATGATCGCGCCACCATCCGCACAGCGGAACATTTCACCGTAGGGAGCGATGTTCGGATGCAGGGTGCCCATCGGCCGTGGATCGTGATCGGCCATAAGTACGTTGCTCGCCTGGTTGATCAGACCTGCGAGGGCGGCTTCTTCCAAGGAGACTTCCACATAGGCGCCGCGCCCGGTGCGTTCCCTTTGCCATAGCGCGAGCAGGATCCCTTCTTTCAATTGGTGCGCCGCCAGAACATCCACCAGCGCGATGGGGATCTTGGCGAATTGGTCTGGTCCGTTCCCGGTCATGCTGATGTATCCGGTCTCCGCCTGAAGCACCACATCGAAGGCGGGCCGGTCCGGCTGTTGCGCGAAGCCTTTGATGTGCCCATGGACCAAGCTCGGGTTGAGGGCCTGAACGCGCGATCGGTCCAATCCCAGTTTCACGGCATCCTTCTCCAGGTGGTTCGTGATCAACACATCCGCTTTCGCCAGCAACGTGTCCAGTTCTTGCTGGCCTTCCGCGCTGGTCAGGTCCACGGAACGGTGCTCCTTGCCCCAGTTCACGCTGCTGAAGTAGGCGCTTACCGGGCTTGTGGGATCCTCCTCGGGCAGCTTCCATTTGCGCGTCACATCGCCTCCGGTGCGCTTGTTCTCCAGCTTCACCACCCGCGCGCCCAATTCGGCGAAGCACATGCCCACGCTGGGGCCGGCGAAGACAGAGGCCGTTTCGAGAACGAGGAGGTCCGCTGCGAGGAGAGTCCATTCATGTGAAGACCCATCGCGCAAAATGCGGATGGGTCTTTCGCTTGGTGCCCAGGACTGGACTCGAACCAGCACAGCCTTTCGGCCACACGCCCCTCAAGCGTGCGTGTCTACCAATTTCACCACCTGGGCAATGTTCTGGACCGGATGTACTATCCGCTTCCGGAAGGGCCGCAAATATAGATCCGCCGATGTACCGATGCCACAAATGAGAAAAGGGGGCAGCGCCCCCCTTTCATCTTCGTTCGTTGCACGATCACTGGCGCAGCGACCGGGGAGCCTTCACCACCTTCTTGCTGAACAGAACTGCCTCGTTCTGGTCGTACACTGTTAGTTGGTAGGTGCCAGGAACTACTGTCCCGGTCTGAATTTGAACCTGTTGCGCGTAGGGAATGCTCGTTTGCAACACGTTCGTGCCTTGCAACGTGTTCAGGTCGATCTTCAAGTAGGTAACATTGCTTGCCACTATCTGCACGGTAAGTAGATCCGTGAACGGATTGGGGTAAGCATTGTACGTGTTGGTCTGGATCGTCCCGATGGGAAGATCTGGGCTGACACATAAGCGCCGGGCTACCCAGCACAACGGTCATCAACAATGCCTTGGCGATGGTCGGAAAGTGGAAGTGTTTCATGCGTTGGGTATGGAACGGATTGATGGTCCCACGGCGAAAGATAATGGATCCCGGATAAAAGCTAACACGACCCGGGGGACCTGTTTTCCACCGATGCGCCGGGGATCCGCCAAGATCCCCACCTGCCAATTGTTCCCGGTGCGGTATTGAGCGCGAAAAGCCCCGGCTTCCGCCGAGGCTTTCGTGACTCCGCTGGGGCTCGAACCCAGGACCCCGACATTAAAAGTGTCGTGCTCTACCAACTGAGCTACAGAGTCTTCCACCAGGAAGGTCCCGGTTAAGAGGCTGCAAATGTAACCTCCGTGCCGATCCGTGCAAGATAACTGAACTTACTTCTCGATGATGGGGCGTCGCTCGAATGGCAGCGCACGGTCGAACAGGTAGCGGTAGGTGGCCATGGTGCGGTAGTTCACGGCGTCCAGGTTTACGCACACCTTGATCATGCGCGGGTTGAAGTCCCCGATCCAAGTGAGGATGGTGTCGCGATAAAGGCCTGCCTCGACGATCTTTTCAGCGAACACGATCATCGCTCCTTCCAGGCCCTTGCCTTGATAGGGTTTGGCTACGCCGAACACGATGCCCGTCATCGTTTTTACGGTGCCGCGCCATTTGTGCCAGAGGAACTTCAGCTTGCCGATCCAGTTCAGGTCGCCGTTCACGTAGCGGAAGATCTCGTTCATCTCCGGCACGCTGATGTAGAACGCCACGGGCACTTTCTTGTGCTCCACGAAGATCAGGATGCGCGGGTCCATCACCGGCTTCATGGCCTTGATGATCTTAAGCGCTGCGGCCTTCTCCATGGGTTTGAAGTTCTCATGGTCCACCCACCCCGCGTTGTAAACGACCATGAAATCGTCCGCGAGTTGCTCCACGCTCCGGCCGCGTGCGTCGCGTATCAGGTAATCCGGATCGTTCTTCATCTGGTTGAACTTCCGGTGGAAGATGGGCTGCGCTTTCACTTCCATGCTGCGCTTGAAGAACAGTTGCTTGTAGTACAACTGGAACCCATAAGCCTCCAGCAGAGGCGGGTAGTAAGGCGGGTTGTAATTGACGCCGTAGATGGGAGGATCGATGAAGTTCTCGATCAACGCCCCCCAGTACATGTTCTTCTCGCCGAAATTGATGGGGCCGTCCATGGCCTGCATGCCCTCCTGCTTCAAGCGATCGCGCGCGGCATCGAGCAGTATGTTCGCTACGGCCTGGTCATCGACGCATTCGAAGAAACCCATGCCGCCCGTGGGTTGTGTTTCCGTATGCGCGGTCTTTGGGTTGATGAACGCCGCGATGCGGCCAACGGGAGCTCCACTCGCGTCATACACCACCCAACGCCACGCCTGGCCACCCTGGAAAAGTTTGTTCTTCGCCGGGTCGAACACTTTCTCGACGTCCTGCTTCAGGTGCGGGATCCAATTGGGATCGTGGCGATAGATGCTCCATGGCAGGCGCATCCAGTCGCGCAGGCTGCGGGCGTCGTTCACTAAGACGAGCTTCATCCGAATACGATTGGTCGACCGCGAAGGTGCGCATTGTCCGACGAGATGTTCGGTGGCTTCGGATACGCAACTTCGCGGCATGCTCATCTCGCTCACAGGATTCATGTGCAGTGGTAAGTCGCGCGTGGGTCGCGCTTTGGCCCACCGGCTGCACGTGCCCTTCCATGACCTCGACCGCTTGATCGAAGAACGCATCGGCGGACCCATCACGCCTTTCTTCCTGCGCGAGGGGGAAGCGGCCTTTCGTGCTGTTGAAACAGAGGTTCTGTTGCACACGGTGGCGCACGCGGAAGGGGGTCTTGGCCACCGGCGGTGGAACACTTGTCGATCCCATGCGTTGATGGCGCATGCGCAAGCCGTAGGTCCCGTCGTGCTGCTCAATGTGCCTTACGAAGTGCTGGTGCAACGGATCCGCAAAGGCGGGTCAGGACCGGCCGCTGTACTTCGGTGCGGATGAAGCCACGGTGCGATCACGCACCGAAGCGCTCCTCGCTGAACGAAGGCCGGTTACGACCGGGCCCCCTATCGCGTGGAAGGCGATGCTGCTCCGGAGGAAGTGGTGGATCGGATCCTGGCGAACTTGGGCCCGCTTCAGGAAATGTGAACGCTGTCGCGTTTGCCGAGTTCCACGGTGATATGCTCCTGTAGCGTGGTGCTGAGCGTGAGCCCAACGATGTCCGCGCGGATAGGGAAGGTGCGATGTCTCCGATCCACGAGCACCACGGTGTTGAACCGCTTCAACGGAACTTGTACCAGGTGGGCGGCCGCATACATCAGGGTTCGGCCGCTCATCAGCACGTCGTCCACGAGGACCACCACGCGCCCGGTCAGTTTCTCCAACGGGTAGGAAAGGTCGACGGGACACGAAAGAGGCGCATCCTTGTCCAAGCGCAGTTCCACCAGTTGCACTTCCAACGGGGCGATGGTGCCAAGCAATTGTGCAAGCCTTTTCGCAAGCTCCATTCCGCGCCCGGATATCCCCACCATCACCAAGCTCTTTTCGCGGTGGTGTTCCTCGTGCAACTGGTGCGCGATGCGCTCCAGCTTGCGCTTCACTTGATCATGGTCCAGGACGGTGGTGCGGGTAGGGCTCATCGCGCGGTGGAAAGGTAGGGATCACCGGTCCCACTGTGCCGCAAGGCACCTTGCGCCAATGCTTGGTCACCTCACTTTCGCCGCTGCCTTTTGCTTACCGTGCATCAGGCTGTCCAGATAGCGGCTGCCGGTGTATTTCACGATCCGGTCGAAGAGTTCCACTGTGGGAGGTTCCAGACGCCTGAAGCGGATGCAGGAGCGGCCACGGTCATAGGCTCTCAGGTCGTTGTGGAACGCGTTGAGCAGATCGTGGTGCATCACGTAGAGCGCCATGAAGTTCTTCTGGCTCGCCACCGCGCAGAAAGCATTTCCATCCAAGTGATAGGTCGGCATGCCGAAGCGCAGGTCCTCCGTCACCTTGGGCCACGCCGTTCGGATCACGTTCCGGATCTCCAACAGCGCCTCTCGGCGGTCCTTGGGTAACGCAGCGAAGTACGCTTCGGGATCAGCTGCGGCGATCTTCATGATGTGCGGAAGGGGCGTGAAGTTCGCATTTCGTAGTGATCGACAATGCCGAGCCTCATCTTATTCCGCTGGAGCGCGCAGCGCGCGCAGCCAAAGTTCGCGCCCGGCACGCGGGGCGATCGAGTTGTGGCACGGATCGAGCCGGAGATCCGGGAACCTTCTGCTGAACAAGGGTAGATAGATCTCCCGGTCGCCACCGAACGGAGGACGGTCCGCGTTCAACGGATCGTTGAAGAGTAGACCGACCAATTGGCCACCGGGCTTCAGCAGCGTATGCATATGTTCCACATACCGTTCACGCATCGCGGGGTCCAATGCACAGAAGAAGGTCTGCTCAATGATAAGGTCATACTGGCCCTTGTGCGCGAAGAAGTCACCGACATGCAGATGCGCCTTCGGGAATTCCGGGCATCGCGCGAGTAGGTCATTGAACGGCGCATCGGTGAGGTCGATCACATGCACGTTGGTGAAGCCTGCGCGGTGGAGGTACTCCGCTTCGTAGGCGCGCCCACCACCCGGTATCAGGATCCGCAACCCCTTTTCCGTTAGTTGATCGAAGTACTCTTTCAGAGGGGTGGTCACAGCGCCCGTATCCCAACCGGTTTCCTGGTTGGCATAGCGCGTCTCCCAATAGGTGCGGTCAAGGCCCATGGTTCAATCCATAAGTGCGAACCGGAACATCATGCTCCGCTGACGTGCACGGACCGACGCCGCTTCGGGGGTATCATACTGTTCCTTGCCTTCGAGCATCATGAAGAACTCCGCCAGTCCCATTTCCTTTTCCACCGGCTCGTGCGCGCTCAGCAGTTTGCCCAGCTTGCGGCCCGCCAGTGTCGCGATGGATCTGGCGCGCGATTCCGCCATGCGGTAAAGGCTGGATATCAATTGTTCGGCCGCATCGGCAGGAGTGTCGAACTGCCAGCCAACCACGTTCCCGTTCAATCCGGGCCGGCCGCGCATCAACTGCACCAATCGCGCTAGCTCGGCTTTGTCCTTCGCAATGATGCGCAGTGTGGCCGCCTGGGGTTGATCGTACGCGGAAAGGGTGAAGTTGTCCTCTGCTCCGGATGCCCGCCGCACATTGAAGCCTTGCGCCTGGATCTCCTTCTCCAATTTGGTGAGTTCCTTTTCCACACGTTCGGTTTGCTCGCGCTGGTACTTTTCCCAATCGCTGTCCTCGGCATAAACGCCGTCCGCGCCAGGATCGGACCAGGTCAGTTCGTATTCGAGCTGCTTGATGCGCAACGGAACGGTGTCCGTTACCATAAGCTCGATGTATTGCTCGGTGAGCGTTTGGGCGCCGAGGGTGGTGGCGACCAAACAGGTGGCGAGGAACGCGGTGCGCATAGTGCTATCGGTGGGATGACAAAGTAATGTCGTAAGGCAGGATCTCACAGGCTTGCATCCGAAGGTCCGTTCCGCTTCTCCAGCCGCACCACGTTCTCCACATGGTAGGTGTGCGGGAACATGTCCACAGGCCGCACATGCGTGATCCGGTAGATGTCCTTCAGCAGGGCGAGGTCACGCGCTTGGGTTGCGGAGTTGCAACTCACATACACGATCACCGGTGGGGCCAGTTCACGGATCCTTGCCACGACATCCTCGTGCATACCCGCGCGCGGCGGATCGGTGATCAGCACATCGGGCTGACCATGCCGGTGAGGTCGTAGACTTTCTCGGTACCGGTTAGCCGCGCCAGCGAGCGGACGATCTCGTACAGGTGTTGGGTCTGTTCCGGATTGGTCTGGAAGAAGCTCTTCGCCCCGATGCGGAACCGCAGGTTCGGATGTCCCTCATCCTTCAGTTCCTCGATCACATGGTCCGCGCCGTGGAAGGTGCGGATGTCCAGGTCCCAGATGGTGTCGTTCTTCTTCGGATTGATGGTCCACAACAGCGAGGTGATGGCGGGGAACGCATCACGCACGGCGGTGAGCAAGGATCCCTGTGCTTCGGGGATGGTCCTCCCCGAACGCGATGAGGACCATGCACTCGCCCGTGATGGTGGTACGCACCATCACTGTGCGTAACCAACCCTGGTGGTTCCGGATATCATAGAACCCGGGCCCCTGTTGCCCCGCGTGCTGGCGGATGAAGTTGCGCACGCTGTCGCTGGGCTCGGGTTGCAAGTGGCATTCATCCACTTGCAGCACCTTGTCAAAACCGCCCGGCACATGGAAGCCTAGCGCATTGCGATCGGTGATCTCACCCATGGAGCGGAGTTCTTCCGAAGTGAACCACCGGAAGGCACTTGCTGTGTACTCGAGTTTGTTGCGGTAGTGTGTGGTCTTCTTCGCTGCCAGGATCGGAGAGACCGGAGGTAGTTCAAGTCCACCAAGCCTTACCAACTGGTCCACCACTTCTTGCTGCTTGTAGGCCAGTTGCTTGGGGTAGGAGAGGTCCTGCCATTTGCAGCCACCGCAAAGACCGAAGTGCTTGCAGAAAGCATCGACGCGATTGGGCGACCGCTCCACGATCCGAACCGCGGTGGCTTCCGCCCACTTGCTCTTCTTCTTGGTGATGCGCAGGTCGGCTACATCGCCCGGCACCGCGCCGCTGATGAAGATCACTAGGCCATCGCGCTTCGCGATCGCTTTTCCGTTCGCGCCATAGCCGGTCACCGGCACGGCTTCCCAAACGGGCAGCGGTTTCTTCACGCGCGCCATGACTCAGGCCTTGCGCGGTGTAGCGAACACCACGCTCTCTTCGGCGTGCGCGGTGTAGTGGCCGAAGTAGAAGGTGTATTCCGGGGCCAGTGATGCGATCAACTGCGGCACGGTCCAGAAATCGCTCAGATCGTGGTACACGCAGATGGCCAGCTTCGGCTTGAAGCGCTGGATGCTCTGGCATGCACCTTCTAAGGCGTGCATCTCCGCGCCTTCGATATCCATCTTGATGAAGTCGATGCGTGCGGTGCCGGTGCGCGTCACCATATCATCGATCGTCAGTGTCTTCACCGCTTTCGCGCCCGGCGCTTTCGGCTCGGGCGATACGGTGGTGCCCGGTCCGGTGCCGCTGATGAAGAGGTCCGCATCGCTCACCGACCAGACCGGATTCCGAGCGATGGTGATGCGCTGGGCAAGGTCCGGGTTGAGCGCCAGGTTCTGCTCGAAGACCGCGAGGTTGTCCGGCATGAACTCGAAGGCGATCACCCTGCCTGTGGGGCCTACGAGGTGCGCGAAATAGAGGCGCTATCGCCCCAGCAACCGCCCGCGTCGATCGCTACATCGCCGGGTTCCGCTTCTACTGCGCCTTTCACCAGAGGGTATCGGTATTGCTGTTGCTGATACAGGGCTTCCAAGCCCACCGGCCCGCCGAAGAGTTGGATGCGGAACCCCAGGGGGCTCAGATCGTAATGGTGGATCGAGCGGCCGCCGGGTCCCGTGCTCGTGGTCCGGCTTCCCTGTTGCATCCGCTCCAACATCCCGATCCGTGCCCAATGCGTTGGGTTGTTGATGGGGAGCTTCACATGCCTATGTCCCAACGCACGATATGCGAGCACTTGCACGAGGAGGTCCTTCGATGCTTGATCGCGAGATGATCGTACAACCAGGTCATGCCTTCCACCCATCCCTTCTTGTGGTCGAAACCGACACCGGCCAGGTGTTGCACGCGCTTTTCACGGATCCATCCGAACCGCGCCGCCGTGAGGTCCATGGCATGGCTCAACTTGGTTTTGAGGTTCCGGGCGATCGGCTTCTTCTCCCCGAAACGGCGCCGGTCGAAGTTGTCCGCATGGTCGTTCTTCAAGCTCGCGACCACCGTGGCGAGGTAGTGCTGGATGAACGACTTGGCCATGGGAAAGGGGGGCGAAAGTAAGGGATCCATGCTCGAAGGGCTTGCCGTCCGCTGCGCCGTCGAAGGACGTTCCTCACCACCGTCGCGGCCCGGTATATTGCGCGCCGATCCAGACCGCCATGCAAGAGACCCGCGTCGACCAGCGCACCAAAACCCAACGCGCCATCGCGCTGGAGGAGAAGTACGGCGCACACAATTATCACCCGCTTCCGGTCGTGTTGGATAGTGGCAAGGGCGTGTTCGTTTGGGACGTGGAGGGCAAGCGCTACTACGACTTCCTCAGCGCCTATAGTGCGATCAATCAAGGCCATTGCCATCCTCGTTTGGTGAAGGTGATGCAGGAGCAGGCGGCCCGCATGACCCTCACGAGCCGTGCCTTTTACAACAGCGTGCTGGGCGAATACGCGCAGGTGCTTTGCGAGACGTTCGGTTATGAGAAGATGCTGCCGATGAACACGGGCGCCGAAGCCGTGGAGACCGCGCTGAAAATGGCCCGCAAGTGGGGCTATGAGAAGAAGGGGATCCCCAAGGACCAGGCGAAGATCATCGTGTGCGAGGGCAACTTCCATGGTCGAACGATCAGCATCGTGAGCATGAGCACCGACCCGGACAGCCAAGGCGGCTTCGGGCCGTTCACACCGGGGTTCGAGGTGATCCCATACGATGATCTTGGGGCCGCATTGGAAAAGCACTTTGCCGATCCTAATGTCTGCGCGTTCCTGGTGGAACCGATCCAAGGCGAGAAAGGAGTGTTCACTCCTGCGGAGGATTACATCCCGCATGCGATCGCTTTATGCAAGGCGAAGAAGGTGCTCTTCATCGCGGACGAGATCCAAACCGGGATCGCACGCACCGGCCGCATGCTCTGCAGCGTGCCTGATGATGAACGCGACCAGGCGAAGCGGCCCGATGTAGTGATCCTCGCCAAGGCCCTGAGCGGCGGCATGTATCCGGTGAGCGCGGTACTGGCCGACCATGACATCATGGATGTCTTCACCCGGGAACGCACGGCAGTACCTATGGCGGCAACCCGATGGGCGCGAAGCTGGCAATGGAGGCGCTGGCGATCGTGAAGGACGAGCAGCTCGTGGAGAACGCCGAACGTCTGGGCAAGATCTTCCGCGCCGAAATGCAAAAGCTTGTGGATCGCTATGACTTCGTGAAACTCGTCCGCGGCAAAGGATTACTGAACGCGCTGATCATCGAGCCTCGCACCGCGGCCGATGGTTCGCCGAAGACGGCCTGGGAACTTTGCCTGTTGCTCCGCGATAACGGTCTGCTGGCCAAACCCACGCACGGCGATATCATTCGTTTCGCGCCGCCCTTGGTGATCACCGAGGAGCAGGTGCTGGAGTGCTGCAGCATCATCGGACTTAGCGTGAAGCAGTTCGCCTAGGCGGGCTGGGCGCGCCCCCCGCCGGCGCCCCCCCCCCCCCCCCCCCGCGGCCGCCCCCCCCCCGCCCCCGGCGCGCGCCCGGGGGGCGGGCGGCGCCCCCGGGGGCCCCCCCGCGCGGCCCCGGGGGGCCCCCCCCCGGGGGCCCCCCCCCCCCCCCCCCCGGCCCCCCGGCCGGCCCCCGGCCCCCCCCCCCCCCCGGCCCCCCCCCCCCCGCCCCGCCCCCCCCCCGGCCCCCCCCCCCCCCCCCCCCCCCCCCCCCCCCCCCGGGGGCCCCCCCCCCCCCTCCCCCCCCCCCGGCCCCCCCCCCCCTCGCCGCCCCCCCCCCCCCCCCCCCCCCGGGGGGGGGGGGGCGGGGGCCGCCGCCGGGGGGGGGGGGCCCCCCCGGCCCCCCCCCCCCCCCCCCCCGCCCGGCCAGCCGGGGGGGGGGCCCCGCCCGGCCCCCGGGCCGGCGCCGGGGGGCCCGCCGCCCCGGGCCGGGGGGGGCGCCCGGCCGGCGGGGCGGCCGCCGCGGGGGGGGCCCCGGGGGGGGCGGGGGGGGGCCCGGGGGGCGGGGGGGGGGGATCCGGCCTCACTGCTTCGAGCGATCCACCTCCTTCACGAGCTTGCCTGGTCGTAGTGGAGCTCGCGGTACACCTGGCCATCGGGGCTGTAGTCGTAGTGGATGCCGTGCTCCACGCCGTCGGCCCAATTCTCCAGGTATTTCTGGGTGCCGTTCTCGTAGTAGTACTTCCACTCACCGTGCTCCACGCCGTTCTCAAAATGGCCGACGTATTCCATCTGGCCGTTCGTGTAATACACCTTCTCCATCACCTTCACGGCATTTTCGCCCTTGCCCTTCATATAGATCACCACCTCCGGCTTTCCGTTGGGGTGGGTGGAGGCCACGAAGCGATGCGCGCCGCACGCGGATAGCAGGAGTAACAGGGCAAGGGAGGGGAGGAGGCGCATCATCACCCGGCTAATTTAGATGCAGATGCGTTCACGCTCCGCGCCGCTTCAGAACCACGCGATCAACTTCACGTTGAGGCGGCGCGGGGTGAGGTTGTCCGGGATCGCATAGAACCGCCCACCCACGTCCTGCACCCAGGTGTAGTCGATCGTGTTGTTGATGTTAAGGAGGTTGAACACTTC
The DNA here is from genome assembly GCA_016712025.1 of Flavobacteriales bacterium. GTDB lineage: Bacteria > Bacteroidota > Bacteroidia > Flavobacteriales_F > PHOS-HE28 > PHOS-HE28. The sequence goes on from JADJRW010000023.1 coordinate 41,711, forward strand.
CACCGTGAGCCACAGGTCGTTGATGTGCCGGAGAAAGCCGGTCTTCTCCTGTCCCTTGGCGCCGAGGAACTGCTTGCTGAAGCCGATGTCCACACGCCGGTAAAGTTTGGTGCGCAGCGTGTCGCTGTACCGATCGTCGTTCGGCGGGCCGAAGGGGAGGCCGGTACCGAACACCAAATTAAGATGCACCTTGAAGGTGGGCCAACGCGGCATCTCGTCCTGGAAGAAGAGCGCGAAATTCACACGTTGGTCGGTCGGTTTCGCGATGTAGCCGGGCTCCTTGCGCGTGCTGTCCACCGCCACTTGATCGAAAGTGTATCCGGGGATGATCGTATCACCGGCCGCGTTGAAGCGCAGGTAGTAGTAGTCGTCCGTGAGGTCTTCTTGTACGGTCATCACGCTCACGCCTGCCCATGACTCGATACCCTTGATCAGTTCGCCGTTCAACTTCAGGTCAAGGCCTGCTGCGTAGCCCTTGGCGTTGTTGCGCCCATAGTACCGGATCCGCACATTGTCCACCTCGTAGGGGATCACGTTGTCCATGTACTTGTAATACGCCTCGCCCGTGAGTTTGAAGGGGCGCTGGAAGATGCGCAGGCCGCGTTCCCAACCCAACAGGAAGTGAAGGCTCCGTTGCGCCTTGATCTCCGGGTTCAGCTGCCCGTCGAAGCCGCGCAACTCGCGGTAGAACGGTGGTTGGTAGTAGAGCCCGGTGGCGAACCAGAAGCGGTGCTGGCGGTCCAACGTGTCGCCTTTGTTGTTGATGTGCTTCCATCCGGGTGAGTAGGAGGCGCGGATCCGGGGGCTTATCACGGTCTCCCCGTTGTAGGTCCAGTGGTTCGCGCGTGCGCCCACGGTCAAGCCCCAGGTGCGTTCCGGTCGCGTCTCCCAATTCCAGGCGTTCTGCAAGTAGCCGCTGAAGCGGTAGCTCTCGACGGACAGCTTGCTCTTCAGCACGTAGTTCAGTTCCAGATCGTCGCCAGTGCCGCTTTGCGGAGTGCTGTAGTCCGACGAGTCGATCATGGTCCACTCGCTCAACTTGTCGTTGATCATGTCCCGACGCCCATCGACGCCCCATTGCAGATAGCTCTTGCGCAACTGACGGAAGCCTTTGTGCGCGACGGTGATCACGGTGGCGTCCAGGTCGTTGCGCGCGTGGTCCAGGAAGGTGCCCACGCCCAGGTTGCGCACCACTTCGCCGAACTGATCGCTGCCCAGGTCGCGGTCCAACTCATCCAGATAATACTGCCCCAGAATGTCGAAATGCTCGGATTCGAAGGTCCTGTAGGCGCTCGCAGTGAGCTTCAGCAATGTTTCCTTGTTAGCTTTCCAGTTCAGGTTGAGGGCGCCGAAGTAGGTGTCGAAGGCCGTGCGTTCCTCCCCTTCGAAATACACCGTGAACCGCAGGGCCTGGTTGAAGTTGCCGAGTTCCGTTTCGCGGCTTTGGGGGATCAGGTCGTACTTGTTGCTGGAGTACAATCCCAGAAAGCCCAATTCCACTTTGTCACTCACGTCGAAGGTCCAGTAGCTCTGCAGGTCGACGTAGCGGGGCTTGTACTCGCCCTGTGTGTCGAGGCTCTTCAGCAGGTAGCTGTTGGTGCGGTAGCGGAAGCCGGTGATCTGCCGCAGCCGCTTCTTCAGCATGGCGCTTTCCAGGTGGACCGCCCCACCCAACAGGCTCATGGTGGCCGAGCCGCCGAACTCCTTCGGCCGACGGTAGGTGATGTCCAGCACGCTGCTCAGTTTGTCGCCATAGCGCGCTTCGAAGCCCCCGGCGCTGAAGTGGATCCGCTCGATCATGTCCGGGTTCGGGAAGCTGAGGCCCTCCTGCTGGCCGCTGCGCACGAGGAAAGGCCGGTACACCTCGATGTCGTTCACGTACACCAGGTTCTCGTCGAAGTTGCCGCCGCGCACACTGTAGCCGGAACTCAGTTCGTTCCGCATCACCACGCCGAGTTGGCCGCTCAGGAGGGCTTCCACCCCGTTCAGCGGCGTGGGAATGAAACGGGTGAGCTTCGCGTCGAGCACGGTGAGGCCCCCATCGCGTTCGCTGTTGCCGCTGCGGATATCCACCTGCCCGAGCGTGTTCACCGGTAGCTCCACGTCCATGCGCATACGTTGCCCAGCGACCGGTGTGAGCCGTCTTTCTTGGATGCTGCCCGCGAAGCTGAACTTGAGCAAGAGTTCGCTCCCCGAAGGAAGGCTCAGTTCATAACGGCCTTCATCATTGGTCTGCGTCCCGCGCGCCATGCCGTCCACCAGCACGTTCACGAAAGGTGCCACCCGGCCATCCGGCGTGCGCACTGTGCCGAATATGGTGCCGTCGGTCTGCGCGCTCCCTGTTGCCAGGAGCAACAGGAAGAGGAGCAGGGCACCGGCGCGGAACATGGGCGGCAAAGTAACGGAGCGGGGCCGCCCGAATTATCCAGCGGTGTATTCCAAGGCGACAAGCACGCGGGACCTCGGTTCCCAGAGCTTCAGCGGATATTGTCCAGCTTCCGCTTCAGCGCATCCAGTTTTGCCTGTTCTTCTTCTTTGGTGCCCGTGCGTTCCTCCTGATCGGCGGCGGTGCCCTTCAGGTTGTCCTGGTACTTGTTGAGGTTGCCCTGCAACTTGGCTTCCTGCTGCATCAGCTTGGCCAGTGCGCTTTCGCCGGAGGCAAGCTTGCCGCGCGCCTTGGCCAGTTTCTCCTGGTCTTTCGGGGTGGTCCGGACCTGCAGGCGAGCTTCCAGCCCGGCGATATCGCCCTGCACCTTCGCATTGTCCTTCTGGATCTTGCCCATTTTGGCTTTCAACTTCTGCAGGTCGGTGTTCGCCTGGGTCACTTTACCGCTCTGCTTCGCCTGGTCGTCGTTCGCGTCGGCCAGCTTCCCGGAGGCCTTCGCCACGATCGCTTCCTGGGCGCTCACCTGGCCTTGCACCACCGCCTTGTTGTATTTCACCGCGAGTTCCGTGGCCGCTTGCTTGCAGGCGCTGCAGTCAGCCAGCGGCGTGCTATCGTTCTGCGCGAAGGCGATGGTCAACTTCGATAGCCCGGCCTTTTTCTCTGTGGCGGTCTGCGCCAGCACGAGAATGGGACCCGCGTTCACGGCGGTGAACACCGCGCCCAAGGCCTTCGCGGGTTTCCCCGGATCCACTTTCTGGCTGATGGCTTTGAAGTCATTGCTCCACATCGTCATCAGGTCGTCCGCGTCGATCTCATAGACCTGCACGGTGAAAGCGCCCAGCCGATGGGTCCCGTTCGTGATGGAATCCGGTATGGCCGTAATGGTCTTGTTCCATTCCAGCGAAGGGCCTCCCTTCTGTGCCGCCAAGGGTGCGGAAATGAGCAGGAGCGATGAGAGCAGGGTCGAGCGGTAGGTCATGTTCACGTGGATCGAGGATGCGAAGTTCGTATTTGGGCGTCTGCCCAACGCAGGTTCTCAGCTGAGGACCCGCCCATCGTCCATCACGATGGTGCGGTCCGTGCGCGCGGCGAAATCGTTGTCGTGCGTCACCACCAGCAGGCTTTGCCGGTGCTGGGAGGCGATATGCTTGAAGATGTCGAACACGATATCGCTGTTGCGGCTGTCCAAATTGCCGGTGGGTTCATCGCCCATGATGATGAGCGGATCATTGATGAGCGATCGCGCGATGGCTACGCGCTGTTTCTGGCCGCCGCTCAATTGGTTCGCGCTCTTCATGGCATGGTCGTGCATGTCGAGCTCGCGCAGGCGTTCCATGGCGCGATGTTCGACCTCTTCTTCGCTGTAGCGGCCTAGCTTCAGGCCAGGAAGCATCACGTTCTTCAGCACGCTGAACTCGGCGAGCAGGTAGTGGAACTGGAAGACGAAGCCGATCTTCTCGTTGCGGATCTCCGCGAGCCGGGAACCGGGAAGGCCGCGTGTAGCCTCACCGTCGATGGCCACTTCGCCCTCATAGTCGGTGTCCATGGTGCTGAGGATGTAGAGCAGGGTGCTCTTGCCGCAACCGCTCTTGCCGGTGATGCTCACGAACTCGCCGCGACGGACGTCCAAGGATACCTCCCTCAATACCGGTACCGTTACCGGGTCGTGGAAGGATTTGCTCACCTTCCGCACTTCAAGGACATTCGTGCTCATTCCACCGCATGGAATTGATACCACAAAGAGCACAAAGCACGCGAAGCTGGGGGGGGGGGGCCCGGGAATTGGCCCGGGGGGGGGGGCAAGGGGGACGAGGGCGGCTGGCGTTCTTCGCGCTCTTCGTGTTCTTTGCGGTAAGCGTTCGGCTCTTTTCTCATTTCCCACGAATGATCTCCACCGGATCGACCTGACTGGCTTTACGCGCCGGGAACCACCCGGCCACCCAGGTGGTGAGCAAGGCGAAGGTGACGGCGATGATGTAGTACTTCGGATTGTAGTCGATCGGGAAGGTCTTCACTGTGGGCAATGCCGCTGTGACGAAAGGGATGTTGTCGATCACGTTCTGCATCGCGAAACCGCCAAGGAGTCCCGATACAGCACCGAGCACACCGATGATCATGCTCAACATCAAGAAGATGCGCCGCACATCGCTGCCGCTGAACCCGGTCGCCTTCAGGATGGCGATGGCATCGAGCTTCTCATAGATCATCATGTTCAGGATGTTGTAGATGCCGAAACCGGCCACGATGAGCAGCACCATGCCCACGGCATAGCTGATGATGTTGCGCACATCGCTGCCGGTCTCGAACTGCGCGTTGGCGGTCTGCACATCCAAGGCATCCACGTCGAAGCGCGCAGAGAGCTCCTTCGCCAGGGCCGGGGCCGTGAGCAGGTCGTGCAGCTTCACGTTGATGTCCGTGTAGTAGCTCCCCGGTCGGGCCAGCAGCTTCTGCACGGTCTTGATGTTCGCGTAGCACTGCACCTTGTCGTAGTCGGCGATGCCGCTTTGGAAGATGCCTGACACGCGGAGCATGGTGCGTTCGCCGGTGGCGGTGGTCACCTGCACCACCTCGCCGATGCCCGCCTCCATCATGTCCGCCAGTCCCTTGCCCAGCACGATGGTGTTGTTGCCTGTGGCCAGGTCCTGCGGGTCGCCCGCGACCAGGTAGTCGGCGAACTTGTAGTACCGGATCTCCTGCATCACGTCGATCCCGTTCACCTGGCCGTTGAGGTCCACCGTGCCCACGTTGAAGAACACCTGGGCCACGAGGCGCGGCGACACGGCCAGCACACGCGGGTCCTTCTCCAGCGCGTCCATGATGGCGGTGGCGTTGCGCAGGCGGGGCAGTTCGTCCTTGGGCTTCACCGAGCGGATGAAGGCGTGTGTGGTGCTGTCCGTCCCGTACTCGATCGGCTGCCGGGGCGAGGCCTGCAGCTCATTGTACAGGCGGATGTGTGGGGTGCGGTTCAGGATCAGGCCGTCGAGCAGGTCGTTCAAGCCGTTCATGAAGCCCAGCAGCGTGACGAACATGGTGATGCTGAACATGACGCCCACCGCCGCCACGATGCTCTGCCGCAGCTTGGCGCGCAACAGGGTCACAGCGATGGAGAGCAGGAGCTTCATGCGGATCGGGACTCACCGCAACGCCGCAACGAACGCAACGAAAGACGGGCATTTCGCCGGACTGCTGCGTCGTTCCGACACATGCTCATGGCTTGTAGAGCTCCGTGCTCGCGTCTATCCCTTCCAGCACTTCCACTTTCTCCAGATCGCGAGCACCCACGGTTACCGGTGTCCGCTCATCCGGTGCGGTAAGCACGTAGTTGCCATCCACGAGGTAGCTTGCTGGTATGGTCAACGCCTTCTCCTTGGTGCGGAGTACGATGCTGGCCTCGGCGGTAAGGAAGGGGAAGAGGGTGGGGGGGCGCTCCTTGAACCGGGCTTCCACTTTGAAGGTGCGCGAGCGTTCATCCATGATGGGGATGATGCGTGTGATCTCCGCGGCGAAGGCCTTTCCGCTGTAGCTATCGAGGGTTATGAGCACCTGCTGGCCAGACTTCACCTGGGTGATGTCGTACTCGTCCACCTCGAGTTCCAGGTAGAGATCACTGGAGCTGCCGATCACCGCCACCGCACGTTGGGTAGTGGCCAGCTCGCCGGGCTCGATGCGCAGGTCGTAAACGATGCCGTTGATCAGGCTCTTTGGTGTGCGGTCGTCATTGCCCGCACTGCTGATGGTCGCGTTGTTGCGTGCCACGTCCAGCTCGGTGCGCAGGCGCTCCCGGGTCTCTTCGAGCGCCTTGGATGCCCGCACGAAGGCCGCCTTGCTCGTGGTGTATGCGAGCTCGCGCTGGTCAAGATCGTTCTGGCTGCCGATCTGTTGGGCCCAGAGCGCCTGCTGCCGCACGTAGTTGGTGCTGTCCACCGTGTACTTGTCGCGCGCCTGGCCAACGGCCTCGCGCAACTGCGCCAGCACGGGACCTTTGTCGCTCGCGTTCTGTTCCAACAGCCGCAATTGGGCGTCCGCATTGCGCGCGGTCGCGCTGCTGCTGCGATCGTCGATGCGGAGCAAGGTCTGGCCCGCCACCACGGTATCGCCTTCGTTCACCAGCAAGGCCGTCACCGTGCCGTTCACCGTGGGGAAGACCTGGTACTGGCCTTCGGCCTTCACCACCCCGCTGGCATAGACGCTCTCCGTAATAGGACCAACGGTAGGGGTGATGGTCTCCCGCTTCTTTCCGCAGGCGATCAGCAGTAGGCACGCGAGCAAGCCGAAGGTCAAAGTGCGCATGCGGCCAAGGTAAGTTGCCTCAGTCTCCCACGTTCGCGAGGATCCGATCCGAGGGCTGCGCCTGAGGAGTGGTCCGAAGCGATCTCTAATTGCGGGTGAGGCTGTGCGTGGGCGGCATGTAGGCCTCACCACCAATGAGGACTCGGCTTCGCGCCCGTTGGGACGCTCGCGAACCCGGGTTGTGCTCTGGTTCCGTAGGTCGCGAAGACGACAACCCTGCGGAGCCTGCTCACCGCAACCCCACCGCCCGCAACACCTTCCCCGCCCGTTCCTTCAGCTTGTAGACCAGGAACCGCCCCAGCGGCTGCACGTTCATGAACAGCAGCGGATCTCGGCGCAGAAGTTCCGTGCCCGCATCGAACACGGCCTTGGCCGGTGCGAGCGCGATGGTGCCCTTGCCGAGTTGCGCTTCCTTCAAGATGCCGCGTTCCATCAACGCCGTTCGGAAGCGCGCGAAGCTGGTCCAATAGCGCGCGGGCTTGCGGAAGCGCAGGGCCGTGGTCTTCTTCTCCTGGCCGTTCCGCACCACCGTCATCGGCATGGGGATCTCCTTGCGGTACTTCACCGGCAGCAGGGTCTCGATGTGGTGGTTGAACGTACACCAGTGGAAATCGGCACCGAGGAAGAGGAGTTTTCCGTTCTCGCGCTTCAGCATATCGAACAGTGATCCCAGTCCGAAAGGGTGTACCGGCGGATCCATGAACAAGGCGATCCGGGCGCCTTCACCCGCGGCGGAATGCGTGGGATGGGACGTGCGTTGCACGCCGGGCAAACTGCGGTAGTATTCGGTGAGCGCGCCGGCTTCGGAGGGCGTTTGGTCCACATCGAAGCGGCCGGTATGCAGGGTGCGCACGCTCAAGGTGAGCATCAGCAGGGTGCCTTCCGGGCCCACGGCTTCGCGCAGCACGGCGATCAAGGCATCGAAGAGGGCCGTGCGGCTCTTCAACATGCCGGGTGCGATGCGGCCGAAGCGCAGCAGATCGGTGTGCAGGAAGAGAAGATCGCCACGGCGGACGCCGAGATCGTGCAAGGCCTTGGCGAGATCGCCCGATGTGATGCGCTCCGCACCGGCGTGGAAGAGGACAGTATCCTGAGACGACATCGTCAATGCGGTTTCCGGCGCATCACCAGATGGTCCGACCGGTAGCCGAGTTTCTCCCAGAAGGTGCGCGCACCGGTGTTCGCCTCCAGCACTTCGAGTTCCAGGTAGGCCACTTCCTTGCTGGTGAACCAGGACGACAGGGCGCGGTAGAGCTCTTCGCCCACGCCCGTACCTCGCAGGTCCGGTCGCACATAGATGTGGGTGACGGCTCCGCCTTTCAAGCCGCCGAGATGCGCGGGTGACATGCGGATGGATCCCGCAGCGAAGCCCACCATGCGCCGGCCTTCCGGATATTCCGTGGACATGCTGACCTCCTGCCAGGCACAGACCACCGTGTTGAGCTTGCCGAGCATCGGCATTTGGGTCTTCAGCCAGAGCCCCGCGCCACCTGGCGCCAACGGCATGGTGAGGCCGTGCTCGTCCATGTAGCGGTACATGTCGGTGAACAGCACCTCGAGCGCCAGCAGATCCTCCGGCGCGGCCTCACGCTCCAGTGGAAGGATGCGGATCACGTTGCTAGCGCTTTGGCGAAGGCTGCACCCAGGCCCCGCAAAGAGGTGAACTCCTCGGGCGTGAGCGTGTCGAAATCGAGTTCCGTCCCGAGTTCCTGCTCCACTTGCGAAAGCAGTTCCATCAACGCGAACGAATCGAGCACTCCGGTCTGGGTGAGGTTCATGCCATCACTTACGTCCTCTTGGCTCAGGCCCATCTCCGCCAGCCGTGGTGCCAGCCGCGTGCGGATCGCGGCGCGGATCTCTTGTTCGTTCATGGGAAAGGGTGCCGAAGGTACATCCGTGGTCCGTGCACGATGCCGGGTCATGCCCGGCATGTATTCGCTCGTTCCGGTTAGAGGGGCGCGGTTCCGCACCCCTCTAACCGAAACACCATGCGCTTACCCCGGCCTTGCCCCGGAGCTTCATCCGGGGCGGGGTCGCGGGAATTGCAGGCTTGTTCACAGCCGCGCTCGCAGCGCCTTTATATCCGCCTTGCCGCTGGTGGTGAAGGGCACCTCGTCGATGAAGTGCAGCCGCGTGGGCACCATGTATTCCGGCAGCATTTCGGCACAACGCGCCAGGATCATGTCCCTTTCCGCACGATGCGCTTCCGGCAGAAAAGCTTCGATGCCCAGTGCGATGCCCTCGCGCACCGGATGGGCGAGGGGATAGACGAAGGCCGCGCCGCTCGCAGCTTTCAAGGCATGCGCGACTTCCTGGAGTTCGATGCGGTGCCCGCGCACTTTCACCTGATCATCGGTTCGGGCGATGAAGAAGAGGTCCCCGTCGGCATCGCGTTCCACGATGTCGCCGGTGCGGTAAAAGGTCTGATCCCCGCGTGTCACGAACGCGGCCTCGGTGCGCTCGGCATTGCGCCAATAGCCATCGGTCACCTGTGGACCGCCGAGCAGCAGTTCGCCGGTATCGGCTTCGTTCCCGTCGGCATCTAACACGGCGCAGTTAGATCCAAGGAACACCTTGCCGATGCTCAGGATCCCGTGGCGCGCCTTCGGTCGCGCTGGGTCCAGCTCGTATTCCGCGATGGCGATGGTGGCTTCGGTGGGGCCGTAAAGGTTCACTACGCGGCCGTTCGGCGTGGCTTGCGCCCATTTCACCGCAAGCTCGGCCGGCAGGGGCTCACCGCAGAACGCGCTGATGCGCAATGAAGGGAAAGCGCCGGGTTTCAATTGCCGCATGCGTTCCATCAGCATCGCGGTGCTGGGCACGCTGAACCATTGGGTCAAGGCATGCTCCCGGATGAAACGCGCCGGGGCCATCAGCTCTTCGCGGGGGATCACATGCAACGCTGCGCCCGTCGACCAGCACAGGAACATGTCGTGTACGCTGAGGTCGAAGGTGAGCTCGAAGGTCTGCGAGAAGCGATCCTCGGCCGTTGGCGTAAAGCGCTCGCGCAGATGCTCGACGTATGCGATCACGTTCCGATGGCGGATGGGCACGCCTTTCGGAACGCCCGTGCTACCGGAGGTGAACAGCATGTAGGCATGATCGCCCGCCACCGGCGTTTCGGATCCCGGATCCGCCGCGCGAACGCAGCCCTCGGGCAATGGAATGGGCTCAGCACCCGGGGTACCGATCACCACCACCTTGGGAGGAACGGGCAACTCGCGCGCCAATTGGAACGCGGCGTCCGCGTGGGTCTCATCGGCGACGATCACATCCAGTTCCGCCAATGCGGCGATGCGCGCCAGGCGTTCGGCCGGTTGGTGCGGATCCAGCGGCACATAGGCCTTGCCCGCACGCAGAATGCCCAAGACACCGGCATACGCTCCGAAACTGCGGTAGGCGAATAGGCCCACGAACGGACCTTGCCCAGCCGCTTTCTGCACGGCTGTGGAGACCGCACGGGCGCCCTCCTGAAGTTCCCCATACGTGAACGCCTTATTGGACACCACAAGCGCCACCGCTTCCGGTGTTCCCTCGCAGGCACGCTGGGCGTATCCCCACAGTTGATCAGGCTTCATCGCACCGCTGTTCGATCGCAGGGACGAAGATGGCACCGATCAGCAAAGCAGGCGGCTCACTTCTTCTTCTTGTACGCCCCACTGCGCCATGCCTGAAGGAACTGCGCCCAGGCGATCGGGTTGAACAGGTTGACCGTGGGCATGCCGCCCTGTTGATAGAGCTTGGTGTTGTCCAAGGCCATCTGGTAGGTGAAGCTCGTGTAAGCGTCCGGCGGCAGGTTCTCCATGCGTTGCAGCATTTCCGCCGAAGAGAGGTTCTTCATGGCGATCTGCGCATCGTTGTCCGCAAGGTCCAGGTTCAGGAAGGCATCGCGGAATTGCTCCTTGCTCGGCCAGGGATAGACCGAGAGTTCCGCCAGTTGCACCGTATCGGCATACAACTGGTGGATCATGCTGTACTTGCGCTCATCCAGGTCCATGGGAATGGTGAACTGCGAACGCTTGAAGCCTACGGCGGAGAAGATGATGGTGTCGCCCTCCTGTGCCACGAAGCTGTAGTAGCCGTAGACATCGCTGATGGTACCGCGGTAGCTGTGCTTGATGAGGATGTTGGTGAAGGCACCGGCACAAGGCTGTCCCCGCTCACCACGACACCGCTGAACTGGATCAGCTCGCGGTCGTTCATGGCCTCTTGGGCCTGGGTGGAAATGAACAGGACCGAAGCGAGGAGCAGGAGGAGGGAACGCATGTGGGGCAAAGGTAGGAGCGGCTCGAGGCAAGGATCGTTCCAAGCCTCTTCCCGCGTTCGCGAGCGTCCGGAGGCGCGAAGCGATCTCATTCGATCCGTGAGGGATCTGTGCTGGCCGCGCACCTCCCCACGCACCAAATAAAGATCGCTTCGGCCATCGCCTCGGGCTTTGCCCTCGGCGCTGATCCTCGCGATGACGTGTCGTAGCTTGCCCATCTCAACCCGATCCGATGCGAACATCCCTACTCTTTGGTTCCCTCTTGGTCCCCTGCTTCCTCCACGCCCAGATCACCCTAGGGCCCGCCGACATGCCATCCGCAGGGGATACCATGCGCTATTGGAACGCCGCGCTCGCGACTTTCGATGAGGGGGATACCGGCCCTGGGCATGTGTGGGACTTCAGTGCGCTCGTCGGCCTGGATGAAGCCGCCGACACGGCCGTCACCGTCGGCTCTACACCTTTGCTCTACCAGTTCTTCTTCAACAACGGATTCCTCTATCCGGACCACGACGCGAACTATGCGGTGAAAGGCACGGACCTGGACTTTCAGCAACTCACGCTCACCGACCTCTACGACTATTTCAAGGTGGACGCCGATGGCTTCGATAACGTGGGTTTCGGAGCGAACATCAACGGCATTCCCGCTTCGGTGCAGCGGTTGCCGGTGGATCATCTCTACCGCTTCCCGCTCGACTATGGGAACATGGACACCTCCAGCAGCAATTGGGAGATCACGGTACCCACGTTACTCTTCTTTTCCCAGGCCCAGACCCGCTTCAACGAGGTGGACGGCTGGGGCACGCTCTACCTGCCATCGGACACCGTCGAAGTTCTGCGGGTGCGTTCCACCCTGCAGCGCACGGACAGTGTCTACATCGACCAGTTCGGCATTGGCTTCAGCCTGCCCGAGCCGGAGACCGTGGAATACAAATGGCTCGCCGTGGGCCGGGACTTCCCCGTGCTCCAGGTGAACGTGACCGGCGGCATCCCCGTGCTCGTGCGCTTCCAGTCGCAAACGGAGCCGTTATCCACTGGCATTGCCCAGCAGACAAACAAGGATGGCGCGGTGTATCCGAACCCGGCCAGCGATGTGGTCTATGTGCAAGTGCCGGAAGGTGTACACGGGCAGCTGGGCCTCTTTGATGCGCAAGGCCGCGAAGTGCGGCGCGTGGGGCAGGTGAACGCTGGTGTGCGCGTGGCCGTGGATGTGAGCGAACTGGCGGCGGGGCGGTATGCGTTGCGCGCGGCTGGCGATGCGGGTTGGAATGCTGTGGTGGTGGTGCGCGACTAACTGTGCACGAATAAGAATGCTCGCAAGAATACTGGGCCCCACATTATATTGTCCGAGCAAGACAGCCGGTTTATTTGGAACTTGAAGAGATGGACTCTTTTGGCAGTAGATCTCCTGGCCCGTTGCCGCAAATCCGTAGTGCCCATCAACCCCAGATGGTATTGAACGCTCCTTTCCCGCATTGACCACGAAAGCGGAGCTTGCTGGGCCCCCCTCGACTTAACCGTCGACGCAAGCTCTGCAAGGGCTCGTGGAACTACAATAGCAATCTGCGGGGGGACACCCCTATGGTGATACGATATGTTGTTCATCAATACGGGGGCAGCGTGCGTGGGTGGATGCGGGGCACGCGTCGCGTATTGGTGAAGGGTGGGCTGGGACGTCCTCCTCGAAGGTGAAATTCGGATTTGAATCGTGTGCTTCTCGACCATTCTGGAAAGAAGCTTTACCAAACAAGCAGCGCACGCAATTGAAGTAATACCCAGCTATAAGGATTATGGTAACAGTGCTGCAACCGGTGGGTCCATCTTTTTCGCGCCGAGTACCTGCTAAATGCAGGGCTCTGGAATGGTATCACGCGGGTGAACTCCTCCTGTATCCAAAGCAGCCGTATTTCACTATCGTTTTATCCTCATCCATCCTTTCGGGGATGGCAACGGACGGACGGCGCGACTTCTGGTAAACTATCACCTTATGCGACATGGATACCTACCCTTAGTCATCTTTAGCGCGGACAAGACGAATTACCTCCGCGCGCTTAAAGCGGCCGACGCGGGTGACCTGATTCCCTTTACGGAATACCTGGCTGAAGCTGAGATATGGGCACTTGAACTCTCGCTGCGAGCAGCGCGTGGCGAAGACGTCAGCGAGTCCAAGGATAGGGCAAAGCGTGCGGAATTATTGCTTCGGCAGGCGGAGTTCACTCCGGGATGGATTAGCCGGAACAATTCAGGCGTGGGGATTTTGGGCACTATTTCCTGGCAAGGGATGGATGAAATGGTCGAAGTCTATCGCAAGTTTTTCGATCGAGTCATGGCGCGTGCAGAATGGACTGGTGTATCTGGTTGGGGGCCGATGCTGAAAGGCCTTGGAGGCGGCAAAGTTGTCTCTTTTGGGTTCCGTTTCCGTCGGTGCCTGTTGCCGGCGGTCGGTTCCCGGGCGGGGGCGTCGGCGCGGGGGGGGGGGGGGGGGGGGGGGGGGCGGCGGGGGGCCGGGGCTGGGCCGGTAGGCCCCAAGATCGGTCCGATCGTAACTGGAGGTTGGCTGCGCGGCTTTTGCGCGCAGCGATCGGCAAGGGGCTACTTTCAACCTCACTGTAGCCATGAGAAAGTCGAAGTTTTCAGAGCATCAGATCATTGCGATACTGAAGCAACACGAGAGCGGCTTGAAGGTCGCGGACATCTGTAGGGAGCATACCATCAGCGCGGCCACCTTCCACAACTGGAAGGCCCGTTATGGGGGCATGGAACCTAGCCAGCTCAAACGGGTAAAGGAGCTCGAGGAAGAGCTCAGCCGCCTCAAGCGCATGTACACCGAGTTGAGCATGGAGAACGACGCCATGAAGGCGGTGATCCAAAAGAAGTGGGGCGCCTGACGAGAAACGGGAGATCGTACAGGCGTTGAACGAGCAGATGATGAGCCAGCGCAAAGCCAGCCACATTGTGCGGATCCCCCGCAGCACGGCCAGGTACACCAAACGACCGGCCGATGATAGCATGTTGATAGCAGCCCTGACCGAGCTCACACAGAAGCATCCGGCCATCGGGTTCTGGCAATGCCATCACCGCTTGCGGATGAAGGGTGTGCTGGTCAATCACAAACGCCTTTACCGCGTGTACACCAGCATGCACTTGAACATCCGTCGCCGGGCAAAGCGCTTGCCTGCGCGCGTGAAACAAGCTTTGTTCCGGCCCGCAACACCCGACCAGGTCTACAGCATCGACTTCATGCACGACACGCTATGGGATGGCAGGACCTATCGGCTGCTGAACGTGATCGACGACTACAACCGCGAGGTATTGGCCATCGAAGTGGACACTTCATTGCCGGCCCTGCGCGTGATCCGCGTACTGGAGAGGATCAAGTCCGTACGACCCTTGCCCAAGATGATCCGCGTGGACAACGGCCCGGAGTTCGTCAGCCACAAGCTTGATCAATGGTGCAGGGATAACGGTATCACCCTGGCCTACATACAGCCCGGCAAACCAACACAGAACGCCTACGTGGAACGCTTCAACGGCAGCATGCGTCGCGAACTGCTCAGTGCCTATGTGTTCCGCACCTTGGACGAAGTACGGGAGAAGGCCGAAGAATGGATGGACGATTACAACAATCACAGACCTCACAAAGCGCTCGGCTACCGATCACCGGCGCAAACTCAACCATGAACAGCCCTTTGGAACCTCCAGTTATGATCGGACCGAAAACAAGGGAAGCCTACACCCGGTGCGTGCCGGTCCCCGCCGCCCGCGGCGTCCCCGCGAGGGGGCCCGGGGGGCGTGTTCTCCCCCAGGCCAACGCACGAATAACGCGCTCGGCCCCGACGCGCGGTCCGGAGGGTTCGCGGGCGCCCCCTGCTGCCTTGCCGTCCGCTTGTCTAAGCCCACGCGTACAGGCGGGCGATCGCTCACATCGAGAACGTGCGTGGTGCTGTGGATGGGCATGCGCCGGGTTCGGGCCGCGACATCGGTGAGCGCTGGCTCCTCGAAGCAGGTGCTGGCATCGTGATCCGTACTTCGGTTCGGCAGGATCGGGAAAAGAGTCGCGCTCGCGCGAGGCCGTTCCGGTATCGCGGAGGTCGGGGGACGCTTATCCCCATCCATCGCGGGGCGTGGCTAGCTGGTACATCACCGGTGATGCTCGATGCTGAGACCCGGCGATGACAAAACCCCCATCGCTCGTGCGTTGGACGCTGTTGCCGATGTCCGAATGAGCACCGCCATAGCATCGCTGCCACAGAAGCACCCCGTTCAGATCCGTTCCCATCAGCCAGACCTCCTCCTGGCCATGGTTCCCCGTGACATCGCCACCGGTGGAGGTGGTCTTCCTCCACTCCGGGCCTCGGTGCCCATCGGCGGGATCTCAAGTCGCGTATCCAGCCCGAGCCCCAAAGCACTTGCTCCCCATCCCCGGCGGTCCCTTGGAATCGGAAATCCGCCCGGTTCCCGAGCGCATCGGCATTGCCCGAAACGGTGATCGATGCCACCATGCATCCAGCGCTGGGGGAGGGACTGATGGCCTGACCGCGGTCATCATTATTACCCCCGATGCATCGTTGCCAGAGCAGTTCACCGGCCGTATCCCCTTCACCCAGTGTGAAGCCATGATTGCCCGTCCATCCGCCAATGGATCGTGTTCTGTCAGGGGTAGCCACCATCGTGTCGGGGCAATGCCACCGGCCTCTAAGCGGTGTCCCGCATTTCTGCCTGGGTGTCCCTGCGGTCTTGACCAACCAGTTGTCATTCCCCTCCCGACACGTCGCCTCGTCGGACTCCGCTTCAGCATAGACGGAACCGTCATTGGGCGTTAGGGCCTGGGCGGCCCGTCTCCTTTGCGTTCCGCGGGCACTTTGCGTGTGGCCGTTGCCTCAGTTTCAGCTCCGGGCGTCGCTCCAGCGTGGTTCCCGTGCGTCGCCTTGATGGAGGTCGTGCGGGTGCATAGCCTTGACGTCTGGCGGACGGCGCCTGTTCTTGCCGCTTCCCCGAGGTTCCGTTGCCATTGAATGCGCGGTCAACTTACCCATGCCAGTTCGCGGTCGTCCCTTCGACATCGAAACACGTGTGCCGGTTTGCTGTGGCTTGCTGTGGCGGTCCCAACTCGCTCCCGTGGTGGGTTGGGCCGTTGGCGTGCTCGCGGCCGGTGCGGTGGCCGGGCGCGGGCGCGGGCTGATTTGAACAAGGTAAACACACTTCGGTGTCCTTAACGCCACCCACCGCGAACCCCAGATCATCCGTCTGCACCTGGTCCACCGCCAGCGACCACGCCCGGTGGTGCGCGAAGCGGTCCTGCACGCCGAAGACCGCCACATGCAATCCTTGCGAGCGCGCATGGCGCACGGAGAGCTCGTTCGCAGCGCCGATCGGAACGGTGATGCCACCGTACCGGTGTTCCAGCGCAGTGGGGATCGCCTCCTCCATGCGATCCGCGTAGTAGCATACGCGAACGCCGCTGATGCGATCCCGCACGCGGTCAAGGAATTCCGTGGAGCGGCATTCCACATGCACCCGGCCCTGTAAGTGATGGGCTCGGATGGTGCGGTCCAAGGCTGCAGCAAAGGAATCGAGGTAGCTGCTCCATTCGCCCGCTGCGAAGAGCTTGCAGTCCACTACGAACAAGCGGGTGCCCGAGGTGTCCGTGGAAAGAAGGGTCGTCAATGGCGCAAGACCCAGGCTGGCAAGTGCTTCAGCGGATCGCGCGTTCACGAAACCAGAGGTGCCCGGCTCGGCCTTCACGAATTGCGGGTGGAAGCAGAAGAGTTGCCCATCGGAGGAAAGTTGAACGTCCAGTTCTACACCATCCGCGCCCAGTGCCCAGGCCTCCTGCACCCCGGCCAGGGAATTCAAAGGGGAAGCGCCGCCTTCGCCAGGGCCTCCATGCCCGACCATCAAGGGCAGGCCGTCGGGGCGCGTGCAACCCAACGTTGTGAAGATCCCAAAGAGAAGCGCAATGCGGGCGGAGCGGCTCACCGCTCGAAGGTATACGAGGCGCTTTTGCGGTTGCCGCGCTCGTCCAAGACCTCGACCACCAGGGAGCGTTTTCCTTTGCCCTCGGAGAACTTGTCGAAGGTGTGGGTGAGGATCTTGGTCTTCGGCTCGTAGCACAGCAGGATCCACTTCCCATCCAGGGTGGCGCTCCACTTGTCGAGGCCGGTGAGGTCGTCTTGCACCTTCAGCCGGAAACTGGCGCGGCCGGCCATGCTCGCCCGAATGTCCATTGGCGTGAGGGTGGGGGCCACCGTATCCAACCGCGTCATGAAGGTGCCGAAGGCCTTGGTGCGTGCGGTCACCCAGCCGTCTTTCCAAGTGCCACCGATCGGTGCAGTTCGGCCTTTTCCGTCGCGCTTCACCACAACGGCTTTGGCCTGCAACGCCGGAGCGAGGGATGCCATGCGGATGCTCACTTCGGCAGGGACGTGAAGCGGTACCAGATCCGAGAGCACGCGGTAGTCAGGTCCCAAGGCGGCGGACTTACCAGGCAGGCTGTCGAAGCGGATCGGCTCATCGTCGTACAGGGCGTTCGCCGGAAAGGAGAAGCGGAAGGCGGACTTGGCCAGTAGGTTGTCCCTGTCCCAATGGAAGGTGTTCACGCTGTCGGGGCGGCCCACCCAAAGCACCGCTTCCGCCACCGTGGCGCCGCGGAGTTCAAAGGTGAGTTCCGAGCGGTTGTCGTTGGCATCGGTCACCACGACGCGCACCTTATACAACTGGCCCGGGAGCGGGGTAAACGTCCCCGCACCCGCGCCATCAGCAGAATACAGGTCACTGCGATCGTTCGGCTGGCGGTAGCAGCGGTGGTAGTGCATGTCCGCCTGGCGGAACAAGGCATGGTCCATGTGCGCGTTCACATAGCGCTGCTTGTCGAAGTCGACCTCGTTCAGGTGGACTTGAAGTGCGGCTTTTCATCGATCAATACGTCGATCTTCCGAACGCCGCAAGTGTTGGAGGTGCCGTCGTAGAAATCCACCGCATGCACGGCGAAGCCCACCGGCCCGAACACTGCGGGGACCACTCCGTGTTGCAAACCAAAGCCACCGCTCCTCTCGTCCGTGGCGAAGCCCTTCGCCGTGCCAGGATAGGGTTGGCAGCGACTATGTGGAGCAGAGGGGTAGATGCGCAGTCCGCGGATCACGGGGGGGCGGCTATCGGCCAGGGTGAGCCCCAAGGCCTCTGGGTCAAAGGCGTGCTGGTCCCGGGTCCTGCGCACTTCGTAGTGCAGGTGAGGGGCGGAGGATCCCCCGGTGTTCCCGCTCCAGGCGATCACTTCTCCTGCCTTCACCGGCATGGATCCGGCGGTGGGAGTTAAGTCGACGGTCTGGTTCTGGGCTGAGTACTGAGCCTCCAGCACTTGCTCGGCGATCTCCGGCGCGAAGGCGCGCAAGTGACCATAGACGGTGGTAAGCCCTTCGGGATGATCGATATACAGGGCCAAGCCATAACCCCAAGGACCGACCCGTATGCGGGAGACGTGACCATCTGCCACAGCGCGCACAGGAACGCCCTCCACGCCGTTGGTCTTCAGGTCCACCCCGGAATGGAAATGGTCCGAACGCAGCTCCATGAAGTTGCCGGAGGGCAGCAACGGAATGTCCATCGGTGCCAACGGGACGGTCTTGAACGAGGGCGCTTGAGCCATTGCGGTCGAGCTACATAAAATACAGAATATCAATTGACTATAAGTCATGTTCGATAGCTTCGGATCAGCTGCGCGAGCCGCGCATAAGGGCGCTGGGCCAAACCTATCCGTGCGCTTCTTGTGCGCAGGGCGATCGGTTGCGCGGCCATCAACAAGCGGAGGTTCAAACATCCCTGGGGACCCTATTCCTCAGGGGCTATATTTGGCCTCGGACCACGGAAATATCCTTCCCCGGCCCATGAGCGAACAGGCGGAGCGGCTTCGAGCAGTGTACTTACGGGTCGAAGCCCTTCTTCAACAACGCAACGACCTGCGTGCCCAACTGGACCGCATCGGCACCGCCGAGCGGCAACAGGGCCAACGGTCGGCGGTATTGGAGGCCCGTGTCGCCGAGTTGGAGAAGGAGAACGAGGTCCTCCGGACATCCAAACCCGCTAGCGTGGGCGAGGATGCACAAGGAACGAAGCAACGGATCGATGAACTGGTGAACGAGATAGATCGCTGCCTGGCGTTACTGAACGACCCGGTCGCGGTGCCTTGAACATGGAAGAGCAATCGATCAGAATAGAGATCGCCGGACGGGCGTATCCGCTCAACATCCACGCGGATGAAGAGGGGAACATCCGCCAGGCGGCCCAGGAGATCAACGAGAGCATCACGCGATTGCGCACGCACTACCCACTCACCGACAAGCAGGATCTGCTGGCCATGGCCGCGTTGGAAGTGAGTGTGCGCGCCTTGAACGGCACCGTGGCCCAGGAACAAGAGGCCGCAGCGGCTGAACTGGACCGCCTCGAAGAACTTCTCCAGGCCGCCTCGCCCGGCTGATCCCGCTTCGCACCTCGCTCGCGGAGGACGTGGTCCACGAAAAACAACGTGGACATGGACATACTATCACTAGTGATCGGGCTGCTGGGTGGCCTTGTAGGCGGCGGGGCCGCCGTATATGCGGTGATCAATGGCGTACAGCGGAAGCGCCGCGATTCCATCCTGAAGGACGCCGAGGCCCAGGCCGAAGCCCTCAAGAAGGAGAAGATCATCCAAGCGAAGGAGAAATTCCTGCAGCTGAAGGAAGAGCACGAAAAGGAGGTGCGCGAAGGCGACAAAAAGCTCCAGCAGAACATCGAGCGCGCCAAGCAACGCGAACAACAGTTGAGCCGACAGCAGCAGGACCTGGCCAACAAAGAGAAACAGGTGGACCAGCTCAAGCAAGAGCTCAGCCAAAAGGTGGAAGGACTGGCCCGGCGGAAGGAGGAGACCGATAAGATGCACGCCAAGCAGGTGAACCTGCTGGAGAACATCAGCGGCCTGAACGCCGAGGAGGCCAAGAAGCAGCTTGTGGATTCCCTGAAGGACGAGGCCCGCACCGCAGCGATGGCCACCATCAAGGATATCACCGAGGAAGCCAAGCTCACCGCCAACAAGGAGGCCAAGCGCATCGTGATCCAAACCATCCAGCGGGTGGCCACGGAACATGCGGTGGAGAACAGCGTGAGCGTCTTCCACATCGAGAACGATGAACACAAGGGCCGCATCATCGGCCGCGAAGGCCGCAACATCCGCACGCTGGAAGAGATGACCGGGGTGGAGATCATCGTTGATGATACGCCAGGCGCGATCATCCTGAGCTGTTTCGATGCGGTGCGCCGCGAGATCGCGCGCCTGGCCCTGCACCAGTTGGTGAAGGATGGCCGCATCCACCCGGCCCGGATCGAGGAGATCGTGGCCAAGACCAAGAAGCACTTGGAGGAGGAGATCATGGAGGTGGGCAAACGCACCTGCATCGATATGGGCATCCACGGGCTGCACATCGAACTGATCCGCATGGTGGGTCGCATGAAGTACCGCAGCTCCTACGGCCAGAACCTGCTCCAACACAGCCGCGAAGTGGCCAATTTGAGCGCCATCATGGCCGCCGAGTTGGGCCTCAATCCCAAAGCGGCCAAACGAGCCGGACTCCTGCACGATATCGGGAAGGTGCCCGATGAAGAGCCCGAACTGCCGCACGCCATCCTGGGTATGAAGCTCGCCGAGAAATTCGGGGAGAAGCCCGATGTGTGCAATGCCATCGGTGCGCACCACGACGAGATCGAGATGACCACGTTGATGAGCCCCATCGTGCAAGCGTGCGATGCCATCAGTGGTGCCCGACCCGGTGCGCGGCGCGAGGCCACGGAAGCGTACATCCAGCGCCTCAAGGATCTGGAGAGCTTGGCCATGAGCTACAGCGGTGTTACCAAGGCCTTCGCCATTCAAGCCGGCCGCGAACTGCGTGTAATGGTGGAAAGCGAGAAGATCACCGATGCACAAAGCGATGAGCTGAGCATGAGCATCGCCGACCGCATCATGAACGAGATGACCTATCCGGGCCAGGTGAAGATCACCGTGATCCGCGAGAAGCGCTCGGTGGCGGTGGCGAAGTAGAGGCGAGACATGTCTCGCCCGCACTGGGTGGCGGTGGCGAAGCGGCGAGACATGTCGCGCCCGCACGGGCCAGCCATAAGGGCGGTCTAAGAAATGGAACGAGCCGACGGCTTTTATCCAGCGCCACCAATGCCCCCGTGTTGAAAAGTGCCCAACGGCCGGATCCGGGCGCCTTGGCCCCCCGGTAGCTTTGGTGCGCTGATGGCGAACCCTTCCGACTACCGCTCCTCTGCCCGCCCTAAGGTGCTCGTCACAGGTGGCGCCGGATTCATCGGATCGCATGTGTGCGAGGCGTTGCTCGAAAGCGGCCATGCGGTGCGTTGCTTGGACAGCTTCATTACCGGCAAACGCGCGAACATCGCCCACCCTGGACGGGAGAGGGAAGTTCACCGTGCTGGAAGGGGATATCCGCGATCTAGAGGTCTGCAAAAAGGCCACCGAGGGCATGGACGCGGTGCTCCACTTGGCCGCCCTCGGTTCCGTGCCTCGTTCCATTGACGATCCGTTGGCCAGTGAGGCAGCCAACCTGGGCGGCTTCCTCAATTTGCTCGAGGCCTGCCGCCATGCCCGTATCCGCCGTTTCGTTTACGCCAGCAGCAGCAGTGTCTACGGCGATAGCCCCGCCTCTCCGAAGCGCGAAGGGCAGGAAGGAAAGGCGCTGTCCCCGTATGCGGTGACGAAAGCCATGAACGAGGTCTACGCCGACCTCTACCACCGCCTCTTCGTGATCGAGTCCATCGGTCTTCGGTTCTTCAATGTGTTCGGAGAGCGCCAGGATCCCCAGGGGCCGTATGCCGCCGCGATCCCGCGGTTCGTGACCAGCCTATTGCGCCATGAGCCACCGGAAATACATGGCGACGGGCATCAAACGAGGGATTTCACCTACGTGGGCAATGCGGTGGACGCCATGCTCGCCGGTCTGCGTTGTACCGA
The DNA here is from genome assembly GCA_016712025.1 of Flavobacteriales bacterium. Lineage (GTDB taxonomy): Bacteria > Bacteroidota > Bacteroidia > Flavobacteriales_F > PHOS-HE28 > PHOS-HE28. The sequence continues at coordinate 63,653 of JADJRW010000023.1, forward strand.
TGAGCGCGCGTTCGGCCATGTCTTCAACATTGCGTACGGCCAGAGCACGGATCTGCTCCAATTGATCGATCGCATCAAGGTGGAGCTCGCCAAGCACGATCCGGAGGTAGCCGCCGTGCCCGTGAACCATATCGCTGATCGGCCTGGTGACGTGCGTGCCTCGCTCGCGGACATTGGCAGGGCACACGAGATCCTGGGCTATCGTCCCACCTTCGACCTGGAAGCCGGATTGCAGCGTGCGGTTCCTTGGTATCTGGCCAACTGGGGAGCGTAGGAACTTCTTGTTCGACTGGTTATGTAGTGCGCGACGCCCGTCGCGGCGCCTACTTTCGGGCGCTCCACGTCATGCTCAGCAAACGCGCCAAGTACGCCCTGAACGCCCTGGTCGAACTGGCCAGAGCGCGTGATGAGGGCCCGATCAGCGCGGCGAACATCGCGGCGCGTGCTGGTGTACCACGGAAATTTCTGGAGGCCATTCTGGTCGATCTGCGCAACGCGGGTATCATCACCAGCCGCAAGGGCAGGGGGGGCGGCCATGTGCTGGGCAAGGATCCAAAGGAGATCCACATGGCGGAGGTGCTGCGCCTGTTCGATGGCGCCATTGGCCTGCTTCCGTGCGTCACCCATCAGTTCTATGCGCGTTGCGAGGAATGCACCGATGAGGCCGTCTGTGGCATTCGCGACATCTTCATGGAGGTAAGGCAGGCCAGCGTCGAACTGCTCAAGAAAGCCACCCTGGCCGAGGTGCTCGCGCGCGAGCAGCGTTCGCGGAAGCGCCGGTCCTAAGCTCGGGGCACCATAATCCTACTGGATCAATAGGATTTGTTACTTCGCCGTTCGGCGCTTCTATCCGCACACCCTCCGCATGAGCCCCCATGAATGGATCGTCCTGGCCACCATTGTCGGTGCGCTGATCCTGTTCATTTCCGAGAAGCTCAGCATCGACCTGGTCGCGCTGCTGATCCTGATGGTGCTGGTGGGCACCGGGGTGATCACCCCGAAGGAGGCCCTGAACGGGTTCAGTGATCAGGCGACCATCACCGTCGCCTTCATGTTCGTGCTGAGCGCGGCCTTGCTGCGCACCGGTGCGGTGAGTACGATCGGACCCAAGCTCTCCGTTCTGTTCCGAACGAACCCACTGGCAGGCATGCTCGTGTTCACCCTTGTGGTGGCGTGCCTCAGCGCCTTCGTGAACAACACCCCGGTGGTGGCCCTGTTGATGCCCGTGGTGGTGCAAATGGCGCATAGCAGCGGCCAGGCGCCGAGCAAACTGCTGATCCCGTTGAGCTATGCGACCATAGTGGGCGGCGTGGTGACACTTCTGGGAACGAGCACCAACATCGTGGTGAGCGGGGTGCTTACCACGCTCGGCATGGCAGGCCTCGGCATGTTCGATCAAACCCCGCTGGGCCTCATCTTCATGGTGGTCGGTGTGTTGTACCTGGGCTTCATTGGCCGCCGGTTGTTGCCCGATCGGCGGCAGGCGAAGGACCTGGGCGACAAGTTCAGCATGCGCGGCTACGTCACGGAGATCCAGATCCTGAAAGGCGCACAGGCCGTGGGCCAGAGCATCATGGACAGTTCGCTGGTGAAGGAGCTCGACATGGATATCATCGAGATCCGCCGTGCGGACCAAAGGTTCACCCTGCCCAGTGGGGATATGATCCTCGAAGAGGGTGATATCCTCAAGGTGCGTTGCGAACTGGATCGCATCCGCGCATTGAAGGACCGTGCCCATATTTCCGTGGAGCCCACGCTTCGGCTCGCGAACGACGACCTGCGCAAACGCGGCACCACGCTGGTGGAACTGGTGATCACGGCCAGCAGCGAATTGGAAGGCAAACTCTTGGGCGAAGCGGACCTGATCCGCAAGTACCGCGCTGTGCCCTTGGCCGTGCGCCACCGTGAGGACGTGGTGCATGAACGCCTGCACGACGTCGTGCTGCGCGCGGGGGACGTGATCCTGGCCGAGGTACGCAGCCACTATGTGGCCACCCTGAAGAAACTCGAAGGCACACAGGAAAGTCCGTTCGTGATCCTGACCGAGCAAGAGGGAGTCGCCATTTTCCAGCGTAAGCGGTTCGCGGTCGTGAGCCTGGTCCTGTTGGCCGTCGTCATCCTCTCTTCAACGGAATTGGTCCCCATCGCCATTGCTACGCTGGGTGCGGTGGTGCTGTTGGTGCTGTTGCGCATGCTCAGCATGAAGGACGTCTACGAATCCATCGAGTGGCGCATCGTGTTCCTGCTCGCCGGCACGTTGAGCCTGGGCGTGGCGATGCAGAAATGCGGATTGGCGGACCGGTTCGCTTCGGGGCTGGTGGAGGTGATGGGACCGTTCGGTCCGCGTTGGGTGATCTGCGGACTCTATCTCATCACGCTGATCCTTACAGAACTGATGAGCAATACCGCTACCGCTGCCTTGGTCACACCCATCGCCGTGGCCACGGCACATACACTTGGCGTGAGCCCCATGCCCTTCGTTATGGCCGTGGTGTTCGCAGCATCGCTCGGCTTCATGACGCCTTTCGGCTACCAGACCAATGCCATGATCTATGGCGTAGGTCAATACAAGAGCACCGATTTCTTGCGCGTTGGCGCACCGCTCAGCATACTTTTCTGGGTCCTTGCCACCTGGCTGATCCCGGAATTCTATCCGTTCTGAGATCCCCTTCGCGACGGTACCCTTTGTCAGGGCAATCGATCCAGACGAAGGAACACGTCCCAGTAACGCTCCTTGGTCATCTCTTCGTAGTGGATCTGGAAGTAGCGGGTTTGCATGGTTTGCACCTGGCACACCAGGATCAGGAGGAAGAGAACCGCATAGCTCGCTGCACGAAGTCCTTTCTTCCGCAGCGCACCCAAGCCCACGCCGAGCAGGATCCCGAACATCGCCAAGTATTCCACATACGGCCGACCGCTAAAGCTGCCCCCGTACCACCAGTTCCACCAGGCCGAAAAGAAGTATGTGATGAGCAGGAAGAACAAGGCCCAGGTGATCGCTTCGTAGGCATTGCGCCGTGCGAGCACCCATAATCCCCCAACGGTGGCGAGCAAGAGGATCGGGGTGTACAGGAAGAGCCCCTTCTTGTAGCTGAAGAGGATGTTAAGCATCTGCGGATCGAGCCAGTTGAACCATTCCTCCTTATAGGAATAGATGAAGAAGCTCCCCGTGCCGAGTTTGTACAGGACGAACTGGATCGACACCACCAGCGAGAAGAGGACCGCCGCAACGATCGAATACCGCCACTGTGCCAACGCGCTGCGCATTCCGCTACAAAATGCATTGAGCGAACCGGCGAGAAAGGGCCAACTCGCCAGGATCAAACCGTTGATCGGCCGAATGAGCACGATGATGCCAAGAAGTAGCCCCAACATCACCACCCTTCCACCAGTGGGCTCGCGGAAGTAGCGGTGGGAGCTATACAGGAACAGCGTGCAGTAGAGGAACGACCACACATGCGACATGCCGGGAGCCACCAATATGTAATAGAACAGGTGCGTGCCGAAGGCCAGGGCGATCAATGTCACGGCGCGCGCGGGTTCCGCTACGCCATAGGCGCGCAGCAATTTGTCAAGCACCCACAGACCCAGGAGCGCATGCACGATCGCGCCGATATGCAGAAACACCACGTAGAGCCGGGAGTACCCGTCCGCATCACCGCCCAGCGCCTCGGTCATACCATGGGCGGCCAGAAAGAACGGCGCTTGGGCCAGTGCGGTGCCGCAGTAGTATTTGTTCACCGAGACCCCATTGAAGTGGATCCGGTATTCGTACAACAGGTCGGGGTTGTAGTACTTGCCCCGGTCCATGTCCTCGAAAAAGCCGAACTGGAGATCGTCGTAGATGAAGATCGCCGGCAGGTAAGCGTAGTAACCCTTCGCGTCGGACTGAAGCACCGTGCGGTAGTTCTCGCCTCCCCAGTAAACGTTGGAGCACACCCAGAGCAGCACGATACCAATGCCGGTAAGCGTGAATGCTACGAGGTTCGGTTTCCGCAATGCGCTCATGCCGGGTGCCTGATCGCCCAATGTACCGCAGCGTTCCTGTCCAGCGCCGGAACGCATTTCCGCGGCCCGCTACGAAGCAGGCGAGCGAGCATCCGCATTGCGCCAAACGAGTATGCGCTTGTCGTCCCCTGCGGTGATCAATGCGTCACCGGCCCAGAGCGCTGCGTTCACGCTGTGGCTATGGCCACCGGCGGACCGGTCCAGCCGGGCGCGCACGTCCATGGTGGCGCTGTCCCAGATCTTGGCCGTCTTGTCCCGGCTCGCAGTGGCGAAAACTCCGGGTGCGTTGAAGGCGATCGCATAGATGCCGGCCTTATGTGCGGCAAATGCATGCAAGGGGCGAAAGTCCTCGGCCGTATGCCAGTTGCGCAGGTAACCGTCCTTTCCACCGGTGAGGAGGACCGGTTTGGAGGGATGCCAAACCGCCGAAAGGGCGCCCTCGGCATGGCCTGCGAGCGTGAAGCGTTCGTTCAGATCCTGGGCGCCGAGCACATGCACGGGACCAGCACCATCCGCTACTGCCAGCAGTTCGCCGCCAGGGGAGAGCGCCATGCCGCGCAGCTTCTCCGCGCTAAGAGGGATCTGACGCGTGAGCACGGGTCCTTTCGGCGCATCCAGGTCCCAAACGCTCATCGTTCCGTCGCCTGCGGCGGCGGCGATCCGGCCCTCCGGCAACCGGGTGAAGGCAAAGACCCCTTTGCGGTGCAGGTCGAACTGCCGCACCTCCTTCCGTGTTCGGAGGTCCACGACATGGATCCGGCCGGTTTCGGTCCCTATGAACAGAAGGTACCGTTCCGCCAGCGATAGCAACGCGTACACCGGGCTCCCGACCTCCACCAACAAGGTGCCTTGGTCCGGCTTCTCAAGGCTCCAGCCCACCACCGTTCCGTCGCCACTGCCGCTTAGAAGATCGAAAGGGTTGGGCCCTTCGCACAGCGTGTACACCGCGCCACGGTGACCGGAAAAGGAGATCGGTGATCGCATCGACCACATGGAAGGGTCGCGAAGGGATCAGGCTTCGGCCCCGGCCCTGCTCTTGCTCTTGGTCTCTCCTTTCGAACGGTAGCCGAAGAGCCGATTGTCCTTGATCATATTGTCCACGTAAGGGGGCACAAGATCCTCCCAGCCATCCTGGCTTTCGCGGATCATAGTGAGGACCTTCTGACTGAAGATGTGCAGCACGGTGGGGTCGAAGCTCTCGATGTCCACGATCCGCTTGTTGTACAACAGGAAGTCGTAGAGCGGCTTCAGGCGCGGATGCACGGGCATGTTGTCCGTGGTCATCAGCGTCGCCGCATCGTTCGGCTTGCTCGGGTACACATAGATCTTCAGGTCGCGCGTAAAGAGGATGCCGAAGGCCTCCAGCATGCCGCCGTTGAGGTGGCGGTAGTACTTCTCATCGAACACCTCGATCAGGTTGTTCACCCCCATGATCAAGCCCATGCGGCTCTTGGTGTAGCGGCTGAAGTATTCCACCAGCTTGTAGTACTCCTGGTAGTTGCTGATCAGCACGGTCTGCCCGAGGCTGCACAGGATATCGGCACGATCGATGAAGTCCTTCTCGTCCACGCTGCCGGTATCGGACTGCAGGTTGTTCAACGTGATCTCGAAGAGCACCTGGAGGTTGTTGCGCTCCACGCGGTTCTCTTTGATGAACATGTTGTACCCGTTCATGATCATATCGATGTTCACCTTGGTCACCGGCCTGAAGCTGCCCCGGCTGGTGAGGATGTTCTTGCGGTACAACGCTTCGCTGGCCTGCAGGTTCTGCCCGTCAGGGCCGAAGATCACCGCATCGGTGTAGCCACGTTTCACCAGCTGCAGGCTCAGAAGTCGGTTGTCCACCTGGGCGAAATCGGGCCCGTTCATCTGGATCATGTCCACCTCCACCACATGCCGGCTCACGTTGTCGTAAAGGGCCGTCATGATCTCCTGCGGATCGTGGTTCTTGAACAGGCAGCCATAAAGCAAATTGGTGCCCATGATGCCGATGCTCTCCTGCTGGAGGCTGATGTCCGGATCGTGCAGGCGCACATGGACGATCACGTCGCTGGTGGGCCGGTCGGGTGCGGTCTGGAAGCGCACACCGATCCACCCGTGGCCGCTGTGCGGTTTTTCCAGCGTGCTGGTGGCCACCGTGTTCGCGTAGGTGAAGAACTTGGTGGTGGGCCGTTCCTTGCGGTCCAGGCGTTCGATCATGAGGCCGTACTCATGGCGCAGCATGTTCTTCAACCGGCTCTCGCACACAAAGCGGTTGTTCGGCTCTTTGCCATAGATGGCGTTGCTGAAGTCCTTGTCGTAGGCGCTCATCGCTTTGGCGATGGTCTGGCTGGCCGCGCCTGCCCGGAAGAAGTGCCGGACGGTCTCCTGCCCGGCGCCGATCTCCGCGAACGTGCCGTAGAGATCCGGGTCCATGTTGATCTTCCGTGCCTTCTGGCCGGGGCTCAACGGGACGTGGCTGCTTTCCTGGTTCATCAACGCCGATGCAAAGTGTGTAAAGGTAGGACGCCATAGCCCCGGCGTTGCGTGGCACTTGACGAGTGGTACTTGGAAAGGTGGCCTCCGCCACCAACTAATCGCACCGCAGCGTGCCGTCCACCTCGGCGGCGTATGCGCTGATCCCACCGCGGAGGTTCACCAAATTGGTGAAGCCATGCCGTTGGGTGAGTGCCGAGATCACCGCGGAAGAGCGGTTGCCGCTCTTGCAGTGCACCACGACCGGCACATCGCGCCGGATCTCCGCCAGCCGGTCCAAAACATCGCCCAGTGGGATCAAAGTCCCGCCCAGGGTGCAGCGCTCCGCTTCATAGGCCTCGCGCACGTCGATCAATTGGAAGGCCTCGCCGCCTTCCCGCATGCGCTTCAATTCACCGGGGAGATCTCTTTCACGAGCTGGGTATATGGAACGCGAAAATGGGAAAATGCTCCAACCGTTCCGCGGCGAGCTCAGCGGACCGCTTGTCGTCGGCAAGGATCTACTTCGCTGGCACCTCCTTCGCCAGGGGCTCGGTCTTCACTTGGCGAAGTTTCTCGGCCACTTCTTCCGGGAGGTATTGGAAGAAGGTATCGCCGCGCAGGCCCAGGCGCAAGGTCTCCAAGGGGATCACCTCTTCAGCGGGCACGTTGCCCAGGTTCACGTTGGGGCCGATCTGTTTGATGAACCAGACCTGCTGGCTCTTCTGCGGCGCTTCCCAGAGAATGTCCTTGGCCGGCACCTTGTCCAGAATACGGTTCACCAAGGCGGTATGCGCATGGCCGTTCGGGCGGTAGATCCCCACGTTGCCGCTTTCACGGGCTTCGGCGATCACCTTCCAACTACCGGCAGCCAGTTCGGTGTTCATCATACGCACCCACTTGGCCGGGCTGATCAAATACCCGTCTCCTTGCTCCCCCACCTCGCTCAGTACCGTGTGGTCCCGCGCCAGCACGTTGATGTATTTGCACTTCTCGTCGTGCGGGAGGGTGATGCTGCCATCGCTCACTTCGGCGTGGTCCAGTTTCAGTTCCTTCAGCAGTTTGCGGTACGCATCGAACATGCCCCGCGCGATGAAGGCCTCGAAGAGCGTACCGCCCAGGTAGACGCGCATGTCGGCGGCCTTGTAGCGCTTCACCTTCTCCTTCAAGTTGGGCATCACATAGCTGGTGCCGAAGCCCAGCTTCACGATATCCACGAGGTGGCCCGAGGTTTCGATCAGGTCGTCCACCTGCCGGAGGCTCAGGCCCTTGTCCATTACCATCGTAAGCCCATCCTCCCGCGGTTTGGCGGTGCGGGTGGGAACGTGGGTCAGGGTGAAATTCATCGCTTGTACAGCTCGATCAAGTGCATCACCTGCGGCATCGCAGCAGCTTCTGGATAGTGCTCCAAGAGCTGTGTGTGGCCGGAATGATCCGCCATCAAAGCCTCCTCCAGGTCGAGCAGGGCTTGCTGCTCTTTTCCGGAGCGCAGCAGGTAGCTCACCATCCGGTATTTGAAGCGGCTGTTCAGCTTGTGCACCAGTTCGCCGTCGCGCAGTTTGCGCAAGGCGGCGTCGGCACCCTTCAGGTGCAACATCAGGTCGGCATGGTCCAGCCAGCCGTCCAGGCTCTCGGGCTCCATGCCGTTCAGCTTTTCGTAGGCCTCCACAGCTTCAGGAAAGCGCTCGGCGCGGGCCAGCACATTGCCCAGGTAGAACCAGCCGTCGCCGCTATCCGGGGCGATGCGCACCGCGTTCTCCAGGTCCTTGATCGCTTCGGGTAGTTTGCCTTGGAAATCGCGCACCACACCGCGCCCGATCCAGGCATCCACCCAATTGGGGTCAAGCGCCAGGGCTTGGTCGTAGTTGATAAGCGCTTGTTCGTAGCGCTCCATCTTCTCGTAGCACTCGCCGATGTAGCTGAAGGTGACGGCTTGCGGCCCGTCGATGTTCAGGGTCTCCTGGTAGCAGGCGATCGCCGCCTCGAACTCCCCGCCTTGCAAAAGGTTGCGGGCTTTGCTGAAGTAGGCGGAGCTGAATTCCTCTTCAATGGCCAGGCAGAGTTCCAAGGCCTGGTTGCTCTCTTCCAACCGGTTCAACTTGGCCAGGGCGTTCCCCAGGTTGTACCACGAGACGAAGCTGTAGGGATGCTCGTTGGTGAAGTTGCGGAAGAAGACCACGCTCGCCTCGTGTACTTCGGCCAGGTCGAAGCAGTAGGCCAGTTCGTAGAGCACGGCTTCGTTCTCCGGATTCACGTCCAGGGCTTTCTTCAGGCAGACGATGGCCTCGTCGAACTGTTCGCAGTTCTCGTGCTCGAAGGCAAGGTCCAAGTAGATGTCGTCCAATCCTTCGTCCGCCAGTTCCAAGGCCTTGCGGTAGTGCTCGATGGCTTTGCGGTAGTTGCGCAGCTGGCTGTGGATGCTCGCCTTGTGCAGGTGAACATCCTCGTTGAAGGGCTCAAGCTTCTCGATGCTGTCCAGCACGTCCAGCGCGCCGTTTAGTTTGCCAAGGCCCATGAGCACCTGTGCCTCGCAGAACAGCAGGTCCACCGAACCGGGGTGCTGTTGGCGGGCATAGTCCAGCACCTGCCGCGCTTTCTTCAGCTCGTTGTTGTCCAGATAGTGCTCTATGATCAGCTCGAACTCCTCCACATCGAAGAAGTAGTGATCGTTCTTGCTGAGCATGTCCTCGAAGCGTTGCACGTATTCGGTGCGGTCGTCTTCGCGGTCGGGCAGGGAGGGGTGTCCTTCGCTCATTCTAGCGGGCAGGGGATGGTCCGCCTTCAAAGGTAGGCCTTTCGCTAAGGGCGATGTCAGCCCGATCCGGGTTATGAACAGGGGCGGGAGGGATCGGTCGGGAAGGTTGGCCGTTGTCTGTTGATGGTCAATACGTTCACTGTTTGGGCACCACGAAAAGGGGCCGTCCCTTGGGAACGGCCCCTTCAAACGATCGATCCTTATAGGCGTGACCTACTTCACGAATTCCTTCGTGCCCAGCACGGTGTTGCCAGCGCGCAGGCTGACGAAGTACACGCCAGCCTGATAGTCGGCCACGTTCATACGCACCTGCACATCGTTGCCCACGGTCACATTACCCACCACACGACCGGTGGCGTCCGTCGCGATATTGTCGATGGCTCCGTTCGCGGCGCTCAGGTCCACGTTCAGCACATCGGCTACGGGCACGGGGTACAGGCTCACCGAGGAGAGCAGGCTGCCCTCTTCCGCGACACCTACCGCCTGCAGTGTGATGATCTGGTTGATGGAGTTCACCATCTGCGCGTAGCTGAAGTTCCACATGTCCTCCACGATCTCCTTATCGCTGGGGCGGATCAGGCTCACCGTAGGGAAACCCAATGGCCACCCCACGCTGCCCGCCAAGGTGAGCGGCGCTTCGTTCACGACCGGATAGGAGGTGCCTGTCAGCCAGTCGCCTTGCGACCCGCCGGTAAGCCCTTGCAGATCGGCCATGGTGGTGCTGGCGTCCGCCTCGTAGAAGAGGATGCGCAACTGGTCCGTTCCGTTCGGCCCGTAGTTGTTGTAAAGGTTCTCCAGCGCATGGCTCTGGTGCAGGCTCCAGCAGGGGCCGCACCAGGTGGCGCTGGCATCCACCACCACCACCTTACCGGCGTTCAGCCAGGTATAGAGATTGTGCGAGGCGCTGTTGATGTCGGTGACCGTGAAATCCGGTGCGGTGCCGAACTGGGCCATGGCGTTCATGCTGAAGGCCAGAACGGTAACAGGGAGTAGGGTTCGTTTCATGATCTTTAGGTAGGGCGGCAAGGTAGATGGCTCTGTCTCTGGGCAACGTGTATCCCGGCGGTCATTCTGGGAGGGCTAGGTGGGCGCTATCCAAGCTTCTCTGAAAGGGAAAAGAGTTTCGGTGCGATCTTCTTGACCAGACGTCTATTCAATCCCAATGCACCCCGGAGGAGACCGTCGCGCAGTGGATGCGGCAGAGTTGGGTCGATCCCGAAAACGACCCAAGGGTTTGTCCAACTTCCGGAACCTCGTTCGTCGTTGGGAAGAACATCAACGAACCAACACCTAAAAACCATGAAGAAATTCCTCGCCATCTACTACGCTCCTGCGGAAGTGATGCAGGGTATGGCCAACGCCACCGCTGCGCAAAAAGAAGAGGGCATGAAGCCCTGGATCCAATGGATGGAGAAGTTCGGCAAGAACATCGAGGACGTTGGCGCACCCGTTATGCCCGCCCATTCCATCAACCCGAAAGGCAGCTGGGGTGGATCCTCCAAGGATGTGACCGGCTATTCCATCGTAAAGGCAGAGAGCGCCGACGCGGCCAAGAAGCTCTTTGAAGGGCACCCGCATTTGGCCACGGCCCCGGGCTGCTCCATCGAGTTCTCTGAGCTTGCTGCCATGTGATCGGGCGACGCCTGGACCTTACCAATACCAAAGCAGCGGATGAGCGTCCGCTGCTTTGGTGCGTCCCAGCGGCGCAGGTATGCGTTCGCGGCGCGTGGCGGGATCTACCCATGGCGGGCGGATACTCCACACGGAAGGGCTGTCACCTCTTTCCGCCGCGCACCCAGGAGCACGAGGCCAACGGCCGCGACCAGGCCACCGATAATGAAGTAGCCGCTGAAGACACTGTCCTGCTTACCGATGTCGATCTCCGTCTTGCCCAGGTCGATCGTGGTTTGCGCATCGTCCTTTCGCATCACGCCAAGGCCCACGATGATGAGTCCCAGGATAAGCACGCCGGTGGGGATGAGCTTTTTCATGCTAGAAGTTTCGCAGGTGGTGTCAACATCCACGCCATGCGTGCTGCGCTGCTGGCTCGCTGCGCTGCAACGCCTCTATACCCCGCTCGTCGCTGCTCTGGTGATCCACGCGTATCGTTCGTCTCTTAACTCCGCTTTGCCCGCCGGAACGGATGATCGGGCAAAAGGCCCTCTGCTGCTCGGCACGCGCGAAACATGCGATCTCGAAAGGGGATGTTCACATCAGCGGCATCTTCGCGCCCACCGGTTCGTCTTCAGGCCATGACACACTTCCGTGCGTTAGCGCATCGTTCCCTGCTGCTGGGTTTGTTGGCACTGCCGCTCATCCTTTGCGGCCAAGCCCCATTCCTGCATCGCGTCGAGCACCCCGCATGGCCTTCGGTGTGTCGCTTGGTAAAGTTGAAGCCCCTCGGTGGGGACCTGTACCGACTGGCCATTTGGACCGACGTGAACGGGGAGCTGTGCGCGGGCCTGGCCACCATGGCGGCGGACGGCACGCTGAGCGATATGAGCTATGTGCCCATGGGTGGTGTGTACGGCACGCCCGTGGCGGAGACCGCGGATGGGGGCCATCTCTTTGTGCGTGAGGATGTGGATACCACGCGGCACACCACCTTGCTGAAGACCGACGTGGACGGGAACGTGGAGTGGATGCGCTACTTCCCCGATCAATATGGGCGCTTCCTTACGGACGCACCGAACACCTGGGTGGAAAAGGACGGCGGCTATTACGCCCTGGGTCACCGGCAGGATGTGCCGGCCAACGAGGGCTATGCGAGTTACATGATGCACGTGGATGGCAACGGCAACTTCCTGGAGGCCTGGAACCATTCCGGTGGCGACCTGTGGAGCGATCTGGGGCGCGCCCTGCTGCGCACGCATTCGAACGGCCTGACGGCCGTGAGCGTGATGCGGCCCTATTCGAGTCAATCCAGTTTTCCCTATATCGCCATACAACGGTGGAACGCGAGCATGGGCCTGGAGTGGAGCAACCGCTACCAACTGGGCAACTACCACGTTGTGCATAGCACTACCCAGACGGCGGACGGCGGCCTGGTGATCAGCGGGAGCGTGCGGCTCAACTTCAACGGTGACTTCTTTTCTCTTCTCATGAAGGTGGACAGCACGGGGCAAGTGCCCTGGGCCCGGTTGGGCACCACGCAGCACCCCGTGTCGGCGCAAGTGGTGGAAAGCCCCGATGGCCGGTTGTGGATGACGGGCAACACGGACTACCTGGGCCTCACGGGCACCGCCTTCGTGGCAGAACTGACCAGCGATGGCCAGTTCGTAAATGCCAATGCGCTCACAGGCACCGCGCAGGAATTCAAAGCACAGGACCTGGTGCGCGATCCCGTAACTGGTGCGCTGCTCGTAGGCGGCTACTTCTACAACGCGCCCGTGGCCAACTTCGCTGTCGCCCGCGTGGACACTTTGTTGCAGATGAGTTGCACCGCCCAACCGTTCGCGTGGACGGATTCGCTCGTGGTGCCCACCATCGTCGGGGCTGGCATCACGCTGGTGCCGGATGTGGTCACTGATACAGCACTTACACGTGTATCCGAACCCGCCACCTTCAGTGCCACCATCGAATGCCTTAGCACGGCGGTGGCCACACCATCTTCCTCGCCGTCCTCTACGTGGATCGTTCCAGGACCAGGCGCATTGCACATCGCATCACCGAGTGCTATGAATGCCTCTTACTTCTGGACCATTGTGGATGTGGCCGGGCGCACGTTGGCCACGGGACGAGCCACTGCGAACACGCAAGCACTGAACACCGGCTTCCAAGGCACTGGCGTGCATCTGCTACTGGTCGATCTGGCCGACGGCACACGGCACGTAGAGCGGTTCTGCCGCTGAAGGGCACGTGTTCGCGAGGATCCCGTCCCGAGCAGAGCGAAGGGATTCGAGGGTCCGCAGCGATCTTTAATCGGCGCGAGGGCCATTGCGTGGATCGAACGGATCCTACACGGATCCAACGGGATCGCTTCGCGTCGATCCCGGATGTGATGGTTCCCGGCGCCTGCGCCGCCATCGCTCCGGGAGAACGCTCGCGAACGCGGTCAATTTCACCGGCCCCTGGTTCTACCACCGCCACCTCGCGAGGGCGCACTGCCAGGGGATGAACGCGGCGCCGAGGAGGGAGCGGACCGCTGTTGCGGCTGCGAACGCTGTGGCGCCGGGCGCGCTGCGGGCGGTTGTGAACGCTGCTGGCGGTACCGGTTCATATCGTTCGTCCGTTGTTCGCCGCGTTGGCGGTCCTGCTGTATGCGTTGCGGGTCGCGCACCGCTGGCGGCTGGCTTGTAGGCCGCTCCTGCGGTTTGGTCTGCTGCTGGGTCGGGCGCTCGACCGGGGTTGCGTAGGCCGTTGCACCGGCGGTTGTTGCGCCGGTTGTGCGCGCGTCGGTTCCGCCTGGGTGCTTGGCGGCACCTTGGTCCAGCGGCCATTGGTGTATTGCTGTGTGCCGCCCTCTTCCCGGCGGTACACATTGCCCTGCGCATCGGTGAAGTGGTCGCGCGTCATGGGCTTCACGTTCGTCTGCGCCGGAGGTGTCTTCGTTCCCCCGCGTTCCTCCATGGGTGTCTTCGTTCTTGCTCGGTCCGTAGGTGTGGCGCGCGTGGTGCCGCGGTCCACAATGCTGGGCCGCACGCCCGCATCCGCGCGGCTCGCATACAGGTTCGCCGGTCGCATCCGGGCCGTTGCAGCGCTGTTCGCGGCCGTGCCGCTGGCTTCGTTCCGGCGTCCGCCGCTCACGTCGCTGCGGTGACCATAGTAGTGGCCGTGCCCATGCCCGTACCCATCGCTGTAATACACCGGCGGGTAATAGCCCCAGGGGCCTCCCCACCAGCCGCAGCCGTAGGGATGGTAGTGCCCGTAACCACCCCAGGCGGGATAGAACCAGTTGTAGCCCCAGCCCATGCCGTAGCCCCAACCGATCCACGGATCGTAGTACATGTTGAAGCCCCAGGTATACGGCCGCGGACGCCAGAAACCGGGCCACGGCGCATAGTAGTACCCCGTGCCGTAGATCACGGTGCCGCCCTGCACGTAGCAACCCAAGTAGCCGGGCGTATAGCCGGTGAACACCACGTTCGGCGTGTAGTCATAGATGTACACGTAGCGCACATTGTAGATCGGGCTGCTTGGCGGTATGGTGTTCACCTCCTCCGGCACCACGGTGCTCACCACCCAAGGTCCATCGGGCGTGTCGCCTTCGAACCATACCGCGTTGTCGCACACGTGGTAGCGCCCATCGATGCGCAGCACCGTCGTGCTCGCGTTCACCGCCTGGTAGATGTTCGTTCCGTCCACGCGCTCGAAGCGCGGGTCACCATCATAGGTCACCTGGACGGTGGCGGTGCTGCGGTCCACGGAAGCCGTTTGCGGTATGCTCGCGTCGCGCACCGCCTCCGTAGCGGCCCTCGTCCCTGCGATATGCGCCAATGCGCCGTCCTTCGCCGAGCCTTCAGGGATCTTTGCGAAAGCAGTTGGCAACCGGTCGCTCTCCACGTAGCGCCACGGGCCGTTCTTCAGGTCGCGCGTCGCGAACCAGCGTCCGCTCGCCAGCAGGTAATAGTCCTGCGTGGTGATGTCCATGAACAGATCGTCCTTGGTATTGGTGGCATAGAGCAGGCCGGTCTCCGGCAGCGGTTGGAACTGCGGGCTGCCCTTCATGTCCAGCAACTCGGCGGGTACGGTGCTCACCACCACCTCGGGCACCACCACGCTGCCATCGCTGCTCGCGGGTGCCAATTCGGCGGTCTCGTCCACCTGCTTCGCCAGTGCCTGCATGGCGCTGGGTGCGTTGCTCTCCCGCTTCCACGGACCCTTCACGTCCTTGGAGCGGTACCATAGACCGGAGCCGTACAGATAGTGATCACCCCCTTTTTCGCGCACCAGCAAGAAGGGCGTGTTCATCACACGCTCAATGGTGTTCCCGCCGTCGCCGTAAACGGGATCGCCACCTTCGGTCGTGGTTCCCTTCACCGGTTCGTACACCGGCTCGCCGTCTATGTACACCAGCACGCTCGGTATTTCGCGGTAGATGATCGCCGGCGGATCGTTCACGTAGGCATCGCTGTGCTGCTGCTCGTTCTCCAAGGCGGACACGATCCAGTCGATCGCGATCGGCGCCGTATGCTTCGGGATCTCCGCGCTCAGCGTTTCCTTGAAGCGGTTCAACTCCGCCGTCTCCAGCCCCGGCATCCGCGCATCCGTCACGTTGAAGCTGGTCAACTTGCCCATGCGGGATCCGCGGTCCACCTCAAGCGTGCCCTGGCCCCATATTGCGCCGAACACCGGCTCTTTGTCCGTGGAGCGTTTCAACGCCACGGCCGCACGCATGCTAACCCGCGAACCGTCGTACGATTCGGGCTGCGGTGTGAACACCTGCACCTCATCGCCATTGGCGGTGAATACCACTGGCCATTGGTCCTGGGCCTGCGAGGTAACGGAACCGACCGCCAGCATCGCCAGAAGTCCGCAGCGCACAACGAATGAATGGGAACGGGTGGGCTGTCTCATGGTCGGAAGAAGAGGTCTACGACCTCCTTGCCACTATTTGCAAGGACCGTGCCCCGCCCTGGTAGAACGCCCCGATGACGCGCATGTTCTCTGCTTCGAGTGGTCCCCCCTCAACGAATTGTGAACCCACTCCAGCCAGAGCGTCTAAGCTCCTACGCATTACTCGCCCGCGTCCACAACGCGCACGCCTGCATGATCTCATGCTCGTCACAGCGCATGGCTCCGTACCTTCCACACAAATAACCCCGCCATGGCAACCCTCAACGAGAACAGCGATCCCCTGAGCCCCGCCTACCCCCAAGGCGGCCCGAACGTGGAACCGGCGAAGGGCAAGGGTGGCCTGAGCGGCCGGACCAACATCACGGTGCTGGTCATTATCGGGGTGGTCGTGCTGGCGGCCATGCTTTACATGGCGTGGGAGAAAGAGGATACCGCCCCGGCCCCAGAGGCGAAGGAGATCAAGCCGGAGTAACGCTCGCTCCCCGCTCCCTCCCAGCGCTACTTGCGCCGGGGTGCCCCGTGGAACTGGCCGAACCTTCATCAGTATTGATGGAGTAGCGGGAACGCTTGACCGTGCGCTGCGATGGCTTGATAGAAGCACCGCCACGCTGGACCGGATGTTCGCATTGGGATCTGTGATCCCGACCACCCGATCCGCGCAGTGCGCACCCCTCACGAGCATTAGCGTCGACGTCTGTGCATCAAACCCGTCGGCGTTCTCAACGCGACCACCTTGCGGGACGAGGCGACCACGCCAGGTCACAATGCGACCACCTTACAGGCCGATGTGACCACGTCAGCGCCGAACGCGACCACTTTGCACGACAACTGAACCACCTCAGGGAATTACTGAACCACCTCGCCGCGCAACTGAACCACCTGAGGTAATCACTGAACCAAGTCGCCGCGCGAGTGAACCACCTCAGTTACGCGAAGAGGACCCTGCGGAACGGGCACCAAGGTCGGTGTCCCTATTCGAGTACGAGAAGCACAGCCGATCCTCAAAGCTTTCGATCTTGGAAAGGCGGCAGGGCGCCATGCCCGAACCATCCCCCCCCCTAGGCGTATGAGTGCCCCATGCAAAGCCCGAACCTCTCCGCGCGTGGTCACTTCCTCGCTCTGGTCGCCGTGTGCGGTGCGTTCGGCGCGTTCGCCCAGACCGGGCCGAACAACCCGGCCGCTGCGGTGAACAACCCGGCCATCGGCGTGAACCCGTGGTCCACGCCGGGCAACGTGTTCAGCAGCAATGATGCCCGCGCCACCGTGGCCACCAAAGGCACCACGAACCTGCTTTCGGCCACCGACTTCGGCTTCAGCCTGAGCGGCGCGTACAACGTGACCGGCATCCAGTTGGACGTGGAGCGGAGCACTCTGGGCCCGGTGGATGTGGCGTTGCTCGATGGCTGGACCAGTGGTCTCACAAAGACGGTTTCCGCAGGCACCGATCGCTGTCTGGTGGTGATCCACGCCGCCGAGAACGGAACCACCCGCCAGGATATCACCGCCATGACTTACGGAGGTCGGAACATGACGCAACTCACCGAAGTGACGATAGGTGGGGCCGCGACTTTCTCGGCCCATCTGGAGGCGTGGATCCTGCTCGATGCCGAACTGGCCCTGGCCGGTTCCACGACCATTGTACCCACCTACGCTGCTGGCGCGACTTTGATCGAGTATTGCAACACCTTTTCCGCCGCGGTGTTCCAGAACGTGGACCAGTTGATCCCCGCCTCGGCCACCGTGACCTCCGGGGGCACGGGCAACACCAACCCGCACCAGCTCGGCTCCGCGCTCGCCACCTTGGCAGGCAGCATGGCGGTGAACGCAGTGATGACCGGCAACAACACGAACCCGGCGGTGGCCATCGGTGGCACCAACACCTACACCATCAACAGCGGCTATACCGAAGGCACGGACATCTACTTCGCGAACGCATCGATGCCTACTTCCGGCGGTAGTTTGCAAACTGCGCACAAACCCATCGCAACCGGCGGCACTGAGCAGCCCTCCTGCACCTTCGCCGGTGATGTGAACCGGCACGCGATGCTGGCCTTCACCCTGCAACGTCCGCGCGAAGTGGACCAGTTCGTACACCTGTTGAAGGCCGGATCGCTCGTGGGCAACAACCTGGCCTCAGGAACCCCTTGGCCCACTACCGATGCCTATGCCACCTATGGCGGTGCCACTGAACTGTGGGGGCAGACCTGGTACCTGGCCGATATCAACGCGAGCAATTTCGGGGCGACGCTGTCCGCCCTGGTGCAGAACGGTACCGCGCGGGTGGATCACATGCGCATCACTGTGTTCACCGTCTCCAACCTACCCATCGAGCTGCTCGATTTCCGCGCGACGCCGCAGAGCGATGTGGTGCAGTTGGATTGGGTGACCGCGACCGAGCATGACAATGACCACTTCGTGGTGCAGCGCAGCCGCGATGGCCTCACCTTCGAGGATATCGAAAGCGTGGATGGCGCGGGCAATTCGCTGAGCACCCTCTACTACACCACGCGCGACATGCAGCCGCTGAACGGCACTTCCTACTACCGCTTGACGCAGGTGGATACCGATGGCGCCACCACCTCTTCCGATGTGGTGTCCGTGTCCCGTGGAACGGGGAACGCAGCGGTCTATCCGAATCCCAGCGCGGGCGTATTCACCATCTATGATGTTTCCCTGCGGAATGGCCAGGTGGCGGTCTACACGGAGGACATGCGCCTGGTGCGCACGCATATCACCACCGGGAGCGACGTCCAGATCCACATCGAGGACCTGCCCGATGGCACCTACGTGCTGATGATGCGTTCCGGCGATGAGGTGCGCACCGAGCGCGTGATGAAGGTGTCGCGGGGAAGTAGAGGGCGGTTGGCGGTTGTCAGCCCGTAAGGCTTCGACCGGGATCGTCGGTCTATGGCCGAGAGATCCATCCCGGGTTCGCGAGGATCCGATCCGAGGGCGACAGCACGAGGACCGGTCCGAAGCGATCTCTCCATGGTGCGTGGGCAGGGCGTGGATGACGATGGTCCCATAGTCCCAGGTGGAACCGTCGCGCCGGGGGAACCATTCAACCTGACGCTTGCTTCTCGTCGTTGCGGGAGCGGATCGCGTAAGCGGGAGGATATTGGTCACACCATTTTGTTCATGATGGCTTCCTGGATGCTCCACTGATCCCGAGGCTAGATCCACCTTTGTCATCAATTTTCCGCTATGACGCTGATCCGTTCCATCTCCGGCATTCGTGGCACCATCGGTGGTGCTCCGGGCGAAGGCCTCTCTCCGCTTGATGTGGTGCGCTACACGGCGGCTTTCGGCATGTTGATGCGCGAGCGCTCCGGCAAGGCCGCACCGAAGCTGGTGCTGGGCCGCGATGCACGGCTCAGCGGCGCGATGGTGGCGGATCTTGTGCGCGGCACCTTGGTGGGGCTGGGTTTCGAGGTGATCGATCTGGGGCTGGCCACCACACCGACGGTGGAAATGGCGGTTCCCGGTGAAGGCGCTGATGCGGGCATCATTCTTACTGCGAGCCACAACCCCAAGCAGTGGAACGCGCTGAAGCTTCTGAACAGCAAGGGCGAGTTCATCAGCGCTGCGGATGGTGCGGAAGTGCTGCGCATCGCCGAGAGCGACGCCTATCGCTTCGCGGAAGTGGATCAGCTCGGTTCCGTGCGGACGGACAATACTTGGACGAAGAAGCACATCGACGCCATCCTGAGATTGGATCTGGTCGATGCCAAAGCCATTGCCGCGCGGAAGTTCAAAGTGGTGGTTGATGCGGTGAACAGCGTGGGCGGCATGGCCGTGCCGCAATTGCTGGAGGTGTTAGGGGTGGAGGTGGTGAAATTGTACTGCGAACCCACCGGCCATTTCCCGCACAACCCCGAGCCTCTGCCGGAACACCTCACCGACTGGATCGGTGAGGTAACGAAGCACAAAGCCCATCTGGGCATCAGCGTGGATCCCGATGTGGACCGGTTGGCGCTGGTATGTGAGGACGGCAGCCTTTTCGGTGAGGAGTATACCCTGGTGGCCTGCGCGGATCATGTGCTCGCACATCGGCCCGGTGATACCGTGAGCAATTTGAGCAGCACCCGCGCCCTGAACGATGTGGCCGAGCGCCACGGCCGCAAGCGCCACGCCAGCGCGGTAGGTGAGGTACACGTGGTGGAACTGATGCGCCAGGTACACGCCCCGATCGGGGGCGAAGGGAATGGCGGTGTGATCCTGAGCGAACTGCACTACGGCCGCGATGCGCTCGTGGGTATCGCACTGTTCCTCACGCTGCTCGCCAAGCGCGGCGGTACTTGTTCGGAACTGCGCCACAGTTACCCGAATTACTTCATCAGCAAGAACAAGATCGAACTTCAACCAGGCATGGATGTCGCCGGTCTGGTGGACACCATGCAACAGCGGTACAAAGCCCAACCTCACAGCACGGTCGATGGTTTGCGTATTGAGTTCGGGCGCGAATGGGTGCATCTGCGCCGCAGCAATACCGAGGCGATCATCCGCATCTATGCGGAGAGCGATAGCCCCGACAAGGCCGATGCCTTGGCGCGCAGGATCCTGAGCGAGCTCGGTGAGCTGTCCTCCGTGGCCGCGAAGTCCCGGTAACTTCGCGGTCCGTTGATGCCTTAGGCACATGACCAAGATCTACCTCGACAACGCCGCCACCACGCCCCTCGACCCCGAGGTGTTCGATGCCATGGTGCCCTACATGAAGGAGCACTTCGGCAACCCCAGCGCCATCCATGGCTTCGGGCGCAGGACGCGCGCGGCGGTGGAGCAGGCGAGGAGGACGGTGAGCGCATTGCTGAACTGCACACCCAGCGAGATCATCTTCACCAGTGGGGGCACCGAGGCGGATAACATGGCTTTGGAGTGCAGTGTGCGCGACCTCGGCGTGAAGCACATCATCTCCAGCCGCATCGAGCACCATGCGGTGGAACTCACTGCGGAGGCCATCGGCCGCCACGGCGGCGCCCAGGTGCATTGGTTGCGCCTACATGATGACGGACAGCCTGACCTTGTCCATTTGGAAGAACTGCTGAAGGCCACACAAGGCCAGGGCGTGTTGGTGAGCCTGATGCATGCGAACAACGAGCTTGGTACGCGTATCGACTTGACCGCGGTAGGCGGTCTTTGTCGACGTTACGGCGCGATCTTCCACAGCGACACGGTGCAGACCATGGGCCACTACCGTTTCGATATGGAGAAGCTCCCGGTGGACCTGCTGACCTGTGCGGCGCACAAATTCCATGGTCCCAAGGGCATCGGCTTTCTCTACATGCGCAATGGGGTAGGGCTGAAGCCACTGATCTTGGGCGGCTCGCAGGAACGCAACATGCGGGCGGGTACCGAGAACCTCTATGGCATCGTAGGTCTGGCCAAGGCCATGGAAGTGGCCTACCGCGATCTGGATGAACATATCCACCACGTGAGCGGCCTCAAGACCCACATGAAAGCGCGCTTGACCGCCGAGATCCCGGGTGTGAGCTTCAATGGCGACAGTGGTCCGGAGAGCCTCTACACGGTGCTCAGTGTCAATTTCCCGGAAGATGGGAAGAGCGAGATGCTCCTGTACAATCTGGACATCGAGGGCGTGGCCTGCAGCGGAGGCAGCGCTTGCAGCAGCGGCAGCAACAAGGGCAGCCATGTTATGGCCGCGCTCTATCCCGATCAAACCGGCGCCAACCTCCGGTTCTCGTTCAGCCGGTACACCACGAAGGACGAGATCGATCGCACTTTGGAAGTGCTCAAGCGCGTGTTCGAACCGGTGATCGCCGGTGCGCGCGTGAAGGCCTAGATGTGACTTTCCTGCGCTGCACGCCGGGCGATGGGCGGAGCGGGCATGGTGCCGAACACATGGTCCCAGAACGGGGAGCTTACCCCGAACGCACCCTCATGCCCCACGAAGTGGTGGATGTTGTGGTGCTTCCAGATCACATTGAGGAAGTTCTTGGGCGGGCGGAGGATGTGTATGGCATAGTGTGCCAGCAAATAGGTGGCATAGCCCACCATGAAGCCGCCGCCAAAGGCCCAGCCGAACTCGCCGAGCAGGGCCCTGAAAATGCTCAAGAAGATCACGGCCAGCAGCACGGACATCAAGGGGGGAAGGGCGAGGCGCTTCTTGTCGCGCGGATGATCATGATGGATGCCGTGGAACACATATTGGATCCGCGAGCGCTTGGGGCTGTCCGCACTCATGTGGTAGAAGTAGCGGTGTACGAGGTATTCGATCAACGTGAAGAAGAACGCCCCGGCCAAAAAGATCCCGATGGTCCCCAGCACGGGCAAGCCCAGCCAAAGCATGCTGTAGATGACCACCGCCAAACCACTGCCGTAGAACAAGGTGAGCGGGATCGCGATGTGCGTCTTCGTCAGCGCCTCCAGCACCGGGTTCTGGAACACCCGCCCGCTATCCGAAATGCTTCCTGTGGCCATCCTCCGCGTTTTCGCGTGCAAAGGTAGGACGAGCGTTCGATGGCCGCTGCTGACCTCCGTCAACTACTCCCGGGTGGCCGGTTCAAAACGCAGTGAGACCGAGTTGATGCAATACCGCATGCCTGTGGGGCGCGGGCCATCCGGGAACACATGCCCCAAGTGGCCACCGCAGCGGCTACAGACCACTTCAGTTCGTTCCATCCCGAATTCCCGGTCCACATGCTCGGTCACAGCGCTATCCGTCGTTGGCTTGAAGAAGCTGGGCCAACCCGTGCCGCTCTCGAACTTGGTGTCGCTGCCGAACAGTTCTAGTCCACAGCCCGCGCAGCGGTAAATGCCTTGGCCGTGCTCATCCCAATAGGCGCCGGTGAAGGCGCGCTCGGTGCCCTTGCCCCGGAGCACGCGGTATTGTTCTGCGGTGAGTGCCGCTTTCCATTCGGATTCGTTTTTCATAGCGGTCGGAGTGGGCTGATGGTCTGCTCGGTCCTGGACGGGGTGCCTGGCTGTTGTCCGCAGGCGAAAAGGCTTGCGGACACGGCGGCGAAGAAAAGGATCCTGGGGCGGCTTCGCATGGTGTGGTTCTTCAACATCCGTCGGTCGCGTTCCGTTCGTTCCCTGACGATCGGGCAGCCCAAAGGCTTGGCCGCATACATTTGCGGCCCTCGGGCGCTTAGCTCAGCTGGTTCAGAGCACTACCTCGACAAGGTAGGGGTCGCTGGTTCGAATCCTGCAGTGCCCACCGGGCCGCCATAGTCCCGATCCATCGGGACGAAGGCGGCCTTTTCTTTCACACAACGCCACCCATGAAGCCTTCCGTCATCTTCGCCGTTCTCGGATCCCTCGCTGTGATCGCTGTGCTTATGCACCGCATGAGCACCTTGGAAAAACGCATCACCGTGTTGACGAACGCCAAGGGCGGTATCGTGGCTGCCGCGCCTGCTGCGCCCGCACCGCCGCTGGAAGTAGCCGTTTTCATGGGACGGATCCAAAGCCACGCCCGCAAACTGTGGGCGGCGGGCACCGCAGGGAACCTACCGCTGGCGGAGTTCTATCGCCATGAACTGAAAGAAGAGATGGAAGCGGTAGCGGACGGCAACATCATCGACGGGACCGTGCCGGTGAGCACCTGCATGAAGACCTACAGGATCACCGCGATAGACGCGTTGAAGCAGCAGTTGAAGGACGACGGCTTGAAGGATTTCGGCAACCGTTACGCCGCGCTCATCAGCAATTGTAATAGCTGCCACACCGCTACCGGCCATCCCTATCTGGTGATGAAGGTGCCCACAGCGCCTCCCTTCACCGACCAGGAGTTCGCGCCGACGCACTGATCGAACACGCTTTTGGATCCGCGAACCGATCCGAACGGTTTCTTTGTGGTCCGAATTCGCGCAACAAGCGCTCTCGCCATGCCCATTTCAAGCACGATCAATATGGCCCATTCCCTACGCAACGCTTTCCTCGTATCCATGCTGCTCGTCGGCACGATGGCATCGGCACAAGGCGACCTGGATGATAAAGACCGCAAAGCGCTTCGCGAGAAAGCCGCCGCCACGGTCGATTCCACGAAGGTCTGGACCAAGGGCGGGATCTTCCAGTTGAACTTCACGCAGGTGCAGTTGGTGAACTGGTCCGCGGTGGCCTCAGCTCGCTCAGCGGCATCGCGCAGGTGAACGCGTTCGCCAACAAGCGCAGGGACAAGATCGCCTGGGACAATTCCATCGCGATCGCCTATGGTCTCCTCGCCCAGGAAGGCAAGCGCAGCTTCAAGAGCGACGACCGCTTCGAATTGAATTCCCGCTATGGCTACCAGATCGGCAGCAGTGCGTGGTACGCCAGCGCCATGCTCCAGTTCCGCAGCCAGTTCACCGAAGGCTTCAATGCCACGAACGACACGGTGAAGATCTCCAACCTCTTGGCGCCGGGCTACCTGCTCTTCGGCCTCGGTGCGGACTATAAGCCGAACGACAAATTCAGCCTCTACATTTCACCGGCCACCGTGAAGATGACCTTCGTGATGGACCAGGACCTGGCGGATGCAGGTGCTTTTGGAGTGGACCCAGCGGTGTATGAGTTGGACAGCCTCGGCCTTCCCGGGCGACGCACAACCCCAGGTGAGACCAGCCTCTTTCCAGTTCGGTGCCTTCCTCAACGCCACCTACCAGACCCGGTGGCCAAGAACATCAGCTTCATGACACGGCTGGACCTGTTCAGCAACTACCTGAAGGAACCCAGCAACATCGACGTGAACTGGGAGATGCTCTGGACCTTCAAAGTGAACGACTGGTTCGCCGCCACGCTGAACACGATGCTGATCTATGACCACGACATCGATATCGCACGGGTGGAGGACAATACCCCGAAGTTCGGCCCCACCACCCAGTTCCGCGAAACGCTCGGCGTGGGTCTGAACTTCAAGTTCTGATCGTCGCGACCTATAGCGCCCGGCGCAAGTCTTCGCGACCCCGGATCAAGTCCGGGGTGAAAGCCCAGGGTAGCGTTGCGCTGGTGGACTTTGTCCGCCAGCGCAACGCTACAGCGTTTTTGTCATTCCGGGCTTAGCCCGGGATCGCGGAGAGCTCTTGCTCTTCCCTAGGGCTGGAAGCGCCACGGCGACGTGATCGGCTCGTACAATCCGAAGAGCACCGGATCACCTTCGCGCCAGCGCAACTCCATGCCGTGCAGGCGAACCCTGCCTTTCTTGCGGTTGAAGGCGTACGTGCGCAGCCGCAGGTTGCGATGCGCGAGGGCACCGCGCGTAAAGGGTACGGCCGCAACGATCGTCCCGCGCGAGCCCACCGCTATTGCACATGTGCGTGCGGACAGCGAACGGTAGAAGTGGATCGTGTCCGTCGAGGCGCCGATGGTGCTGTGCAGTTCGAGCACCAGTTCAAGATCGAGCGCGGGCACGTCCAGCACGGTCGCGTCCAACAGCACCTCGAGCACGTCGTTCGGCGCACGCACCGTGTAGAGCGGTGCTTCATACAACATCCCGTATTCGCGACCGCTCAGGTCCCAACCTGTTTCGGCGATGCTGTCTTTGTCCGTGAGCGGTGCGTCCACATTCCAGCCGGTGGTCGGTGTTCCGGGGACCTTGGAAGGGTCCAAGGGAGTGCCGGTGATCCGCTTCGCCCTGTCGAACGAAACGCATCACTTGCCCTTCCACCAGATCGACACGTTCCATCAGCACGGGATGCGTGCGCTGGATCAAGGCGGGTAATTCACGGTCAGTGGAGTGGAAGAAGCCCAGGACGATGGTATCCGGTTTCTCTTGCGCGATACGAGCGAGGAGGTCAGAAGCACCGCTCAATTCCCGCAGGCGGATGTAGTGTCCTTTGGCGGATGCGAAGCGCGGTTCCTGCTCCAGGAAGTCCAGCACTTCAGGAGGAGCGTCCAACACGACGAGGGTCGAACTGCCGGAGGCTTGCGCATCCACTGCTGCTTGCAGAAAGGCTTCGTACTTGGAGTTCAGGAAGGTGCGGTCGTGCATCCGCTCGGTGAACAGGGTGAAGGTGGCTGCGATGGCCAATATGCCTGCGACGGAAAGCGCAACGAGCGGCCGTGCGAACTTCAGTCCGCCCAGCAGGGCCAGCACCGAGGAAAGGGGAAGGAGAAGAGCAGCACCGAATGCTGGGAGCACCGGCGCGCGCCAAACGGAATAACCATAGCCCAAGGCCGCAGGCACGACGCCCAGAGCAGCAGGAGCGGGAGGATCGGCCAGGCGCCTTTCAGGTCTTTCCAATAGCCGGTGAGCGAGAGCACTGCGACCATCCCCACGACCGCTGCGAGAACGATCGAGCAATGCAGCACCCACCACAGGTGGTCGCCGAACCAATCCGGTCCCGGTGTGGCCAGCCATTCCTGCAATCCACCAAGTCCAAGTTGGTGTGTGAGGATCGGAAGGTTCGGGAGGTAGGCCAGTACCGCGATGCCGCAGGTGATCAAGTAGGCGTTCCATTGCCCGCGTTGCGAAAGCAACAGGCCGCTGGCCATGATCAAGAAGGCGACCAGCAAGGCGAAGTGGTGCGTGTACGCGCTGAGCACAGCAGCAACCCCAGCCCACACGAGGTTGCGGATCTTGCCCCACGCCATGTAGCGGCTCCATTGATCGACGAGCAAGGCGATGGTACACGCCCCGAAAGCATAGGGCCGGGCGATCTGCCCGTACAGCACTTCGAACTGGAGCGTGGCCAGAAGTGCGGTGAGCGCAAGGGCCGCCGCCGCTGAAGTCCATAGCAACGCGAAGCGGTACAGGAAGAAGATCGCTGCCAGGGACAGGAGCATGAAGGGCAGCTTCACCGCTCCTTCGGAAACGCCGAAGGCACGCGTCCATAACCACTCGAAGACCTGCACGCCGGGCGGATGCGTGTCCAATTCCATCACGCCGCGCGAAATGGTCTCGCTCAGGCTCGGGTAGATCCGCACCAGCGCACTGAACTCGTCGTGCATGAAGGATCGCGGCCAGCCCCAGAAACGCAGCACCACCGCCCAAACGAGTAGAACGAGGAAACCGATGCGCGCCCAACGCGGGCCTGGCAGTAGGGCCCTGTCCGCCTGCTGCAACCGCGTGCGCCAGAAGACGTGTTCAGCCTTCACGATCCAGGTCGCGTTGCGTCGCTGCTTGATGCTCTCCCGCTTGTCGTGGAGCTTTTGCCCTTCGCCAGCGAGATGTCCAGTTCGGCAAACCAATTCTGGGCGATGAACAGCCGCACCGGGATGATGGTGATGCCCGTGTCCTTGACTGCTTCTTCGGCTTGGCCAGCTCCGTATGCTTCAGCAACAGCTTGCGGTCGCGGTGGATCTCATGCACGAAGTGTACGTTGGTGCCGTACTGGTTGATCTGCATGTTGCGGATGTACAACGCATCGCCCGTGAAGGCGCAGAACGCCTCGCCGATGCTCGCCCCGCCCGCCCGGATGCTCTTGATCTCCGAACCCGTGAGCACGATGCCACAGGTGTAGCTGTCGAGCAAATGGTACTCGAAGCCCGCGCGGCGGTTCTTGACCTCGATGGTGGGGGCGGACATGGCGGTTGATACGGCCGCGAAGCTAGGGTCCTGGGCGTACTGCTTCTACGACGATCGCCAGGTCTGATGCTTCTATTGTTCGAGCATCAGGTTGATGAGACCCGGGACCTGTTTTTCTGGCCGCGGGTAGTCATGCATTCCCGAGGTGTTCCCTTGGCTC
>JADJRW010000024.1 GCA_016712025.1 Flavobacteriales bacterium
GCACGGTCTCGATGCTGATGTCCCACTTGGCCGCGATCTCCTTGTAGAGCAATCCGTTGGCGAGTTGGTCCAACAGGCTCTTCTCGCGTTCGGTGAGTTGTTCGTCCAGGATGCGCTGGTGCGTTTCCTTCTGGAAGGAACCCACCACCATGCGCGCAATGGCGCTGCTCATGGGCGATCCGCCTGCATGTATGTCATGGACGGCCTCCACAAGTTCTTCCGGTGCCTTGCCTTTCACCACATACCCGGTTGCGCCCGCGCATAAGGCTTGGAATACGTAAGCCGGATTCTCGAACACGGTGAGCACCATGTACTGCACGTTCGGCCGGATCACCTTCGCCTCGGCTATGCATTCGATGCCGTTGCGTCCGGGCAGGTTGATGTCCATGAGCACCACATCCACTTGCAGATCTTTGATCACCCGGAGGAAGTCATCGCCATTGGCGAAGGTGCCCGCGACGGTGATGCGGGCATCTTCTTCGGAGGATGCCACGCATATAACTCTTGTCATCCTCCACCAGTACAACGCGGATGTCCTTGCGGCTCATGTGTCATCGTCCCGATCCGTCGGGACCGTGAAAGTACCGTATGTGCTGCTCTGCTGAAGTCAGGCGATCGGTCCTTCGGCCTTCACCGTGCATCCTTGGCCGGGCGCAGCAGTGATCTCCAACGTTGCGCCAAGTGCGGCACAGCGCGCTTCCATGTTCCGTAGGCCGTTGCCTTTGCGCCCCATGGCCTCTGCATCGAAGCCCACGCCATTGTCCGCCACACAGAGTGCGAAGCCGCGTTCGTCGGTGGTCAAGGACACGGAGATCCGTTCGGCTTTGGCGTACTTCAATGCGTTGTTGAGCGCCTCCTTCAACAGCAGGAAGACGTTGCGCTTGGTGGCCGGATCCAACGGACGGTCCGCGCCGGTGTGTACGAAGTGTTGCTCTATGCGCGCCGTGCTGTTCTCGAGCATGCGTTCCGTGTAGTGTTGGGCATGCACCACCAAAGCCTGCACGCTGTCGTGTCGCGGATCCACGGCCCATACGATGTCGTTGAGCGAAGCGCTGACCTGTCGAGATAAGGCGGCGATACCATCGAGGTGCGGTAAAGGTTCAGCGGCACTGCGCGCCTGGTCGCGCTTCGTTTGGGCATCAGCAAGGTGATCTTGGTGAGCCCGCTGCCGATCCCGTGTACATCCCGCGCACTGCGTGTGCGCACCTGTTCGGCCTCGCGCTGCTTCTCGCTGGCCACCAATTGCTGCTGTGTGCGCAGGATCGTGTCGCGTGTTCGGCGCACGTATCGCAACCGCGACCAAAGCACCAGTGACACCGCGAGGATCGACACACCGCCGAGCGCTATGAGGTTGCGGCGGTTCCGTTCTGCTGTGAGTTCGATCTCATGGTCCCGTTCCGCCAAGTGCTTCGCTCCTTTGTTGCGAGGCTATCGGCGAGTTGCCGCTGCGCGAAGCCATAGTTCATTTGCTGGCGTACCAGCGAACGGGTCTTCTCCTCATTGAAGATCGTATCGGAGAGCGCTTCGTAGCGAAGGCGATAGGCATACGCTTTCTCATGATCGCCCAGTTGCGCCCATGTGCTGGAGAGTTCCCCCAATGCCATGTGCTCGTAGTCCGTGGCGCCCACCTCCTAGGCAAGTCGCAGAGCCAACTCCTTCTGGTGCAATGCCCGTCGCATCGCCCATGTTGTCGAACAACTTGCCCATGTTCAAACGCACGTCGGCCATGCTCTTTTTGTAGCCCAATTGCTCGTTGATGGCCAACGCCTTCTCGAAGGTCACCAAGGCTTCCGCATAGCGTCCTTGCAAGGTGTAGAGGTCGCCATAGTTGTTGAAGGAGACCGCAAGTCCCTGCTGGTCATCGATGAGTCTGCGCAGTGCCAACGCCTTATCGTACCACACGAGGGCGGAGTCGTAGTTGCCCATGGCCACATAGGTGATACCCAAATTGCTATAGGTCTCGGTCAAGCCCCATTCATCATTGCTGGCTTCGCGTATCACCAGGGCCTTTCGGTTCTCCGCGAGTGCGGCTGGCAGATCCTTTTGGTTGAAGTGGATCACCGCGATCGCGCTGCGCTCTTGAGCCACGCCATCGCTGAAGCCAGCGGCTTCGTAAACCTTCATCGCTTCCAGGTAGTACTTGA
This sequence comes from Flavobacteriales bacterium, assembly GCA_016712025.1. GTDB lineage: Bacteria > Bacteroidota > Bacteroidia > Flavobacteriales_F > PHOS-HE28 > PHOS-HE28. The sequence goes on from JADJRW010000024.1 coordinate 2,145, forward strand.
GGGCTTCCGGATAGTTGCCCTGATCGTCATGCACCAATCCGAGGTTGTGATAGCTGCCGGCAACGTCCGTGCTCCGCTGCGGATCCACGGATAAATGCGCCTTGAGCGCCAGTTCGTTGTAGTGCTGCGCATCGGGGCAGTTGCCTTGGTACCAGCGTACCACGCCCATGCTGCTGTATGCATGACCCCTGCCGGTTGAGTAGTTGGAGTCCTGCGAAAAGGACAACAGTTCATCCGCAACGGCGAAGGCCGAGTCCAAGTCATGGTCCCAGAACTCGCGGCTCAATTTGTACAGCGTAGAAGCCTTGGTCTTGAGCTCTTGCGGACCGGATGCCACGGCCCGGCGCAAGCTGTCGATAGTGGGGGTTTGCGCCCGGCTATCCGTCCAGGTGGAAGAACACAGGAACAATAACACTGCCCACAGTGAGGAGATAGGGCGACCGGGGCAAGGCATGAACGAATGTAGGGTCGCGCGATCCCTCAGCTATTATTCCCGACGAAGTACATCTCCATCTCGCCCTTCCCTTTCGCCTGTACTTTGCCGCGCGGGGTGAAGTGGAAGGCCGATGCCGTTGTCGGTTGATGGTTGTCAGCCTGCCCCGGGCTCCAACCCGGGGTCAGGCTGCCGTCGCCCAGCCCGACAACGGACAACGGAGAACCGACAACCAACCGATACGTCGCCTCGCTGATGTTCATCTGGCCCACCTCGCCGCTGCGCTCTCCCGAAAGATCGGGACGCGAACGCCCCGACAAGCCGGGATGAAACACATGCGGCTGTAGGCGTTCACTGGCTGACAGGTTGACCCGGCACTGAAGTCCGTTAGGCGGTGCCGTAGGGAATGCTCACCGTGAACGTGCTTCCCTTGTCCCGCTCGCTCTTCACCGTGATACCGCCACCTTGCAGCTGGGCCAATCTCCGACTGATGGTGAGCCCGAGACCGGTCCCACCATACTTGCGCGTAGTGTCGCTGTAGGCTTGTGTGAACTCCTCGAAGACCTTGTCCAGCCGGTCCTCGGGGATCCCGATACCGGTGTCGATGACGTCGATCACCAGCAATGTTCGTTCAAGTCGACCCAGTGGGTCGACGTTACATGCGAACACCGCCGGTTCTCCGTGAATTTGATCGCGTTGCCTGCGAGGTTCATCACGATCTGGTTGAGGCGCGTTGGGTCGCCGATCAGCTTTTCGGGCAGGTCGGGTGCGAACTCCACCGTCAGCGCGATCCTCTTCTCGTCGGCCTTGAACTGCAGCACATCGCACACGTTGCCGATCACCACGCGTGGATCGAAGGGCACTGCTTCGAAGTCGATGCGGCCGGCGTCGATCTTGGTGAGGTCGAGGATGTCGTTGATGATCACCAGCAGGTTCTCGCTGCTCTGGTGTATGGCCGTGAGGTACTTGGCCTGCTCGGGTGCGTGGGGCCGGTCCTTCAGGATGTCGCTCATGCCCATGATGGCGTTCATCGGCGTGCGGATCTCGTGGCTCATGTTGGCCAGGAACCGCTCCTTGGCCTTCTCGCTCAGCTCCGCGCGCTGGCGCTGTTCATCGGCTTCATCCTTCTTCTTCCGCAATTGCTCAGTGCGCTCCGTCACGGTGCGCTCCAGCTTGTCCTTCTGCGCTCGCAGCACGGCGGTGCGGCGACGGATGACAACCGTGATGGCGCCCGCGATGAGGACCAGATATCCCACGAAGGCCCACCACGTGCGGTGCCTGGGCGGCAGCACGGTGAAGCGGTATTCAAGCGGAGCGCTCCATGCACCGCCAGGACCCTTCGCCTTCACCATGAAGGTGTAGTCGCCTTCGCGGATGTTGCCATACGTGGCGGTTCTGCCCTTCGACGGAGCGCTCCAATGCGCATCGTATCCTTCGAGCATGAACTGGTACTCCACCACTTCGGGCCGCGCGGTCTCTATGCCCACGAACTCGAAGCTGACGCGGTTGTTGCGGTAGTCGAGCTCCAGGCCTTCCGGTATGGCGAAGTGCGGTTCGATGCGCGCGAAGCGAACGCCTTGCAGCTCTTTGCGCTTGGCCTTACGCTCCTGTTGGGCGAGGGCCTTGCCGAACACGCTCACCTCCTGTTGCGCAATGGTGGTGCTGTCGATGGCCTCGTGATCGAGATGGTACCAGCATACGGGCTCGTTGTTCACGCTCACACTGAGCAGTCGCACATCCAGCGGCGTGGTGTTGTTGCGCATGGCGTGGCGGTCGAAGCGCACCAGGCCGGTCTTATCGCTGCCGGTGGCGATCCACAGCACGCCCTTGCTGTCCTCGAAGAGCGAACGCTCAGCGGTTTGCACATCCTTCACCGGGAATCCCGTTGCCGAGTTGTACACCTCGAAGCTTGGGGCGTGTTGCGCGATGGCGCTGTTCGTGGCGCCGCGCAACGTGCCGTTCAGCGGGATGAACCCGCCGCGCGCGTCCCTCCAGCCGGTGAGGACAGCGAACCCCTGTAAGGTGCCGACGACGAGCTGTCCATCGCGCGTGATCAGCACCTGGTTGATGTTATCGTCCGGTAGTCCGTGCTGCGCAGTGAAGGTGAGGAAGCTCGTCCCGTCGAAGCGGCACAGGCCGCCGAGCGTAGCGATCCACAATGCGCCCCCGTTGTCCTCAGCGATGCACCAGACCACGTTGTTCGGCAGGCCTTCTTCCGTGGTCCAGGTGGTGATCGATGTGCTGTCGATGCGTGAGAAGCCGCCGCCGTCGGTTCCCGCATAAATGGAACCATCGCGGCGCTCGTGCAGGCAGAGCCCGTTGATGTTGCCAAGGCCTTGCCCGGTGCCGTAGCGTAAGCAGCGGCCTTCGCTCCACCGTTCAATGCCGCGCCTTCCGGCCAACCAGAGCCTGCCCAAGCGATCGTGCATGCTCCAGAAAATATCCGCACGGTCGGCATCGGCGCCCAGCACGCGCACCTTATCGCCTTCGAGCGTGCTGAATCCCGAGCGTTCCAGGTCGGCCAGGTTCTCGGCGAAGCCTACAGAGCCTTTCGCATCCGCGCTCATGCTATAGACCCAGCTCGCGAATCCATTCTCGGGGTGCCATTCGGAGAAACCTTCGCCTTCACGCCGTGCGATGCCGACCGCTGTGCCCACGTGCAGCACACCTTGAGCATCCTCGGCCAAGCTGATGGGCCTGAAGTTCGTGTAGTTGGAGAAGGCCTCGCCGCGATAGTGGCAAAGACCGGCGCCACGCATCCCGAACCACAGGTCGCCGCGTGCATCTTCGGTGATGCTCAACACATCATCCCCGGCCATTCCGTTCGCCATGGTGTATCGCCGGATGAGCGGCACCTCTCCGGAACCCGGCTCGAAACGCATCACACCGTCTTCCTTGGTGCCCACCCACAGTGCATTCGTTCCGGCAGGCGCAAGCGCGGTCACTTGCTCGTTGTCCTCTGGCCCGATGGGATAGTGGTGGAAGAGCTGCTCGCCAGCATTCACCGAGCATCGCGTCACACCGCCTTTCGCATGGCCCAGCCAGATGGTGCGGGCATCGGTGGAGGTCATCGACCACACATCATTGAGCGCGTGGCCATCGCCTTCGGTATATGCTGTGAATTTCCCTTCCGCGAAGTGCGCCACACCATGCGATGTGGCCATCCACAGCGCGCCATCGTCGGCCTGCGCCATCGCGCGCACATGGTCCCCGCTCAGTCCGTCCTTGGTCGTGTAATTCGTGAAGCTCCCGCCAGCGTACCGGTACACCCCGCGCCCGCGCGTGCCGAACCATAGTGCGCCATCCTTGTCCTCCACGATCTCCGACACGCCTTTGGCCAGGCCTGTGGCATCGTTCAGTACCACGGATCTGAAGCTGCGGCCATCGTACTTGCACAAGCCACCCGTGCTGGTGCCGATCCACAGATCGTCGTTCCTGTCGCTCAGCATCGATAGGATCACGTTGTCCGGCAGACCGTGGGCGGTCGTGAAGTTCACGAAGGAACGCCCATCGTAGCGCGTGATGCCGCCGCCGTTGGTGCCGAACCACAGCATGCCGTTGCGATCGAGCGTGCCGCACATGATGTCGTCCATCGGCAGGCCATCGTCCGTGGTGAAGGTGCGGATGTGCGCCATCGGACCCACGTGTGTAGGGTCCGTGGGCGAATACGGTGGCGCGGGCAATACCACTTCGGGCAGCAGCGCAATGGTATCGGGCGCATTGCCCGCGTCGATCGGCGTGACGCGGCCCCGGACTTCCACGATGGACGACGGCGCAGGCCCCAACGGCGTCGCGGAAGGTTCTTCGCACGACGCGAAGAGCAGCGCGACGGATCCGATGGCAAGCACGGCGCGCATCACGCTCCGGTGGTCCGTTCCGCCGACATGCGCTCGATCGCTGACAGCAACTGCTCCTTCTTGTAGGGCTTCGGCACGAACGCGTTCATACCGGCTTCCAAGCAACGGTCCACCTCGGCCTTCATCACGTTGGCGCTCATGGCGATGATGGGGATGCGCGACTTGTCGCCGGGCAGTGCGCGAATGGCCTTCGCAGCTTCGTATCCGTTCATCTCGGGCATCTGGATGTCCATGAGCACCACGTCGTATCGCCCGTTGCGCACGGCTTCCACGGCCAGCGCGCCGTTCAGCACATGCGTGAGTTCCGCACCGGGCAACCAATTCTCCAGATGCCCTCGCGCCACCATCGCGTTGAACTCGTTGTCCTCGGCGAGGAGGATGCGCAAGCCGGCTGGACCGGTCGCCGTGTTGTCATTTTGCGCGCTGTGCGCTCCGACCGTGTCCGGGTGTGCCGCGGCCACCACTTCGGTCGGAGCGGATCGCACAGGCTCAGCCTCTACGATGGCTTGGATGGAACGGGCACGCACGTAGTACATCTCCAGTTCGCCTTTGCCCTTCACGTCCACTTTCCCGCGCGCGGTGAACAGGAGTTCGGAAGCGTCTTTGACCAGCGCATGGGTGGCACCGCTGATGTTCACGTCGCCGGGCTCACAAGCGGTCTCCATGCGGCTGGCGGTGTTCACCGTATCGCCCCAGATGTCGTACTGGAACTTGCGGCGGCCCACGATGCCGGCGACCACCGGACCCGTGTGGATACCCACACGCATTTCAAAGGCAGCCTTCCCTTGGGCCTTGCGTTCCACTTGTCGTTCCCTGATGACCTGCTGCATCTCCAGGCCCGCGAGCACAACGGCGAGGGGTGTTCCACCGCTGGGATCCGGCACACCGCCGGCGGCCATGTAGGCGTCACCGATGGTCTTGATCTTCTCCACACCGTACTTCTCCATGATGCGGTCGAAGGCGTTGAAGCAGACGTTGAGCTCCTCGACCAGTTCGTCGGCACTCAGCTGCTCGGCGATCCGCGTGAACGCGCGGAAATCGCTGAAGAGCACGGTGGCTTGGTCGAAGTGGCGGGCCTGGGCTGTACCACGCACCTTCAGCTCGTTGGCCACGTTTTCCGGCAGGATGTTCTTGAGCAGTTCCTCGCTGCGGTCCTTCTCACGGCTCAGTTCGCGGGTGCGATCGGCCACGGTGCGTTCGAGCACCACTTTCTGTTGGCGCAGGCTGCGGATGTAGAGCAACGTGCCGCCGATCACCACCAGGCCGCAAAGCGTATAGAACCACCAGGTGCGCCACCATGGAGGCCGCACGGTGAGGATGAATGAAGTGCCTTTCTCATCCCAGATCCCATCGCGGTTGCGGCCGCGCACACGGAAGGTGTAGGTGCCGGGATCCAGGTTGGTGTACACGGCGTTGTGGTCGGTGCCGGCGTCGATCCATGCGGCATCGAAGCCCTCGAGCATGTAGCGGTACTCATGCAGTTCCGGCGCGGCGAACTCCATGGTGGCGAAGGAGAACGTGACCATGTTCGCCTCGTAGGGGATCTCCATGCCCGCGCTCAACTGCACGGGCAGTTGCAACGGCGAGCCGGGTGTGCCGAACTGCACCGGCTTGTTGATCAAGCGGATGCCGGTGATGCGCACGTCCACCGGTGTGCTGTCCTGTACCAGCGTGCGCGGATCGAAGTAGTTGAAGCCGCTGACGCCGCCGAAGTAGAGCCAGCCCTTGCTGTCCTTGCAATAGGCATGGCGGTTGAATTCGTCGCTTTGCAAGCCGTCGCCCGCTCCGAAATTGCGGAACACGTTGGTCCGCGGATCGAAGCGCGCGATGCCCTTGTTGGTGCTCATCCACAAACAGCCGAGATCGTCGCTGAGCACGCCGTACACCACATCGTTGGGCAGCCCTTCATGCGTGGTGAAGCGCGCGAACTTCCCCGTGCGCGCATCGAACCGGTTGAGGCCGCCGCCGTTGGTGCCGATCCACAGCACGTTCAGTGGGTCGGCTGGATCCGGGCAGATCGAGAAGACCATTGGCGTGGAGAGCGAGCTCGGGTCATTGGGAACGTGCACGTAGTTCTTCCAGGTCTGGTCGGCCGGGTCGAAGCGCAACAGGCCTTTCACCGTACCTGCCCACACCACCCCATCGGTACCTTGATGCAGTGCGGTGACGAAGGGATAGGGATTGTTCACCACGGGCACCGGCCAGGGGTGTGGTGTACAGGTCTTGCTCCGCGTCTCGATCCGCCAGAGGCCCTTGTCGCCGCCACACCACAACGCACCATCAATGCCGATGTGCAAGGGATATAGGAAGCCACCGTCAGGTTGACCCGTGGCGATCTCGGGCCTCAGCACTCCCATGCTCCCGGTCCGCTGGTCGTGGTGGATCAGGTTGCCATAAGCGACGAACGACCAGAACACCCCATCGCGGTCCTGCACGGTCATGTCCACGAATTCCGCTACAAGCGGTGCGGTGCTCCCCAAGCGCTTCTGATCCAAACGGCGGATCGCCGTGGTGTTCCGCCGCAGGACCGGATCGAACACGGTGAGATACGTGTCGTAGTGCGACACCAGCAGCTCGTCGTTGTTGGTCGTCGCCAGCGCGCGAACACTGCCGCTCGACCAGTTGTGGAAGCGATCCTTGCGCGGATCGTACTTCAGCAGGCCGTAGCCCGTGGTGCCGACCCACAGGGTACCACCGCGATCGATCGTGGTCCACTTCAACGCGCCGAGCATCGTGCGCAGGTCCGGGTCCGAAGCCTGGATCGACGTGAGCTGGCGTTGGAAGGGGTCGAAGCGATAGAGCCCCCGGAAGGTGGACAGCCACATCATGCCCTTCCGGTCGATCACCGGATTCAGCGACTGCAACCAGCCCAGTTCCTTCCGGTCCCTGACCAGTTCATTCCGGTCATTGATGAGGAACGTGATCCCACCCGCGCGCGGATCCACTTCGACGATGCCGTTCTCATAGATCCCATAGACCTTGTTGCGGATCGTGTCCTCCACCACGGTAAGCGCTCCGAAATGATCAATGGCGTTGTCGAAGTCGATCATTCCGATCGTGTCCACCACATCCGGCGTACCGTGCTTCGGACTGATGCGGAAGGTGACCTCCTTGAAGTTTCCCCAGAGCTGACCATCGCGTGTACGGCTGATGGTGGCGTAACCGTCGCCGAACCAGGACGTCGTGAACGAAGGCGGTTCGAAGCCGGTGAACGGTGCGGCGAAGGTGAGCTTGACCAGGGTCGAGGTCGTGCTCACCCACAGGTCGCCGTTGTCGTCCAGCACGATGTGCACCACGCTGCCCCAGTCGCCCTTCGGACCGTGGATGGGCAGGTGGATGAAGCGCTCGGTGCGCTCATCGAAAAGGTCGAGCCCGGTGGGCGTGCCCACCCACAATCGCCCATGGCGGTCGCAGTGCATACCTGTGATGGTGCTTTCGCGCACGCTGTTGGAGTCGGCGGCATCGTGGCGGAAAACCGTGAAGCGATACCCGTCGTAGCGGTTCAGCCCGTCCTTGGTGCCGAACCATAGGAAGCCGTGGCGGTCCTGCGCGATGGTGCTCACCATGCCCTGCGAGAGCCCATCGTTGATGGTGATCTTGGAGAAGGCGAGCGCGATGGTATCGATGGAAAGCGGCGCGGGCTCGGACTGCGCTCGCACGAACGCCGGCACTGCGAGCAGGCCCCATAAACCGGCAGCGACGAGGGATAGCACGCGCACCATCGCCGAAATATCGGAAGCAAATGCGAACGATCCGTTCCGCTCGGCGATGCGGCCTTGCCCGTGGAGTTGATCGATGATCGTTCCGAGCTTCGGCTAACGAAGTCACGCCTGCGCTACTTCGGAGTTCCGGCGGACAAAATACATCTCCATTTCACCCTTGCCCTTCGCCTGCACTTTTCCGCGCGGGGTGAAGGTGCATGCCGGGGCCGTTGTCGGTTGTTGGTTGTCAGCCTGCCCCGGGCTCCGAGCCGGGGTCAGGCTGCCGTCGCCCAGCCCGACAACGGACCGCTGAGAACCGACAACCAACCGATAGGTCGCCTCACTGATTTGACCTGTCCCACTTCAACGGAGGATTCCATGCGCGATGCCGTGTTCACGGTATCGCCCCAGATGTCATAGGCGAACTTCTTCACGCCTACGATGCCGGCGACGACCGGGCCGGTGTGGATGCCGATGCGCATTTCAAAGCGGGCTTGCCATACGCCTGTTCCTCTGGAGTGCTTTCGGCACTAGCGGTCCCTGTTGGCCGGATGACCCTGACGTGGTGCGAGGGCCCTGGGAAGCGCTGGAGCTTGGAACCGAGCCCGCGCACGTAAGTGATAGGATCGGGGTCCACGGCACTGCCGTTGCTGTTCCCGGACGGGTCAAGAACCTGGTCGACTTCGAGGTTCGAGGCCTGGGCGGTGATGTCGTCATCATCGCTATCGGTCGCCGTGCAGAGCAGCTCATATGCGAACCACGAGAAGATGTCCTCGAACGACATGGTGCCACTTGTCCGCGGTTGCACGACCGCTTGACGTTCGGATGTCCCCGTTACGAATGCCCTGTCCGGAACGGAAGCCGCGATGTGCTTGAGATGCTCGGCGCACGCCGTGAGCATGAGGATGAAGGCGACCGTGAGAATGTATGCTTGACGTTTCATGATGCTCGTCGGGGGGCAGGCTGATGGCCCTTGGCCGACGATGCGAAACAACCGCGGTGCGAACGCTGCCACCAGCGTTGTACTACGGTAAATGCGGGGCCCGTGAAAACACCTGGTCAGGCCAGTGCAGCGGTCAACGCGCCCATCAGTTCCTCCCGCTTGAAGGGCTTCGGTACATACCCGTCCATGCCTGCCTCATTGCAGCGGTCCACTTCCTCTTTCAGCACATTTGCGGTCATGGCGATGATCGGGATCCTGGACTTGTCACCATCGAGCGCGCGGATCGCTTTCGTAGCATCGTAGCCGTTCATCTCGGGCATCTGCACATCCATGAGGATGACATCGTAGCGGTTCATTTGCACCATCTCCATGGCGATGCGCCCGTTCACGGCGACATCCACCTGCACACCGGGGATCGCATCGGCGAGTTCGTCCTGTGCCACCATGGCGTTGAACTCATTGTCCTCGGCGATGAGGATGTTTAAATTCCTGAGCTGGTTGCGCGTCGATCGGCTACGGTTCCGGGTTGAATACCCCCTCGGTGGAAGTTGCTCGTTGCTCTGCGATGGAATAAGGGATCGTCAAGGTGAAGGTGCTGCCGATACCTTGTTCGCTCTTCACGGTGATGCTTCCGCCCTGCATCTCGGCGAGTCGCTTGCTGATGGTGAGGCCCAGACCGGTACCGCCGTATTTGCGTGAGGTGTCGCTGTACGCCTGGGTGAACTCCTCGAAGATCCTACCCGATCGGTCCGGGGGGATGCCGATCCCGGTGTCGGCGACGTCGATCACCAGCAACGTTCGTTCAAGTCGACCCAGTGGGTCGACGTTACGTTGAACACGGATCGCGACCGATCCGTGTTCCGTGAACTTGATCGCGTTGCCTGCCAGGTTCAGCACGATCTGGTTGAGGCGCGTGGGGTCGCCCAGCAGCAGGTGCGGCACATCATCCGCGATGTCGATCCTCATACTGAGCGCCTTCTCTTCCGCCTTGTAGCGCAGGATGTCCCGCACGTTCCCGATGACCTGTCGCGGATCGAACGGTACTTTCTCCGGATCGATCTTCCCGGCTTCGAGCTTGCTGAGGTCCAGGATGTCGTTGAGGATCACCAGCAGGTTCTCGCTGCTCTGGGCAACAGCGTTGAGGTACTTCTCCTGCTCGGGTAGATGGGCATTGCGCCGGAGGATGCCCGTCATGCCCATGATGGCGTTCATCGGCGTGCGGATCTCGTGGCTCATGTTGGCCAGGAACTGCTGCTTCACCAGCTCGCTGTGCTCGGCGCGGTCCTTCGCGCGGCTCAATTCCGTTGTGCGCTCGGCCACGGTGCGTTCAAGCAGGTCCTTCTGCTTCTGCAGCGCGCTGGTGCGTAACCGGATGAAAAGCAGTACCGATCCACCGGCCAAAAGCGCGTAGATCGCATAAGCCCACCATGCCCGGTACCACGGTGGCAGTACCGAGAACCGGTATTCCTGCGGAGCGCTCCATACGCCGCCTGGATTCTTGGCTTTCACCTTGAAGGTGTAGTCGCCTTCGCTGATGTTGCCATAGCTGGCGGTGTTCACCTGCGTAGGCGGGTTCCAGTCCTTGTCGTATCCCTCCAGCATGCACTGGTACTCTATCACTTCGGGCCGCGCGGTCTCGATACCCACGAAGGTGAACGCGATGCGGTTATTGAGGTGGTCCAGAACGAGATCTTCCGGAATGGCGAAATGGGGTGTGATGCCCGTGAAGCTCACGCCTCGCAAACGTTCACGCAGCGCCGAGCGCTCCTGTGCATCCAGTGCGCGACCGAACACGCGCGACTCCTGCTGCGCCAAAGTGATGGTATCGGTGTCCGCCAGCAGGTCGTACCAGCAAAGGCGTTCATCACCGGGTGAAAGACTGAGAAGTTGTATCGCGAGCGCGGTGGTATCCGGCCGCAGCGCTGCGCGGTCCAAGCGGACAAGGCCGGTCTTCTCGCTGCCGTTGGAGATCCACAGGATCCCCTTGCTGTCCTCGAAGATCGCTTGCTGCGCGGTCTGCACATCCTTCAGCGGAAAGCCGGTGGAGGTGTTGAAGACCTTGATCTCCGGAGAGAGTCGCGCAACGGAATCGTTCGGCAGGCCGGCCATCGCGCGGAAGGGGATGTGCTTGCCGGACGCATCGCGCCATCCGGCGATCACGCCGATGCCGTCCAGCGTACCAACATGGAGGGCATTTCCATCGCGGGCCAGGAAGGCTTGGTTGATGTTGTCGTCCGGCAATCCATGCTGTCTGTTGATGGTGAGGAATGACGCGCCATCGAAGCGGCAAAGGCCTGCCAAGGTGCATACCCAAATGATACCTCCTGGCTCCGGTATAACGCACCAGACGATATTGTTCGGCAGGCCCTCTTTCATGGTCCACACGGTGATCCGCGAACTGTCGATGCGGCAGAACCCTTCACCGCCGCCGACCCATATCGATCCTGCTTCATCCTCAGCGAGGGCGAGCACCATATCGCTGCTGAGTCCCTGGCGTGTTGTGTAGATGGTGCGACGACCATCGGCGTAGTGCTCAGCGCCGCGTCGGCCGCCGAGCCACAGACCACCATGGCGATCGTGCATGGTCCAGAACATGTCCTGGTACGCGCTCTTGTCCGGTACACTGATCACCCGGTAGTGGGTGCCATCGAACCAACTGCTCCCGTTCTGGTGCCGATCGATCACGTTCTTGCCGAACCCGACGTGGCCTTGCGGATCGATGCTCACGGAGTGGTTCCATTCAATATCGCCCTGCAACCACTTCTGTTCGTGGAAGCCATGCCCGTCAAATCGCGCAAGACCGAGGTTGGTGCCCACCCACAACGTACCCTTCGGATCCTCGGCGATACTGACGGGCGCAAAACCCCGGTACGAGGAGAAAGCTTCGCCCCGGTAGTGGATGATGCCCGCTCCGCTCGTTCCCATCCACAGGTCGCCATGTTGGTCCAGCAGTAGCGAAGCGATGTCGTTGGAAGCGATGCCTTCTTCCACCGTGAGGCGGCGGCTCACTGCGACATCCGTTCCGCTCGGGCGGATGTTGAAAGCACCATGCCCTCGGCTGGCGACCCAGTATCCGCCTTCACCGTCGTGGATCAGGTCGTAGACGGATACCCGTTCTCCAGGCAACAGCGGATAGTGCGTGACCAGCGTTCGGCTTTCGTCGTGGGTGTAGCGTGTGACCCCGCCCCCGTATCGGCCCAACCACAAGGCACCTTCACCATCGGCGAGCATGGAAGACACATCGGTGATATCACCACCTGCTGGAACGATGTGGCGGAAGACGCTGCCATCCCAACGCGCCAAGCCTTCACCGGTGGCTGCCCACAAAGTGCCGTTAGCGTCGATGGACAAGGCGCGCACATGGTCTTTCCCCTGTGGGTGTATCACGGGCAGAATGGTGAATTCTTCCTGGCCATTCTGATGCGCTCGCGAAGGATCATGCCGGAAGACACCTTGACCACGTGAGCCGAACCACATGATCCCGTCCTTGTCCTCGATCATGGTATAGATGCCCTTGTTCAAGCCCGTGCCGTCACCGATGGAGAAGGTGGTGAACCGATGCCCGTCGTACCGGCAAAGACCACCCGTGCTGGTACCGATCCAGATGTTGCCATTCCGATCGCCGCCCAGCGCCATGATCGTGTTGTCCGGCAGGCCATGGTTCATGGTGAAATTGGTGAACGAGCGACCATCGTACCGCGTGATGCCACCGCCATTGGTGCCGAACCAGAGCATGCCGTTGGCCGCGCGATACGTGCAACTGATGTAGTCCAGCGGCAAGCCGTCGTCCGTGGTGTAGGTGCTTGTGTGCGCGATGGCACCAGCCACGGAACCATCAACACCAACAGGCTCGAAGGGTGGTGCGGGTACGATCCGCGCCGGGGGCAAAGCCACCACCTTCGGTGCGTTGATGGTATCGATCAACGTTACCCGGCCCTTTGTGGGCACTACGGTCATGGGTGCGCGCGAAGCGGGTGGCGGTGCAGGCGGCGTACAGGCCGAAAGGACCATGATGCACGCGGCGATCGAGCGTTCCAACAGGCGCATCACACTGCCAGAACTTCTGCTGAGCGCATGTTCCATCGCCGCCATCAGCTGTCCGTCTCGTAGGGCTTGGGCACGAATGCGTTCATGCCGGCCTCTTCGCACCGTTGCATCTCGGCCTCCATCACGTTCGCCGTCATGGCCACGACAGGTATGCGCGACTTGCTGCCGGGCAGCGCGCGTATGGCCCTGGTGGCATCGTAGCCGTTCATCTCCGGCATCTGCACGTCCATCAGGATGAGGTCGTAGTCGTTCGCCTGCACCATGTCCACGGCGATGCGACCGTTCACGGCAACGTCCACGTGTACGCCGGGGATCGCATCGGCCAGTTCGTCCTGCGCCACCATCGCGTTGAACTCATTGTCCTCGGCGAGGAGGATGCGGAGATCCACGAAGATCCTGTTGTCGTTTGATGGTTGTCGGTTGTCCGGCTTCCGAAGATCCGGCGACGGAATAGGGTATCGTCACGGTGAAAGTGCTGCCCTTGCCGATCTCACTGGTCACGGTGATCTCGCCGCCTTGCATCTGCGCCAGTCGCCTGCTGATGGAAAGTCCGAGTCCGGTCCCGCCGTACTTGAAGGCCGTTCTTCCCTGACCTTGGTCGAACTCTTCGAAAATGCGCTCGCGCCGATCCGGTGCGACGCCGATGCCCGTATCGGCAATGTCGATACGCAGAAGAACCTTGCCTACTTCGAGGATCTTGGCGGACATGGTCACGGAGATACCGCCCTCGGTGGTGAACTTGATGGCGTTGCCCACCAGGTTCATGATGATCTGTTGCAAGCGCGTGGGATCGCCCAGCAGTGTCTTCGGTACCAGCTCATCGATCCGCATCCGCAGGTAGAGCTTCTTCTCTTCAACCTTGAACCGGAGGATCTCCTGGACGCCTTGGACCACCATGCGCGGATCGAAGGGCACTGACTCCAGGACGATCTTGCCTGCCTCCATTTTGCTCAGGTCGAGCACATCGTTGATGATCACCAAAAGGCTCTCGGAACTCTTCGCGATGGCGTCCAGGTATTTATCCTGATCGGGCAAGTGCTCATTGCGCCGCAGTATCCCGGTCATGCCCATGATGGCGTTCATCGGCGTGCGGATCTCGTGGCTCATGTTGGCCAGGAACTGTTGCTTGATCTGTCCGCTGTGCTCAGCGCGTTCGCGCTGCCTGTCGGCTTCTTCTTTCTCGCGGTTCAGTTCGGCGGTGCGCTCGGCCACCGTGCGCTCCAACATTTCCTTCTGTCGGTTCAAACCCACGGTGCGGATGCGGATGAAGAGCAGCACTCCGCCGACCAACGCGAACACATAGAGCGCATAGGCCCACCACGTGCGCCACCAAGGCGGCAGCACGACCAACTGGAAAGCGGTGCCCTCGGGGTCCCAGATCCCATCGCGATTGTCGCCGCGCACGCGGAACGTGTAGGTGCCCGGATCGAGGTTGGTGTACACGGCCGACCGGTCATGCCCCGCCATGATCCAGTCACCGTCGAAGCCTTCGAGCATGTACTGGTACCTATGCTCTTCGGGTGCGGAGAATTCCAGAGTGGCGAACTCGAAGGTGACCATGTTCGCGCTGTACGGGATGGTGAGGCCACCACTGAGATAGGCGGGCCGGTCAAGGGGAGAACCGTCAGCGCGATGGTCCACCGCTCGGTTGATGAGCTTGATGCTGGTGATGCGGATGGCACTGGCCGTGCTGTCATCGGCGAGTTCGGAAGGCTTGAAGTAGTTGAAGCCCATCACCCCACCGAAGAAGAGCGTACCGTCGGTCTGCCTACAATGCGCGTATCGATTGAACTCGTCGCTTTGTAGCCCGTCGCTCGCATCGTAGTTGCGGAAGGCGCCGGTGCTTGGCGTGAAACGCGAGAGCCCCTTGTTGGTGCTCATCCATAGGTTGCCCGCTCCATCGGGGAGGATGCCGTACACCACATCGTTGGGCAGGCCTTGTCTGGTGCCGAAGCGCACGCACTTGCCCGTGCGCTTGTCCAACCGGTTGAGGCCACCGCCGTTGCTGCCGACCCAGAGCACATCCGGGTCCTTGGGATCGTTCAGCAGCGAATAGATGATGTCGGTTGAAAGCGAGGCCGGGTCCGCGGGGACGTGCGTGTACACGTGCCAGGCGGCCGCGCCGCT
Organism: Flavobacteriales bacterium; assembly: GCA_016712025.1. Lineage (GTDB taxonomy): Bacteria > Bacteroidota > Bacteroidia > Flavobacteriales_F > PHOS-HE28 > PHOS-HE28. The sequence continues at coordinate 17,253 of JADJRW010000024.1, forward strand.
CTTGCGTCGGTCATAGCGATACAGCCCCGTCGCCGTTCCCAGCCAAAGCAGCCCGCTGTCATCACGGATGATCGCGTGCAGGAAGCGATCGACCTCACCGACCCGTGATCGCGGATAGGGCGCGTAGTGGAACAGACCGGTCCGGCGATCGAAGCGGCAGAGCGTGTGGGCCGAGCCCGACCAGATGAGCGAATCACCTTCCAACAGGAAGGTCTCGTTGTAGGTCTCCTCCGGGAAGGCGCGGACGGCGGCCGTGTCGCACGCGATGCGGGTGATCCGGTCCTGCGCGGGATCATAGGTCAGGAGGCCTTCATGATTGAACCAGTAGATCCCTCGTTCATCCCTGACCAATACCCGGTTCGCACGGCTCAACCTGTCCAGCGCCGGGTCATGGACCTTCTCGGTCCACGGGATCCACGTGGGCCACGTGTTGGTCCGAGGATCGAACTCGTTCAGGAATCCATCATGGAAGGCAACGGACACGCGCCCGCCGGGCAAGGCCTGCATGGGACCACAGCTCCCGGACTTCACGGTGTTGAACCGGCCACTGCGCGGATCGTACGTGAGCAGGCCATAGCCCGAGGTGCCGATCCACAAGAGACCATTGCGGTCGCGATAGGTGCATTTGGCCCCCTGCGCCTGGAGCAGGAGGTTCTGGTCGCGAGGTAGTACGCGCGAGAGCCTTCCAGCGGCGGGGTCGAACAGGTAGATGCCGGAGTACACGGCGATCCACAACCGGCCCTTGCCGTCCACGGTGGCGTTCGTGCCGCGCATCTGGCCCAGTTCGGAACCTGCTTCGTAAAGCGTCTTCGCCTGTTCGGAGCGCGCATCGAGCTGCGCGATGCCGAACGTGTGGAGGCCAAAGGTGCGCTGGTTCACCGTGTCCTCGGCCGCGACCATACCTGTGAGCGCCAGACGGGTCCTGCCCGTGCCCGTGTTGCCGACCGGGTGATCGAGCAGCAAGGTGTCCATCCGGTCGTTGCCCGCATGGTCCGGGGCTACACGGAAGCTGTGCAGGTCATGTTGGCTGGCCCAGATCGTTCCCGCATGGTCCGTGCTCACGAGACAACTATTGCCGAGGTATTGCTTGATCGTACACAGCGGCATACCGTTTTCAGGAGATCCACCGGCGAACGTCAGCTTGAACAAGCCGTTGTTGCACGACAGCCAGATATCGTTGTTCGCGTCCTGCGCGATGCCCTGTACAATGTCCATGATGGGTGTCGGTCCGGCATGCGCGTGGATGAACCGCTCGCTGTCGCGGTCGAACAGCTCCAGGCCTTCGCCCGTACCCACCCAGAGCCGGCCCTGCTTGTCCTCGAAGAGCGCGTGGATGTAGTTGTTCCGCAGGGTCGTGCTATCCTCCGGATCCTGCCGGAACACGGTGAAGGTGTAGCCATCGTAGCGGTTCAGGCCATCCTTGGTGCCGAACCACATGAAGCCGTACTTGTCCTGCAGGATGGTGTTCACCATGCCTTGGGAGAGGCCGTCCTCGATGGTGAGGTGCTGGAAGGGCAGGTAGAGCGTGTCGGTCCGTTGCTGCTGGGCACGCAGCGAGGCCCCGGTTAAGAGGACCAGTATCCAGATCGTTGCTATGCGGTGCCTCATCAGGTGTGCGATGTGTGCAGTGCCGCTTGCAAAGCACCGATCAGTTCCTCCCGCTTGAAGGGCTTGGGCACATAGCCGTCCATCCCCGCTTCCGTGCAGCGCTCCACTTCCTCCTTCATCACGTTCGCCGTCATGGCCACGATCGGTATGCGTGACTTGCCGTCGGGCATTTCGCGGATCGCTTTTGTGGCATCGTAGCCGTTCATCTCCGGCATCTGCACGTCCATCAGGATCACGTCGTAGGCGTTGGCTCGCACCATCTCCACGGCGATGCGCCCGTTCGCCGCCACATCCACCTGCACGCCGGGGATCGCATCGGCCAGTTCATCCTGCGCCACCAGCGCGTTGAAGTCGTTGTCCTCGGCCAGGAGGATCCTCACGTTCCGGAGTTCCTTCTCCTCCGCGCCGGGGACCTGCGCCGTTGTCACCAGCGTTCCCGTTGCAATGGCGCACGGGATCGTGACCGTGAACGTGCTGCCCTTGCCTTGTTCGCTCTTCACGGTGATGTTCCCACCCTGCATCTCCGCCAACCGCTTGCTGATGGTGAGGCCCAGACCGGTGCCGCCATACTTGCGCGCTGTGTCGCTGTATGCCTGGGTGAACTCCTCGAAAATGTTGTGCAACCGGTCTTGCGGGATCCCGATGCCGGTGTCGATCACATCGATGCGGAGTTCACCGTTCACCCATTGTACGCGCAGCGTGACGGAGCCGCGTTCCGTGAACTTGATCGCGTTACCGGCCAGGTTCAGTAAGATCTGGTTCAAGCGCGTGGGGTCACCCACCAGGGTGCGCGGCATATCCTCCTCGATGTCCACCGTCAACGCGAGGGCTTTCTCCTCGGCCTTGTACCGCAGGATGTCGCGCACGTTGCCGATGACCTGTCGCGGATCGAAGGGCACCTGCTCCAGGTCGATCCTGCCCGCTTCCAGCTTGCTCAGGTCCAAGATGTCGTTGAGGATCACCAAGAGGTTCTCGCTGCTCTGCGACACGGCGTTGAGGTACTTCTCCTGCTCTGGCAAGTGTTCGTTCCGCTTGAGGATCCCTGTCATGCCCATAATGGCGTTCATCGGCGTTCGGATCTCGTGGCTCATGTTGGCCAGGAACTGTTGCTTGACCACTTCGCTCCGTTCCGCGCGATCCTTCGCCTGGCTCAACTCCGCCGTGCGCTCGACCACCGTGCGTTCCAACAGTTCCTTCTGCTTCTTCAATCCGCCGGTGCGGATGCGGATGAAGAGCAGCACAGCCCCTGCGAAGACCAGCGCGGCCGACACCTTCGCCCAGATGGTGAGGTACCACGGCGGAAGGATCGTGATGCGCAAGGCGATCGGATCCGTGTTCCACACGCCATCGCGGTTGCTGCCCCAGACCTTGAAGATATATGCGCCCGGATCGAGGTTGGTGTAGTTCGCCGAATGCGTCTGGCCGGCATCGATCCGCTGCCGGTCGTAGCCTTCCAGCTGGTATTGATAGGTGCGGTTGCCCAGCGCGATGTACTCCATGCTGGCGAAGTCGATGCTGAGCATGCTCGCCTCCGCGTACGGGATCACCAGTTCCTGCGCGAGGTGCGTGGGCACCTTCAGCAGGGCATCCGTGGTGCCGAGCGCGATTGAGCGGTTCGACAGTCTGATGTCGGTGATGGCCACTTGCACCGGACGTTCATCGATGCGCAGGTCGCGCGGGTGGAAATGGTTGAGGCCGCTGACACCGCCGAAGAAAAGCGAGCCGTCGGATGTTCTGCAGAAGGCGTAGCGGTTGAACTCGTCGTTCTGCAGCCCATGCCGTCCATCGAAGTTGCGCACAGCATAGGTCTCCGGGTCGAAGCACGAGAGCCCCTTGTTGGTGCTCATCCACAGTTGCCCGTCGTCGTCGCTGAGCAGTCCGTAGATCACGTTGTTCGGCAAGCCGTCCCGTGTGGAGAAGCGTCGGCAACGTCCGGTGCGCTTGTCCAGGCGTGCCAGCCCTCCGCCACTGGTGCCCACCCACAGGATGTCGGCGTCCTTCGGATCGCCGAGCAGGCAGAAGATCACATCCGCGGCCAGCGAGGTGGTGTCGGACGGAATGTTGCGGTAATGCTGCCATGCGTTCGTTCGCGGATCCAGTCGGAGCAGACCTTTCATCGTGCCCAACCAGAAGATCCCGGCCGCATCGCGGTGGATGGCCTGCACGAAGCGGTATTCGCCTCCGGATGCCTCCACGGGATAGGGCACGCTGGTGAAGCGCTCGCTGCGTGTATCGAACAGTCCGAAGGATGATGTACTGCCGAACGCTACGACCGTATCGCCACTGGCATACAGCGGGTGATCGACGGGGACCGCGGGATCACTGAAGAGCCGGAAGTCCCTGTCATCTGTTGCGCTCCGGGCGAGGATCCCGTTGGCGTTCGACCAGATCGTACCGATGGGCGATGCCACGAACGATCCCGTCCGGTCGTAGTAGAACTGTCGCTCACTGCCCTCCACCAACCCGGGTGGCGCCGGAGTCGTAGTGGAGCGCAGGGGATCGCAGATCTTGATCTTCAGCTCAGAGGCGACAACCACCCGGCCATCGCTCAGGGGGGCCATCCACCCCGTTGATCCGATCAGCTGCGTATGGAAACGTTCGATGCGCGGGTCGTAGATGAAGATGCCGTAGCCCGGAGTTCCCATCCACATCACACCACTGCGATCCTGATAGAGACAGGCCACGCTGAGGTTCTGCATCCCCCGGAGCACTCCCTGCGACAGCAAGGCCGATGACCGCCCGGTCGAAGGGTCACAACGCCAGAGACCCTGGTCCGTGGCCAGCCAAATGCGGCCATCCACATCCGCCATGCCGTGCTTCGGCCACCCCCAGGCGGGCTGCCCCACAGGGATCACGCGTTCATGGCCCGTGGTCTCGTCGATCTCCGTAACGGTTCCGGTGCCCGTCACCTGATAGGTGATCCGGCGGTGGGCATCCCACACGGCCAATTCAACGATCCGTTCGTTCCGAAGTCCCAGGACCGGATGCACGGTGCGGTCGGCCACGTCGCGGACCAACGCTGCGATGAATGGCTCATCCCGGGTGTCGATGTGCAGGTAGAGGCGGTCGGGGTGGGTGCGGTCGATCACGCTCGGGCGGTAGGAATGCAGGATACCGGCATGGTCGACGAACAATCCCCAATTGTGCACATCGGCGATGCGTTGTGCGTGTGTGCCGGGTCCCAAGGGCGCATCTGCGGTAGCGCCCGGTCGGACGCGATAGAGGTTGAAACCCGTATTGAACCAGATGTTCCCGGACGGATCCTCGGCGATGGAGCGCACATCGCACACCAGATCGCCGCCGTCTTGTGAGGTGCCTTCAGTGAGGGGAAGGTGGTGGAAGACCTCCGTGGCCGGGTCGAACACATCCAGCCCGCTGTTGGTGCCGACCCAGAGCAGGCCTTTGCTGTCCTCGAAGACCTTCAGGATGTGATCGTCACGCACCGACGTGCTGTCCTGCGGGTCGTGCCGGAACACCTTGAAGGAGTAGCCGTCGTAGCGGTTCAACCCGTCCTTGGTGGCGAACCACATGAACCCCGTGCGGTCCTGCAGGATGCTGCCCACCATGCCCTGTGAAAGGCCGTCCTCTATGCTGATATGGCGCAGTGGGATGAGCAAAGTATCGACCTGCGCACGCGAAGCCGCCACAGCCAGAAGCCATGCCACGACAGCGATGGAAGCGCGCACCCCTTTGCTCATGGCCTGAAGATCCCTTTGCTCATCGCATACACCACCAGACCTGCCGTGTTGCGGGCCCCGGTCTTCTGTAGGATGTTGTTCCGGTGGCCCTCTACGGTGCGCGGGCTGAGGAAGAGCTTGCCGGCGATCTCCGTGGTGGTGAGCTCCTGGCAGATCAGCCGCAGCACATCGAGCTCGCGTTCGGTGAGCGGGTCCACCTCATCGAAGGTGGGCCTCAACTTCTCCTTCTTCACCAGGCCGTGCAGCATCACGCGGCTCACCATGGGGCTGAAATGGTAGCCCGTGGTGGCCACCGCGTGGATCGCGTCCTCGATCTCGTCCGGTTCGGCGGTCTTCAGCACGTAGCCGTTGGCGCCCAGCTCCATCAGGTGCACGATGAACTTCTCCTCACTGTGCATGCTCAGCACGATCACCTTCACCCGCGGGAACTCCTCGCGCATGCGCTTCATGGTGTCCATGCCATTGAGCACGGGCATCTCCAGGTCCAGCAGCACCACATCCACCGCGTTGTTCTTCAGGCCGGTGAGCAACTCCTCCCCGTTGGAGCACTCGAACACCACCTGAACATCGGGCAGGTCGCGCAGCAGCATGGTGAGGCCACGGCGGAAGAGGACCTGGTCGTCAGCGAGGGCGAGTTTGATCATGGTCCGAAGGTCGGGCGGGTGGAAATACCGGACCCCCGTATTTCCACGGGTTTTGCATTTCCCGTGCATCCACGCTGGTGGGGGCCTGCGTTGTAGGGAAACATTTGGCCCGTCGGTCAGCGATCCAAAAGCCAGCCGGCACCAACGATGAAGAACCTCATCCTCACCCTCGCGATGAACACCGCCATTACCCTCCCCATGCTAGCGCAACAAACCACCACATGGATGGGTGCTGCCAAAGAGACCCTCGGCCAACAAGCGTCGGCTAGCTGGATGCTGGACATGGAGACCGATGGCATGGAGATCCATGTATCACCGGAAAGAGCCCTGGTGCTGGTGGACCGCGAGCCGATCATCAACACCGAGAACGGCGAAGCCTTCCTGAAGGCGGGCATCTTCGGCTTGGCCGGCACCCGGCTCATGTTGCAAGGCGACATCGACTTCATCGACGACTCACTGCTGCATGGCCGCTACACCGGCACGCTGGATGGCCAGCCCGTGGTGATGGACCAGTTCGTGAAGGTCCGCAACGATGTGCCGATCGGCTTGGTGCGGGTGGTACGCAGCATGCAAGGCTCAGCACCGATACAACCATACACCAACCTGGCCTACGTGAGTGGTCTGCTCGATGACCCCAACATCATCGAGGTGACCCGGCACTCACGAAGAACTGAGCGGACGAACGACGTTCATGGATGGCCGAGCGCGGATCGCAGCTCGGCCATCACGTTTTCGTTCAGATCGCATGCCTCCGTAACTTGGGTCGCACAGGCCGAAGCGCCTTCCGCGCGAGCGCGAAGCTCAATGGCCGTGAGCAGGTCGAACAAACCCTGAGCGCCCATATAGTTCACCTGCGGGCGCAGGCTATGCGCGGAGATGGCGAGGGCTTCAGCATCGCCCGCAGCCTGCCGCTCCTGCAGTTGTGCGAACAGTCCCGGCGATGCATCCATGTAAAGGCGGATGTACTTCTCCATGCGGGACCGATCTCCCTTACAGAAGCGTTCCAAGTAGCCGAGGTCGGTGTGGGCCATGCGCCGAAAATAGGACCAGACGGCAAGCCGTTACTTTGGTCCCCCAACTTGCGGCGGCATGGCGAACAAGAAGATCTTCATCGTGGACGACGACGTGATGCTGGCGACCATGCTGGCAGACCACCTGCGCGCCACTTTCTCCGTTGACGTATTCGAGTTCCACACGGGTGAGGCCTGCCTCGCGAAGCTGGGAGAACATCCGGACCTGGTGATCCTGGATTACCACCTGAACAATACAGTGAAGGACGCCGCTGATGGCTTGCGCATCCTGGAGAAGATCAAGAAGTTGGACCGGCACGTACACGTGATCATGCTCAGCAGCCAAACGCAGTACGGGGTCGCCTTGCAGACGGTGGCCAAAGGGGCCGAGCATTACGTGCTCAAGGGCAAAAACCAATTCGATCAGATCGATCCGATCGTGCAGGGGGTGCTGGCGTAAGGGCTAGGCGCGCTCCGCGAAGAACATCTCCATTTCCCCCTTGCCCTTCGCTGCACCCCGGCTCGGTGGCCGGGGCAGGCCAAGCCGTGCGGGGTGATGGTCAGGCCCCGTTCATCCTTCACGAGCGCATAGGTCGCCCCGCTGATGCTCATTCGGCCCAGCTCGCCGCCGTTCTCTTCCGGGGGATCGGGACGATGACGCATACGACTTGCCCTGTTCACCGGATCTCCGGTCGGCTTACCGCAGGGCGCCTTTGGATGAACGGCGGAAACATTACATGAGTGGAAACGTTTCCGATGTGTTTATCGGCTACGTTTGCGCCCCGAACGATGGCCCACGAGAAACCCGATCCCACCGATCAGCCCGGTCTGGAGCCCATGGACGAGCGCGGACAGCGCATCTTGGACGAGACCGCCAAGGTGTTCTGGAAGCTGGGCATCAAGAGCGTGACCATGGATGATGTGGCCACCCGGCTCGCGATCTCCAAGAAGACGCTCTACCAATATGTCACCGACAAGAACGACCTGGTGGACCGCGTGCTGAAGCATTTGAGCGCTTGCTACAAATGCGACATCGATGCGGTGCGTGCCCGTGAGAAGCAGAACGCCATCGATGAGCTGTACGCGGTGACCACCACGGTCGCCGGGCACCTGCAAGGCATGCATCCCTCCATCCACTTCGATCTGGAGAAATACCACCCCGAGGCTTTTCACCACATGGTGGCGAACAAGCGCCAGGAGATCTACCGGTGTATGACGGAGAACATGGAGCGCGGCATCCGCGAGGGGCTTTACCGCGAGGATCTGAACATCCCGATGATCGCCACCATCTATAACGCGCGCTTCGATATGGTCTTCGATGGCGCCCTTTTTCCGCCGGAACGGTTCCGCATGGAGGACCTCCACTGGGAGATCTTCCGCTACCATGTGCGCGGGATAGCCAGCAAGAAAGGCCTGGACTATTTGGAGAAGAAGATGAGCAAGACCCCGATCCACGAAATCGCTTCGCCGGCGATCCCGGTGGCCCGCCCATGAGAACGCTGTTCCTGTCCCTCACCCTTGTTGCGGGTAGCGCCGCGCTGGCGCAGGGCCCTGTTTCCCTCACCTTGAAGCAGGCCATGGATATGGCCGCGCTCCAGAGCTACCAAGTGCAGGCCGGCGAGCTCGCTGCACAGAAGGCCCGCGCCCGGATCAAAGAAGTACTGGCCATCGGCCTGCCACAGATCGAAGCGAGCGGCGGATTGACCAACTATATCGATGTGCCCACCAGCGTGATCCCCAATTTCTTCGGCGGACCCGGCGCACCGGAGACCCTGGAGGTGCAGTTCGGGATCCCCTGGACCGTGACCGGCGCGGTGCAACTGAACCAGCTGCTCTTTGACGGAAGCTACCTGGTAGGCCTTGCCGCCACCAAGGAACTGAAGGTGCAGAGCGACCAACAATTGGAACAGAACCGGGCGGATGCCCGCGTGCAAGCCGCCAAGGCCTACATGGGCGTGCTCGCCGCGCGTGAAGGCGCCCGCCTTTCGGCCGATGGGGTGCCCGTATTGCAGAAGAGCCTGCAGGAAGCCGAGGCCATGGTGCAGGCCGGTTTCATGGAGAACACCGATAGCGATCGGTTGAACATCGCACTGGCCAACGCGAAGGACCGTGCACGCAGCTTCGCCCAGCAAGAGCGTGTCGCCTTGGCCTATCTCCGCCTTGTGCTCGGGGTGCCCGCCGACACCCCGATCGAACTCACCGAGCCGTTGGAAACCATCGTGAATGATGCCGACGAGAAGGCTCTGAGCAATAGGGCCATCGACCTGAACGGGCAGGTGGACCACCAACTGGCAACTACCGCGGTACGCCTCCAAACCATGGACGTGCGCAACCAGAACGCGGCTTACATGCCCAAGCTCTACGGCTTTTTCAACCACCAACGCCAGAGCTTCGGCACCGACGGGCCGATCGAAACCGATTGGTTCCCCGCTACCCTGTGGGGCGTGAATCTGCAGATCCCCATCTGGAGCAGCGGCATGCGCGGCAGTCGCGTGAAGCAGGCCAAGTTGACCTTGCAACAAACGCAGGTGAACCTCCAGGCCACCGAGCAGAGGTTGCTGGCTGAGTCTCAAGAACGCGCAGAGAAAGCGATCGCTGCCGAAGAGAGCTTCCGCACCGAAGAGGCCAACCTCCAACTCGCCAAAAAGATCTTCGATCGCACCAGCATCAAGTTCACCAACGGCCTGGCCAGCAGCTTCGAGCTCAACCAGGACCAATCCCAATACCTGCAGGCCCAGAGCGCTTACATACAACGACTCGTGGACCTGTTGCTCGCACGCGCCGACCTGCGCCGTTCCCTCGACCTGTATTGAATCCGACCACCGCACTCGTGATGAAAACAACCTTTCCCTTCGTCATCGCCGCAGTCCTCTTGATGGGATGTGGTGCCGCCACCAACACGGACGACCTGAGCCGCAAACGCGCTGAGCTCGATTCCCTCAAAGCCCAGTACAAGGCCACGGCGGCCCTTATCAAAACCGCGGAGGAGTGGATCGCGGAGCATGACACCACCGTTGTGAAGAACCTGCCGGCGGTAACCACGTTCGCATTGAACCCTTCCACCTTCGAGCATTTCGTTCAGGTGCATGGCACCGTGAAGGCCGATAAGAGCGCCGACCTCTTCGCCATGGGAGGCGGCCGCGTGCGCCGTGTGCTTGTGAAGGAAGGCGACCTGGTGCGCACCGGGCAGTTGTTGATCGATCTGGACAACGACGCAATTGACAAGCAGATCGCTTCGGCGGAATCCGGATACGCACTGGCCAAGGATGTGTTCGAGAAGCAGAACATGCTATGGAAGCAGAAGATCGGGAGCGAGGTGCAGTTCCTTCCAAGCCAAAAGCCAGATGGAGCAGGCCGAGGCCGGGGTCGCTGCACTGCGTGAACAGCACCGCCTTACACAGGTGACCGCACCGTTCGATGGGACGGTGGACGAGATCATGGTGAGCATCGGCGATATGACCGGCCCCCGTCCGGTGGCTCGGGTGGTGAACGCCAGCGGCGCCCAGCTCGAAGCCGATGTGCCGGAGAGCTACCTGACCCGCGTGAAGACCGGTGACCCGGTGCGCGTCGAGTTCCCCAGCCTCGGCGATACCCTCGTGGCCACGATCAACAATGTGAGCAAGTACATCGATCCGGCGAACCGCACCTTTCGCGTCACCGTGCGCGTACCCGAAGCGCAGAACCTGCTGCGCCCCAATTTGCTCAGTGTACTGCACATCCGCGATCAAGTGCAAGACAGTGCCCTGGTGGTTCCCAGCCGCACCATCCAGGAGGATGTGAACGGCAATAACTATGTCTTCATGGTGGAGAACACCAACGGTCGCAGCATCACGCGCAAGGTGATGGTGAAGCGCCTGTCCGACTACCACGGCAACGCGATGATCGCAACCGCTGACGGGGAGACCGTCCAACTGAACGGCGCCACCCTGGTGGACGAAGGCGCGAAGAGCGTGGGCGGTGGACAGGAGGTGAAAGTGACGAAGCTCTGAGGCATATGAACCGCAACGACGCTAGGACGCAACGAATACGCAACGCCCTTATCAATACTCCGACCGGACCTGTGATCAACGTGGCGTTCCCGTTGCGTCGTAGCGTCGTGGCGGTGGAAATGAATTGAACATGGACCACAGCAACATCGAGAACGAAGCCTACGGCGAAGGCCACGGCAAGCAGTTCGCCATCACAAGCTGGGCGGTGAAGAACCGTACCACCGTGATCGTGATCAGTGTGCTGATCGCTGTCTTCGGCATGTACTCCTATTCCGCCATGCCCAAGGAGAGCTTCCCCGAAGTGGTGACCCCGGAGATCTACGTGGCCGTACCCTACAACAGCAGCTCGGTGGTCGACATCGAGAAGCTGATCACCAAGCCGCTGGAGAAGGAGATCAACACCATCACCGGGGTGGACGAGATCAACAGCACCAGCGTGCCGAACTTCAGCACCATCCAGGTGAAGTTCAACTACAACGTAACGCCCACCGAGGCGTTACGCAAGGTGAAGGACGCGGTGGACAAGGCCCAGGGCGATGTCAACTTCCCCAAGGACCTGCCCGCCGAACCGAACATCTTCGAGATGAACTTCTCCGAGATGATCCCGGTGATGAACATCAATCTGAGCGGTGATTACAGCATCGATCAGCTGCACCACTATGCCAAGATCCTGGAGGACCGTATCGAGGCCCTGCCCGAGATCAACAAGGTGGACATCCGTGGCGTACCCGAGAAGGAAGTGCAGGTGATCGTGGATGTCCACAAGCTGGAGGCCGTGGAGCTGAATTTCGGCGATGTGGCCATGGCGCTACAAATGGAGAACCTCACCATGAGCGGCGGGGAGGTGCTCACCGATGGCCAGCGCCGTGCGGTGCGCGTAGTCGGTGAGTTCGCCGACATGGACATGATCCGCGACATCGTGGTGAAGAACGAATTCCAGAAGGAAGTGCGCTTGCGCGACATCGCCACGGTGGAGTTCGACTACAAGGAGGCCGACAGCTACGCCCGCGAATACGGCAAGCCCGTGGTGATGGTGGATGTGATCAAACGGGCGGGGGAGAACCTCATCATCGCCAGCGACAAGATCAACGCCATCCTCGCCGAAACACGGGGTACCGTGATCCCACGGGATGTGACCATCACCATTACCGGCGATCAGAGCGAGGACACCCGTGTGCAGGTGGACGAGCTCTTCAACCACATCATTTTCGGGGTGATCCTCGTGGTGGGAACGCTGCTCTTCTTCCTGGGGCTGCGTAACGCGCTCTTCGTGGGCCTCGCGATCCCGATGTCGATGTTCATCAGATTCATTGCGCTCAACGCGTTCGGCGTTACGCTGAACATCATGGTGCTCTTCTCGCTCATCCTCGCCCTCGGTCGATTGGTGGACGATGGCATTGTGATCGTGGAGAACATCTATCGCCACATGAGCAACGGGGAGCCCGCGATGGCCGCCACGCGCAAGGCCGTGGGCGAAGTGACCCTGCCCATCGTGGCCGCCACCACCGCCACGGTGATGGTGTTCGTGCCGCTGCTCTTCTGGCCCGGCCTGATGGGCCAGTTCATGAAGTGGATGCCCATCACCTTCATGGTCGCCCTCAGCTCTTCGCTCTTCGTCGCGCTCGTGGTGAACCCCGCCCTTAGCACCCAGTTCATGAAAGTGGAACGAGAGAACCCGAACGCCCGCAAGGTGTATCGCCTCGCAGGGATCCTCGCGGTGATAGGCACCTTGATCGCGGTGCTCGGGTATTCCGCAGGAAGTGGCTTCATTACCTCCATTGGCACGCTCACGGTGCTCGCTGGTATCCTGGGTATCCTCAATCTGAAGGTGGCCGTGCCCGGCACGCGCTGGTTCCAGGACAAGTTCCTGCCACGCCTCGAAGCGCGGTACGAACGCTTCCTGCGCTATGCACTGGCCAAGCACCACCCCCGCACCTTCTTTTTCGGCACCATTGGTCTGCTCTTCTTGGCGTTCATCCTTTTGGCCGTGATCCCGCCCAAGGTGGAGTTCTTCCCGATCAACGAGCCCAAGTATGTGAACGTGTTCGTGGAAGCACCGATCGGTACGGATATCGAAAAGACCGACATGATCACGCGACGCTTGGAATCGCAGGTGGAACGGATCGTCAACGTGCCACCCTACACCGAGCTGAAGGAAACCCGCCTGCCCGACGGCACGGTGCGGCAGGACACGGTGAACTGGCTGATCAATTCCATGATCACCCAGGTGGGAAATGGTACCAGCGATCCCGCACAAGGTGTGAGCCTCGCCACCACCCCGAACAAAGGCCGCATACAACTCAACTTCGTGAAGTACGCCGATCGCCGTGGGCTGAAGACCAACGATGTACTGCTGAAATTGCAGAAGGAGCTCACTGGCTACCCCGGTGTGATCGTGAGCGTGGACAAGGACGCCGCCGGTCCGCCCACGGGCAAGCCCATCAATATCGAGATCACCGGTGACGAGATCGAACCTTTGCTCGCCGAGGCCGATCGCCTCAAGTCCTTCATGGAGAGCAAGAACGTGCCGGGTGTGGAAGCCTTGCGCGTGGACATCGACCGCGCCAAGCCGGAGATGCCGATCATCATCGATCGCGCGAAGGCGCGCCGCCTCAACCTGAGCACCTACGCCGTGGCCGATGCCATCCGCAGTGCGCTCTTCGGCAAGGAGGTGAGCACCTACCGCGTGGAAGGGGATGATGATGACTACAAGATCATGGTGCGTCTGCAGGATGATCAACGGTACGATGTAGGTACCATCATGGACATGAAGATCACCTTCCGCGACATGCTGAACGGCCAGATCCGCCAGGTGCCGATCAGCGCGGTGGCCACCGATGAACTGAGCTCCACCTTCAGCGCCATCAAACGCACCGACCTGAAGCGCGTGGTGACGGTGAGCAGCAATGTGATCGCCGGGTACAACGCCAACGAGGTGATCGCCGAAATGAAGGACGGCTTGACGGGGTATGAAAGGGATGAACGCTTCGGCATGGTCTTCACCGGCCAGCAGGAGGACCAAGCCAAGGAAATGGCGTTCCTGGGCAAGGCGTTCCTGATCGCCATGTTCATCGTGTTCCTCATCATCGTGTGGCAGTTCAACAGCATCAGCTGGCCGTTGGTGATCCTCAGCACCGTGGTGTTCAGCACGATCGGGGTGTTCCTCGGCCTGATCATTTTCCGCCAGGATTTCATCATCCTCATGTCCATGCTGGGCATCATTTCACTGATCGGTGTGGTGGTGAACAATGCCATCGTACTCATGGACTTCGCCAAGCTGCTCTTCGAGCGGAAGCGTGAGAAGTTGGGCCTGGACGAAACCGCCGAACTGCCCGTGGCCGACACGCGTGAAGCGCTCATCGTTGCGGGCAAGACCCGTCTGCGCCCTGTGCTGCTCACCGCCGTTACCGCCGTGCTGGGCCTATTACCTCTTGCCGTGGGCTTCAACCTCAACTTCGGCACGCTCTTCAGCCACCTCGACCCCCACATCCATATCGGCGGCGATAATGTGATCTTCTGGGGCCCCCTTAGCTGGGCGGTGATCTACGGGCTCATCTTCGCCACCTTCCTCACGCTTATCCTCGTGCCGGTGATGTTGCTGATCATCGCCAAGATCAAGCATCGCAGGGCTTGGAAGCGATCGGTGCGTGTGGCGGCGGAGACCAAGTTGGAACTGACCCCACGCGGCAATACCGTTCGGCCGGGACGTGCCATGGGTTGAACCGGTGGATCCTTGTTCCTGGATGCCGCTCTGTTCCGCAGGGCGGCATTCTTTTTCCTCGTTGTTCCTCCTTGCGCCCCCCATTCCCCGATCCCCACTACTTTTCGCCACATGGACAACCTGTTGGAAAGGGCTGTGCGGCTGGCGGCCAAGGTGCATAAGGGCCAGGTGGACCGCTTCGAGCAACCCTACCTCCTGCATGTGCTGCGCGTTACCACCCGCGGGCGCGATCTGGAAGAGCAACTCCTCGGAGCCTTGCATGATGTGCTCGAACGCTCCGACCTCACCATGGAGGATCTGCGCGAAAAAGGCTTTCCCGAAGAGGTGCTCACCGCGCTGAAGCATATTACCCGTGTCGCGAACGAGAGCTACGAAGCGTACATCGAACGTGTGGCGCAGAACAGCCTCGCCGTGCGGGTGAAGGTGCATGACCTGAGCGATAAGATGGATCTGCGCAACGTGGGCCAATTGAACGAGGCCGACCTGAAACGCTACAACAAACAGATGGCGGCCTTCGAACGATTGAAGCGGCTGGAGTCCATTGTGCGTGCGCAACTCACATTGCAAGCCAAGCCTCCCAAAGTCGTCGCCAAGCAGAAGTGATCGGCTGCGAGCACCCACCTGTGCTCTTTCCCGAACCACGCCTTCCCGGATGCGTTCAGTTCTCCTCTCCACCTGTGCTTCGGCGTTCGTGCTGTGCGTGGTTCCCGGTCCATGCTCCGCACAGCGCACAGCGGATAGCTCGGTTTACCGCTTGCGCCCATGGGTGGACGGATCTCTGATCGTGGGGTCCGCAGGGCTCATGTTCGCTGGTGCTCGAATACAAGCCGCGCAGCAGCCATTGGAGGAGACCTTCGTGCTGGCTTTGGATCGGACTTCCATCAACGGTTTCGATCGCTGGGCCACGGATATCGATCTGGAAGGACGCGGGTCCGCGCGTGCCCGTTCCGATATCCTGCTCTGGACCTCTGCCTGCGCACCCTTCGCACTGCTCTTGGACCATCATGTTCGCGGGGAGTGGAAGCATGTGCTGCCTCTCTATGCAGAAGCCATGTTCGCGACCAACACGGTACAATCCTGGACCGCGATCGGCGCAGGTCGCGTGCGCCCGATCGCCTATATCGCCGAGGCGGACATAGAGGACCGCACCGAAGCGAAGAACCGACTTTCCTTCTTCAGCGGGCATGCGTCGAGCACCGCATGCGCCTCCTTCTTCATGGCCCAAGTGCTTGCCGATATGCACCCCGAGCTGGGTGGTTGGCGTGCGCTGCTCTATGCCGCTGCGCTGGTGCCTCCCGGGTTCACCGGATATTACCGCATTCAAGCGGGCAAGCACTATCCCACCGATACGCTCGTGGGTATCCTCGTAGGCGGCGCAACAGGGGTGCTCGTTCCTCAATGGCACAAGCGGAAGCGGCCCAATGGGCTGACCATCCTGCCCACCACCGTGCCGGGTGGATCGGGAGTGCGTTTGGCCCTGCAGTGGTAATGACCTGGTCGCTGGGTGATCCACCTACTTTCGTCCGCAGCGGAATGAACGTTCCTTCTCCAGTGCTCCGCGGATCATCGGCTATGCGATCGGCTTTGGCAGGTGCTATGCTCTTGCTGGCCCCGCTGTTCAGCATTGCCCAAGGAGTGCGCCCTACCGACCATGTGCTTTACCTGATCGGCGATGCGGGCGAAGCAGGGGAGGAGCACGGGGCCCCGGTGTTCCGCTTGCTGCGGGAGGTGGTCGCGGCGGACGCGGCCAAGGAGCGCACGATCCTCTTTCTGGGTGACAACCTCTATCCCGAAGGACTGCACAAAAAGGGGCACCCGCTCCGCGCGCAGGATGAGGCGAACTTGAACGCGCAGCTGGATGCGGTGCGGGATCTCGATGCGCGAGCGTTGTTCATTCCGGGGAACCATGATTGGAAGCAGGGTGGTAAGTCAGGATGGAAATATGTACAGCGCGAGGAGCGCTATATCCGTGATACGCTTGGCCGAAAAGCGTTCCTGCCGCATGGCGGGTGCCCCGGCCCCGAGGTGGTGAAGCTGGGGAACGGTACCGTGCTGGTGGTTTTGGACACGCAGTGGTGGTTGCACCGCTATCGCCGTGCGGAAGGTGAACGCGATGGGTGTGAGGTGGCCACGGAGGCCGATCTGCTCGCCGCGCTGAAGAACGTGCTGAACGAATACCGCGACCAACGCATCATCGTGGCCGCCCATCATCCGTTCCTCTCCTACAGCAGCCATGGCGGCCACTTTCCGTTGCGCACGCATCTCTTCCCTTTCACGGAACTGAACCAGCACCTGTGGATCCCCTTGCCGGTCCTCGGCAGTATTTATCCTGCGTACCGCGCACTGCTGGGTGATGTGCAGGACGTGGCCCATGCACGCTACAATTCCTTGCGTGCGGGTGTGGAGGCCTTGCTCGAACAATTCCCGGGCAGCGTGTACGCTTCAGGCCATGAGCACATCCTCCAGTATCTGCAGCGCAATGCGGTACACCATGTGATCAGTGGTGCCGGTTCGCGCACCACCTGGATGAAGCGTAGCAAGCAGCTGGATTTCGGACGGAGTGAACGCGGTTTCGCACGCCTTGTGATCGCCAAGGACGGTGCGCTCCGGCTCGAGTTCTATACACTGGACCACGGTGCGATGCCCGAAGCCGCCTTCAACTTGCAAGGTGTCGAACGCCCGCCCATCACCGTGGATGATAGGCCGGGAGAACCCTTGCCCGATACCATCACCGTGGCTCCGAACACCGATCTGCACGCCAGTGCTTTCAAACGCTTCTTCTTCGGATCGCTGTTGCGTGATGTGTGGTGCGCTCCCATCACTGTCCCGGTGCTGGATCCGGATTCGGCCTTCGGCGGGCTGCGCGCAAAAGCCATGGGTGGTGGTTTCCAGACCCGATCCCTCCGCCTTGATGCCGCCGATGGACATGCCTATGTGCTGCGCTCCATCCGCAAATACCCGGGTCTTGCGCTCGCCCCCAACCTGCGCGGCACCGTGGCGGAAGATGTGGTGAGCGATGGCATTGCCGCCAGCCATCCCTATGCGGGTATCGCCATACCGCCACTCGCCGATGCGGTGCATGTGCTCCACACGAACCCGCGTCTTGTGGTGGTGCCCGACCACCCGGCGCTCGGTGCCTACCGTGGCGTCTTCAGCAATACGCTTTGCCTGCTGGAGGAACGCACCGATGGCGATTGGCGCGGTTCCGCGCAGTTCGGCGGAAGCGAACGACTGGCAAGTTCCGGGGAGCTGATCGAAGCGTTGCGCGAAGGCCATGACGACGTGATCGATGTGCCCGCCTTGTTGCGCGCACGCCTGTTGGATATGACCATCGGTGATTGGGACCGACACGACGATCAGTGGCGTTGGGCCACTTTCAAGCAAGGCGACCGCACCGTGTACAAGCCGATCCCCCGCGATCGCGACCAAGCATTCTTCACCCAGAACGGATTGATCCCTTCCCTCACCAACCGGCGCTGGGGGATCAGCAAGTTCCAGGCTTTCGGGCCGGACATACGCGACATCAACGGACAGAATTTCAATGCCCGCTACCTGGATCGCGCCTACCTCACCGAGCCCGACCGTGCGCTGTGGCAAGCGATAGCGGACAGCATGCGCACGGAGCTCACCGATGCGGTGATCGAAGAGGCCATCCATCGCTTTCCTGATACCACTTTCGCTTTGGTGGGTCCGCGCCTTATCGCTGGCTTAAAGGGGCGCCGGGACAAACTGCCGAAGATCGCCGAGCGCCACTACCGTGCGCTGGCGAAAAGAGTGAACGTGGTGGGCACCGATGAGGATGAGTTCTTCGAAGTGGTGCGCTTGCCGGAAGGCCGCACCGAGGTGAACATCTACGACCGCAAGCACGGCAAGAAAGTAGGCAAGCGTCGCTACTTCCACCGTGTGTTCGAGGCACGGGATACACGCGAGATCCGGCTTTATGGCCTGGAGGGCCACGACGAGTACCGCGTTAAGGGCGACGTGCGCTCGGCCATCAAAGTGCGCATCATCGGCGGCATGGAGAAGGATGTGATCCAGGACAGTTCGCGTGTCAGCGGGCCCAGTAAGCGCACCATCGTGTATGAGAGCGGTGGGCTGAAGAAGGGCAACAAATTGCGTCTTGGCCCGGAGGCTCGCCTAGTGCGCAGTGCTCGCTCGGACGCGTTGGACTACGATCGGACCGAATATGTGCGCGATGTGCTCATGCCGCTTGTTTCCATTGGTCTCAACCCGGACGATGGTCTGTTCCTTGGCGGTGGGTTCAGCTACACCAAGCAAGGCTTCAAGGTGGAACCCTACAAATGGCGCCAACGCCTGCTGGCCAGCGTGGCTTTGCGCACTGGTGCGTACCGTGTGCAATACAGCGGCCGCGTGAACAAGGCCTTCGCCGGGCTCGACGCCGGTGTGGATGCGCGCCTGCTCGCTCCGGACTTCAACTTCAATTTCTTCGGGTTCGGTAACCGTACCACCAAACCGGAAGACGAGGAGCAGTTCCAATACCGCATCGACCTGATCGATGTGGAGCCGTTCCTTGCCCGAACCTTCGGCGGTTCCCAGGAGCTTCGCCTTACCGGACTCTATCGAAGCGCTTCGCAAGGCCGGTTAAGCCCTGCGCTGGCGGATCGTCCGGAGCTACGCCCGCAGCCCGATGCGGACTATGCGGGTGCCGCTTTGAGTTATCGCCTCAACAACGTGGACAATGAGGCCGATCCGGAACGCGGCATTCGCTTCCACGCGGAAGTGGACGAGCTGGTGGAGCTGCATAGTGGCAAGGAAGTGCGGGGCGTCGCCGGTGATCTGCGCTTCTACATTCCTGCACGGATCGTTCCTGCGCGTACGGTGATCGCCCTGCGCGTGGCCGCTTCCCGGCGCGATGGCGCTATCGATCCCCTGGTGGCCCGCTACCTCGGTGGGCAGAGCGATATGCGCGGTTTGCGACGCACCCGCTACAGTGGGAACAGCATGGCCGTGGGTAACTTCGAGGTGCGCCAAGACCTCTTCAATTCACGCAACCGGTTGGTGCCGTTCCGCATGGGTTTGTTGGCTTTCGCCGATGCGGGCCGTGTATGGGTGGACGGACGTGACGAGCATTTCTGGCATAGTTCTGTGGGCGGCGGACTGTTCCTCAGTCCGTTCAACATGGTGATCCTACAGGCCAGCTACGCGGTGAGCGATGACGATGCCATCGTGGACGTGCGACTTGGCTTCTTCTTCTGACCGGTGGCCTAGTGACCGGGCACACCGCTCACGGTAAGCCCTGCCAGGTAGGCTGCCCGGGCGGCGGCGGCCACGGAGAGTACCAGACCGATGGCGAAAATGCTGTAGGTGAGGTTGAGGTAGCGGTACTTCTTGTGAAGCACCTTCCCTAGGTAGTACAGGTCCTTCGTCATGGAGCCGTACAGGTAGTCGCGATCGTTCATCACCTGCTCCATGCCCCACTTGAAGTCGGGGTACTTCATGTTGTGGAAGTTGCCGAAGAACAAAAGGTTGGCGTTGCGTTTCTCGATCTCTTCCCGCGAGGTGTTGCCTTGCGTGACTTTGGGCCGCGTGGCCAAGGTGGCCGTTACGATGGAGGCCAAGCAAGTGAAGGTGAGCAGCGCCGCAGGCAGCATCAGCAGTTGGTTGTTCTCCAGTTTCGGGGCCAGGCCGCTCAACACCACCGAGATGATGAGCGCGTTCACGCTGAGCATCATGTTCGCCTTGTTGTCCGCGATCTGGCTCAGCCGGGTGTGGTTGTTCAACGTAACGCGGAACAAGGTTTCTACACCACGCTCGGTCTCCTTCCGTTTCCGGACGTTCTCCTTCTCTGCGTGTAACGCTTCCTTATCGCTTTTTTCCGCCTGCTTCTGCTCCGACTTCTTCTCGGCGTGTTCTTCCAGCATGGCTTGCAACGCAGCGAGGTTCTTCTGCCGGGCGGTGTTCCACGACCGCTTGCCGGCTTCCGAACGGAAGGGCGTGTGTTCCATGAAGGCGACGTTCTCAACGAGCCATTCCTTCTTCTTGATCTTCACGCCGCGCAGTGCTTCGATCTCCTCGCGAAGTCGCGCCAATTGGGCCAGGTGGTCGGGTCGCGCCAAATGCACCAGGTCCGCGTCGCGGATCATCAACTCCATCGCGCCGCTCACCACCGCGTCCTTCCGGGTGGCGAGGATCAGCTCCCGCACACGGGCCTTTAGCGCGGCCGTTGCGCCCTTGCTTTCCAGGAATTCTTCCGCTAACTCGGCACTGCGTGCTTCGTGTCCATCGGCACCCAGGTGGTATGCACTATCGTGGAACCACGCGGCTAACAGCAGCGCATCGCGGTCGTCCGCACCAAGGCTCGCTGCCAGGGCGAGTTCCCCGGCCGCCTCGGCCACCTGTGCGATGTGGTCGATGTTATGATAGGTCAGGTGGGCCGGGAAGTGGCTGGCCACATGCGCCCGTATGTGGGCCTCGGCCTGTTGGATCAATTCGCTCATGTGCCTCAAACCTCGGTAAAAGTGGACGGACGGTCATGGAGTGGCTCCATGTTTTCCGAGGATCGCTCCACCGCGTGTATCGCGACATGCTGCTGCTTGCCTTTCAATAGCACACTGCCCAGTTCGATCGTGCGCAGCGGTAGGCTTTCGGTTATGGTACACGCGGCCAGCAGGGTTTCGCTGATGATCAGTGCGCGTCCCATTTCGTTGCACATGCTCTGTATCCGTGCCGCCGTGTTGATGGTGTCGCCGTGGTAGGCGATCTCGCGCTTGATCTCGCCGATCTCCACGGCCACCACTTCGCCCAGGTGCAGGCCCGCTTTGAATTCCGGCACCCGGCCATAGGTGGCCAGGTAGTGTTCGGCACGTTGCGTGATCGCGTCGCAGATGGCGAAGTGGAAGTGCAAGCAGCGCTCTTTGTCGGGCGTGTCGTCCGCGTTCCATGTAAAGACCACCTCGTCGCCCACATATTGGTAGATCTCGGCACCGTAGGTGGGCACCGCGCTATCCACATCGTGGAAAAGATCGCGCACCATGGAACTATAGCGCTCGGGCCCCAACTCTTCGGCGTGCCGCGTGCTGGACCTCAGGTCCATGAACATGAAGATGCGCCGCTCGCGCACCGGTTTCTGGTACCGACCCAGCAACAAACTCATCAGCAAACCAGGCCCGAAGCTGCGGTTCACCTGTTTGATGAAGGAGATGAGGAAGTTGCCCGCCAAAGTGGTTGGTACGAAGGTGAGCCCCCAGCGGAAGCTCACCTCGGCGCTCATTTCCATGCCCAAGCGCGCGAACCAATCGGCCATGAGCAGGTTGAACGCCGTTAGGGTGATCGTGGAAATAACCACGAAGGTCACCGTGTAGAGCAGCGACTTGACCAGGATGCGCCGACCCATGGAGGCGCCGGGGCCTAAACGGCGGTCCACCCAGAGATCCCATGAACGCCAGCGCGGTGCCATAGAATATACCGGTGAGCGAGCTGAGGCAGAGCACGGACAACAGCGGTGGGGGTTGTATCCGTGTGTAAGTGACGGATACCGCGACCAGAACCAAATGGCTGATCACGACCAGGATCGCATTGACGACGATCCAGAAGTTCACCTGGGTGATCACCGCGGCCCACACCGGGTGCCTGTAGGCGAAGCGCGTGGCAAAGGAGCGGTAGTGCGCGGGGGAACGGTCCGTGCCCATGGGGTGCTGAAAGGTAGCGCGGCGGCGTGCCGATCAGAGCACCACCAACCGGCTCGCTACGGTACCATCCACCGATAGCACGCGCAGGATGTAGGTCCCTGCGTTCACACCACGCAGGTCCAGTAGCAGACCGGTGGGGCCCACCATGTTGGTGCGCCATGCACGAACGGTCCTGCCCGGCGCATCGATCATTTCGATCCTTGCATTCTCCCGAACGTGTGTCATGCTGATGCGCACTTCGTCGCTCGTCGGATTCGGGTAGAGGACCAGGCCCGGTACGTCCGTCTCGCTTTCCAATACGGATACCACGGCGACACATGCGCACTCCGCGTTCCAATAGGTGTCCATGGTCAAAGGATCTTCATCATCGCAGGGTGCTCCGGGCAGTGCGGAGCCGCCCGGCATGTCCGCGCAATCCAAGCCTTCGCAAATGCACAGTGCGTTCCATTGATCGTTGGTGGTGACCAGGATGCCATCATCGCACGTCGTGCCAGGAAGCGCACTTCCGCCGACGTCGCCAAGGCAGTCGCTGGTGAACGTGCCGGCGCAGAGACAGGCCAAGGTCCACACGTCGTCAACGGTATTGTCTAGCCCGTCATCGCATGGGCTTCCTGGTTGTGCATCCCCGGCGGGAACGCCAAGACAATCCGTGGGGATGAAGATGCCGAGGCATTCACAGGCAGTGCTCCAGGTGTCGTCGATCGTGTTGGGGTCGTCATCATCGCAAGGGGTACCCGGCAGGTTGGAACCGCCCACAACGCCAAGGCAATCGGCGATCTGGCCAACACAAATGCAATCGAACGACCAATATTCAGCGCTCGTGTTCGGATCCCCGTCATCACAGGGTTGCCCCCAAACGTCCGGGCCGCCCGGCACACCGAGACAATCGATCATGGCGCCGTAGCAGCTGCACCAAATGTTCCACACGTCGTTGCCGGTGTTCGCGTTGTTGTCATCGCACGGGGTGCCGGGTTGTGCGCTCCCGCCCACCGCGCCCAGACAATCCGTGGCGAGAATACCGAAGCACTGGCAGGCGCTGTTGTAAACATCGTCCGCGCTATCTGGGTTGCCATCGTTGCACGGTGTGCCGGGCAACGCGGCACCACCGGGAACGGATTGGCAATCGAGCGGAAGGCCGATGCAGATGCAATTGGCGTTGAACGCATCATTGCCCGTGTCAGGATCCAGATCATCGCAGGCGCTGCCGGGTTGTGTGCTCCCGCCCACTACACCCGGGCAATCCGTGGCGAGAACACCGAAGCACTGGCAATCACCGTTGTACACATCGCCGGTGCTGTCGGGATTGCCATCATCGCACGCCGTACCCGGTTGTGCGGGTCCTCCGAGCGTGCCGGTGCAATCGGTCGGGAGGGTGCCGTAGCACTGGCAGTTCGCGCTCCAGGTATCGTTCGTGCTGTTCCAGTTCCCATCATCGCACGCGGTGCCGGGCAATGCTGTGCCGTCCGGTGTGTCTGCACAATCCAGTGGCAGACCGGCACATGTGCAGTTCACATCCCAAAGGTCGTTCCCTGTTGATGCGTCGCCGTCATCGCACGCGGTACCGGGCTGCGCGGACCCTTCTGGCTCGCCCTCGCAATCGATGGCCAATTGGCCCAGGCAAACGCAGTTCGCATTGAAGAGATCGTTCGCGGTGTTCGCGTTGCCGTCATCGCAAGGGGTACCGGGCAAGGCCGCACCACCCACCTGACCCATGCAGTCCTCGGTGCAGGGTTCAGTGGAGAGGATAAGGTCGTAGGACCCGGATCCGCCGGGAAGTATCTCGGGGATCGGTAGGTAGTAGGTGCCTGGCGGCAGGTTCACGAAGGTCGTCTAGGGCACCCACAGTTGGTCCAGTTCCAGGCCGCAACTGGGCATGTTGAGATCGGTAGCCACTGCGATGGAATCGGGATCGTACGGGCAGTTGGTGGCCATGAACGGAAGCGCACCGTTCCACGAACCCTGCATCGCGCAGAAACTCACTCGAACGGTCGCGCAAACCGGGATGGTGAACGCCTCCCACACAAGCGGGAACGCGGCTCCTTCACTGTTCGTAGCGCCCGCGTTGCTGCCGTTCAAGAATACGCTCCCGGGGACGGAGAGCGCGTTCACGGTCGCATCCGCACATTCATCATTGGCCGGACCGCCACCTTCCTCCAATGATGGGGATGCCTCATACGCGGTGCTCGAACCCCACGCATCGTGCGGGCCGCAGAAGAGCAGTGCGGCGGTCCCGAGCGGGAGCCAAAAGGAATGGAGCGGGATAATGGATCGCATCGCTGCCGGTCGATCAAAGATGGGAGTTTCCCGAACTATCCCGGGGCCTCGGGCGGATCCCTCTTGACGTTCACTTCGCGTTCGAGCTGGCTTTGGCGCATGGGCTATTGTGATCTCCGGGGATCCCGTTATCTTGACCGGCCTCGCGGCTTTGTTATCCCGCACGACATGAGACCGACCTTTTTCCTCCTGCTCTATTGCTCTATGGGCGCCCCTGTGATGGCCCAGGAGTTCGCGACGGATGCGGCGATCTTCCCCAACGGTGCCTTGACCGATTACTTCGGTACTTCCATCGCGGTGGACGGGGATCGCATGGCGGTGGGAGCGCCACGAACGGGAGTGACGGGTGCGGCGGAGGCAGGTGCTGTCTATCTGTACCGCTGGAACGGGGACCTTCTTGTTTGGGAAGCCGACGGTTCAGTGGAGCAGCAACCGGATCCTTTGGCTGGTATGGAATTCGGGACGCGCATTGCGTTGGGCAACGATCGTTTGGTGGTAGCGAGCACCTATGGCTGTGCCGATGGCAGTTGTTCGCTGCTCGTGTATCAGCGGCAGGGAGATGATGACTGGCAGTACCTCGGGGAACTGATCGTACCAGCTGCTCTGGATGGCGGTTCTTTCGGCGCCGCGCTTGCCATGGATGGTGATCGGCTGGCGATCGGAGGCGGCTATGAAGGCGCACGCGAATGCGTCGCGCTCTATGATCTTTCCACGGGGCTTGCCTCGGTGCACGTGATTCTGGAGGATAGCCTGTTGGCAGGTGCGGACCAAGGTTTTGGCGCCTCGCTCGCACTGCTTGGCGACTTCCTCTTCGTCGGATCGCCCGGCGATGATCTTCTGGGCATGGATGCCGGCGCCGTGCAAGTACATAGCCGGAACATCGGTGGTCCGGACATGTGGGGGCTGGCGCGCAAAGTGTTGGCCTCGAACGGTGCGGCCGGTGATCGCTTCGGCACCGCTGTTGCCGTGGATCAGGATTTCGCGGCCGCCACGGCGTATGGCCTTCCCGGCTCCAACACCGATGGAGGCCGCGTCTACCTATTTGGCAAGGATGTGGGCTTCGCCGGCAATTGGGGCGAGATCGGCTTTGCCGAGCCGCAGCCTGTGCAGCCCGCTTCACGCTTCGGTTCCACCATGGATGTGAAGGGTGACCTTGTAGTGGTCGGTGCGCCTGAAGAGGACCAAGGGTCCAGCGTACTGCCGGAGGACGGTGCGATCCACATCTTCCAACGTTCAACGAACGGGACCGGCGTTTCGCATACCCAACGCATTGGTGCCTCGACCGATCAGGAGCATTTCGGCAATGCCGTGGCATTTACTTCCCATGGGTTGGTCGCTGGCGCACCATGGAACGGTAGCGAGAGCGGGGATGATGGGATCGTGCGGGTGTTCAGGACCAGTGCCGTCGGTGTGGTCGATCACCAGCAACGGACCGCCACCGTGGCACCGAACCCTTTCCAAGGATCCTTCCAGGTTCATATGCCACCGGTCACACAGGGCTCTTCGGAGTGGCGCTTGCGGGATCAGCGCGGTACGCTCGTCGCCATAGGCACGATCGCTGCGGGCACGACCGCCTTTGAAGTGGTGCGTGATGAATGGAGTTCCGGCCTCTACCTGCTCACTGTAACGGATCATCGGGGTGTGGACCTGCTTCAGCAACGTTTGATCGCTGAGTAATGCTGCCGATCCGCCGGACCACTAGTGCAGGAGCTGCCCGGGCGATCACCTTGTTCGCCATGTTGGGTTTCACAACCGGTGTGCGTGCCCAATTAAGCGAGCGGCTCTTGATGAACCCGGTATTCGGCGATACCAGTCACTTCGGTGCCAGCGTGGCGATCGATGGTGACTTCGCATTTGTTGGCGCTCCGGATTTCCGCCGCCATGGTGCGGTGTTCGTTTTCCACCGCAATATCGGCGGCGTGAACGGGTGGGGCCATGCGCACACACTCTATCCGAACGATACGATCTTCACTGCTGGCTTCGGTACTTCCATCGATGCCGATGGCGGGGTGCTGGTAGTGGGCAGTACCCAGGAGTACGATGGCTTCGCCTCCAACGGTCTCAGTGGCACGTACTTCTTCCGATGGGACCCGCAGCTTTCCTCCTTCGTGCGCGATACCTTGCTCTTGGACCCCGGCGAGAGCGCATGGGGCAGCGGGGTTTCCGTGCGGCGGCACGGCAGCAGCACGGTGGTCGCAGATGCCCTGCTGTATATCTATGACTTCAACCTGCCGTTCATTTACCACAGCGGCTACCACTGGTTCCGCGACGACACCGTACCCGGTACTTATGTGCTAGCGCATTCCTGGGAGAACATCGGTAATATCGGTTCGTTCTCTTCGCCACCGTTCCCCATGTGCCTGCACAACGATACCGTGATCTATCGCTGGGTAAACGACTATTGGTCCGCGCACACACTACAGCAGCAGGACTTCACTATTGGCAATGCGGACAATGAACTTCCCGATTACCAGGCCGTGGATGCCGATGACGGGACTTTCGCCCTGGGCCGACCACTTGATGATGACCAGGGACAGGATGCGGGCTCTGTGCTGCTCTTCCAGGTGAGCGACACTATGGAATTGATCACCGAACTGTACGAGCCATCCCCATCCGCGTTCAGCCGTTTCGGCAGCCAGGTGGCGTGTCGAAGCGGGGTGCTGGCGGTAAACGATCAGGAACGATCGCTGATCTATCGCCGCGACCTCGGCGGTCCTGATGCCTGGGGGCTCGCCCAGATCGTGGAACCGCCCCAGTACGAATTGGGTGGAGACATTGACATCAGCGCTCTGGGCGAGGTGATCGTGGGCGGCACTTTCAATGGTGTGGGTGCGATGGCTTATGTGCTCTACGATCCCACGGTAACCGTGCCAGAACCGCTCGCTCCTTCCACCATCCAATGCGCGTACGATCCGGCGCACGACCGGGTGGTGGTGCGTTCCTCCGAACCCTTGGTCGGGCAGTTGGAATTACTGGATGCGCAAAGCCGCTTGTTGAAGCGCTCAACGCTGCACGCCACCATCGCCGTGGAACTGGATGTATCGCACCTCCCACCGGGCCTCTGTGTGTTGCGCATCATCGATCCCCAATACCCTGTGCGCAACGTGTCCTGCAAGGTTCTCATCCAATGAACGTTACCACCGCGATGAAGCGCCCCTGGATCCTCGCCCTGTTGTGCGTGAGCGGGTCGGTCCAAGCGCAGGATTGGATCCAGTTCAAGCAGGTGGTCGCGGCGACGGCACAGCCGGGCCACCGTTTCGGGTGCGCGCTCTCCTTGCATCAGGACCGCTTGCTCGTTGGCGCGGAAGGCGATTCCACGGGCCGCGCCTACGTGTTCGACAGGCATACGGGCGGGGTGGAGCAATGGGGCGCGTTCCAGACCATCGACATTCCACCAGCGTTCAGTAACGACCGAGGCTTTGGGCGTTTCACGCAACTCGATGAGGACGGTGCCTTCATCGCCTCCAACGAACATGTGTTCCGCTTCGCCTTCGACCCGATCGCGGAACTCTATGTCTTCGATCGTGTGATACACAATGGCGGCGGGGATCTGGCCAAGAGCGATTCCTACTTCATCGTGGGCCAATGCGCCGGTGGTTTCGGCACGTATGACAGTGCTTTCAAGATCTACGCTCAGAACGCAGGCGGCGCCGATGCTTGGGGCTTTCAGCAGCTGTTGCTGGGCGATCAATTCACCCCCTATCTGGACATCACCGAACCCAGCAGCCATTGCAGCATGGCCCTCAACGATGCACATTTCACCTACGGTTCGCCCATCACTGACCAGTGGTACGATCAAGGACCGTACGGCTGCGCCCAAGGTCAGGTCCGCAGGCATGAACGCGACACGAGCTCGGGCCTCTGGTCCAACACCTGGAGCACTATGCAGAACTACGGCATCGGCCCCAGACCTTATGGGAAAGCGGTGGCGCAGCAAGGCGATACCCTCTACGCGAGCTTCGATCCCGGGTGCTGGTATTCCGCAGGTGGCGGCATCGCCAGTGATGCGCCGGATCTCGGGTGGTTCCACGTAGCGGGCCTCAGCCCCACGTTCATGCTCCCTTCACCCCCGTACCTCTTCGCGGTGGAACAGGAGCAGGATGCCACATACGATAACCTGTACATCTTCAAACAACTCGGCAACTACCTGTTGCCCCACCAAGTTTTGGGCGACGCCATCTTCCGCGGGTTGGATGTGGACGCCAACTTGTGCGCGGTGGGGGTGGAGGTGGCCGGAGAAAGTTCCGTGCTGTTGCTCGGCACCGCCACCTATCTCTCCGTGCCCGAGGGGTCTCCGATGACTTCAATACTGATCACCCCGAACCCTGCGGAAACGGAGGTGATGGTC
Organism: Flavobacteriales bacterium; assembly: GCA_016712025.1. Lineage (GTDB taxonomy): Bacteria > Bacteroidota > Bacteroidia > Flavobacteriales_F > PHOS-HE28 > PHOS-HE28. The sequence goes on from JADJRW010000024.1 coordinate 46,194, forward strand.
TATTGGCCCGAGGCCGCGAAGGCATCCGAGCTTGCCATTGAAATGCGCGACTTGAGCGGTCGTGTGGTGAGCGTTGCACCGGTGCTTACCGCTCCGGTCATACTGCCCAGAGAAGGGCTCCCCAGCGGTATCTATTTGTTGCGCCTGGTGGGCGCGGACGGCGAAACGTTTGGCACGGGTAAGGTGGCCTGGCGATGACCGTCAGGGTAGCTGCTGCACCCGCGTCGCCGTCGGCACGGTGCCGCCGATCGTCTGTAGAATGATGTCGCGATCGTTCGCGCTGCCGGCGTATTTCACGGTGCCGTTCAGGTTCACGTCCTCCGCGTAGTACCCGGCGGTGCTGGCCGTGGGTACCGTGCCCCCGATGCGGGTGAGCACGATGTCGCGGTCGTTCGCGCTGCCGGCGTATTTCACGGTACCATTGAAGTTCGTGTCACCGGGCCACAGGGTTAATTTGGTGCCATTGGTCTTGCGGGCGTTCGTGCCGTAGACCGTCGTGGTCGCGGTGGTGAAGTCCACCGTGGTGGAGGTGCTGCTAAGCAGGCTACCCGTGGACTTCATCACCCCAAGGTGGTTGCGGTGGCGAACGGCCACCTTGTACGTGGCGCTGGGCACGTAAATATTCACGGGGCCGATGCCGTTCATGTCCACCACATCGCCATCGCGCTGCACCAGGGCAGCGCGTGTGGTTATGATCGTACTCGGCGTAGTATTGTCGCGCAGTTCCACCAGCACCCAATCCACAATGGCGTTCGCGCCGGTGGTGGTAAGTGTGGGAAGACGGATCTCACCCCCGCCGCCCACATGAGGATATCCCATCGCGGTGAAAGGCTCGGTCAACGGGATCAGCCCGGCGGCGCGCAGCCCATCATCCATCAAGTTGGTAGCGCTCACGAAAGGTCCATCCAGGAAGATCCGCGGCACCACTTTCACGCACGGGTTGGTAAGGCACACGGTGAAGCTCTTGTCCGGGTTCAGCCCCTGGTGCATTGCGTGCAGTCCAAGGACATACTCGTATCCTGCCATGAGGCCGGTGAACGTGTGCCCCACAGCAGCACCCAGTGGATAATAGAACCACTCACAGTCGGAATAGGGACCCAGGTTCGGGTCAACGGATGCTAACGAGAAGGTAAGATCATGCACGGCTGCCGACGGATCGACGGTCACGGTGACGGCTGGGCCTGTAGCAGTGAATTTGTAGTGAACGTCTTGCCACGTAGTAATCCCTCCGGTACAGAGGTCGGGGAGCGTGTTCGTAGCGCCGTAAAAGGTGCCGCCGGTCGTTTGGCAGGTCGTGTTCACCGGCAGGGTGATGGCGCCCGCCACATCGTCATTGGCAGGCGGGGTGGTGCTGCCTGCGTAGAAAAGGCTGGACATGTTCGGGGCCCAAGCCTGCCAGTTGGTATTCCCCGGTTGGTTCACCTTCCTTATACCGTACATTAAGGGCTGTTCCAGTGGGAGTCCATAGATGGTTATGGAGGTATCCGCCGATCCCACTTGTTCGGAAGTCACATCCGGCCACGGATCGGGCCCGACGGTCGTCCACCAATACGCCGTGTAGATCCCTACCTGGTAATCCGCAGCACCCGGAACGGGCGACCAATGCAAGGTGACCACGCCGGGGGCATCGTTCGTGTAGGACCAGTTCTGGGCCTGTAGATCCTCGCGAAGGAAGACGAAAGTGCTCGCGATAAGGAAGAAGGTGAGCGATGTGCGGCGGGCCATGGTTCAGTGATCGAGGGGTGAAAATAGGGGATCTCGGTCAGTCGCCTTATGGCCCTGAGGAAATGGAGCACCCCGATCGGTTAGCTTGCGGACCCCGGGACTTCGCTGTTCCATAGTCACTATTACCGTGCGCAAGACCGCCGCATTGCTGTTGATGCATGTTATCCCGTTCGGGGCAACGTTCGGCCAGTACTGGCCGGAGGAGATCGTGCCGCCACCGCTTTCGGTCACAGCCAATGGGCGGTTCGGGCATTCCATCGCCCTGCAGGATAACTGGTTGTTGGTCGGTGCCCCGGGTGTGGATGCCGGGGTTCCAGGTTCCGGTCTGGCCTATTTGTTCGATCGCAACGAGGGTGGTGTGGATGCTTGGGACCTGGTGAAGACGCTTTACCCTCCCTTCCCTGCCTTCGATGCGGGTTTTGGCACGCGGGTGGAGCTTTTCGGCGATCACGCTTTCGTTGCGGCCCCCACCGATACCTACCTCGGCTATCCGGTGGGTTCGGTGTGCGTTTTCCAGCGTGATCTGGGGGGACCTGGGAATTGGGGCTTTTTACAGAAGATCCAGTTGGATACCCTCCAGGCAGACCTGGCCTTTGGCGCAGCCATGTACCTGAGCGAAGGCTATGCGTTGATCGCTTGTCCTGGGTATGATGAGGATCCGGGAGGGCAGGAGGGCCTAGGTGCGGTGGTCCTCTTTTCTCTGAACAGCGCCGGGCTCTTTGAACAAACCCGGTTCATCCGTGGCGATGCCTTGGTGGATACCGTCACCTTCCGGCCTTGCATCGCCGGAGAACTCACCGTGGTGCAGAACACCTTTGTGCATGCCCGGAACGATGGGATCTATTCCTTGAACGCCGACTCGGTCCTCGACGCAACGTTGCCGCTGCCAGTGGCCACCCGCAGCATGCTCACCGACACGTTCGGTCAACCGGCCAACTCCACTTTCTTCCGGCAGGTGCTTGGGTCGCAAGAACTGGCGGTCATTGGCGTGGTGCCCTATGATCAGAGCGTATTCCCGCGCATGGTATCGTTCACGGTGGATGCCCAGCACCAACTCACGCAAGGAGGCCACGCCATTCCGGACACTTCGCTTTCCCAGTTGGAGTACCACGAGTATAGCTGGGGTAGAGCGGCGGACCTGGAGGGCCACCGGCTGATCGTAGGTGCCTATGGTGATGAGATCTTCACCCCGCTCGGACATGCGGAGGTCTTCGATCATGCCCCAGGCTCGCTTACCGGGTGGGAGCGCCAGGCCTATCTCGTACAGCCTGATCCTGCCTTGGGCGATCTTTTCGGATGGTCAGTGACCATAGCGGACGATGTGGTCGCCGTTGGCGCACCGACCGCGGGTGGAACCGATGAAGGGAAGGTGTATGTGTTCCGCGACCCCTTCGCTACTGTGAACGCCCCCCCCGATGCAACGGCCCCCGGCTTCACAATAGCTCCGGATCCCATTTCGCGAGCGGAAGGTGTATTGCGCATTGACCTCGGCCCGCGCAACGGGGCGGGTACCGCGACGATCCGCAACGTGCGCGGCCATGTGATCGCGCACCATGCGTTGCAAGGCTCTGGTACGTTGCCCGTGCATGGGCTCCTGCCCGGCATCTATGTGTTGGAATGGGACCCGGCCGAGCCACACCTGCAGCGCGAAGCTCAACGCTTCGTCGTAATGCCATAAGACCGATGATCGGACGGATCCGTTGTTCAACCATCCCCTGCCTGCTGGCTATCTGGGCCTATGTGCCGCATTGCGCCGCACAACTCTGGCAGTGGGATCGCACAGTAGCTGTGGCGGAGGTCGATACCAGCGCTCATGTTTCCATCGCTGTGGACAGCGGTATGGTGGCGGTGGCAATAAGCACCGCTCAAGGCGGAACGGTGCAGGTGCGTGCACGCCATCAAGGCGGTCAGGACCAATGGAACGACCTCTTCGAGGTGAACGACACCACACCTTGGTTCGGTTGGTCCGTGGCATTGCGGAACAAGCGGTTGACCATTGGTTCGCCTCAGAGCAACGCCAATGGTCCGAACGCGGGCGAGGTTCATATGTACCAGCTGGATATCGATGATCCTTTCGATCCGGTCATCGATCTCGGGCCGCTCAACCCTGCGGTGGCCGCGCCGGGCGATCTCTTCGGTTACGCCCAATGCTGGGCGGGTGATACGTTGGTGATCTCCGCGCCGGGCCGTTCGTTCTTCCGTGCCACTGGGGCGGTGTTCCTGTTCGCGGGTTCCGCGACCGGTGCGTCGGAGATCGGAACGCTTGCGGCCGATCCCTTGCAGGACCAGATCCCTTTTGTGCGGTGGTTCGGAGGGGCGCTCGCATCCACTGGGGATCGGTTGGCCATCGCCTCTCCTTTTAGCGGCTTCGAGCCGGGACTGGCCCAGCAGAACATCGGCTCTCTCCACCTTTTCCAACGCGATGCGAACGTGCCGGAGGGCTGGGCGAGGGATACTGTGGCGTTCGATCCATCACCTGATACCGCGAGCGGATGTGATCTCAAATGGATGGAACTGGGGCGCGCGGGAATGTTCTTCGCTGATGGTGATCTTGTTCTGGACCACTCCGCGCGATATGCCGGTGTGCCTGGCGTTGCGTTCGGATCCTGGCTCGTGCATCAGCAGGAACAAGGTGCCTGCCCGGAGTGTGGCCTAAGGATACTGGACGCACAAACGCCCGGTGAAATAGGCAGCGCGGTCCCCTTGGTCCTGGATAGCAACCAGTACCGCCGTGCCTTTTACGGTTGGTCCGCTTTCGGCGACCGCATACTACTGGAGCGGTTCGACCCGATCGGGTCCGCGTGGAGCACCGCGGTCCATGCGCGGGATACCGGCGGCATCGGTATGTGGGGTGTGGAACAAGTTCTGCCCGAGTTGGAGCCCTGCGACGATCTGCGTGGCCCCATCGCTTGTAACAGCACCTTCCTCGTTCGCACGTCCTTGCGCAGGGATCCCGGTTGCGGTGTTCCCGCCGGATCGATGCGTGTGGAACTGCAGATCTACCTGCCTTGATCGCTGCGGGTGCTGTGATCAGTGCAGCACCATCAACCTTGCGGATCCTTCGACCGCATCACCCTTGCCGAGGGTGATCATGTAACAGCCGCTGGGCATCGACCCCACATCCAATACCAGGCGATCCACTGGGCTGCCCGGGACGACCTGCGCAGGGGTCGTGCGTCCCAGCGCATCGGTGATCCAAACGTTCACCACGCTCCCATCCACACGGTGTATTGTTGCGAGGTCGTGGGCGGGGTTCGGTGCGATCATCAGGAGGGGCGTACCCAACTCATCGATATGCGTGGTGTGGATGATGAAGATCGAATCCGTCACCACGCTCGTTACACAAGCGATGGGATCGTTGAAATTCGCCAACGTGATGGTGATGGTGACCCAACCATCCGTGGCAAAGGCCGTGTACAATGAATCATTGTACACCCCGGAACCGGTGGCGAACCAAGCGCTCACCAACGTATCACCCGTTTGCGCGTTTATCGGGTCGCCCAGATAGATCACCGTATCGGTGCTGAGGGTGTCGAAGGGTAGATCGTAAAGCAATTCCAGGGGTGCGGCTTGGTTCGGTCGCCATAACAGCAGGCCCGTGGTGTCCTCCACCGCACCGATCAGCAGGTCCTCCAGGCCATCTCCGTTCAGATCCGCCAGCGCTGTGCGCGAATGGAGCGGAGGTAGGTCCGTGAGGTTGTAAAGCACGGTGATGTTGTTCAGTTTGCTGGTCTTCACGGGTGGGTAGATCGCCGAACTGACCAAGACCTCCGGAACGGAGTCACAATCCCAATTCGCGATGCTCTGGTAGGTGAAGGGTTGCGGTAGTTGGCTCGGTGTGTCCAACCAACCAGCACCATTGGAGAACAGGGCACGCCCGCCGAAAGCGACATCGTGGTACACATCCTCGTTCAGATGGACACCCGCCAACCCGGTCGGTACGTTCACATTTCCCCACGGCGAGGAAGCCACCATCGGCGGGCCGAACCGTGCGTTGCCCAGGTTCCATAGTGCATAGAAGCGCTGCTCCGAATAAACGCGCGCTATCAGGTCGAGGTCGGAATCGCCATCGATGTCCCCCACCGCATAGGGTCCTTGCACAGGCTGGCACCAATAGGGGATGGTATCCCGGGCGTACGCGTTGTTGCCCAAGTTGCGGTACCAGATCTCCCCATCGTTTCCCTGCAAGCTCAAAGCGTCCTGCAGGCCGTCTCCGTCCAGATCGGCGAACTGGGTGAGCGTGCGTGTGGCGGCGATGTGCGTATCGATGACCTCGGTCGCGAAGGTTCCCGCATTGTTCCGAAGGAGCACCACCAGGCTGTCGGTGTATGGTGCGAGCGTTACGCCGATCATATCACCATCACCATCGTTATCCGCGTCGCCCACCAGATCGATGGTGAGGTGGAACGGGTTCGCGGTGAGGTAGTCCGCAGGGTCGAACGTGCCATCGCCCTGGTTACGCATCCAGAGGATCGAGTCTTCGAAAGGGGTGGTGAGGATCAGGTCGATGTGCCCATCCTGGTCGTAGTCGAGTGTTTTCGGGAAGGCGCAGTTCACGCAGAGCGTATCGTTCGGTGGGGCGAACTGCGCGGAAAGCGGAGCACATGAGAGCGCACTGATAAGGATCGAACGGAAGCGAGCGCGGCGAAAGGGCATGGAGAAGAACACGGGAGTTCTGTCGATCGAGCGGCGGTAATTGCCCATGCGCGGGATCACTGCAACACAACACGGAACGTATGCACGAAGCTCGCGTTGAGGTAGGGATGTTGGCTGCCGATCAGGACGCGTTCGCCTCCTTCGCTGAAGATCCCGATGGCGCGCAGGCCCTGGCCGGGGATCACGGTGGTGGTGGTGCCGGGCTCCAACCCGGGGGATCCCAGACCTACCACTTCAAGATCGCTGGTGATGTCGCCCTCGAAAAAGGGCTGTAACGCGCTGCTCTCATGCACTTGGGTCACAAGCTCCAGACTTCCGTTGTGCAGCCCGGCACAATAGCTCGCTACCGGTCGATCGGCGGAGGAAAGCCCCGTGAGAACACGCGGGCCATTGTTCACTTCGTTCGCATTGGCGAAGCGCGCTACCAAGGGTTTGATCGTGTTCGCATCGCTCGGGTCGGGTCGGTGACCCACGAGCAGGAAGGCATCACCGAGCCACTGCAGTTGTTGTGGTTCGGCGTTCATGATGGGCTGATTGTCCGCTTGAAGTGTGTTGCTCCCTGCAGCGATCCATCCGCCCGTGGCGGCGCTGAAGCCGATGGCACCCAGCGTATGGGAGGTCCCTGGCTGGCTTTGGTCCACGAGTAGCACGGCGTGGTCGTTCCCCGGATCGCAGCTCAAAGCGTGCAAACGATCGTCCGCGCTGTTCAGCGCGATGTCGGTTTGGGTGTTCACATCGGTGTTGCCGTTGGTGCCGAAGCGGAACAATCGGACGCCCGCAGCGCTGGAGGTCTCCCATCGGGCAGCCACCACCAGCGAACCGTTCATTGGTTCGCACAGTGCTCGAATCCGCGGCAGGCCGTCCAGATCACGCGTAGCGCCATCGATGTTCACCTGCACCACTCCTCCGGAGATGAGGTAGCGGCGGTAGGGTGCGCCGATGGAACTGCCATCGCGTGCGATGTGGTGGACGATCACATGCAGCCGGTCCTCGAGTTCCACTTGACGGCCGATCCCCACCACCAGGATGGATCCATCGCTCTGAGGCGCGAAGTCAGTGTACAAAAGTTCGTTTTGCTGGAAGGTGATGTTCTCCGCCGTGCGCGGAGTGCGTTCGGATCGATACGTGTTCCCAAGATCCCCTTCGGCGTTCATCAATTGCAGAAAGGAAGTTCGGCGATCCACAGGGGAACTCTTGCATAGCAGGATCTGTCCGCCCCAGGGATCCGCCTTCACTGCCGCACATACCAGTTCGTAGGTACGGTAGCTGCTTATTGGCGGCGCCTCCTCCTGCGGGTCGTTCTTCCGGCAGGCGCCGAAGAAGAGCGTGCAACACACCAGTGCGAACGTGCTGTATCGTGCGCCCTTCATTTGAAGATCCTGTTGTTGGGATGGTAGCGCAACACATACTGCAGTCCGATCGCCACACCACCTCCGGAAAGCGAGAATTTGCCGTCGACCCAGTAGTAGTTGGTGAGCAACTCGGTCTCGGTATAGGTGGGTTCATTCTTGGTGATCCGATCCAACGCGTAGCGGTAGTGCCCTTCCACGAAGAGGACCACATGCCCCACTTTGTAGCCTACGCCTAGACCTCCGCCCACCGCGATCTGTTCGGTCTTTCGCTCACTCGCACGTTCCAGGGTTTTCGGGGCCAGGAAGCGCAGGCCGTCGCCCGTGCGTTCAATATCCGCCGTGGCGCTTTGCAGCAGCATGTAGCTGCCTTCGGCGATCAGGTAAGGCACCCAGGAACAGTTCTTGATCCAGAACATCTTCTTGACGCCGAGACCCAAGGGAATGAACGTCAGCTTTTCGCCGTAGCGCACCCCCGTGCTGTTGGCCTCCAAGTTCCATTCGCTCCATCCCCCGCTGATGCGCAAGGCGAGGTTGGGAACCATGTCCCATTCCGCGTGTGCGCCCGTCTCCCAACCCAAGGTGCCTTTGTATTTCGGCGGTGCGTCCGCCTCGAAAACTTCCGGCGGGTCCTCCAGGTCCAGATCGCTTCGGTGCCCTTCGAAGTGGAGGCCCACACGCCACTGGCCGTGGTCTTTGCGCAGTTGCCCGGGCCCGGCACCACGGCTGCCCGCCAACCGCTCATAGGTGGTGAAAAGCTCCTCCTTGATGGGCAGGCCCACGATGATCGGATCGTACGGTTTCAGCACATACCCCCGGTCGTTACGGAACAGTTGTTCCATACTTCGGCGCATGGCCTTGATGGAATCGTTGCGCGCCTCGATCACCGCCTTGAGGAAGACGATACGTTGCAGTTGGTCCTTGTCTTTGCGGCACTCCGCACACAGACTATCCAGGAGCACCCAGGCTTCGTTCAGGCGCCCGTCCTGATCATAAAGCGTGTAAGCCCGGCCGTACGCCTGCTCGCAACTGGTGGCGTCCTGTGCCCGGGTGCCCAGTGTCAGGACCGCTGCGACAAGGAGCGGCAGTATCCGGGGGGTCAATTCTCGCATGCGGGTTCCGGGGTTCCTTCGCCGATGTACTGATCCCATTCGGTCGCCGTGAGTTCGCGGCCCACCAGCGTACAGATCCGTTGCGCCATGCCTTTGGTGCTGATCAGAACGCGCCGCACGGTGCGATCCTCCGAGCCAAGGTAAAGCACATCGGTATTGCCGAACGCCAGCACATTGGGGATGCCCGTCAGCGGGAGGTGCATGGGGGAGGTGGTCCCCTCCGGATCCACAACGCTCAAGGTGCGCACCGCATCCACCAATGCGATCCGGCCGCCGGGGCCCACGGCCAATACTTCCACCCGCTGCCCGTTGCCCGCAAAGCGCGTCCGGGTCGAGCGGCTGGTCACATCCAACGCTACCACGGTGCCGCTATGCGTGCCAATGCAAACTTCGCCGGGGGAACCCGGTGCGATGCTGTGCGCGCGAGCCGCATCACTGAGCGTGGCGGTGGTGAGCGATCCGTCCTTGGAAAGGATCGATATTTTTTCCGTGCCATGGACACCTAGGATCCGATCGTTGCGCGGCTCCAGCACCAGTGCGCGCACCGTTCCACCGGCTTTGTGCTGTTGAACCATGCGCAACGTCTTGCCCTCCACGGCCCACACCACCAGGTTGCCTTCGCGATCGCCGCTCACCAACGCGGTGCCATCGGCGAAAGCCGCCATCGCCGTGATGTCCTCGGCGTGCGGTGTCTTCTGTGCGGAGGCGATCACCGCACCGTCTTTCGTGGAACAGATGGTGATGGTATGTGCTATGTCGGTCAGGAGCAGAACACCTTGCCCCAGGAAGGCACGTCCACCGGAAGCACCTGCATGCGCCGAAGCATCCGCAACCACATGCTTGCTCCAACCAGCGGGATCTATGCCGAGCAATTTGCCATCGTTGCCCAGCGCCCAGAGCTCGGCACCATGCATGCGCAACGCGCGGGGACCGGAGCCCAGCCGGTCCGCACCCGGTGGAGCGGCACGCTCCAATTCGTCCAGTGAACCTTGCAGTGCACGTATCAGTTCATCCTTGTGGACGTCGCCACCGGCTCTTTCCATGGTGCGCAATGCGTGCAAGGCCATGAGCGCGCGGGGCTGCGGTGCGCCTTTTACGGCCATGCTGTTCTGCGCTAGCTTGCTTGCCTGCAAGCGGCGGTTGGCCTCGTTCGTCCGTTGCTGTTCCACCGTAATGGAATCGGCACGGGCATCGGCCAGATCACGTTGTGCCTTCTCTTCAGTGCGCGCTTGTTGTTCGTTCTTCAGCGCGGCCTCCTTCGCGCGTGTTTGTTTTTTCGCTTCCACGGCCTGGGCGATCGCTTCGTTGGAGGCGGCCTTCTCCGCGTCGTACACGCGCTTCAGCTCCTCGTTGCCTTTCATCAGGTTGTCCAGGTAGGTCTCGGCGAATTCCTTTTGCCGTTCCGCTTGGAACCGTGCCAGCGAAGAGCGCTCGAGTTCGGCGCGCAAACTATCGCCCTCGGCGCTTAGGGCATGGACTTGTTTCTGAGCGCTCCCCTTGCCGCGAAGTGCCCAGAACCCCATCGCGCCAAAGCCCGCCGCCAGGATGGGCCTCTTCGGTTGCGGCACCGATGATGCCACTTCTGATGAGGCCGCATCCGCTGCCGCATTGCCCGCCGCATGTGCCACCTTGGTGCGCGAAACCATCGAGCGGGCCGATGCCACAGCGGATACCGCTGCGCGGATCACCGTGCTGGAAGAGGGGCTTGACGCCATGCCCCGCGAAGGCGCCGCGCACTGTGAACGCGAACTGCTGGTGGAATTGGCCGAGCTGCATGCAGGCACAGGCCGCACCGAAAGGCTGATCAGCGTATGCGAAGCCGCCATCCGGCCGGGTATGGGGCTGGATGCCGAACAGACCGCCCGTTTGAAAATGAAACTGGCACGGGCCTATTTCCAGGCAGGCCTGCCCCGTTCGTTCGATCTGGCCAAGGATGTGTTCCTCTACCTGGAGGAGATGAACGTGCGCAGCGACCGCATGCTGGAGGCCACGGACCTGCTGGTGAACACCTACGACCTGACCGGGGAGCTCACCGAGTGCCGCAAATTGTTGAGCGAGGCGCTGAAGAAGGCCGAAGCGGAAAGGGACATTCGTTGGACCACCGATCTGCTCGATCGTCTAGGCGTCTTGGCGGTGAAGCAGGGCGACGGCAAAGCGGCGGTGGCCTTGCACGAACGCTCGTTGACGGAACTCGCGCGCTTCTTTCGGAACGGTGCGGTGCGCGATACGCTGGTGCGCCATGTGCAACAGCGGCAGCGCCAGGCGAGCAATGGTCTCACCACGAGCACCGACACGCTCACGGAACTGCTCACCGAACGGCAGTATCTGGTCATGCGCCACCGCGCGCTGAAGCTCTTGGGTGATGCGCAACGCGCCTCCCATGCGGACGAGCGCGCTGCGCGGGCTTACCTCGAAGCATCGGCCATGGCGGCCACCGCGCACATCCCGGAACTGGTGCCGTCCTTCACCGAATTGGGGGAGATACGCGTCGCGCAGGGCGATCCCCGAGAAGCCGCGCGCCTCGGCGAACAAGGCCATGCGGATGCATTGCAACGCCGTGATATGGTCCGCGCGCAACGCGCCGCAAAACTGCTCTACCAAGCGTACAAAGCACAGGGCGATGCGGTGAAGGCGCTGCACATGTTCGAACTCCAGGGCCAGTATTCCGATTCCCTGAACAACGAAAGTTTTCGCATGGGCCTCCTAAAGAACCAGGTGACCTACGAGGTGCGCGATGACAGTTTGCGTATGTCGCTCGCCATCGTCGAAGGGCAACGCGACACCGCCTTCGCGCGGGCCGAAGCCCGCACCAATCGCAACCGGGCGCTTATGGTGGGTGGTGTGGCCGTGTTGCTCCTCATCGGCGGTGGGCTTTGGTGGCGCACCGATCGCAAACGCCGCAAGGAGCGCTTCGAGAAGGATGCTGCCCGCCTGGAGACCCAAGCTCTCCGTAGCCAGATGAACCCCCACTTCATCTTCAACGCGCTGAACTCGATCAATGCCTATGTTCAGAAGAACGACCAGGACAGCGCCAGCAGCTACCTCACGAAGTTCGCGCGGGTGATGCGCAGCGTACTGGAGAACAGCCGCCATGCGGAAGTGCCGCTGGTGCAGGACTTGGAAACGCTGCGCGGCTACATGGACCTCGAGCGCAAGCGCATGCAGGACAAGTTCGATTTCACCATCACGGTGGACGATGCGCTGGATCCCGAGGAGGTGATGGTGCCACCACTGGTAGTACAGCCCTTTGTGGAGAACGCCATCTGGCACGGCATGGCCGGCAAGGAGGGCAAAGGCCACATCAGCTTGCGGGTCGAGCAACAGGGCAAGCAACTGCTTTGGATCATCGAGGACGATGGAGTGGGGCGGCAGGCGAAGAAGGAACCGGTAGCACAGCCGGTGGAAGGGGCCACGAAGAAAACCAGCCTTGGTACAGCGATCACCCGAAGTCGCTTGGACCTGGTGCAGAAACAATACGGCGGCAAAGCCGGCTTCCGCTACGTGGATCGACCGATCGGCACGCGCGTGGAAGTGGACATGCCCATGCATTTGCAACATTGATACCGATGCGCCCCATCCCTTTCATCCTTCTTTTTTGTTCCGCTCTGCTCATAGGTTGCGGTGAGGACCAGGCATCTGGAAGATCGGACGAGGGTGACCAAAAAACCTCGAAATGCGCCAAGCGTGTGCGTGCGATCCTCGAGGAAGCCGACGCCACAAGGGATACCACCGCGCGGATCGCCGTCTTGGAAGCCGGGCTCGCGACAATGCCTCGCAAGGGGAGTGCGCATTGTGAACGTGAACTGCTTGTGGAACTTGCTGAACTGCACGCGGGAACAGGTCGTACCGAGCGATTGATCAGTGTTTGCGAAGCGGCCATCCGACCGGAAATGGGCTTGGACCCGGAGCAGACGGCCCGGCTGAAAATGAAGTTGGCGCGCGCCTATTTCCAGGCCGGCCTGCCGCGATCGTTCGATCTGGCCAAAGATGTGTTCTTGTACCTGGAGGAGATGAACGTGCGCAGCGATCGCATGCTGGACGCCACCGAACTGCTGGTACACACCTACGAACTGACGGGCGAGTTGACGGAGTGCCGCACCTTGCTCACCGAGGCGCTGGCGAAAGCGGAGCAGGAGCGTGACATCCGCTGGACGTGTGACCTGCTTGACCGGCTGGGCACCTTGGCGGAGAAGCAAGGGGATGCGGCCGGTGGTGTAGCGTTGCACCAGCGTGCGCTGAGGGAGTTGGAGCGTTTCTTCCGGCATGGGGCGGTGCGCGACACGTTGGTGCGACGCGTGCAAGTGAGACAACGCGAGGGGAGCGCTGGGCGGACCACCAGCACCGACACGCTCACCGAACTGCTCACCGAACGACACTATCTGGTGATGCGGCACCGGGCGCTGCGTTCCCTGGGCGATGGCTTCAGCGCGATGCACGTCTTGGACAGCGCCGCCGCCGCCTACACCGCAGCGCTATCCTTGGGCGCCACAGCGCACATCGCGGAGCTTCCCGCTCCCTACGCCGAGCTTGGTGAAGTGCGGCTCTTGCAAGGGAAGGCTTCAGAGTCGGTCCAGTTGGGAGAGCAAGCGCTGGCCATGGCGCGCGCGGCGCACGATGCTGCTCGTGCGAAGCGGGCTACCCAACTGCTCTACCGCGCCTACAAGGCCACGGGCCAGCCAGCCCAAGCCTTGCGCATGTTCGAACTCACGGGCCAGTATTCGGATTCGCTCAATAACGAAAGCTTCAGGATGGGCCTGCTGAAGAACCAGGTGACGTACGAAGTGCGGGACGATAGTCTGCGCATGTCCTTGCAAGTGGCCGAAGGGCAGCGCGATGCGGCTGTGGCCCGCACCGAAGCCCGCACCAACCGCAACCGTGCGCTGCTTTTCGGCGGTGCCGCACTTCTACTGTTGCTCGGGGGTGCGGTCCTCCTGCTCGTAATGCGCGGTCGTCAGCGCAAGAAGGAATTGGTGCGGCAGCAAGAGATCAACGAGCGCCTTCAGCACATCGACAAACTGAAGGACCAGTTCCTGGCCAATACGAGCCACGAGCTCCGCACCCCGCTCAACGGCATCATCGGTCTGAGCGAATCGCTCTACGATGGCGTGGCCGGGGAGCCCACCGAAGCGATGCGCGAAGACCTTTCCATGATCATTTCCTCGGGCAAGCGCCTCTCGGGATTGATCAACGATATCCTGGACCTCTCCAAGCTGCGCGAGAAGGACATCGTCCTGGCCCGCAAACCGATCGATCTGCGCAGCGTGGTGGAAGTTGATCTGCGCATCACCGCACCGATGGTGGAAGGCAAGGAGATCCAACTCATGAACGCGGTGGCCAGAGACCTGGTGCGTGTGGATGCGGACGAAGACCGGCTGCAGCAGATCCTGCTCAACCTGCTCGGCAACGCGATCAAATTCACAGAGCGGGGCACCGTGACCGTTACTGCGCAAGAACGCGATGGCATGGTCGCGGTCTCCATCACCGATACCGGGATCGGTATACCGCAGGACAAGCTCCGGTCCATCTTCGTTGCCTTCGACCAGGCGGATGGAACCGCGCAGCGCCAGCACGGCGGAACCGGGCTTGGGCTTTCCATCACCAAGCAGCTCGTGGAACTGCACGGAGGCACCATTAACGTCGAAAGCGAGCTGGGCAAGGGCTCGGTATTCACCTTCACCTTACCTGCCACGCAGGCCGAAGCGGAGCCCATGCGGTTGAGCACCGCCTTGATGCGCGTTCGCAACGTGGCCGATACCGTCGCGCCGGTGCAAGTGGTGCACGCCCAAAAGGACGGCGCCTTCCACGTGCTCATCGTGGACGATGAAGTGGTGAACCGCAAGGTGCTGGTGAACTATCTGGCCGATGCTCCCTTCGAGATCCATCAGGCTGCGAGCGGACCGGAGGCGCTCGCGCTTTTGGAGAAGACACCGCTGGATGTGGTGCTGCTCGATGTGATGATGCCGGGCATGAGCGGCTATGAGACCTGCCAACGTATCCGGGAGAAATACCTCAGCAGTGAACTTCCCGTGATCATGCTCACGGCCAAGGACCAGGTGAACGATCTGGTGGAAGGGTTCAACACCGGCGCGAACGACTACCTGATCAAACCAGTGAACCGCAATGAGCTGATGGCACGGCTCAAGACGCACTTGAATCTGCTCAAGATCAACAATTCTTACAGCCGCTTCGTACCTCGCGATTTCCTGCGCTCCCTCGGCAAGGAGAACATCATCGATGTGAAGCTCGGCGACCAGATCAAGGACGACATCACCGTTATGTTCAGTGATATCCGTGGGTACACCACCCTGAGCGAATCCATGACGGTCGATGAGAATTTCCGCTTCCTCAACGCCTTCATGGGGCATGTGGGACCTGTGATCCAGAAGCACCACGGCTTCGTGAACCAGTTCCTCGGCGATGGCCTGATGACCCTGTTCCAGCGCCACCCGGAGGATTGCCTACGCGGCTCGTTGGAGATGCATGCCACCGTAGCGGAATACAACAAGAGCCGCGCGGCTCGGGGACGACTTCCCGTGCGTATCGGCATCGGCATGCACTACGGTTCGCTCATGATGGGCATCATCGGCGATGAGAAGCGCATGGACGCCGGGGTGGTGAGCGACACGGTGAACACCGCCGCGCGCGTCGAAGGGCTCACCAAGTATTACGGCGCTTCGATCCTGTTGAGCCAGGCCACCGTGGAACGCATAGGCGATATCTCGGGCTACCAACATCGTTTCCTCGGGCGTGTGCTGATGAAGGGCAAGATGAAGCCGATGGCTATCTATGAGTTCTACGGCGGCGACCCGCAGCCCACCATCGATCGTCGTGAGCGCACCGCGAAAGAATTCGCCGCCGGTCTCGCGGCCTATTACGAACGGCGGTTCGCAGAAGCGGCCAAACACTTCAGCAAGGTCATCGACCTCGATCCGGAGGACCTCGCCGCCCAGCTCTACACGGGCAACTGCACTCGCTATATCGTGCATGGCGTGCCCGAGGAGTGGACCGGTGTGGAGGAGATGATCGGCAAGTAGACGCGGTTCTTCGCCATCCACCCTTACTACCGCGATCGCAGATGCGTACCCGCCTTTTCCAACTCGCTGGACCATTGCTCGCCGCGCTGGTGGCTTGGGCCTGCTGGCATTTGGGCGCGTCGGCCGCGTGCATGGCAGGTATCGTGGCGTGGATGGCCCTGTGGTGGATCAGCGAAGCGGCCCCTTTGGCGATCACGTCGTTGTTACCGCTGGTGCTCTTTCCTCTGTGCGGTGTGCTGGGTACGGCGGAAACAGCGATCAACTATGGGCGCGATATCATCTTCCTTTTCCTAGGTGGATTTCTGCTCGCGCTAGGGATCGAGCGCAGTGGGCTGCATCGGCGTGTCGCGCTGATCATCGTGGGCCGCGTGGGGACATCGCCCGCGCGGTTGGTGCTGGGCATCATGCTCGCCAGTGGCCTGCTAAGTATGTGGATCAACAGCACGGCTTGTGTGCTGGTGATGCTACCTATCGCCCTGAGCCTGGTGGATGGATTGCGCACTGGCGAGCGCCAAGATCGGTTCGCCGTGGCGATGCTTCTCGCGGTGGCTTACGGCGCCACCATCGGTGGCGTCGCTACACCGGTGGGCACGCCACCGAACCTGGTGTTCATGGAACTGGCGAAGCAGTTGCTCCCGGACCGCCAAGTGATCGGTTTCGGACAGTGGATGGCGTTCGGTGTTCCGTTCGCGGCGATCTACATGCTCTTGGCGTGGGGCCTCCTTGTGCTGATGCACACCCGCCATCTACCAAGTGATCCGCATGGAGCGGCCGATGTGCGTGCCGAGTTGAAGGCGCTGGGTCGCATGCGTACCGCCGAGCATGTCGCCGCGTGCTTCTTCACCCTGGCCGCTGTGCTCTGGATCACCGGCGATGATCTGCCGATCAGCGATACGTTCACGCTACACGGATGGCGGTCGCTCACCGGGTGGAACGGTATCAGCGATGCGGGCGTGGCCATAGCGTGCGCGATGCCCTTGTTCTTGATCTCGGTCGGTGCATCGGGCGACAAGAAGCCACTGCTGGACTGGGATTTCGCGCAAGCGCGCGTGCCATGGGGCGTGCTCTTGCTCATCGGTTCCGGTTTCGCCCTGGCGAACGGCTTCGCAGCGAGCGGCTTGGACCAGGTGTTGGGGAGCGCGTTGGCGGGCTGGCATTTCGGTTCTTCGGCGATGCAGGTGGGGGTGCTTGGGCTCGGGGTGATACTCCTGAGCGAGTTGGGCAGCAACACCGCCGTGGCCAGTTTGGTGCTCCCGATCCTGGCGAGCACGGCGCCGGCATGGGGCCTGGATCCGGTGTCGATCATGATCCCCGCCACGGTCGCCGCCAGTTGTGGCTTCATGCTGCCCATCGCCAGCCCCATGCAGGCGATCGTCTTCGGGACCGGGCGAATTCCCGTGGGCACCATGGTGAGGGCGGGTATATGGATGGACGTGATCGGGGTGGTGTTGCTCGTGCTCTTCTTCATGTGAGCCGATCGCCGCGTTAGGGATCCTGCCGACTTCTTGCGATCTTCAACGGCTCTTGCGCTGGGCGATAGTGCCCTGCGCCAACCAATGATCCTTGCATGATGACACGCCTACTCACGTTCACGCTGCTATTCACCTGCGTTGCGATCACCGCCCAAGGGCAGGTGGCTTTCTCCTACCCAACCGCCTTGCCGGAACAAGGCCAGCACTCCTTTGTTGAGCGGACCGCGGTTTGGACCGGTTATTCCGCCGCCCCGCCTTGGAACGTTACTGGACTCACGTTCAGCTTGCTCGGAGCGCGCGAATTGGTCTGGACGCCCGCCGCTTCAACTCCCTTCGCTGCACAATTCCCACAGGCCACCGATTGTATACTCGATATCAACCAGTTCCCGCCATCCTACGACTATTACGAAGTGAGCTCCGCCGGTGTAGCGTATTGGGGCGCGGCTGACACCGGTCCGGTCGAAGTACTTACCGAACCCTTCACGTTCCGGGTTTTCCCTATGATGCTCTCTACCGGGTACAACGACACCTTCATTTTGGACGGAGATACCGTTTTCGCTGCGGTAAACCCGCTGGCCAAAGGAGATCTGCTTACACCCTTTGGCGACGTCGCCAGCGTTGGGGTCACGGAGGTGGTGGTGGACTTTGGACTGGGTGCCGAGTTCAGCTACTTGTTCTATCGGGAAGGGAACGCAATGATGCCCGTGGCGCAATACGATCCGGATGACCAAGCCATGATCCTTTATTCGCCAGGGAACATCAGCCCGCTCGCAGTGCCCGAGCAGGTGTTTCCGGCAGTGACCATGGGTCCGAATCCCGTGACGAACGACCTGTTAAAGTTGCGTTGGATCGGTGCGACCTCACCGGTGGACTTGTGCATTATTTCCGCAGAAGGTCGTTCGGTATTGCAACGGCGGGTGTTGGCCTCGGCCGATGCTTTGGACGTGGACCTACATGGCCTTGCCCCCGGCACCTATGCCGTGCGGATCGAGCAGAAAGGGGCCCCTTTCTGGCAAGAGCGTTTTGTGCTGGTGCGTTGAACTTTCTTTTGACCCCGTCCCGGCTCTTCCATAAACGGTCGTACCGTTCTTTTCTGGCTCAGAGGCGCTGCTCATTGGATCACTGCCAATGATCCGGGTCCAACGGTGATATCTCCGGCGTCCTATCCAGTGCCTCCTCCCAGCGGATCAGTTCCATCATCCGTTCCTGAGTGATCCATCCCGTTGCCACGTTACGGTCCGGGCGAACCGCGCGATAACGCACCGTGCCCAGTTTGAAGTTCCAGGTGCGCTGCACGATGCGCATTGGTCCGTTCTTTCCGAGGTGTACCTCAGCACCTTCCTCAAAACGTGCGTACAGGGTGATCGCCTTGAGAAGATCGGCATGCGGCACATGGTAGTGGATGCGTAGCTCGCGATCCGCTGCGCGGGTGTGTAACGTATAGGTCCAGCCGTGCCGCGCATCCGCTCGGCCGCTTAGGATGGGTACGACTTGGCCTTCGTAAGGAACAAGGCCGTGTAACGGAAGGGGGGTCATGATCGCCATGGACCGACGCGGAAATCGTCGATCCGTCCGCCAAGAAGATAGCGCTCTCGGATCCGCAGCAGAACACCGCGCTACTTTCAGCCCATGGAGTTGAAAGAGGGCAAGTACTTGATCGGTGGTGTGCCCGCCGAAGATCTCGCCGCGATCGCCGGCACGCCCGTGTATGTGTATGATGCAAGCGTGATGGCTCGGCAGGTGCATCGCCTGCGTGCGGCCTACGCGCCGTTGCCCTTGCGGATCATGTACGCGTGCAAGGCCCTTCCGAACCTAGCAGTGCTTCGCTGTATGAAGGAGCTCGGTTGCGGAATCGATGCAGTAAGCACTCAAGAAGTGGAGCTCGCTCTTCGCGCTGGCTTCGCGCCGCAGGACATCCTCTTCACCCCGAACATGGTCGCTTACGCGGAGTACCAGCGCGCCGTGGACTTGGGCGTGCACATCAACATCGATTCGCTGAGCGTGCTGGAGCACTTCGGTCATGACTTCGGTGACACGCGTGCCGGTGTGCATCCGTTTCAATCCGCACATCATGGCCGGTGGTCATGAGCGCATCAGCACCGGTCATGTGGATAGCAAGTTCGGGATCAGCATCCACCAGTTGCGTCATGTGCAGCGCGTGGTGGCCAGCACGGGCCTGCGTGTGAACGGCCTGCACATGCACACCGGCAGCGACATCCTCGATGCGGAGGTCTTCCTGCAGGGCGCCGAGATCATCCTAGAGATCGCGGAACAGTTCCCGCACCTCACCTTCCTCGATTTGGGCAGCGGCTACAAGGTGCCGTACAAGGAGGATGATATCGCCACCGACGTTGAGGAACTCGGGGCCCGGCTCAGTGCACGTATCGTACAGTTCAATGCAGGTCGCACCACACCGATCGAGCTTTGGGCCGAGCCCGGCAAATTCCTCGTGAGCGAAGCGGGCACCTTGCTTGCGCGTGTCACACAGGTGAAGCAGACCACCGCCACCGTCTTCGTTGGCGTGGACACCGGGCTCAATCATCTCATCCGACCGATGTTCTACGGCAGCTACCACCACATCGTGAACGCAAGTGCGCCGGACGGGAAGCCGCGCATCTATACCGTGGCAGGCTACATCTGCGAAACGGACACCTTCGCGCAGGACCGCAAGCTCGCCGAGGTGCATGAGGGCGACCTGCTCGCCTTCCGCAATGCAGGTGCCTATGGTCATAGCATGGCAAGCAACTACAACAGCCGCTTGCGTCCGCCGGAGATCCTGGTGAAGGATGGAAAGGCGCAGGTGATACGCAGGCGTGAGACGCTGGATGACTTGCTGGCCACGCAGATGGGGACTGGTGCATGAACGTCCGGCGCCTGACTCAGATAGCGTTCGGGGCCGCAGTGGTCCTGTTGTGCCTTCCTGCCCATGGACAAGATCCCAGGGTCACGCTCCTGCAAGAGCTGCGTGCCAATGGTGATCGCGACTCGCTTGAAGCCGAGGCAAAGCGCCTGCTCGTTGATGCAACGACGAAGGATCTCCTCTACGAAGCCGAATACCACTGGGCCTTCGCCCGCAGCGGCAAGGATGACCCACTGGGTGCTGTGCAGCACGCTCAAGAGGCACTGCTCGCTGCGCGTGAGCTTGCGGACACGTCGCGCATCCTGGGCTCGCTCTATCAGCTCACCAAGTTCAACGTGGAAGGACGCCACTACGAAGAGGCCGACCGCTTCCGTCGGGAGCACTTGGCGCTGGCGCGGGCATATGGGCGCGACACCATCCAACATGCACTCGCCCTCAACAGCATGGGCAGTATGTATAGTCGTATCGAACGACCGGACTCCGAGGAGTACTGCTACCGCGAAGGGCTGAAGTTGCTCGGCGATCGCAAGCACCTGGTGAAGCATGCCTTGCTTGGCAACCTCGCAAGCACGTTGAGCGCGCGAGGCGAACACACGGAAGCGGCGCAACTGCATGAACAGGTCCTCGCCGAGCTGGACAGCACCGATCTGCCCAACAAAGCCTGGACGCTGAGCAACCTCGGTCGGTCATTGATGTATGCCAAGCGATACGACGAAGCCATCGCGGCGTTCGATACGGGCGACTCGTTGAATGCGGCCAGTGGGAATGCGCTCGACCTGGCGATCGATCTCGCTGAGCTGCGCGCCGAGTGCCTCGAAGCCATGGGGAATATCACGGGTGCGTACACGATGATCAGGCGTGCCCGCGATCTGCAAGACACGCTCTTCGACCGGTCCATGAACGAGCAGTACTTGGAACTGGAGAAGCGCTTCGAGACCCAACTGAAGGAGGAGGAGATCGCGCGGTTGGATTCCGAAGCGCGGGAACGCGAGGAGCGGCTGCGCGTGCGTAATGTGCAGCTCTACGGAAGTCTCGCCATTGCAGTACTCGCTCTGGGCGCAGTCGTGCTCGTGTGGCGCAACCTTCGACAGAAGAGGAGGTACTCCGCCACATTGGAGAAGTTGAACGCGGAACTGAGCGAGCAGAAATCCCGCATCGAGGAGATCAATCGACTACTGCAACTGAAGGTGCTGCGCACGCAGATGAACCCGCACTTCATCTACAACAGCCTCAACGCCATCCACAACCTGGTGCGCAAGGGCGAGGCGGCTGCCGCCAGCGCCTACCTCGATGGCTTCGCGCGCTTGCTACGCATGGTACTGGACCACAGCGTGAAGGAGCGCGTTCCACTTGCGGAGGAGATCGCCTTCCTGCGCCAGTACCTGAAGCTGGAAGCGATGCGCTTCGAGGACGGGCTGGACTTTGTCGTGGATGTCGATCGCGCACTGCTCGATGATGAGGACCTGCTCGTACCCACACTGCTCGTGCAGCCCTTCTTGGAGAACGCGGTGTGGCACGGGCTTGCACCGAAGCAAGGCGAGAAGAAGTTGAACGTGCGTTTCGCTATGCGCGGCGAACAAGTGGTCTGTACAGTGGAGGACAATGGCGTCGGAAGGAACGCCGCGCCAAAACGCTCACACCCTGATGGTAGTGCGAGCCTGGGCCTTCAACTCACGAACGAGCGCTTGCAGCTGCTGGCCTTCAAGCTCGGGGATACAGGCCGCGTGACGTTCACCGACCTGGTGGAAGACGGTGTTCCTGCAGGGACGCGGGTTGAAGTGGTGTTGGGGTAAGGTCTTTTACCGCCACGACGCGGCGAGCGCCAAGGACCCGCCACGAAATGCAGCGTTGCGCAATCGTTGCGTTCGTTGCGTCGTGGCGGTGGGATTTCTTCACCACCTAACTTGCTCCCATGATCACGGCGGTGCAGGTGGATGACGAAGCGAGCGCACGCGAATTCCTGCGCTCCCGCTTGCACGATGTGGCCCCTGAAGTTCAGGTGCTCGGCGAAGCGAAGAACATCGACGAAGCCGCACGCTTGATCGCGGACACCAAACCGCAACTCGTCTTCCTCGATGTGGAGATGCCCGGTGGCGATGGCTTCGAACTGCTCAAGCGCCTCGGCCGCTGGGACTTCGATGTCATCTTCACGACCAGTCACCAGCACTACGCCATACAGGCCATCCGCTTCAGCGCGCTGGATTACCTGCTGAAGCCCGTGCAGGCGGATGAACTGCGCGCGGCGATCGATCGGCATGTGGAGCGCAAGGGCCACGCTTCCACCGATGTGCAGCAGCAGTTCCTGAACAACATCGCGCACCGCGACGAGCAGGCCCTGAAGCTCACCCTCACGCACGGCGATCGTACGCACGCCGTTGCCCCCGCCGACATCGCTTGGTGTCAGGCCGACGACAACTATACCGCGCTGCACCTCGCCGATGAGCGCCGCTTTGTCTCCGCACGCACACTGAAGGACTACGACGAGATGCTCACCCCGCTTGGCTTCATCCGTGTGCACAAGAGTGCGCTCGTGAACCGCCGCCATGTGGATGGCATCGATGGCGAAGGACGCGTACGCCTGCGCAACGGCGTGCGCGTGGAGATCAGCCGGAGGAGGTTGGAGGAGGTGACGCTCGCATTGCGAGGTTGACCGTTCCCTCGATCCAGTACCAGTCCCTCGATCCTTTGGCCTGCACCGCCATGCGTTCACCTACTTCGCACGATGCACTACTTCCCGACCCTCCCATTCACGCTCGCCCTGTTGCTCTCCTTGTCGAGCGCCGCACAGATCACCGAAGTGGCCATGACCTTTGCCGGAACGCACCCGCCGGACAGCGCGGTGCTCGCGTTGTTGCGGACGGAATCAGAGATCATGGAGAAGCATCGCGTGGTGGCCGTGCGCGACAGTTTGCGGAAGGAGATCCTATCGCCGGGCTGGTTCTATCACGGTGTGGATGGCATGCCGATCGACCTGAAGGGATTGACTGCACGGCAAACGCGCAACGGGTTCAAGCTGATCGACGCGGAGGTGATGCGGGAGATCCTATACCAGTACGAGAATACGGCGATCCTGGTGCTGCACGAGCGCATGACCGTGGAGGACAAGGGCGAGCGGAAGGAGGTGTACGGTTCCTTGATCATGGTACTGGGCAAGGAGAACGGCCGCTGGAAGATCCAGGCCGAAGCGATCGGCAGCGAACCTCCACCGCGCTGACCGTTCCCTCGATCCCTTCCCGTAGCCTCGGTGTTCCTTTCTGTTCGCCCACCATAATGTTCCCTTGGTCGTGCAATTCCAACGACCATGCGCACCATCCTTCTCGCCGCCCTCATCGTCCCGTCGTGCGTTCTCGCCCAGAACGCGAACAACCCCGATTGCGACAACGCTTATCCGATCGCCGTGAGCAGCGGGTCGGTGCCGGACGAATGGGTGCTGAGCAATACGGGCGATGAGCCCAACGCGATCAGCCCTGCCGCATGTACGGGTAACGGGTACAGCGATGTCTGGTTCAGTTTCATGGCGACGGCGAGCGCACTCACGATCGTGCATGATGGTCGCTCAGTGGACGCCGTGTGTATCGAGGCGTTCAGCGGCACATGTGGAACGCTCAACAGCATCGGCTGCACGGCCGGTCCGATATCCAACAGTGCATTGCCCCTGACAGGTCTAGCGGTGGGCAACACCTATTACTTCCGCAGTTTCCAGACGGTGCCGGGTGGTGGCAACACGCGGCGTTTGGGCGTGGTGCGTCCGATCACCAACGACGATTGCGCCGGGGCCCTGGATCTCATTCCCTCGCCGAACATCGGTCCGCTCACCTTATGCCAGCAGTTCACCACCGTCGGGGCGACGCAATCGCTCCCGGGTTGCGGCGTGGCGGCTGCCAGCGACGATGACGTGTGGTTGCACTTCACCGCCACGGCAGCCAAGCATACGGTGGTGATCGCAGCGGATCCCCCTCCCATAGTGGAAGCGTTCACGGGTACTTGTGGAAGTCTCACCAGCTTGTGGTGCGACGATGATTGGTTGCTGGACGGGGAACTCACCGGTCTGACGCCCGGCCAGGACATCTACTTGCGTGTCTACTCCGAGAGCACGGTGGTGCAGAGCTACACTTGGTTCGGTGCGGGTATCGGGAGCCCGCCGGCGAACGACGAGTGCGCGAACGCGATCACCATCGCGGTGAACGAAGGTCCGGAGCCAGGACAGGTGTATGGCTTCGACCTCGAAACGGCGACGAGTTCGGCCGTCAACAACTACACGACGCTGGAGGACGTGTGGTATTCGTTCACCGCACCCTCCTCCAACCTTGTTGTGGAGAAAGTGGGCTCGTTCAGCCTGGCGCTCTTCGATGAGAACTGCGTGGATGGCATCGTTTCGGAAGGCGTGTACATCCCTTTGGTGCTGGATGCGCTCGTGCCCGGAACCACTTACAAGCTGAAGGCGGGCAGTGGAACCACGGCGGGCCTCCGCACGCGGGGCTTCACCACCAACGACGATTGCGCGGACGCGATCAACCTGGCCGTGCAGAACGAAGACGACCCATTGGAGTACACGCACGCCGTGACCTACGGCGCCACCGAAAGCGCCACGGCTTGCGTGCTGGGGACCGATGACGATGTGTGGTTCACCTTCACCGCCACCGCACCGACCATCCACTTGAGCGCCCTCGCCGATGGCACGGCGTTGCGGTATGAACTGAACACTGGTGCATGCGGATCGCTGACGGCCATGGAATGCGGCGCGGTGGACTTCAACTTCGGCACCGTACTGGACAGCCTTGTGATCGGCACCAACTACACCTTTCGCCTGTGGACGAACGGCTCTTCGCCGAAGCCGCTACGGGTGGCCTTGGCAAAGACGCTATCGAACGATGAATGCGCCGGTGCGGTTCCGCTTCTACCGATGACCTTGGAGGACTTCGACCCCGCGCAACGCACCGAGTTCCGTTTTGCAACCTCATCGCTGCCCCAATGCGGCGCTGCATTCAGCACCAAGGACCTGTGGTACAGCTTCACGGCCACGGCTCCTACGGCGGCCTTGGTCCTGCAACCGCACTACATCGACTACGAGCTGAGAAGCGAGCTCTTCTCCGGCACTTGCGGGTCACTCACCAGCATCTTCTGCACCGATGAGCGGCAGACCAACTACACGGGCCTTGTTCCGGGCGAGACCTACTTCGTGCGCATCTATACCAACGCGGGCGGCGATACGCATCTCTTCAACCACCAGTTCTATGCACCTCCTGCGAACGACGACATGGTTGGTGCGATCCAACTCATGCCGGACGGCGATGCGTTCGCGCATCCGATGAAGCCCTTTTCGAACTATGGCGCTTCGATGTCCTTCCCGCAGGTGGCTTGTACCGGCACACCCGAGAACGACGTGTGGTTCTACTTCGTGGCAACGGATGTGGAACACACCGTAGGCGCGGACGTGGGCAGCATCGAGTACGAAGAGACCGCATCGACCCTGCGCATCGAGACTTTCCTCGGCTTCTCTACCATCCCTGATACGTTGCTCGCGAATGAGGCTGATCTGCGGTACCAGCACCAACGGCATCAACGTATCAGGGCTCGCTGTCGGCGATACCGTGATGGTGCGCTACTTCTCCAGCACGAACGGTCCGCATGTCATCCGCACCTTCCATCCGTGGGTGGGCGGCAGTGCCACAAGTGATGAAGCGAGCGGCGCGGTGCTGATCGCCGATCGCGATGCGTACGCGGTGGAGTTCAACACGAACAACGCCACGCAGAGCCTGCCCAGCAACGGCTGCGGAGTGATCGGCGACAGCCCCGATGACGATGTCTGGTTCAAGTTCACGCACGATGGCGATGCCGCCACGATCATGTGCCACTTCCTGGACGACAACGCGGTGCTGGAGCTCTTCCAAGGTCCTGTTGGAAGTCTCGCATCGATCGCGTGCGGCTACAATTACCTCGTGTTCCCCAGCGGCATGGTCGATGGGCAGACCTATCACCTGCGCGTGTATAGCCGAAACACCAGCGACCTCCGTGGCAAGCTTGGCATCTTCCACACGCCGCACCCGATGGAAAGCGAATGCGCCGATGTGGATTGCCTGGGGCCGAACCTCGTGTTGAACCCCGGCATCGAACCGGGCGAGCTCAATGCCACGATGTTCCAAACGACCGGACCTCCTGTACCCATCGGCCACGGACTGGCTCCGCACTGGCATACGGCGGTGGCCACGGCGGACAGCTATTCCTCCGGCAACGACTTTGCGGATCCCGAGCATCTGCCGACGAACCTGGCGGGCTCGATCGATCTGGCCTCCGATGTGCGCCCACGCGGCGGCGGTGGTGCAGGCGGTGCTTTCGCGCGCCAATCGTCCACCTACCATGAAGCGCTCGGCGGAAAGCTGAGCGCTCCACTGGTGCCCGGAGTGCCCTACCTCATCGCCTTCAACGTGCGGCTGCGCGGGAACATCGGCGGCTGCGACGGTTTCGGTGTGCACCTGGGTTTGGAGCCGGTCGCGGTGTCCTATCCGCCGTTCAATCCGCCCATGCAGATCGAATGGCAGGGCGGTCCGATCAACGTCACCAACGAGTGGCAGACCATCTGCGGACAGATCATCGCAGACCAGCCGTATGAGCACATCACCATCGGTGTGTTGAAGCCGCGGGACGAAGTGGAGTGCACCGCCGGTATCGTCTACTACTACTTCGACGATGTGACCGTCGCCGAAGTGATCGATGCGCTCTGCGTAACGGTGGATGTGCCGGAAGTGGATCCCGCGACTTCCGCCACGGTGATCGGCGATGGCCTCAACGTATTCCCGAACCCGGCGAACGATCGGTTGAACATCAGCATCGAAGAGGGGTTGATCGGCGAAGAGGCGGTGATCGAACTGTTCGATGTCACGGGCAAACAAGTGCATGCGCGCGTGGTGCCGTCACTTGCGAGCAACGTTGTACTTGAACTGCCAGCGGAGCTGCGCGAAGGATTGTATTTGGTGATGCTGCGGGTGGAAGGACATGAGCCGATGTCGGCACGAGTGATCCTGCACCGATAGCCACGTACCTTCATGCGCATGAAGCATTGGATGACACTCGTCGCACTGGTTCTGTGCATCGACCCTGCCAGCGGGCAGAACGCGGAACAAGGTGTGAATGCGCTACAACGCCTCGACGGTTTCTCCTTCACCGTGCTCTATAGTGCGGGCCATGAAGAACGGGCGCGTGCGATGGCTC
Organism: Flavobacteriales bacterium; assembly: GCA_016712025.1. Classification (GTDB taxonomy): domain Bacteria; phylum Bacteroidota; class Bacteroidia; order Flavobacteriales_F; family PHOS-HE28; genus PHOS-HE28. The sequence continues at coordinate 73,611 of JADJRW010000024.1, forward strand.
AACTGTGCGAGCGCACCATGGTGTACATGGATGGTCAATTGGACTTCATCCCAGCGCTGCAACTGAAGGTGCTGGCCCAGGTCGACTGGAGCGCGCATACGGCATTCCCGGTGTATGGCATGCCGCATCCCGTGCGCGATACCACCTTGGTGCTCGCCGCCGAGGACAACGACTTCTGGCGCAGCTTTGTTCCGGATACGGCGCAACTACCAGGGGACCTTGTTATACAAGTGCGCAGCGCCTATGGCACGCCCGATGGTGGCTTGAGCATGCAGCCTTTCTTCGACCTGCTGGTATTGCATGAGCTTGCCCACCTGTACCATCTGCAACGCCCGTGGACTTCCCACGGCTTTGGTTGGGCGAGCTCTTCGCGAACGTGTTCCTGCACACCTTCATTGCAGCCGAGAGGCCCGATCGCTTCCGGCGCTCACGGTCTTTCCGCGCATGGTGGTCGCGCGTGGCACGCATGACTTCCAGTTCACTACACTGCCGGAACTCGAAGCGAACTACGAGTTGATCGCCAGCCAGCATCCCACGAACTACGGCTGGTACCAATGTCGGTGGCACAGTGCCGCAGCCTCCATCTACGACCGTGGTGGCGCGATCGTCCTGCGGAAATTCTGGGAGGGCTTTACGTTGCCAAATGGCGAATTGGATGACGCCGCGTTGGCTGAGCTACTGCGCGAAAAGGTGCATCCGAGCGTGGCCGAAGTGATGACCAAGTGGTGATGGTCTCTCCTCTTGGATCCCACCGGCATTCCATGCGGAACACACGAAGTGCTTTCCCCATCCTTGTGGCGTGCTTGTTCGCGGCGTGTTCCGCTCCGCGGGAGAACCCACCTGAGTACGTGCTTCCCGCTGAATGGGAGCCGCACGAAGCCGTCTGGTTCACCTATGGGGGGAATTCCCCGGACACGGTACTGGACAAGGTGGCGCTGGCCATGGACAAGAGTGTCCTGTTGATCTGCGCTGCGGACAATGACAGCCTCGCACGGACGATCGCAGCTCGCTGGGAAAGCCTTGGCATCGCGCGCACGCGCTATCGCATGGAGGTTTTGAGCGACAGTCTGGAGGCGCCTACGGTGCGTGATGGGGGACCGATCTTCCTGCGGAAGCGCGATGGTTCGCTGGCCGTGCTCGATCCGGAGTGGAACTACTATGGCGACCATACCAACATGGTTGGGTCTTCACAAACAGCATTGGCATTCGAGGACACCTTTCCCACCATGATCGCGCGGCGGCTTGGTCTTCCAGTGGTGCATAGCAACATGGTCATTGAAGGTGGCGCGGTGGAAGTGAACGGTGCTGGAACGCTGTTGCAGGTGGAAGCGGTGAACATGCAACGTAACCCCGGTTGGAGCAAGGACAGCATGGAGCACGAACTCAAGCGCGTGTTCGGCGTGCGGGCCATCATCTGGCTGAAGGAAGGTCCGGCCGATGACATGTGGTACTTGGCGCCGCGCATTCACGGCGATGTCTTCAACCAAGGCACCGGTGGGCACGTGGATGAATTCTGCCGTTTCGTGAATGACAGCACCATACTGCTTGCCTGGCCTGATGATGCCGACTTGGCGGACAGCGTGCTGGCCATCACGCGCAAACGCATGGAAGTGAACCTGCGCATCCTGGAGCGGTTCCGCGATCGCGATGGTCGGGCGCTGCGGGTGGTGAAGGTGCCCACGCCGGATACCGAGTTCTACAAGCACCGGATCGACAGCCTGCGCGACTATGACCAACGTGTGCTCATCAGTTATCCCGATCTGCATCACGGGGACACCATCCGATACATACCTGCCGCGAGCTACCTCAATCTGCTCATCACCAACGGACGCGTCTTCGCCCCGGCCTATTGGCATGAGGGAATGCCCACTTCCATGAAGGCGAAGGATGAACGTGTGCGCACCATCCTCAAGGGGTACTTCTCCGACCGCACCATCGTGCAGGTGGATCCGCGCGCGATCAACTGGCAGGGGGGGCGTACACTGTTGGACGCAACAACAACCGCGTTCGCGGTGATGCTGGGAATGCCGTTCTTCACGGCATGAGCGCCCCCGCCGCCGAACGCACCCACCTCCTCGATGCCCTGCGCGGCTTCGCGCTCTTCGGCGTGGTGTTCTCCAACTACGCGGCGTTGGCCTTTGGCTGTTCCTCACGCCGGAAGAGAAGTCCGCGCTGCCGGGCTCCTTCCTGGATGCGCCGCTGCATTGGATCCACATGGTGCTGATTGACGGCAAGTTCTACTCGATCTTCTCCATGCTCTTCGGCATCGGCTTCGGGTTCTTCCTGGCGAAGGGCAACGATGGCCTGCTGCGTTTCTACCGCCGCATGTTCATCCTGCTGATCATCGGTTGGCTGCACCTGCGCTACCTGTGGAACGGCGACATCCTCTTCCTCTATGCCGTGCTCGGCCTTCTATTGCCGCTGTTCAGGGCCGCGTGGGGATCGCACCTTGCTCATCACTGCGACTGTGCTTCTGCTCATGCCCATCGCCATCGACACGGTGAAGGTGATGACGGATGACGCCTTCGACCCGGGCGCATATCCGCGCGTCATGGCCGATGCAGGCTCGAAAAGCGCGGACTTACCAAATGGAAATGCACCACACCGTGCTGAACGGTGGCATGCACGAGTTCATGGAAAGTCGCAAGATCGCCTGGCTCTGGCGCATGGAGAACCTGCTCGTCAGCAATCGCATCCCGAAGGTCTTCGCCATGTTCCTCATCGGCCTATGGGTTGAGCCGTCGCAAGCTCTTCGTGGACCCCGGCGCGCATGCACCGCTGCTCAAGCGCGTGCTATTGGTCGGCGCAGTGATCGGATTGCCGGGGTGCATACTCACGCATTGGGCACAGGAGAACTTGGAGGAATTGCCCCTGGCCGAAGGCTTGTGGGGAACACTTGGTTACACCCTCGGAGTAGTTCCGTTGGCCATGGCCTATGCCAGTGGCTTCGCACTGCTCTGGACGAAGGCCCGTTGGCATGGTGCGCTGAACGTATTCGCACCGATGGGTCGCATGGCGCTCACCAACTACCTGATGCAGACGATCATCGCCGTCTTCCTGTTCACTGGCATGGGCTTCGGCTGGGGCACCCACGTCAGCGCGATCACGTTCGAGTCATTGGCTGTTGGAGTATTCATCCTTGAAGTGCTCTGGAGCCATTGGTGGTTGAAGCGCTTTCAATTCGGGCCTATGGAGTGGATTTGGCGGTCGCTGACGTATGGCAAAGTGATCGCGATGCGGAAGTGATCAGGCGTAGTCTCGTTCCACCAACGCCTCGTGGTGCTGCACATGGTATATGGTGAAGAACAACATCTCGCGTACCGTGAGCTTGCCGAGCAGCGGATGGGGTAGGAGGTAGTGGTCGAGATCCTCTTCCGACCAACCGTTCACCCGACGGACCAGGGTGTTGACGATGCGTTGCAGCGTGGCAGAGATCCGTTCCACCTCGCTCGCGGGAACGATCGGGGGCACGAACTGCCCCGAGGCCTTGCCCCCGGCCGCGAGCTTCTCCTTGTAGCGCACCACCAGTGCCTCGTAGTCACGCGGCGCACGGTTCGGTTTTCCGAACCGCCAGCGCAGGAACCACTTGGGAACGAGCATCGCGAGAGCAACAGGCCGCACAGCCCGCAGGATGTGTTCCAGATGTTGTGCCGGCGTCCATTTGTCATTGCGCGATCGATCCAGCTGATCGTGGGGTAACGCTCGCACGCGTGTGATGAAGGCTTCGTGGCCCCTCAGCAAGGAAGCGTTGATCGCAGCCCTGTCCATGCCCCGGTCAGATGGTGGCGATCACCTTCAACTCGATCGCGATCGGCGTCGGCAGGCAGTTGATCTCCAAGGTGGTGCGGCACGGCGGGTCCTTCTCGAAGTACTCCTTCCACAAGCGGTTGTAGGTCGGGAAGTCGTCCTTCATGTTGGTGAGGTACACGGTCACATCCACGATCTTCTCCCAGCTGCTTCCCGCATCCTCCAGGATCCAGCGCACGTTCTGGAACACACTGCGCACCTGCGTCTCGATGTCGTAGGAAGCGATCGTTCCATCGGCGTTCAGCTCCACACCGGGAATCTTCTTCGTGCCACGCTCACGCGGCCCGACACCACTGAGGAACAACAGATCGCCCACGCGGCGCGCATGGGGGTAGTGACCAACAGGTTCAGGGGCTTTGTTGCTGTCGATGCTGCTCATGCGGAATGGGATCGCACAAAGGTGCTGGTTCAGCAGGAGACGATGATCATTGGTCTTCCGTCACACCTTTGTACCCCAACCCACCACGAGCCATGAGACGCCTTCTCGTTCTTCTTCTGTTGCTGGGTGTGTTGCGCTCCGCCGGGGCGCAGATCACCTGGTCCGCCTGTACCATGCCAATGAACACCTTGACGGTGCTGACGGTCGGTCCCTATGGCGAGATCGTCACCCTGCTGCCCACCAACCCGGCGCAGCCGCGCATCAGCACGGATCAGGGACAGAGCTGGCAAAGTTTCCCCGGTACCGGTGGGCCGAACGGCATGCTGCTCTCGGACCAATGCCTGCACGTCACCAACACCGGCGCCATCCTGATCTGGGGAACCGTCACAGGGGGCAGCGCCTACCAGGTGTGGCGCAGCGCGGACGGCGGCAACACCTTCACCTCGGTAGGCAGTGGCAATGGCGTTCCGCCCAGCCGCTTCTTCTTCGACTTCGTGTCGAGCCCCAACGGCGATATCTACCTCTACGGCGAGGGCGTGCTCCATTCATCGGATGATGGACAGAATTGGACCAGCATCGTGAACGCCACCACGAACTTGAGCGCACTGACAGCGAACTCCACCACACTTTATGGCGCCCAATTCAGCGCCATCTATCGGGGTGCTTTGGACGGTACCGGCTTCGCAGGTTCCAACACGAGCGGGGTGTTCGTCACCGATGGCAGGGATCTGGCGCGGGGTATGAACGAACGCATCATAGCAGTGGGAGGTGATGACCGCGTGATCACCACGTGGGATGACGGAAACCTGTGGTGGACCGCGAGCGCTGGCCTCGGCTTGGTGCCACCGGAATGGGAGCATGTCGCGGCGTCCTTGTCCAGCGATACCTGGGTGATCGGAAAGCAGACGAGCGTGCGCTTCACCGATGACGCTGGTGCTTCATGGATCACCGCGGAGACCGGCCTTGCCCTGGCGCCGAACGAACCGATCCAAGGCATCTTCTGCGATTCCGTGGGAACGTTCTATCTGTACGGCTACTTCCACCTCTATCGGGCCGACATCGGCACCAGCGTTCACGCCACCACCTCGCTCGATCGGAGCAGTGTGTTCCCGAATCCCACGACGGGCACCGTCCGGCTCGACGCGAAGTTCACGGGCGAAGCCTGTCTGGTGTTCGATCCATCCGGCCGCGAAGTGATGCGCGCCCGCGTCGGCTATGAGGGAACCATGGATCTTGGCCTATTGGAGACCGGACAGTATTTCCTGCGAACGGCGGACGATCCTTCGGTCGTATCCGTGCAGGTGAGGCATTGAATAGAAGAGGCCCCGTCCCCGGAGCCTCTTCTTGTTGGCGTGCGCAAGGCGCACCTCACGTTGCCGTTAGGCCGGGCCGTGCCCTCCCGGGCAAGCAAAACACGTTCGGTGCAGGGGCCGCTGCTCGCGGGTCCCCGTTGTTCGGTGCGCGCGGAGGGGATGCATATCGCTGGATGGACCGGGGCAAGAGTCATTGGCCACTGGGAGGTCCGTTTGAAGCCAGTATCACAGTTGTGGAAGTTGTGAACGGCGGTTGATAACGATCCACCTTTGCGCTATGACCATGCGCTACCGCCGCCTCGGCACCTCCGGCCTCCAAGTCTCCGAACTCTCCCTGGGCTCCTGGCTCACCTTCGGCAAGCAGATCACCGATGCCATGGCCGAAAAGCTCATGCGCATCGGCTATGAAGGCGGGATCAATTTTTTCGACAACGCCGAGATCTACGCGCGCGGCGAAAGCGAGCGGGTGATGGGCAGGATCCTGAAGAAGGTGAAGTGGCCCCGCGATACGTGGATCGTGAGCAGCAAGGTCTTCTTCGGCTCCGGAGGGAAACTGCCCACGCAGACCGGCCTGCACCGCAAGCATGTGGTGGAAGCCTGCAACGATGCGCTCAAGCGCCTGCAAGTGGAGTACGTCGACCTCTACTTCTGCCATCGGCCGGACAAGAACACGCCGATCGAAGAGACCGTGTGGACCATGCACCAATTGATCCTGGCCGGCAAGATCCTCTATTGGGGCACCAGTGAGTGGAGCGCACAGGAGATCATGGAAGCGCACATGATCGCGAAACAGCACCACTTGATCGGGCCCATCATGGAGCAACCGCAATACAACATGTTCCACCGCGACAAGGTGGAAGTGGAGTACGGGCGGATCTACAAGACCGTTGGCTTGGGCACCACCATTTGGAGCCCGTTAGCCAGCGGCATCCTCAGCGGGAAACACACCCTTGATGGTGCCAAGAGCAGCCGCCTTCGCATGGCCGGCCTCGACTGGCTCCGCGAACGTGAGCTCACCACCGAACGCTTGAAGAAAGTGGAGAAGTTGAAGGCCGTTGCGCAGAAGCTCGATCTGTCGCTGCCGGTGATGGCCCTCGCCTGGTGCCTGAAGAACCCGCAGGTGAGCACCGTGATCCTCGGCGCCAGCAAGGAAGCCCAGTTGAAAGAGAACCTCCACGCGGTGGAGGCCCAAGACAAGCTGACGCCGGATGTGATGGCGCGCATCGGGAAGGTCTTGGACAATACGCCAGTGGGGCCCCTGTTCTGAGCGTATACCCACGTTACCACCGCTTCCTGCGCCCTGAACGGGGTGCGAGAGGGCGAGCACTGGAGGACCTGTAGCATCCATCCACGCGCCGAAGGGCGTCGTCCCTCGCTGTGCCGACCTGGCTGCGAAAAGGTCGAGCGGAGCGGGTTCCCTTCGGACTAGGAGGCGAGGTACTTGATCTCCGCGCGCAGGAATCGGATCACATCGTCGGTATCCTCGATGTTGCTCCGGGACTTCTTCTGCGCCTCGCGCTGCAATTCCATGCGCACGAGGTAGGCCTCACAAGCGCGCTTGCGCTCGGCCTTGTTGGTAATGGACTTCAACTTCAGCTTGATGAACCCGGACGAGAGGATACTGGCTGGCTTTTTCGGGGTCGGCATAGTGTTGCTTAGAGGGCTTACAAGCGGGAAAAGTACACTTTCGCGCCTCTTTTCCTAGGACGGATCGCTGTTCGAGTCTGTTCGGCCCGTCCACATGGGCTTGAATACGCAGGCCAGTGCAGGCCATTCGCCCCCAGAGCCTTACTTCTCGAACCCCACGTTCGTGGGCTCTTTCTCCCCATCGGTCATAGGGGAGGCAGTGCCGTCATCGGTGAACTCGAGCACATCGAACCGGATCTGGCCCATGCCAGTGAGCAGGGCGCCATAGGCAAGCTTTGTGGCCCCCTTCGGACGTCTTAGGACTACTTCGTAGCGCATCCGGTCGGTGGTGCCGCTGATGGCGCGGTCCTGCATGTGGTCGAAGGCTAGGGGAGGCCTGCCCTTCACTCCTCCCCGTTGGTCCCCCTTACGCCCACCTCAGGTTCCCGCCCCTGTCCCTTACCCGTCCCAGCTCGCTGGTTATACTCGACAAAACCCGCTCTGGGTGCGGGTTTTGGAGGGGGGGTGGAGAATACCGGAGTCGAACCGGTGACCTCTTGCATGCCATGCAAGCGCTCTAGCCAGCTGAGCTAATCCCCCAATAGGTCATCCGCTCGGCGACGAACGGACGGCAAAAGTAGTAGAAGATCGGATCTCCGCTTGGGTGGAAGATCATGCGCTAGGCACTGCCTGCCTCAGCGGTTTCTGCGATCTTGCGTTGTGATCACCACCCACGTCTTCCACCCCACCGACCTGTCCGTAGGGAGCGCGCCGTCCTTCCATCACGCGGTGCGCCTAGCGTTGAGCGGTCCGGCGCGGCTTACGGCCATGCATGTGCCCGAAGTGGGAGGTGTACAGGTGGAACTGCCGGGTGTGCGGCAGGTGCTGGTGCGCTGGAAGAAATTGCGGGACGCCGAGGATGAGAAGGGGCTGAGGCGCTGCGCCTCTCCGTACGCAAAGCGGTGACGGGAGAGGGAGACGCGGTGGACGGTTGTCTGGCCCACTTGATCCGCCATCCCGCTCAATGGTTGGTGCTCAGCACGGGGCAACGCAAAGGGGCGGCGCTCTGGTTGAACGGTTCAGTGGCGGAGGCATTGGTGCGCAGGTCCCGGATCAATGCGCTTGTGCTGCCCTTGGGGTGCCGGGCTTCGTGCTGCCGGAGGATGGACGCGTGGTGTTGAAGCGCGTGCTGCTTCCCGTAGGCCCGCCGCAGTTGGCCCGAATGGCCACGATGGGACTGGCGCAACTCCTGGACCGCTATGCCTGCCAGCAGGTGCAGGTGGTCCTGCTCGCGGTAGGCGAGGGCACCATGCCCGCCGATCTGCGGGATCGCCTTCCGGCCAAGGCGGAAGTGATCCAACGCACGGAGAACGGAGACCTCGTGCCCACCATCCTGGATACCTGCGATCGCATGGCGGCGGATCTGGTGGTCATGTCCACCGAGGGGCACGATAGCTGGACGGACAGCCTGTGGGGAAGCCATACGGAACAGGTGCTACGCAGCGCCCGGGTGCCGCTGCTGGTGGTGCCGTCCAAGTTACCGGGCTGAGCCCGCTAGCGCTTCGCCGACCGCCCCTTGCTCGCGGATCTCTGGCGACGGTGCAGACCCATCAGGTAGGCATGGAAGGCGAGCTTGCTATGTATGGCCGCCTCCTCTTTCTCGCGCGGAACGTAGGCGTTCCGCTGGTCCGCGTCGATCGACCTGGCCTTGACACGGTCCCGCCATTGCAGGTCCAGAAAGCGATGCACTTGGGCACGCAACTCTTCATCCTCCAGCGGAAAGGCGTCTCCACACGGCGGTCGAGATTGCGCTCCATCAGGTCCGCACTGGCGAGATAGGTGGTCATACGGCCCCGGTCATGGAACAGGTACACGCGGGCGTGTTCCAAGTAGCGGTCCACGATACTGATGGCCCGCACGCGGTCGCTCACGTTCGGAAGACCAGGCACCAGGCAACAGATGCCGCGCAGAATGAGTTGCACCTCCACCCCGGCCCGGCTGGCGTCATAGAGCTTGTGGATCATGCTGGTGTCCTCCAGACTGTTGAGCTTGAAGACGATGCGCGCCGGACGCCCCTTCAAGGCCTGCTCGATCTCGCGGTCGATCATTTCCTCCAATCTGCTGCGTAGATCGATCGGGGCCATCAGCAGATGGCGCAACGCGGGCACATGGCGCCGGTCCATCAAATAGGAGAACACCTCCTGCACCTCGCGCGTGATCGCCGCCTGGGCGGTAAGCAGCCCCACGTCAGAATACACCTGGGCTGTGCGTTCGTTGAAGTTCCCAGTGCCTAGGTAGGCGTAGCGCCGCAGCCGACCGCCCTCCGAACGTTGAACAAGGCACAGTTTGCCATGCACTTTGAGCCCCTCATAGCTGTAAAGCACTTTGGCTCCCGCCTTCTCCAGGGCCTCGCCCCAGTAAAGGTTGGAGCGTTCATCGAAACGTGCTTGCACTTCCACGAACACCGTGATCTGCTTGCCGTTGCGCAAGGCTTCCAGCAGGGCTTGGCAGATCAACGATCCATACGCCACCCGGTAGAGGGTGATGGCGATCGAGCGCACCGCCCTATCCTTCGCGGCCTGCTGGAGCCACCGCACCAACAGGCCGAAATCGTGGTAAGGGAAGTGAAGCAATTGGTCGCTGTCCGAGACCGCTCGGAACAGGTCCTTCCGCCCGGTCAAGCCGGGATGCGGTACCATGGCCAATGGCTTGTCCCGCAGATCGGGACGTTCCTTCACCGGCAAATTGAGCAGATCGCTGAAGTTGTGATATCGCCCACCGGGCACTACGTCCGGCGGACGCAGGCCGAGGAAGGCGATGATCGCTTTCAGCAGGGGCTTCGGCATGGCCTGGTCGAACAGGAAACGGGAGGGCATCCCCGTCTGCCGCTTACGCAGGCTCTTGCGCACCTTGTCCACCACCTTGCCTGTGAACTCCTCCTCTAAGTAGAGATCAGCATCGCGCGAGAGTTTGATGGCATGCACGGAGATCATGCGGTGGCCTTTGAACGTGCGGTGCAGGCAAAGGCGGAGCACGTCATCCAGGAACATGAGTTCGTTGCGGCCTCGGGCCGAAGGGAGTTGCACGAACCGCCCCAGTTCCTCGCTGGGTACGTTCACCACCACGCGTTTCTCCTTGCGCGAGCCCTTGGGTCGCAGGCGCAGACCAAGTACAGACGCCGATCCTCCACGAAGAGGGCATTGCCCGGACGCATCGTGGCCGTGGTCAACAACGGTTCCACCCGTTCGTGGTAGAACTCCTTCGCGAAGGCCTCCTGTTTCGCGGACAATTGTGTCTCGTTGATGATACGGATGCCTTGCCGTGCCAGGGCCGGCAGCAATTTGCCGCGATAGAGCGCGCCGAATTCCTGCAGCTGTCCTAGCGCTTTCGCGTTGATCCGTGCCACCAGCCGGTCCGGGGTGATGCCCAATGCTGTGCGGTCGTGCTTCCCCAACTTCACGAGCGACCGCAGGGAGGCCACGCGCACTCGGTAGAACTCATCGAGGTTGCTGGAGTAGATGGCCAGGAACTTGATGCGCTCCAACAACGGCACATGCTCGTCCTGGGCTTCCTGCAATACCCGGTCGTTGAACGAAAGCCAGCTCAGATCGCGATCGAACAAAGGCCACTTCCCCGGCTTGGGCACCTTCTCGTTCTTCAACTGGCCGCCCACGCGCAACTTGGGCCGTTTGAGGTTGATCGCCTTCTGCGGCCCGAAACGGCTCCGGGCGTAGGCGGTGTGGAACTGGTGCGCGGTGAGGTACGCCAGGTTCTCGTGCGACCAATCCGTTTTCTTGATCGCCTTGCCATGCACCAACTGTAGTTCGATACGCAGCCGTTCCGCACGCGCCTCGAAATCCACCTGGCCGGCCTTGGCCGAATCGGCATCGCGCAATACGCGCTGTAGTATTCCGCGCGGGGTGGCACCAAGGCGCGTGCTGTTGATCGTCGCGCTCACCCGCTCACGGTCCCGTGTTGCGAATTTGGCTTGACGCAGGAACCCACGCGCGATCCGCGCGCTCTCTTTTTCGTGGCCCGCATAGGCCTGCGCGTACCCCGCATCGTGGAAAAGCGCCGCTATCTCCAGGAGCAGCAGGTCGCGGACCGATAGCTTCATCGCACGGCCGATCTCCAGTGCCGTGCGTGTTACGGAGAGCGTGTGGTCCAGGTCGTGGAAGACGAATTCCGGGGGTATCGCTTTGCTGAAATGGCGACGGATGAACAACCGCGCGCTCTCCAGGGTCGCCTCGTTCGCCTTCCTCATCGCGTGGCAAAGTAAGTGCCCGGCCCGGCCTGGCACGGGGACAGCCTTCTATATTTGGCCGGCCCGGCCGGATGAAGGCACCACGCGCTCATAGCCTTTTCCAAGCCTTGGCAGGAGAGGGTCCTTCTTTCCTCTACAGTGGGGCGTTCCATGACGGCCATACCGCCCGATTGATCGGGATGGGAGAGGCCTTGGCGGACCACTTGGGGCTATCTCGTGCGCACCGTACCAAGTTGGCCTTCATCATGGTCGAGGCCTATCAGAACATCGTTCGGCATCGGGTACGCGATGGGCATCATGGTGAAGCCGACCGGAGCATGTTCCTGCTGCGTGCGTCCGCACGTTCCCAGCAAGTGGTCGCCTTCAACCCCTTGTTGGAGCAAGACCTGCCCGAACTCACGAAAGCACTATCGCGCCTGAACGGCAAAGACAAGGATCAGCTTAAGGAGATGTTCCTGCAAGGTCTGCGAGCGAACACCGCTTCAGCGAAAGGTGGAGCTGGCCTCGGCCTGATCGAGATGGCGCGCCGCAGCGGGCATCCCATACGGCACCAGCTTTACGCGCTCGCGAACGGATCGCACCGCCTCGGATTGGAGGTGGACCTCGGTGAGACCCCGCAAAGCGACGGGCCGCATACTGAACTGCCCCTTTTGGATCTGGTCATGGCCGAGGATGTGCTCTTGGCTTATGTAGGCCAACCCTTTCCGGCCATGTTGGAAGCGATCATTACGCTGGTACATGAGGATCTGGACGATCGTCCGGAGAAGGCTGCGGCACGACGATCGGCACTATTGGCGGCCACCCAGCTCGTAGATGATCTGGCCGACTTTGGACCCGCTCCTGTGTTGTTGGCACTCTCTCGGGACGGAGCCGGTTATCGGCTCTTCATGGCCCGGCCTCTGCCTGCTGCACCCGCTTCGGGCATTATGGATCAGGTAATGGCGTTGAACGCCATGGATGCCCGCACTAGGCAGGCACGTTACCGCCACGACCTGCGCACACATGAAGCGGATAGGAGCCTGGGTTTGCTGGAACTCGCCTATCGGGCACATGGCCCGCTAGAAGCGCAGCTGGTACCAAGAGAGAGTGGGGAGGTACTGTTCACCTTGGAGATCGCCGTGTGATGCCCGTGCGGGTCGATCCGCGAGCGCCACACAATTTCCGATCGGCGAACGCAGTTGTTCACTACACATGGACCGTCTGCTCTACCTGCTTTTCACCTGGACCGATCGCTTCGAGGTATGGTTCGACCGCCGTTTCGGCTGGTTCTTCACCAATGGGATGAAGACGGATCGGAAGGGTCCGTTCAAAGCCGCACGCACACGTTCTTCGCCTCGGTGAAGAAGCGCAGCGCTTCCCAACCGCCTTCGCGTCCCACGCCGCTCTGCTTTACTCCGCCGAAAGGAGTGCGCAGGTCCCGCAGCATCCAGCAATTCACCCACACGATGCCGCTCTGCACGCCGCGCGCCACCCGGTGGGCACGTTGTAGGTCCTTGGTCCAGATCACGGCGGCGAGTCCGTAAGGGGTGCTGTTCGCAAGTGTCAGTGCCTCCGCTTCGGTATCGAAGGGTTGCAGCGTGACCACTGGTCCGAAGATCTCTTCCTGGTTGGTGCGGCACTGCGGTCCAAGACCTTCGATCACCGTGGGGCGCATGTACCATCCGCCGGAAAGCGCGCCTTCCAAATGCACTTGGTCACCACCGCACAATATGCGTCCACCCTCGCTCTTGGCGATCTCTACATGCCCGAGCACTTTTTCCAGATGCGCTTTGGAAACCAGGGCGCCGAGATCGCTGCCGGGGTCTTTCGGGTCGCCTACGTGAAGCGCCTTCGTACGTTCCACGAAGGCAGCGCGGAAACGATCGTACGATCCGCGCTGCACCAGGATCCGCGAACCACAGAGGCAGATCTGCCCTTGGTTGCGGAACGAGGAGCGCACGGTAGTGGTGAGCATCGCCTCGAAGTCGCAATCATCGAACACGATCACCGGATTCTTGCCCCCCAGTTCCAAACTGAGTTTCTTGAACAAAGGTGCCGCCGTCCGCGCGATCTCGGCGCCAGTGCGTGTGCCTCCGGTGAAGGAGATCGCAGGGATGTCCGGATGCGCGCTCATCGCCGCGCCCACCTTGGGGCCAAGGCCATGAACGATGTTCAGCACCCCCGGCGGAAGGCCTTCCTCCGCGCACACCCTTGACAACAGGTAGGCGGTCCATGGGGTAACCTCCGAAGGCTTGGCCACTACCGTGCAACCGGCGGCAAGGGCTGGCGCCACTTTCCAAGTGAACAAATACAGCGGCAGGTTCCATGGGCTGATGCAACCGGCAACACCGATAGGTTGCCGGTCGGTGTAGTTCACCGCCAGGCCATCGGTCAGGTGCGCTTCACTTTGTTGGTGAAGGATCGCCGTAGCGAAGAAGCGAAGGTTGGCCACCGCGCGCGGGATGTCCACCTCGTGGGCCAGATGAACGGGCTTCCCGTTGTCTTGTGATTCGGCTTCGGCGAAGCGGTCCACGTCGCGCTCCACACGGGCCGCGATCGCAACATCATATGGCTGCGGCCCTCGCGCCCCAGAGCCTGCCAGGTGGCCAAGGCACCTTGCGCCGCGACGACCGCATCGTTCACATCGCTCTCATCGCTGTCCGGTATTTGCGCGAACACAGATCCGGTGGCGGGTGCGTAGACGTCAAGCCGCCCCTTGCCCCGCGCGACTACGAATTCGCCCCCGATATAATTGAGCGCTTGTTCCATGGAAGAAGACGGTCGAAAGGTAGGCTTGCGATTCAACAGGCCCTGACCGAAAAGCCGAAAGGCCCTCACAGTGTGAGAGCCTCCCAGCCCCTTGTTGCGCTGTCATTGAACGAACCTACTCGCTGACCAGCCTTTTGAATTCGATGGCACCACCGATCGGTGCGGCAGGTGCGTATGTGGTGCTCTTGGGTTTCTTGGTATAGCGGAAAGGAGTGGCCCGCAGCAGGTCGTCACCATTGGGTTGTACTGCGGTGCCGCGCTGGGGGCGCGTAGTCTCGGGTCCCGTTTGATCCGCGCTGGCGATCCCGTCCTGGAAGAGAAGGGCGCTGAGCAGAAAGACGTGGATGATCATGGCGACGGTGGTTTGGACGATGCGAACGTAGACTGGCCCCACCGCGTGGATCGTTAATGCACCGCCAACGGCAGTTAAAGAACGTTAACCCGCTAAGCCCCGCGAGGGGCCTGGATATTTTCGTCGGGTGAACGAACGCTCCATCATGGGCCTGAGCGTGGCGATCACCCTCGCGCTCGTGGGCCTGGTCATCATCCAGGTGCGGTGGATCAATGATACCATGCTGTTGAAGGACGTGCAGTTCGCGCAGAGCGTGGACAATGCCTTGCTCGCGGTGAGCGATCGGATGGAACGGCTCGATGCGCTGGTCCACCTGCGGGGCCACGAGAGCGGCAAGGAGTTGCTGGACCGCATCGACCGTGCGGCGGTGGACACATTGCCTACGGGCCCTGCACCCGCCACCCAGGACGACCTGATCGCGGAAATGCTGCGCGGCATCCTGACCGCCGGCGCTGCGCAGCCTGTGGTGGAGCGCATCGATCCGAGATTGCTGGACTCGCTCATTACGGAAGAGCTGCGCGCGCGCGGGATAGACCAGGCCCACGTACATGGCGTCTTCGATCCGGACGGCCGGGTCTGGCTGCTATCCCAGGTCGAGGCGCTCGACACAAGTGGTCTGGCCCACTCACCCCATCGTGTACGTCTCTTCCGCAATGATCCAGAGGCCTCGGCTACACATCTGCATGTAATAGTACCCGGCCAACAGCGCCATGTATGGCGCAGCATGCGCCCGCTGCTAGCCATGTCGGCCGCCTTCCTGCTCGTAATAGTGCTCGCCTTCGTTATCACCATGCGCACCATCCATCGTCAGAAGCGCATCAGCGATATCAAGAACGATCTGGTGAACAACCTGACCCATGAACTGAAGACCCCGATCAGCACGATCGCCTTGGCCTGCGAGGCGTTGTCCGATCCCGGTATGCCGCGCACCGAACAACAGACCAAGACGTTCGTGAACATGATCCGCGACGAGAACAAGCGCCTGGGCGTGCTTGTGGAGAACGTGCTGCAAAGCGCGGTGCTGGAAAGCGGGCAGATGCACATCAAACCGGTGGACCTCGACCTGCATGCGGTGCTGCACGACGTGGTGCGGAGCATCCAGATCCAAGCCTCGCGCCGCAACGGCCGCATCGATCTGGACCTGCACGCGGACCTTTCGCATGTGCAAGGCGACCGCATCCATTTGACGAACGTGTTGCACAACCTGCTGGACAACGCCATCAAGTATTCCGCCCAGGAACCGCGCATCGTGGTGTCCACCCGAAGCGACGCGGCCGGTCTCTCCGTCTCCGTGCGCGACAATGGGATCGGGATCCCACGCGCGGAACACCGCAGGATCTTCGACAAGCTCTATCGCGTGCCCACCGGTAACATCCATAACGTGAAAGGCTTCGGGCTCGGGTTGAGCTATGTGCGCGCCGTGGTGGAGCGACATCATGGACGCATCAGCGTGGAAAGCACCCCGGGCAACGGAAGCACCTTCACTATCACGATACCCTTCGAACATGGACACACACTTCAAGCTGCTGCTGGTCGAGGATGACCCCAACCTGGGCACCCTGCTCGCGGAGTACCTGCGCGTGAAGGGCTTCGATGTGGAGCTTCGCAACGATGGTGCGGAAGGGCTCAAGGCCTATGCCCAGGGCGCCTTCGATCTGCTCCTGCTGGATGTGATGATGCCGGTAAAGGACGGCTTCACCCTCGCCCGCGAGATCCGCTTGAAGGATCAGCAGGTGCCCATCATCTTCCTCACCGCGAAAAGCATGAAACAGGACACCATCCAGGGTTTCCAGAGCGGTGCGGACGATTACCTCACCAAGCCTTTCAGTATGGAAGAACTGGTGTTACGCGTGCAAGCCGTGTTGAAGCGGGCCAAGGGACCCATGGGCGTGCAGGACCAGCCCCAACATTATGCACTGGGCACGTATGCCTTCGATCTGCGGAAACAGTTGCTGATGCGCGAGGGGGCGGAAAGGAAGCTCACTACCAAGGAATCGGAACTGCTGCGGTTGCTCTGCCTGCATCGCAACGGCCTGTTGGCACGAAGCCATGCCCTGCGCGAGATATGGGGGGATGACAACTACTTCAACGGGCGAAGCATGGACGTCTACATCGCCAAATTGCGCAAGTACTTGAAGGACGACCCGGAGGTGGAGATAATCAACATACACGGCCAAGGTTTCCGCCTTGCGGCACGGGAACCGGCATGATCACAAGCAGCCGGTGCGCCCGCCGTCCACCGGCAGGTTGATACCATTGACATAGGCGGCATGCGGCCCTGCAAGGAAAGTGATCGCGTGCGCTATATCTTCGGATCACATTGATGATGCGCCCGTGCCGTACTGCTTTCATGCCAGGCACCACCGCGAGCACCAGGGTTTGGAAGGCCAGCAAGTGGAGGCGGAAAGCGTGCTCGAAGGCGGCCAATTCGGCCTGATGCGCCGCACCTGGCGCAGGCCCCCCCGCGTTGTTCACCAGGATGCTGAATGGGCCGTGCGCGCGCAGATGATCCGTGACCGCCAGCCTGAGCGCGGTCGTATCAGCGAGATCCACCGCTATGATCGAGTGACCGCTCCCGGGCAAGGACGCGAGTACCTGCGCGAGTGCCTTCTCCGTTCGGGCCAGCAAGGTGACCATCGAACCCTGCCCTGCCAGCGCATGTGCTGTGGCACGGCCAATGCCTTGGCTGGCGCCGCACACGAGGGCGCGTTCGCCGGACAAGAACTGGGAGGTTGGATCGAGGGGCATACGGGGGAACGGTCGGTGGGCAAAGGTATCCGGTCGTCCTGTCCGAGATGACAGCAGACCGTTGATAACCCTTCATCGAGATCGCCTGCTGAGGTAACATGGCGCGACCATCTTTGTGGATCTCAACGAGCAACCACCTGAACCTCTCGATATGATCCTTCGTTCCGCTACGGCGCGTGTCGCGCTCCTCACCCTCGCCCTTTGGTCCCTCTCCGCGCCCCTCGCTTCGGCCCAGGGCGTGGACGATTGTTCGCAAGCCGTGCCTGATGTATTAGAGGCTGGCACACCACTGCTCTGGACCGGGGACAATAGCACCGCCACCGCCATTGGCGATGCCCTGCCCGGCACGGCCGCCGCCGGTACGGCCAACTTCTGGCATGTCTTCACCACGGATTCCTGCACCAATATCACGATCGACTATTGCGGATCGCCCACCGTTTTCGGGTCGAACGATATCTGGAACGCGTTGTTCACCACCTGCCCTGCGGACAACCAATATCTACCGGCCGACTTCGTGAACGGCTCGGCGTGCGGCGATGGCAATGCCACTGCGCAGTTCAATAATGTACCTGCGGGCACCTACTATTTCCCGGTCTACATGCCACCGGGCGGTGGAGGTCCGTACGCGATCAACGTCACCGCCACCGCATGTCAGACCATTGTGCCACCACCCAACGACAGTTGTTCGACCGTTGTGCCTGAGGCGCTGGCATCGGGAGCTACGCTGGTCTTCAGTGGTGACAATACGAACGCGACCCATGAGGGTGATTGGATCCCTGGTTTCGGCTTCAGCACGGCACAGTGTGTCTGGCACGCTATAACCACGGATGGTTGCAATGATCTGGTGGTGAGCTATTGTGGATTGAACCCTTCCTGGAACAATGCCCTCGGATTCCTCCCACGGACCTGCCCAGGTGACACCAACAGAGTGCTCTGCGACGATTGCAACTACACCGAGTGCGGGGATGGTAACCCCACCTTCCATTTCAGCAACGTTGCTGCAGGTACTTATTACATCCCCGTAATGCTCGACGCGGGCAATGATGCCATCGGTCCGTATTCGATCTCCGTTTCGGCGGTCGCTTGCGTTGGGGTGCCGCCTCCGAACGATGACTGTGCGAATGTGATCCCCGAAGTGTTGGCGGTGAACGACACGCTGACCTTCATTGGGGACAATACTTACGCGACCTATGAGACCGACTTTCTCGATAGTACGACGTTCTACGGGGCCTACGTTGTTTGGCATGCGATCACGACCACGACATGTTCCGATGTCACTGTTGGCTACTGTGGTCAGAGCCCGGTATGGACCAACGCGCTGGGCTTCCTGAGCCCGAACTGCCCGGGTGATTCCGTGCTTATCTTCTTCAGCACGTTCAATGTCTCGGATTGCGGCGATGGCAACTTGACCTACATCTACAATGATGTTCCTGCGGGCACTTACTACATCCCCGTGCAGCTCGATGCCGTTAACGACGCCATTGGACCGTACACCTTGACGGTGAGCGCCGCTGCATGTTCCGGCGGTGTGCCACCGAACGACGATTGTGCGGATGTGGTACCTGAGGCACTGGCCACCAATGCTACGTTGATCTTTACCGGGGATAACACCGGGGCCACCCTTGACGGAGACTGGCTTCCGGGATTCGGGTTCAGCAACTCACCGGTGGTCTGGCACGCCTTCACCACAGATGCTTGTAATGATCTGATCGTGACTTATTGCGGAATGACCCCGGCATGGGGCAATGCGTTCGGCTTCCTCCCACTCACCTGCCCTGGCGACACGGTGCGGGTGCTTTGTGACGATTTCAACTATGTCGATTGCGGGGATGGGAACCCGACCTTCTACTACAACGAATTACCGGCGGGCACTTACTACCTTCCCGTGTTGCTCGATCCGGGCAGCAATGCCGTTGGGCCTTATTCCATCGCGGTGACCTCCAACCCTTGCGCTGGATACGTACCCCCCAATGATCTGTGCGCTGACGTCGATATTGAGAGCTTGAACGTTGGGGACACGTTGATCCTTTCAGGCGATAACACCAATGCCACTTTCACGGATGATTGGATCCCCGGCATGGGCATCAGCTTCGCCCCGGTTGTGTGGCATGCCTTTGTGACGGATACCTGCGCGGAAGTATCACTTTCCTATTGTGGTCTATCGCCCACCTGGGACAACACTTTCGCTTTCTTGGCCACCAGCTGCCCTGGCGATACCGTACGGGTGAACATCAGCACATCGAACGACACCGCCTGCGGCGATGGGAACGTGACCTATAACTACTACCAGTTGGAAGCAGGCACCTACTACGTGCCGGTGCTTTACGATCCCATTAACAATGCTGCGGGTCCTTATAACCTGGAGTTGATCGCCACAAGCTGCTTGAGCACGGGCTTGGCTTCTGCTGAGCGGCCTTCCTTCACGATCTTCCCGAACCCCAGCAATGGCGACCTCACGGTTCTGGGCCTCGATCCTGGCACGGAATGGTTGGAGGTAGTGGACGTTACCGGCCGGATGCTCCATCGTGAGCGATCGACCAACACCGCCGCTCGCACGCATGAACTGCACTTGCCATGGCTCCGCCCTGGATCCTATACGTTGCGGGCCGTAGGTTCCGGCGCCACCGTCGGTCAGCGTTTCATGGTGCGTTAGTCCGTCCTCCGAATCACCCATCAACTTACCGTCATGAACCTCCTACTTAACAGCAGCGCAAGAGCCACCGCGTTCATGGCCATCGCCTTTCCGATGCTCGCCATGGCGCAGCCGCCGAACGACATATGCACTGGGGCCGTGATCGAACCTTTGGCCGCAGGGGCCACGGTGACGCGGACCGGTGACAGCAGCGGAGCGACGGATGACCTTGGTGCAGGTGGTGAGGTATGGGAAGCTTTCACCACGACCCAATGCCTCGATGTGACCATTGACCTATGTGGCACGAATCCGGTCTTTTCAGAATGCATCCCCTACCTCATCATCGGTTGCCCGATCACGAACCTGGTGAGCAACTCATCGTCGAACTTCGTTGATTGTGGGGATCTGAACTGGACGCTCCAGTTCTTCAACCTGCCGGCGGGCACTTACTATTTCCCTGTTGCAGGGATCGCTGGTTCTTCAGCAGGCCCATACACGGTCCACTTCACGGGTAACGCTTGTACCACACTGCCGCCAGCGAACGATGATTGCATCGGGGCCACGGCTCTGGTCCCCGACGTTGTCTGCGTCCCGGTCGTCTCAGAAGTCGCTGGTGCGACCCAGTCCCTGCCCGGAACGCTTTGCAACGGCTTTACCGGAGATGCGAACGATGATGTTTGGTTCTCCTTCGTGGCGGCCTCCGCAGAACAGACCATCGTCGTTGAGCCCAGCAGCTCCTACAATGCCGTGATAGACCTCTACGAGGGGGATTGCCAGAATCTGATCGCATTGGCTTGTGCGAATGACAACCTTGCAGGAACGGGGGAATCGATCGAAGCTACAGGACTTACGGTGGGCAACACCTACTACTTCCGGGTTTACGATTGGTCGAGCGGTCAAGCGCCTACGACCCAGGTCAGCGTTTGCGTCATCACTCCCGGTTCCGCACCACCGAACGATTTTTGCGCGGATGTTCTTCCAGAGAACTTGCTGGTGGGGACGCCTCTTAGTTTTTCAGGGACGACTGTCGGGGCAACAGAATTGCTTGACGCTGCTTCCAACTCAACGCTCGACGATGGCGTTCCCAAAGTATGGCACGCGTTCACCACTGTGGAATGCACCAACTTGGTGATCTCATATTGTGGCTCGTTGAATTTGAACGCTTTGCCGTTCGATGAGGTATACGGTTTCTTCTCCACCGGCTGCCCGGCGGACGCCGTCCAAACGTTCAGCGGCTTCGACCCCAGTTGCGGAGATGGCAACTACGAGGTGACCTTTGGGATCGTGCCGGCCGGCACCTACTACATGCCTGTGGGCCTGTTCGGTTCTGCATCAACGGGGGATTATCAGATCACGATCACGGCCACCGCGTGCCCCCCGGCACCCACGAACGATGATTGTGCCAATGCGACCCAATTGCCCTTGAACCTGTTGACCGATTGCCCCGCCAATTCGCTGGCGGGCAGCACGTTCACGGCTACCCAGGATGCTGGTGATCCCACCTGCGAGACCGCTTCGGGCACCTACCAGGATGTGTGGTACACCTTCAACTCCGGCTCCAACGCATCGGTCACCCTCAATCTGGATCCCGGTACCATGCCGAGCTGGGCGCTGGTGGTGAGTTTGGGCTGCGGTGGCTCGGAGGTGTATTGCGAAGCGGATCCGTTGGCCCCGGCTGTGATCGCTGTCGACCCGAACACCGACTACATCGTGCGCGTGTATTCCAACACGGAGTTCGGCGCGGGCGGCGATTTCGCCATTTGCGCGACAGCCAACTTCCCGACCTCCATCCAGCCGCTCAGCGCAGCAGGGTGGCAGGTGTTCCCGAACCCCACAGATGGAGGGCTCACACTGACGAATGTGGCTGCTGGAGGCCCGGTGCGCATAACCCTTCTGGACATGGTGGGCCGGACGGTATACAATGAGCGCAGCACGATCGGTGCTGGTGCCTCGCATACCCTGTCACTGCGCGGCCAGGTGGCTCCGGGAGTCTATACGCTCGAGGTGATCGGCTCAAGCGGGCGCTGGGAGAAACGGGTGGTGGTTCGCTGAGGACCGTACCGGGATCGATACAGAGCGAGCGGGCCCTTTCGGCCCGCTCGCTCTGTATCGGAGGCTGCTTGGCCGCCGGATGCTATCTTGGCCGGTTCCAGTCCACAGCCCATGATCCGGAACGCTACCCTACTCTCCTGCCTGCTGCTCCTTTGCGGCACGATACGCGCCCAAGCACCTACCAATGATACCTGCGCCTATCCCCAGGTGCTCCCGGTGAACGGCTTGCTGGAATGCCCGCTGCTGGGCGTTGCATGCGATAACAGCCTCGCCACTTGGGACGGGGATTTTCCCCTGTGCGACGGGGATGGTCTCAACTACTTCGATCTCTGGTACACCTTCAATAGTGAGGACCATAGCGAAGTGTTCATCGCGCTGCAACCGGGTACTATAACCGATTGGGGGGTGGAGGTGATCGACACATGTTTCGGAACATCGCTTGTGTGCGGTGTGTGGCCCCTGTTCGAGTACACGGTCCCCACGGTTCCCAATACGGATTACCTGATCCGCGTGTTCACCAACGCCGACTTCGGTTCGCCAGGAACGTACTCACTCTGCTTGAGCGCGGAGGACCCCCCGTTGATCTGCGACGGCGACGTGGTGAAGAGCGATCTGGGCGATACCACCGCCACCATCTGCAAGGATGGCGTGCCGGACCCTTTCACCTTTGTCCACTACAGTCAAGGCATCGGGAGCAACATCCTGGTCCTTACCGATGATGGCGACAACGTCATAGCGGAGATACCCGCCGGGTACATCGATGCGGATACGCTGCGCGATGGAGCTTTCCGCATCCACGGGATCAGCTACGACGGCAGCCTGTTGAATTTCGTGGGAGGCATTTCGATCCGGGATGTGGAGTCCGATGGACTTTGTTTGGAATTGAGCGACACCTATTTCGAGCTTTTCGTGGACCTCTGCACTGGGCTGCACGAAGGCCTGGCGACCGGCTGGGATCTGCGTTCCACGGCCGATCATCTGGTGATCACGGGCCCGGCGACCGGTGGGCAGGCCGAGCTTTGGGTGCATGATGCGTTGGGACGACCTGTGCTGCGGCAAAGTGTCGTAACCGGTCCGATGGGCCGATGCATGATCGCGTGGCCGGATGGGTTGGCCCATGCCGCCTACGTAGTGCGGATCCGATCCCACGAAGGGAATTCCGCGGTGGCGCGCGTGGTGCGTTAGGGACGCGATAACCTACCGATCGATCGTGGCGTAGAAGGCGGGATCCGATCCCCCTTCCCATGGAAACCCGCTTCCTGTTCATGTGCTCCTTCGCTCTTGCTGGTAGCACGCTGGTAAACGCCCAGGACTACCACCAAGAGGCCTCGTTGCCGGTTATGGGCCGCATCACCGATGGGGAGAACAAGCTGGAGGGATGCGAGGTGATCACCTACCGCGCGAACGAGCGGATCTCGACCGTCACCACCGACAAAAGCGGCAAGTTCCGAGCTGAACTCGCGCTGAACGGAGAGTACAGCTTGGAGTTCCACAAGACAGGGTTCGTGCCGAAGCGGATCCTGGTGGATACGTCGTTCCCGCTCCAGATGGACGACCTCATGTTCGAGCCCCTGATGATGGACATCAGCCTTCTCGCGTCTGACAAGTACCAAGGGGTGGATACGGATGAACTCGATTTCCCTTTCGCCCGGGTACGCTTCGATACGAAGACCCAGACCTTCGCGCAGGATCAGGAGTGGACCATGAACATGCAGCGCACCAACGGAGCGCTTTTGCTGGCGGCCGGCCGGGTGGAGAAACGCGCCAAGTAGCATACCCGCCCCTTAGGCCAAGCGATGGATGACCGTGCGCGCATCCTACCTTTCGGCGGACCAATGCCAACCGCGCCATGCCCGTTCGTCGTCCGTTCAACCTGAAGCAGTGGATCGCGGACAACCGCGAACTGTTGAAGCCGCCCATTGGCAATAAGAACCTGTACGTCGAAGCGGGGGATTATATCGTGATGGTGGTAGGAGGCCCGAACGCGCGCAAGGATTACCATTGGAACGAAACCGAAGAGATCTTCTTTCAGATCGAAGGCGACATCGAAGTGGGTATCCAAGAGGATGGGAAGGCCGTGACGATCCCGATCAAAGAAGGCGAAATGTTCCTGCTGCCTTCCCGCGTTCCCCATCAGCCCCGTCGTGGCGCTGGCACTGTGGGCTTGGTGATCGAGTGTCGACGCGACGATCGCGAGCTGGAGGATGGCTTGCAGTGGTACTGCGAGCAGTGCAATCACAAGCTGCACGAATACCGTTTCGTGCTGCACAACATCGAGAAGGACTTCTTGCCGCGTTTCAAGGAATTCTATTCCAATGAGGAGCTCCGCACATGCAAGAGCTGCGGACATGTGATGGAAGTGGACAAGCGCTTCGTGTGATCGTCGCACGATGTCCGAGCTGCTCGCGATAGATATACATACGCACATCCTTCCGGAGCGTATCCCGGATTTCGGTGCGCGCTTCGGCTACAAGGGGTTCATCCACCTGGACCACCATCGTCCCGGTTGCGCGCGGATGATGATGGACGACAAGTTCTTCCGCGAAGTGCAGGCCAACTGCTGGGATCCGGAAGTGCGCTTGGCGGAATGCGACCAGCACCGCGTGCGCGTGCAGGTGCTGAGCACGGTGCCCGTTATGTTCAGCTACTGGGCGAAACCGAAGGATACGCTCGAACTCGCTGTTTTTCTCAACGACCATATCGCGGGTATCGTGCATCGCTGGCCGCAACGATTCGTGGGTTTGGGCACTGTGCCCATGCAAGATGCGGAGCTGGCGATCCTGGAGTTGGAGCGGTGCAAGCGTATCGGGCTGGTCGGTGTTCAGATCGGCACCCATGTGGAAGGGGTGAACCTGGGCGATCCACAACTCTTCTCCATTTTTCAGGCCTGCGAGCGGCTCGACATGGCCGTGTTCGTGCATCCGTGGGATATGCTGGGCAAGGAGCGTATGCAGAAGTACTGGATGAGCTGGTTGGTGGGCATGCCTGCGGAGACCACTCTGGCCATTACCTCAATGATCTTCAGCGGGCTGCTGGAGCGGTTGCCGAAATTGCGCGTGGCCTTCGCCCATGGAGGGGGGGCCTTCCCGGCTACGCTGGGGCGCATCCAGCACGGTTTCGAAGTACGCCCGGATCTTTGCGCGGTGGACAACAACGTGGCACCGAAGGACTACCTCGGGCGTTTCTGGATCGATGCGCTGGTACACGACCCAGCCATGTTGCAGCGCGTGGTCGAACTTTTCGGGGTGGAGCGCGTGGCGATGGGTACGGACTATCCCTTCCCGTTGGGTGAGCTTGTTCCCGGTGAACTCATCAACAGCATGCCCTGGGAGCTGGGGCGCAAGGAGATGTTGCTCAGCGGTGCGGCCTTGCAATGGTTGGGCATGGAGCGTAAGAAGTTCCTCGGCTGATCCGCTTCTTCCGCGAAGCGACCTCGGCCACGCTACCGCACGAGGTTCACGTGCCCGAAGAGCACATGGTCATCGCCGTTGCGCTCTGAATAATCCACGCGCCACACGTAGGTGTCGATCGGAGATTCAGTGCCGTTGTAAGTGCCGTCCCAGAACCCTTCCAAGGCGGCCGCTTCGAAGATCCGCTCGCCCCACCGGTTGAAGACCGACAAGCGGAAATCAGTGATCTCCTTGCCCAACGCGAAGAACCCGTCATTGATCCCGTCGCCGTTCGGTGTGAAGGTGTTGGGCACATAGAGCGCTCCGTCCAGAACGACCGTAACGGCATCGGTCACCTTGCAGCCATTGGTATCGGTGAGTTGTACGGTATAGGTGGTGCTCTCCTCCGGCTGGACGATCAACCAAGCGCCGTTCAGGGTCTCCACATAGAGATCGGGGGTCCAAGTGAACACCCCATTGCCGATCGCGTAGAGCGTAGCGAAGTCCCCGTACTCGATCTCCTGATCCGCGCTCGCAAGCACCGTGGGTGCAGGGTAGAGCGATACGAACACCGCGGCCGTATCACTACACCCGATCGCATCGGATACGATCACTTGGAAAAACGTGGGTGAGGTAACGCTCGCGATCGGTGTGGCGCTGGTCGGATCGTTCAGTCCTTGCGGTGGGGTCCAACTGTAGATGGTGCCGCCGCTGGCGTTCAATGGCACTGGATCGCTGGGACAAACGAGCGTGTCCGGCCAGGCATCGGCTTCCACCGTCAGCACAAGAACGGTGATGGTATCCGGTGTTGATCCGCAGGTGTTCGACACCAGCACGATGTAGTCCGTATCGCCCGGCGGTGTGATCACGGGATCCGGGATGCCGGGATCGCTGATACCTGGACCCGCTTGCCACGCGTAGTTGTCGCCCCCGCTCACGCTCACCTGCACCGATCCTCCTTCGCACACGGCCGTGTCGCTGCTCACCGGATCCGGTGGTCCGAACTGCACGATCACCAGCACGGAGTCCGTTCCTGTGCAACCCGCTGCCGTGGTCACCTCTACGAAGAACAAGGTGGTGTCCGGCGGTGAGGCCACGGGCGTGGCGCTGGTAGGGTCGTTCACGAAGTTGGCAGGGCTCCACAAATAGGCGGTGCCACCACTGGACGAGAGGGGCACACTGCCCCCTACGCACATCGCGGTATCCGGTCCGGCGACCACGGTGGGGATGCTGAACACGATGGAAACCTGCACCGTGTCCGTTCCGCATTGATCGGTGACGGCCACCGAGTAGGTGATGTTGCTAGGGGGGCTCGCGATAGGATCCGGTAGGGTGGTGCTGCTCAGGTCAGTACCTGGGAACCACAGATAGCTCGTTCCGCCGGAGGCCTGCAATTGCACGGTCTCACCAGGGCATAGGTTGGGTACACTATCCACGGCCGCATCCAGCGGATCCACCACTTCGATGATCATCGTGGCGGTATCCGGCGGAGCGCAACCCGTGGTGTCGGTGAGGATCATTGTCACCGTGTAGGTCCCAGGACCCGGATAAGTGTGCGTGGGTTCGAAATCGTTACTGCCAGTGCCGTCGCCGAAATCCCACTCGAAACGGTTGCCCCCGTCGCTCTGGTTGATGAACTGGGCCGTTCCGGGATCGCAGAGATAGGTGGGGCCGTTGATGCCGATGATGGCCTGCGCTTGTGCCAGTGAGAACTTGAACACACCCAGGTTGCAATTGAAGCTGTTGTTGGTATTGCTCCAAGCGCCAGGGGTGGTGGGGAAATCATCTTCGCCGTTGCAACCGGCGCACACCGCCTGGTACACGTTCCCGTTCTTGTCGAAACGGCTTGTGCCGCCGTCCACATGCTCGGCACTGAGACCGCCGCCGAAGTAGGTGGCGTAGTTGAGCCCGATCGCCTCGGGCTCCAACACCATCAGATAGAAGTCGCTGCCGTCCGTAGTGGTCTGGAAAGCACCGGTGGTGGTCGGGAAACCCGTTGTGGTCGAACCTCCCGTTAGGCCCGCCCAGCCACTCAAGTAGATCTGCCCACAATCGCTCACCAGGAATGCGCTCGGGCTCAGGTCCTCGGTTCCGGATCCGTTGCCGATCACAGTGCTCCATTCCAATGCGCTCAGGGTGTGGTCATACTTCTGGATGAACTGTGCGCTGCCAGTGTTGGCGTATTTCCCCGGAGAGACCGGGAACGTCCCGTTCGTTTGCCCAAGCACGAATACCTCGTCGGCAAGGTTCAATTGCACTTTGTACGACTGGTCGTAGCTCCCTGTGCCGATGAAAGTGCCGCCCAGGAGCGCGGTTCCGGTCGCGTTGAAGCGGGCCAGATAGCCGTCGGCCGAACCTGGGGGCGTTGCTTGGTACGGGGTACCGGCAAGTGGTAGATCGACGCTCATGGTACCGCCGGTCACGAAGATCTCCCCGCTGGAATCCATTTGCAGTCCGTAGCCGCTATCGCGCTGGGATCCTCCGTAATAGGTAGCCCAAGGCAGTGCGGTGAGGGCGGGGTTCATCCTGAACACGTAGGCATCCTGAACGCCGCCGTATCCGGGCTGTGGCGCGCCCGCGGATACAGGGGCGTTGCTGCTTTCCGTGCTTGTGGCAACAACGGGGTTTCCGCTCCCGTCCAGAATGATCTCGCCACGGAACGGGTCGCCGTAATTGTGCGCGAGTATCAACACATTGTTCAGCCCATCGTTGCCGGATCCTCCGATATAGGTTGACCCGATAAGCGCAGTGGCTGCAGCGTTGAAGTGCGCAACGAAAATATCCGTGCCGATCATGTGGCTGTAGCCGTAGCCGCTTACCCCGTTCCAGCCGAAGTTATTGTCGTCGATGGTGGCTCCCCCGTTGAATGAGGCATCGTAGCATCCCGGCGTTACCGCGAAATCATTGCTTCCGGTCGCACCAAGGACAAAAAGTTCGTCGTTGTCGTTCACCACCAAACTATGCGGGCTCTCGCTGCCGTTGGCCCCGCCGAGGTAAGTGCTCCAGACCAGGCTAGTGCCATCGGGCAGCCATTTGCTGATGCCCACATCGATGGTGTTCCCGTTGAAGCTCGGATCGAGCACACCGAGCGTGGCCGGATAGCCTACGCCGAACACGATGCCGCCACCGTACAGGTGCCCGGCCCCATCATAAGTGGCGGTGAACCCGAAGTTGTCCGCCGTGCTTCCGCTATAACTCGCGAAGCTCAGCACCGGATCGATCACAAGTGCTTCGTCCCGATCGTATCCGTCCGGAAGGGAGAACCAGAGCCGCTCACCTTCCAACACGAAGTCGCAGGCTACTTCACCCCCGGGCCCGTATGCCAAAGGAGCTTCTTCGGTGACCGTACCCGCAGAGGTGCGCACAATGATCGTCCCGGCCTTTTCCTCCATGCCGTCCTGGCCGATGTAGCGCATGCGGATGTTCGCGGGATCGGCGCCCGGGGCCACGAGCAGGTCGTATTTGACCCCATGTCGGCCATCGATGCGCAGATCGATGCCGGGGTACAGGTCCTTTAGAAGTACTTGTCCATGCACGGCCACTCCGGAAGCCCACTTCGCCGGATCGTTCCCCAGGAAATAGTTCTCGTAGTGCCCAAGGGTGCGCTCACCCCGCCAGGTCGCGGCATTTCCGCCTTCGAAAAGCACCTGATAGGCGTGGGCCCGATAGGGCTCGTTCACTTCCCGATGATCAGCATGCCCATGGTGGTGCCCGCTTCCACCGGAGGTGAGCACCACCGTGAGGCGATCGCGCTCCACGAAAAGTGCCCCACCCGGCACCATGGCCCGGTAGAGCACCTGGGCGGGCCACTGTCCTTGATTGGTGGAAAACGTCACGCCTCCATCGGTGCTGCTACCCAGCAACGCGGAACATAGACCCAAGAGCAGGGTAAGAAGGCGGGAACGGACGAACACGCAAGCCAAGTTACAGCGGGAAGACAGCCCAAGTTGGGAACAAGTTGCTTTGCAGGGGTACCCAACCTGCCAGAACGAGGAACGGCCCGGATGGCGCCGTATTTTCGCGCCCTGAAGCGGCGGGGCTGAAAGTCCTTGAACCTCCTGCTCCGGTGGCCCCCCAATGAGCGACGCGATCAAGCACGAATGCGGCATAGCACTGATCCGCCTGCGCAAACCGCTGGAGCACTACCACCAGCGCTACGGCACCCCGTTCTACGGGCTCCAGAAGCTGTTCCTGCTTATGGAGAAGCAGCACAATCGAGGGCAGGACGGTGCCGGGGTGGCCACCATCAAGCTGGATCCACACCCCGGGCTCAACTACATCGACCGGGAGCGCAGCACCGATAAGCAGGCCATCCAGAAGATCTTCGGAAAGATCCAGAAAGGCTATGAGGATGTCCTGCGCCAGGAACCGAAGCGCAATAACGACGCCGCTTGGCTGAAGGAGCAGGTGCCCTTCCTTGGCGAGGTGCTCATGGGTCACCTCCGCTACGCCACTTACGGGCGCGATAGCTTGGAGAATTGCCATCCGCGTCGGCGCCTGAACAATTTCATCACGCGCAATCTGGTGGTGGCCGGCAACTTCAACATGACCAACGTGGACGAGCTCTTCGACCTGCTCGTCTCCATCGGCCAGCACCCCAAGGAGCGGAGCGATACCATGACGGTGCTGGAGAAGATCGGCCACTTCCTGGACGTGGAGAACGATCGTCAGCTCCACATCCACCGGCAATTGGGCTATGCCGACAAGCAGATCACGCCGCTGATCGGCGAGAAGATGGACCTGCGCCAGGTGCTGGTGAACAGCGCCGTGGATTTTGATGGTGGCTATGCGCTGGCAGGTATGGTGGGGCATGGCGATGCCTTTGTGCTCCGCGATCCGAACGGGATCCGGCCCGCGTTCTGGTACGCGGATGAAGAGGTGGTGGTAGTGGCCAGTGAACGCCCTGCTATACAGACGGCTTTCGCCTTGCGCACCGAGGACGTGCGCGAACTCTCGCCCGGCCATGCGTTGATCATCCGCAAGGATGGCAGCTATGGCGAAGAGCTGATTCGTGAACCGGTGGAGAAAAAGGCGTGCAGTTTCGAGCGCATCTACTTCAGCCTGGGCAGCGACCGCGATGTTTACCGTGAGCGGATCGCCCTCGGCCGTTCGCTCTGCCCGGCCATATTGGAAGCGGTCGACCACGACCTGGAAAACACCGTGTTCAGCTTCATACCGAACACCGCCGAGGTGGCCTGCTTCGGGATGGTGAAAGGCATTGAGGATGAACTGGACCGCGTGAAGGAGCGCCGCATCTTGGAGCTGGGTCCCGCACCGGATCCGGTCGCACTGCGCGCCATACTAGCCATGCGCCCGCGACTGGAGAAGGTGGCGATCAAGGATGCCAAATTGCGCACCTTCATCACCGCCGATGACGCGCGCGATGATCTTGTGGCCCACGTTTACGACATCACCTACGGCAGTGTGCGGCCTGGGGTGGATAACTTGGTGGTGATCGACGATAGCATCGTGCGAGGCACCACGCTCAAGCAGAGCATTCTGCGGATGTTGGACCGGTTGGAGCCGAAACGCATCGTAGTAGCCAGCAGTGCACCGCAGATCCGCTATCCCGATTGCTACGGCATCGACATGGCCAAGCTGGGGGACCTTGTGGCCTTCCAAGCGGCCATCGCTTTGCTGAAGGAAACGAAGCAGGAGAACATCATCGACGATGTGTACGATCGTTGTTTGGTGCAAGTGGAGCGGCCGATGCACACCATCGAGAACGTGGTGAAGGATATCTACCGGCCCTTCACCGCCGAGCGGATCAATGCCAAGATCACCGAGTTGCTCACGCCGCCTTCGATCAACGCCGAAGTGCGGATCCTGTTCCAAAGCATCGAAGGGCTGCACACGGCCTGCCCTGCGCACACAGGTGATTGGTATTTCACAGGC
Source organism: Flavobacteriales bacterium (assembly GCA_016712025.1). Taxonomy (GTDB): domain Bacteria; phylum Bacteroidota; class Bacteroidia; order Flavobacteriales_F; family PHOS-HE28; genus PHOS-HE28. Next base: position 104,816 of record JADJRW010000024.1, read on the forward strand.
GACTATCCCACACCCGGTGGTCGTCGCGTAGTGCTGCGCGCTTTCATCAACTACATGGAGGGTCGCAACGTGCGCGCTTACTGAAGCAGGGGCAAGACCCGGTGCCCATCGACCGCTTTCGATGCATGAGCGGTCGCCGAACGAAAGCACCTCCGGCGAGGACCATTATGCGCCACCCCGTATGAAGCTTCCATCGTTGATCCTTCAGCGCGTAGTGATCACGATCGCATGTGCTGCGATCATCCTTCTTCCCATCCTCATCAATGGCTTCCCGCTCGTTTATGCGGACACGGGCACTTACGTGCGAAGCGCGTTCGAAGGCTACGTACCCTTCGATCGACCCTACTGGTACGGACCGTTCATACGTGCTACCAGCTTTGGTGGAACGACCCTCTGGGGAGTGGTGATCGCACAAGCGGTTCTCTGTGCGAGCTACATGCTGCGTATTTCCTCCGTGTTGCTTCCCACCGGCACCGCTGGCCGCGCTACGCTGGCCGCATGCATGCTCCTGAGCGCAAGTACAGGCTTGGGATGGTACGTCGGCCAATTGTCGCCGGACACCCTCACCGGTATCGGGCTACTGGCCGTGTTCCTGCTCTTGCGGGATGACCATGGACCGTGGTTCCGTGGTATCGATAGCATCGTGATCGCGGGGGCATGCTGGATGCATTTGAGCAACCTCCTCATACTTCCATTGGCCGGGATGGTGCTATTGCTCATCAGCCGCCGCTCACCGCTGCTCCCTATCCGTCAAGGTGTTCTTTGGCTTGTTGCGACCATCGTCCTCGGATGGGGAGGTCTCGCCGTGGCGAACAAGATGGTGGATGGCACCGCCTACATCTCCCGTTCCAGCCACGTCTTCTTGATGGGTCGCATGCTGGATACGGGCATGCTCCGGCCGTATCTGGTGGAACATTGCCCCACGGAGCATTTTGGCATTTGTTCCTACATGGATAGCCTTCCGACCCACAGTCAAGCCTTGCTCTGGTGGGAGAGTAGCCCGGTGGCCAGGCAAGGGGGGTGGGAAGCGACGCGGGAGGAGTACGATCGCATCGTGCGCGGATCCCTCACGGAGCCACGGTTCCTCTGGTGGCATGTGCGCGGAAGTTTGGCCTCCACCTGGGAGCAATTGGGCGCTTGGGAGATCTGTACGGGAGCCGCTTCGGAGTGGCACCGGGCGCCGGACAGTCCTTCCTACCGGATGTTGGCAGCGCATCTTCCGCATGAACTGGACGATTTTCTCGGCTCCATGCAGAACGGCGGACGCGGTGGTCTCGATATGCGATGGCCGGACCGTAGCTACCGGTTGTTATTGCTCTTGGCGCTGATCGCCGCGGCTTGGTCGCTGGTGTACCGATCACCTGGTCCGCAAAGTGCCGAAGCGCGAACGCTGGTCCTTTTTTCCTTGTTGGCGATCGCCACGGGCGCATGGGTGTGCGCCACGTTGAGCGTGGTGGATGCCCGCTACCTCGCCCGCGATTCGTGGTTGCTTCCGTTCGCCGTGATCCTCAGCCTGGCGCAGCGGATCAGCGCACCCGAACCCAACGCCTCCTAGTCCGCGGATCGCAGCAGCCGTCCGTTCTTCCCCAGTTTCGCCAGTGTCTTCTCGTTCGCAACGAGTTTCGCGTTGCCATGCACGATGATCCGTGATGAGGCATCCACGTTCAACTTTGCCGATGCGTCGAGGATGAGCTCCGAGCCGGGCATCAAGTGGAGTGTGCTGCCCGTCTCCAGGCGCAGCTCACTCCCGGGCTCGAACACCACGGATGCACCGGAGGAGATCGTGAAGCGTGTGGGAGGGGAGAAGTAGCGCCGCCCTTGCGCCTCGGCTTGCAGGGCCATGCGCGTTGGTGTGAGCGAACGGTCGATGAGCAACCGCTTGCCTGCGAACATGACCAAAGAACGGCCACCATGTCCCCGTAAGGGTGGTAGCACGATACTGTCCGCGCACCAGGTGACGTCGTTGTTGATGCGCGTGTCACCTGTGCTCACCCGGAGGCGGATCGGGCCATCGCTCCGTTGTTCCAACAGTTCCACGCGAAGGCCATTGAGGTAGACCGTGCGGTTGTCCGGTGCGGCACCCTTGTTCTTCTCGCGTTTTCCGCCTGCGGTGAGCGTGAGCATGTTCGCCGACGAAGGATTCGTTGCCATGCTCAGCACACGTGATCCCGCGGCGCTGAAGGCGTGGTCCGGCCGACCGAAGAAGCGGGGGCTGGTGGAAACATCGCCGCCTGGGGCCTTCAGTATGCTGGGCACGAAATGTTCGCCCCGCTCCAGGGCATCATCGTGGTTCCTATCGAACACCACGAGCTCCTGCTCGCTGTTGCCGCTGAGCGGGTTCTCGCGGACCCTCCGGAAGGCGATCGTCTGGCCACCGAACGGGCAGGTGCCGCGCAAGGTGTCGTCCGTAAGTTCGAGGTCGTAGTGCCCGCAGGCCGTCAAAGGCCGGAGGTAGTCCGCGCTGCCGCCGAAGGTCCCTTCCGCTCTTTATGTCGCGCTCGATCTGCATCGTCATGTAAAGCCCGGGTCGTGCTTTCGCAACGCAAGGGTTGTTGGTGTCCTCCCAATGGAAGCGATCCGTCGGTGAGCCGTTCAGCGCATAGGTCTGATGGTTCTCCACCCATAGCCATTGCTGATACTCCCCTTCGGGCAGGAAGGGCATGCGGATGCGCAAGGCATCGCCACTGGTCACGAAATCATCCAGCAGGAAGATCCCCGTGTCACCAGCGAAGGGATCGAGGTCTCCATTAACGGGGTTCTCTTCCGCGTCTCGGGCATTGATGAGGAAGGGTGCGTTCGGGGCTTGCCACCCTAGGCGGTCGCGGTCCCAACCGCTGCACGTGAGCAGGCTGCTGCTGGACGCGCCCATCATGCTCCATCCACCTTGCACACTGAGCGAGTAGCTGTCGAACTGGGCGGCGTTGCCTCCGCCGCTGTGGAAGTTGTTGCCGCCAAGGAGGAGGTGGTTGAACTCGTGCTTCAGGATCTCGAAGGGCAGGGCGTTCATCCCCCCGAAGCGGCTCTGCGTATCGCTTTCGTAACCGAAGAGTTTCCCGCTGCTGCCGGGATCGGTGCTGCCCTGGCCATGCGTAAGGCTGCTGTTGCGCAGGATCACCATCACATGATCGTAGCTGTGCGGATCGTCGGCCCCGGGTGTTTTCGGCATTCCCACCGCAGCGCCGTCCTTCCACAGATCGAAGTCGGCGGGTGTGAGCCCATGGGCCGTTCGGAACGCGGGCAGCTTGTTCGCCTCTTTGATCACCAGGGCATTGGCGCTTCCGCCGTTCGCTGCGGTGGGGTACTCGCTCTCGCGCAGGGTGAACAGATGATCGATATAATCGCCGAGCACGACGTACCGCCCGAGGCTGATGTCGTGATAGTAACGTGTTACCAGCGCCTTAGGGACCTTGAGCTGCTGCGGATCGAAGACGTTGTCCTTCCACCGGGGCAATTGTCCTTTTGGCCAATGCTCGGCTCCGTCGGCCTGTGGGTCCTTGCCCGGGTTCTTATCGTAGACCACTTCAGCGAAGAGCACCAACACCCGAATGGTGCCGTGTGGACTGAGGTACCACCCGTTCTCACTGGACTGCTCGGTGCTCGTATCCTTCGCTACAGGTAGGGTAGTTGGCTCCACCATAGGCTTGGTGGTCGGCATCCCTTGAAGGAAGCTCCGCGGCGGCATCTTCGTCTTCCCGGGTAGCATCGGGCGACCAGTCTGCGCATTGCAAATGGAGGTGAGCGAAAAGAGGATCAGGAAGGTGGAAGCCAGACGCATTCGCCCGAAAATACACTTAGGCCTTGGGCGCCTTGTAAAGAGGAACTGTGCTGCACGGCTCGCCGAACATCAGGCTCTTCACCAAGGGTAGCAGTTTCGCGCTCAGTTCCACGTAAGCGTTCAAGGGAACGGGGAATTTATTGCATCCCTTCACTACGATGCGGGTGTTGCGGTAAGGCTCGACATCCAGCTGTTGCACGAAGCGGGTGAAGACCGCGCGCTCCAGCTGATCGGTATCGCCTTGCGTCACGAACGCCGCGTAGGGTTGAAGGTGCGTAGCAACGAGCATGTAGGCCCAGGTCGGAATGATCGCATCCGCCGAGCAATGCACCGAAACGAACTTGCCCTTGTAGGCTGACCAGTCATGGTCCTTCACGAAGGCGCGCAGATCATCTTCCCTCAAGGCGATCTCCTGCCACAGCAGCGGCTTCAGATCGAAGACCACGCGTTCGCCCAGTTGGGTAGAACTCCTCCAGGTCGAGGGTGATGATCCCGCTCGCAGCGACCTTGTTGACGATCTCGGACATCGCCGCAAAGGTACCGTCAACCCAGCGGGACCTAGCGGGTCACCATGAGCTTGCGGGCCGAAGTCCGGGTGGCGCTTTCCACCATGACGGTATACAGGCCCGGGCCGATCAGGGCTCAGGTCGAGATCGATGGTCCGTCTGCCCATTGGGAGCGTGCCCTGGAAGAGCCCGCGCACCGCGCGCCCGGCCATATCCCGAAGCAGGATCCGGTAGCTGGATGCCTCCGTGACCTCCAACGTGAGTTGCGCACGTTCCCGGGCGGGGTTCGAGAGAAGAGCACGTTCGCATCGCTATTGTGCGGCTCGGGCATGCCCACCGGGAAGTTGCCAGTTTGAACACCGCCGCTCGTGTTGCACACCCATGCGCCCTGGAGATCGTTGTCCAATGCGATGCCGCTCAGGTTCGTTACGCCTACGGGGAGCAAATGCTCAGTGATGAAAACACCGTCCGCAGTGAATTCCGCGATGCCATCGTCCGAGCTGCTCACGATGAACAGGTTGCCCGATACGGGCGAGATGTCGAGGTCGCCATAGTTCACATCGAAATAGGGTTGCACAGAGAACGTGTAAAGCGTATCGCCCGTGGTCGCGTCGATCTCAGCGACGCGGTTCTCCTCGAAACCGCCGGGCACATTGTCTTGCACGAGGAAGAAGGTGCCGCGTTGTGGGTGGTACGAACCACCGACCACATGACTGTCACCGAAGCCTGCGACCAGTGTATCGATCACCAGGTTCGTCCCTTCATCGATGGCGTAGATCTCCGCCGCGCCGCTCTCGCCGTTCACCAGCAGCAACTGCCCCTGCGCCACAAAGGTGCCGTTCAAGGTGAGGTCCGCGGGCGACATGTCGATGTCTACGTCGTTCGCCTTGAATGCGAGCGAGTTGCGAAGAGAGCGTAGCGTGGGATCATAGGGGCCGTTGTTGGATGCATCGAATGTACCGAAGCCCCGCCGCAGGCGCCCTCCCGAGTATTCGGGAGGGCTTACATGAACCCAAGCTCCAATTGCGCCGCCTCGCTCATCATCGTCCTGTCCCAAGCAGGCTCGAAGGTGATCTCCACCTTGGCGCTGCTCACGCCTTGCACACCGGCCACCTTCTGCTCCACTTCACCGGGCAGGGTTCCCGCCACCGGGCACGCCGGACTGGTCAAGGTCATCTTGATGTACACGCTGGCATCGTCGCGGATCACCACGTCGTAGATCAGCCCCAGCTCGTAGATGTCCACGGGGATCTCCGGGTCATAGATGGCCTTGAGCGCATTGATGATGCTCTCCTCCAGTTGTTTCTTCTCCTCGGACGTCATGATCTGGAGGAATAGGCGAGGACGCAGCGGACGCCAAAATTCCCATCTGGTCCAGCATCGCCACCGTCCCGTTGCGTCGGGCGGTTCTGGAGGAGCAGGGAGGGCAAGCGTTTCATCTGGTCCATCATGCTCGCGCAGGCCGATGGTATCGATGAAGGTGAGCGGTGTGTCCAGGATCTCTTGGGCGTGCGGTCGTTCAGCACGCGCACGAGCAGGGCGATGAGACCCTTGGTGATCATCGCGTCGCTGTCGGCAGTGAAATGGACGAGACCGTTCTTGTGCTCAGCGTTGAGCCACACGCGCGATTGACAGCCGCGCACGATGTTCTCCTCGGTCTTCTTCTCCGGCGCGATCAGCGGCAGATCCTTGCCCAACTCGATCAGGTGCTCGTAGCGGTCCTGCCAGTCGTTGAAGAGTGCGAACTCGTCCACCACTTCTTGTTGGGCTTGGGCGATGGTCATGGTGGCGGTCATCGCAACATCTTCACTCCTTTCTTCACCCCAGCCACCATCGCATCCACCTCCGCGATCGTATTGAAACACGCGAAGCTCGCCCGCGTCGTTCCGCTCACGCCGAAGCGCTCCATCAGCGGCTGGGTGCAGTGGTGGCCCGTGCGCACGGCGATGCCTTGCTGGTCGAGCAAGGTGCCGAGGTCGTAGTGGTGAACACCTTCGATCACGAAGCTGATTACCCCCACTTTCTGTTTGGCGGTTCCGATGATGCGCAGGCCATCGATGGCGAGCAACTTGGTCGCGTGTTCGAGCAGGTTGCGCTCGTGCGCGGCCATGGCAGCCTGGTCGTAGTCCTCCATCCAGCGGATGGCCTCGCCCAGGCCGATGATGCCCGCGATGTGCGGCGTGCCCGCCTCGAACTTGAAGGGCAGCTTCGCCTAGGTGCTCTTCTCGAGGTGACGGCATCGATCGTCGCCGCCGCCTTGCCAGGGGGGCATGCGCTCAAGCAACTCCTCGCGGCCGTAGAGCGCGCCCGAGCCGGTCGGACCGTAGGCCTTGTGTCCGCTGAAGGCATAGAGGTCGCAGCCGAGGTCCTGCACATCGACGTTCAGATGCGGTGCCGCCTGCGCGCCATCCACCACGGTGGTGATGCCCTTCTTCTTCGCTTGCGCGAT